>JBAXME010000029.1:0-33619 GCA_037134455.1 Synechococcaceae cyanobacterium ELA445 | reverse complement strand
CGCTTCTTCTGGGGCGAAAAGGGCCTGTTCAGCGCCCAGTACGCCGAGGAGAACCATTTCCTCTTCCCGTCCCTGCGCTTGATCGTCGACCGCATCGGTGAGGAAACGCTCTTCGCCGGTCTCGAGTCGATGGCCTCCGATGACTGGGAGGAGATGGAGGAGTACGAGTACGCCTTCGTCTGAGGGTGCGCGGCCCCTTCCCGACCCTCCGGTCCCTGGATCAATCCTGAGCTGGAACTGGCTTCCGGCTCAGCTTGAGGAACTCCCGCATCGGAGTGAACAGGGACGTATCGATCGTGTGGCCGCCGTCAAAGCTCTCCACCTGCACCAATCCGCCGGCCCCCGACAGCCGTCGAGCCACCTCCCCGCTGGCCGCGAAGGGCACCACCTGATCGTCGGTGCCATGGGTGATCAGCACCCGCGTGAGGGGTGGCTGGGGCAGCCAGTCGGGATGGGGATAGCCGCTGCAGGCGATCAGTCCCGCGATCGGAAGTCCGCTTGCCACATCCAGGCCCATGGCGGCGCCTTGGGAAAAGCCCAGAAGAACGGTGCGCTCCAGGGGCATAGTCTCTGAGAGCTTTTGCAGGCGAAGCCGCAGGGCCTGTCGTGCCGCGGCCAGTTCTGGCCAACCCGGCTGCTGCAGGTCGTACCACTGGCGGCCGTAGCCCATCGGATGGGGGTCTGGGGCCCGCAGGGCCACCAGCTCCGTGTCGCCATCCGCCAGCAGCTGTCCCAGGTCCAGCAGGTCGTCGGCGTCGGCGCCCCAGCCGTGGAGCAGCACCAGCCGAAAGTTGGCTCCGGCGGGGCCTTCCCTGAGCAGATCGTCAGTGAGGGTGCTGGGTATGGAGTCGGTCATGGGGACGGGGTCCGCTGCGTAGGTTGGGGCGAAGCCTCAGGGATCGAGATGGCGCCCACTGCCCTTCTGAGTGTGTCGGAGAAGCGGGGCCTGGTGCCGTTGGCAGAAGCGCTGCAACGGCACCACGGCTACCGGTTGCTCTCCAGCGGTGGCACGGCCGCGGCGCTAGAGGCGGCAGGGCTGACCGTCACCCGGGTGGCGGAACACACCGGTGCGCCTGAAATTCTGGGCGGTCGGGTCAAGACCCTCCATCCCCGCATCCATGGCGGCATCCTGGCCAAGCGGGATGATCCTTCCCACCAGGCGGATCTGGAGGCCCAGGGGATCGAGGCCATTGATGTGGTGGTGGTCAACCTCTATCCCTTCCGCCAGACGGTGGCCGATCCCGAGGTGAGCTGGGAGAAGGCCATCGAGAACATCGACATCGGGGGGCCGGCCATGGTGCGCGCGGCGGCCAAGAACCACGCCGATGTGGCGGTGCTGACCAGCCCAGCCCAATACGAGGGCTTCCTGGCGGCCCTGGAGCAGGGCACCGCCGATGCGGGTTTTCGCGCCCGGCTCGCCCTGGAGGCCTTCCGCCACACGGCCGACTACGACGGGGCCATCAGCCAGTGGATGGCGGGCAGGCTGGAGGTGGAGCCGACGTTCCAACTGCAGCTTCCCCTGCAGCAGAACCTTCGCTACGGGGAGAACCCCCACCAGGCCGCCCGCTGGTTCAGCGCCGTGGCAGCTGGTTGGGGCGGGGCAGAGCAACTCCAGGGCAAGGAGCTCAGCTACAACAACCTCATCGACCTGGAGGCGGCCCTGGCCACCGTTCGGGAGTTCGGCTACGGCACCCCCGGGGCCGAACGGCCTGCTGCTGTGGTGGTCAAGCACACCAACCCCTGCGGGGTGGCCACTGGCGCCAGCACCGCCGAAGCCCTGGAGCGGGCCCTCGATGCCGACCGGGTGTCCGCCTTCGGCGGCATCGTGGCCTTGAACACGCCAGTGGACGGCGCCACCGCAGATCAGCTCACCAGCCTTTTCCTCGAATGCGTTGTTGCGCCGGCCTTCAGCCCCGAGGCCCGCGAACGGCTGGCGTCCAAGGCCAACCTGCGGCTGCTCGAACTGAGCCCGGCGGCGATCGGCCGAGCCTCCGATCAGCAGCTGCGCAGCGTGCTGGGCGGGGTGCTGGTGCAACAGCTCGATGACCAGCCTGTGGAGGAGAGCGGCTGGCAGGTGGTGAGCCAGCGCCTCCCCTCCGAGGAGGAATTCGACGACTTGCGCTTCGCCTGGCGACTGGTGCGCCACGTGCGCTCCAACGCCATCACCATTGCCAGGGGCCAGCGCAGCCTGGGCATCGGCGCCGGCCAGATGAACCGCGTGGGCTCGGCCCGCCTTGCGCTCGAGGCGGCCGGTGAGGCGGCCCGGGGTGCCGTGCTGGCCAGTGATGGCTTCTTCCCCTTTGATGACACCGTGCGCCTGGCGGCGAAGCACGGCATCGTCGCCGTGATTCAGCCTGGCGGCAGCGTCCGCGATGGCGACTCGGTGGCTGCCTGCGACGAATTGGGCCTGGCCATGGTCACCACCGGCCGGCGCCACTTCCTGCACTGAACCGGCCTTGATCGGTTTCGTCGCCTGAACGGGTTCGACCAGCTTGCAGCGTGACGGTCTAGTTTCGGCTCCATCGAGCCCAATCCCATGCCCGACGCTTTCGCCTTCGGCCTCAACTTCGTCCACCCCCTGGTGATGGGCGTTCTGGGGGCCCTTTCGCTCTACGCCCTGTACCTGGGCATCAAGGCCAAGCGCACCCGGCTGGCCGAACCGGAGCAGCGCAAGGAGCTGATCAAGGGCAAGTTTGCCCAGCGTCACTTCAAGGTGGGCAGCCTGGTTTTGGTGCTCACGGTCCTCGGCACCTTCGGCGGCATGGCCGTCACGTACATCAACAACGGCAAGCTGTTCGTGGCTCCCCACCTGTTGGTGGGTCTGGGGATCGCCAGCCTGCTGGTTCTGGCGGTGGCGCTGGTGCCGCTGATCCAGCAGGGCAATCTGGTGGCCCGCAAGGTTCACGTGGGCCTCAACATGGCCGCCCTGACGTTGTTCCTCTGGCAGACCTATACGGGCCTGGAGATCGTGGGCAAGATTCTCAATGCTCCTGCCGCCTAACCAGGGCTCCTAGAACTGAGCCCGGCGCCTGGGGGGGCATTCCAGGCCGTGGGAGCCGTGGAAGTCTTCCTGGACCTTCCAGGTGAGCTTGCGGGAAATCTGGCGCACGATCTGGCGCAGAAGGTGGTCGCCGCTGGTCTGCACCAGGCTCTCCGGTAGCAGGCCGATCACGGAAGGCAGCTTGATCCACACGCTCAGATCCAGTTCCCATCGCACCAGGCTGAGGGGGAGGGGCTGCACGCCCGGATCCTCCTGCTGCTCCTCCAGTTGCAGGGAGGCGTTGAACTCCACGTCATAGAGGCTCTGGCTGGAGGCCTCGGTTTCCTCCTCGACCGGCACGGTGACGATCCGGTAGACCCCGGCGCTCTGGGGCAGGAGTTCGAGGCCAATGCTGGGTTCCACCTCGAAGCCGAAATTGCCGAACCGGCCCAGGGTGAGGAGATAACCGTTGGTTCCGATCGGCTTTACTTTCATCGGCGCGGCACAGCGCCGGAACCAGCCCTCGTGGTGGTCGAGGTAGTCGGTCACACGGTCGGCGTGGGCGCGCATCTCCATCAGATCGGCAAAGTGGCTGCGATAGCAGCGCACCTTGGGATCAGGGCTGTGCCGAAGTGCGGGAGCTGACACAGCGGCGGAGTCGGTGCGGTGGACGGACGTGGTCAACGGGCTCCGAGCTGCCAGGGGTCGTGATGGAGCTAAAGAAGGCGCAATGTAGATGTACCACCCGGGCAGATCGCCCGCGGCTGTGACACCCGCTCAAGTTTCGCTGAGGTCGATCAGTTGACGGATCACATCCTCCACCACCCGGTCCGGGGTGGAGGCGCCGGAGG
Source organism: Synechococcaceae cyanobacterium ELA445 (assembly GCA_037134455.1). Classification (GTDB taxonomy): domain Bacteria; phylum Cyanobacteriota; class Cyanobacteriia; order PCC-6307; family Cyanobiaceae; genus ATX-6F1. Next base: position 29,788 of record JBAXME010000029.1, on the reverse strand, counting down.
TGATGCCAACCCGCAGGGCCCCCTCGGGCAGGAAGGGCTGCACGGTTTCCAGTTCTCCCCCCAGGGGTTTGTGCTCGATCCGGTTGCCGGGGCCGATGCGTTCGGGGGTGTCGATATGGAAGGAGCGGATGCCGCGGCTGATGGCGATCTCCTGCAGGTGGGTGGTGTTGGACGAGTTGTAGCCGCCGATCACAATCATCAGGTCCAGGGGCTCGTCCACCAGGGAGAACATGGCGTCCTGGCGCTCTTGGGTGGCATCGCAGATGGTGTTGAAGGCCAAAAAATGTTCGTTGAGCGCGGCTGGTCCGTAGTGCTCCAGCATCGTGCGCTCGAACAGTCGGCCGATTTCCTCGGTTTCGCTCTTGAGCATGGTGGTCTGGTTGGCCACCCCAACCCGTGCCAGGTCACGGTCAGGATCGAAGCCTGGGGAGCACGCATTGGCGAAGTGGGCCATGAAGGTGGCGCGATCGCCGCGGCCGCGGATGTAGTCGCAGACCATGTGGGCCTCCGGAAGATCCAGCACTACCAGGTAGGTGCCGGCGAAGGAGCTGGTGGCGAGGGTTTCCTCGTGCTTGACCTTGCCGTGGATGATCGAGGTGAAGGCGTGTTTCTTGTGTTTCTCGACCGTGTTCCACACCTTGGAGACCCACGGGCAGGTGGTGTCGACGATGTGGCAGCCGCGCTCATTGAGCAGCTGCATCTCCTGGACCGTGGCTCCGAAGGCCGGCAGGATCACCACATCGCCGGGGCCCACCTCGGAAAAGTCCTTGACTCCCTCTTCCACGGCGATGAACAGCACGTTCATCTCCCTTAGGTGATCGTTCACCGAGGGGTTGTGGATGATTTCGTTGGTGATCCAGATCCGTTCGCTGGGGTAGTGGCGCCGGGTCTCGTAGGCCATGGCCACCGCCCGCTCCACCCCCCAGCAAAAGCCGAAGGCTTCGGCCAGGCGTACGCACAAACGACCATGGTTCAGTTGGTAGCCGTTCTCCCGCAGGCCTGCCACCAAGTCGCTCTGATAGGCCTGCTCCAGGCTGCCGGCCACCTCCTCGGCCCGACCGAAGCCGCGCCGGTTGTACCGCTCGGAATGGCTTAGCGAGCGTTTGAAGGCGCGGGTGTCCATCGTTTCGCCGGCTGGTTCAGCCGACTCTATGGGGGGGTGTGGCCTGCCGGTTGAAAGAGATCGCGGCTGGAGAGGCGGTGGGAGGACCAGGCCCAGCCGCGATCTGGGTCAGACGTTGGAGGTGGAAACGAAGTCGGGATAGGCCACCGCCGATGGCACCGAGGACGCTCCAGAGGATCCAGGACACCGCCAAGGTGAACACCACGTAGGAAACCACACCAAGGATTTGCAGACCGAGTTGGCCGAAGCCATGGCCGGTGAGCAGACCCTTGTCCATGTGGAAGAGGCCGACGGCCAGGGTGCCCCAGATGCCGCCGAACCCATGCACCGAGAAGGCGCCCACGGGATCATCGATGCCGAGGGCATCGACAAAGCTGACCGCGTAGACCACCAGGGCACCGCCGATGAAGCCGATCACCCAGGCGGCAGGCATGGAGATGGCGTCGCAACCGGCGGTGACTCCCACCAGACCGGCCAGGATGTCGTTGATGGTGAAGGTCAGGTCAGGTTTGCCGGAGCGCAGCTGGGAGACCAGGGTGCCGGCGATGCCGTCGCCATGGGATCTACCCCCAGATGCATTTGGGTGGGGAAGATTGGCCGTCGAGCCCTGTTTTTTGTTGCGGTTGTTACTGAATCTTGGATTCATGGATCTCTGCCTGGGGATCCCGCCGCTCCACGGGGGTAACCCCCAGCCAATTCACACCGGTGGCCTGAAAGTCGTAGCGACAGGGCACCACCTCCACCCCCCGATTGAGCGCCGTTCGAAATAGCTCTCCATAGCGGGGGTCGGCGCGGTCTCCAGGGGCAAAGCGGTCCACATCGGCGCGGCTGAGGCAGGGCACCAGCACGGCTCGGGCCTCGGGTAGCAGATCTGCCAGCTCCACCAGATGCTTCTGGCCCCGTTCGGTCACGGTGTCCGGGAAAAGGGCCAGTCGGCCCTCGGTCCAGGTGGTGTTTTTCACCTCCAGATAAATCAACCGTGGATCGGTGGGTCTGGCGGCTGGCCCGGGGGCTGGGGTGAGCAGCAGGTCGATGCGGCTGCGCCGACCAGCGCCGTAGGGCACCTCGGCGCGAATGGCCCCGATCGGCCCCAGCCAGGGCTCCAGCAGGCCTGCTTCGATCGTGGCCCGCACCAGCCGGTTCGGCAGGGCGGTGTTGACGCCCACCCACACCGGTGTGCCGTCGGCCCCTGGCACCTCCGCCTGCTCCCAGGTCCAGGCCAGCTTGCGCTCCGGCCGGGGGTCATGGCGCAGTCGCACCCGCCCGCCCGGGATCAAGACGCCTGTCATCGGACCGGTGTTGGGGCAGTGGGCCGTCACCACCTGGCCATCGCTCAGTTCGATGTCGGCGAGAAAGCGCTTGTAGCGCTTGTGGAGCACCCCCTCCACCAGGGGATCGAACCTGAGCACGGGGATGGGGTTGGCCATGGGCGGGCGGGTGCGGTGGAGAATCAGCCGAACTGTGGGCCTGGGCTCGGAACTGGATGGCGAAGTCCCTGCGCCGCATCGCTCTGATCGTTGGCATTGCCACCGCCTTGAGCAAGGTGGCCGGCCTGGTGCGTCAGCAGGTGATTGCTGCTGCCTTTGGCGTGGGGGCGGCCTACGACGCCTACAACTACGCCTATGTGCTGCCGGGTTTCCTGCTGATCCTGCTGGGGGGCATCAACGGGCCTTTCCACAGTGCCATGGTCAGCGTGCTGGCCCGCCGGCCGCGGGAGGAGGGTGCCTACGTGCTGGCGGCGATCAACACCCTGGTGGGGGCGGGCCTGATCGGGGTCACCATCCTGCTGCTGCTGGCCGCCGACCCCCTCATCACCCTGGTGGGTCCGGCCCTGCCCCCTGACATCCATGCCAATGCCGTTGTGCAACTGCGCTGGATGGCTCCGATGGCTCTGTTTGCTGGCCTGATCGGCCTGGGCTTCGGGGCCCTCAATGCAGCCGATGAATTCTGGTTGCCGTCGGTCAGCCCACTGCTCTCCAGCGTGGCGGTGATCGGTGGACTGGGGCTGCTCTGGTGGCAGTTGGGTTCGTCGATCACGGCCCCAGACAAGGCGCTGCTGGGGGGGGCCGTTCTGGCGGGCTCCACCCTGCTGGGGGCGGTGCTGCAGTGGCTGATCCAATTGCCCGCCCTGGCCCGCCAGGGGCTCGGCCGTCTGCGGTTCGTCTGGGACTGGCGCCATGAGGGTGTGCGGGAGGTGCTTCAGGTGATGGGTCCGGCGACCCTCTCCTCGGGAATGCTGCAGATCAATGTGTTCACTGACCTGTTCTTCGCCTCCGGCATCCTTGGGGCCGCGGCCGGTCTGGGCTACGCCGGCCTTCTGGTGCAGACGCCCCTGGGGTTGCTCTCCAACGCACTTCTGGTGCCCCTCCTGCCGGTGTTCTCCCGGCTCACCGCACCGTCGGACCGGCCCGAGCTCATTGGCCGCATCCGCCAGGGGCTGATGCTCTCCACCGCCAGCATGCTGCCGCTGGGGGCCCTGTTCGTGGCCCTGGCCGGGCCGATCGTGGCGGCCATCTACGAGCGGGGTGCCTTCAATGCCGGGGCCTCCAGCCTGGTGACCGGGCTGCTGATGGCCTACGGGGTCGGCATGCCCGCCTACCTGGGCCGGGACGTGATCGTGCGGGTCTTCTATGCCCTTGGCGATGGGGTCACCCCGTTCCGCTGGTCGATGGCGGGCATCGGTCTGAACGTGTTTTTCGACTGGACCCTGGTGGGGGGCCCCACCCCCTGGGGGCTTCAGCTGCCGGCCCTCTATTTCGGCGCGCCAGGGCTGGTGCTGGCCACCGTGGCGGTGAACCTGATCACCTGCCTGGCGCTGTTGCTGGCTCTCCAGAGCCGGCTGGGGGGCTTGCCCCTGCGCCGTTGGGCCCGCGACAGTTCACTGCTGTTGCTGGCGGCAGCGGTGGCGGGCCTGGTGGCCTGGGGGCTGTCGGCGGCTGTTGCCTGGCCTCCCCACCTGATGGGCCGGCTGATCCAGTGCGCTCTCTGTGGCACCGCAGGCCTGGTGGTCTATGGGCTGCTTGCCAGCTACGCCGGTGTGCCCGAGGCGCGCCAGCTCAGTGATGACCTGCGTCGAAGGCTGCTGGCGGCTCTGCCGGGGCGCTAGGGATTGGCGTCGTTGAGACGCACCTGACGCTCTTCGCGCACCTGGATGGGAATCTCCAGGTGGCTACGGCCCACCATCTGGGGCCCGTCGACGGAATAAATCCTGGCCTCGATGCCGAAATCCTTGAAGGCGGTTTCCAGTTCCTGGATCAGGGCACGCTCCACCTGGGCTTCGGCATCGACCACCTTGCCGATCAGGCGACTGCCCAGGCGGCCGATGCGCTGGCGGACCACGTCTCGGGCGTTGGTCACCTCGATCACCAGCACAAGCGCTCTGCAGGTGGCGCCACCCTATCGGCCGCCCCGCTTGGCCCTTGGGCTTCAGGAACAGAATTCCTGAAGAACGTCCTCCAGGTCCTGCAGCTGGCCGGCGGGCACCAGCCGTGCGAGGGGAAGGCGACTGCCGCCGCCGCCGATCGGCACCTGCACCGCCTCGAGGGACTGGCGGGCGCAGATCTCGGGACCCTGATCCAGCCGGGCGGCGCACTCGATCGCCAGCTCCTCCGCCAGACCCGCGTCACCCAGGTAGAGGTGCCAGCCCGCCACCTGCACGTAGATCCGATCGGCCAGGGCGGTTTTGAGGTTCTGAATCTGGTCGGAGCGCAAGGCCATGGGATTCATTCCTGCCGTGTTCTCAGGATGGTGGACCCTGGGCCGGTTGGGGTCGCAGGCTCAGCACCAGGATCAAGTGCATCAGCAGCACCACCCCCCAGCCCGCGGTCACCAGGTTGAGGTGGTCCCAGGGGTGCCGCAGCCCCTGCACCACCCACAGCCCGCTATTCACCGCCGCGAACAGGGCGCTGTGGAGGGTGAGATTGACGATCCGCTCAAAGTGGCGGTAGGTGGGGTCGGCGGGGTCGGCGGGACCGTACCAGCGGATTGGCATGGGAGGGGCAACCAGGCGGAGCGGGGCGCATGTCTCGATTGTGGCGCTTGGGCCGGCGGGCCCTCTTCGGTTGACGGATGGGCACCCGGTGCGCTGAGAATGGCCAAGTAAGCGCTTGTAGCTCAGCGGATTAGAGCATCTGACTACGGATCAGAGGGTCGGGAGTTCGAATCTCTCCAGGCGCGCTTTCCTAACCGCCCTCCGGGGCGGTTTTTTCATGCCTCCCCTGCTGGAGCCCCAACATTTCCGGCCCATGGCCATGGAGGGCGTCGGTTCGTTTCCTTACGATCGGATCACACAGGCGGCAGCACAACCATGGCGGACCCCTCGGGCGTGGCCCTCAACCAACCATTGGCCAGCGCCGATCCGGCCATCGCGGCCCTGATCGGCAAAGAGCTCAACCGACAGCAGAGCCACCTGGAGCTGATCGCCAGCGAGAACTTCACCTCCCGGGCCGTGATGGAGGCCCAGGGGTCGGTGCTCACCAACAAATACGCCGAGGGGCTCCCCCACAAGCGCTATTACGGCGGCTGCGAGCACGTCGACGCCATCGAGGAACTGGCGATCGCGCGGGCGAAGCAGTTGTTCGGGGCCGCCTGGGCCAATGTGCAGCCCCACAGCGGCGCCCAGGCCAACTTCGCCGTTTTCCTGGCCCTGCTGCAGCCCGGCGACACGATCCTGGGCATGGATCTAAGCCATGGCGGTCACCTCACCCATGGCTCGCCGGTGAACGTGTCGGGCAAGTGGTTCAAGGCTGTCCACTACGGCGTTGATCCCCACACCGAACAGCTGAACTTCGAGACGATCCGGCAGCTGGCCCTGGAGCATCGGCCCAAGCTGATCATCTGCGGCTATTCCGCCTACCCCCGCACGATCGACTTCGCTGCCTTCCGCTCCATCGCCGACGATGTGGGGGCCTACCTGCTGGCGGACATGGCCCATATCGCCGGCCTGGTGGCCAGCGGAGACCACCCCAGCCCCATTCCCCACTGCCATGTGGTCACCACCACCACCCACAAGACCCTGCGGGGCCCCCGGGGTGGCCTGATCCTCACTGGGGATGCGGAGTTCGGCCGGCAGTTCGACAAGGCCGTGTTCCCCGGCAACCAGGGCGGCCCCCTGGAGCACGTGGTGGCGGCCAAGGCCGTGGCCTTTGGCGAGGCTCTCCAACCCTCCTTCCGCGCCTACAGCGCCCAGGTGGTGCGCAATGCCCAGGCCCTGGCCGAGCGGCTGGTGGAGCGGGGTATTCGTGTGGTCTCCGGGGGAACGGACAACCACCTGGTGCTGCTCGATCTGCGTTCCGTGGGCCTCACCGGCAAGCGGGCCGATCAGTTGGTGAGCGACATCAACATCACGGCCAACAAGAACACCGTGCCCTTTGATCCCGAATCGCCCTTCGTCACCAGTGGCCTGCGGCTGGGCAGTGCAGCCCTCACCACCCGCGGATTTGATACGGCCGCCTTTGTGGAGGTGGCCGATGTGATCGCCGACCGCCTTCAGCACCCGGAGGATGCGGCCATCGAACTGCGCTGCCGCGAGAGGGTGGCCGCCCTGGTGGCCCGCTTCCCCCTCTACGGCTCGGCCCGTGAACTACAGCCGGTCTGATGGTCGATTCGTGCTCCCTAAGCTGCCGGTGACATCCCGCTTCCCTTTGGGATGTTCCCCCAGGCGCCATTCGTGACGATCTCCAGCCACCCGGTTGCCGTTGCACTGGTCACCTTCGTGAGTGCTGCCCTTTTGACGGCCGTAGTGGTGCCGCTGGTACGGCGCCTAGGGCTCCGTTGGGGGCTCATCGACCAGCCCGATGCCCGCAAGCAGCACACCACCCCGATGGTGCGTCTCGGTGGTGTGGGCATCGTGGCGGGCTTTGCCCTGGCCTTGGGCCTGGTGTGGGGGCTGGGCTGGTTCGGCAGCCTGGAGCCGGCCAAGGATCAGCTGATCTGGACCACCTTGGCGGGCTCGCTCTGCTTCTTCGCGATCGGCCTGGGCGATGACCTGTTTGCCCTGCCGCCACTGCCCCGGTTGGCGGCCCAGCTGGCGGTGGCGATGGTGGTGTGGAGCAAGGGAGTACGGATCGGGGCCCTGGATCTTCCCTTCGGCCTCGGCGGTTTCAGCGGATCGATTGGTCTACCTGAGGGGCTGAGCCTTCTGGCCACGGTGATCTGGCTGGTGGGCATCACCAACGCCATCAACTGGCTCGATGGCTTGGACGGCCTCGCCGCCGGGGTGAGCGGCATCGCCGCCATTGGTCTGATCTCCGTGAGCTTCAGCCTGCACCAGAGTGCTGCGGGCGTACTGGCGGCGGCCCTGGCGGGGGCCTGCCTTGGTTTCCTCCGTTACAACTTCAATCCGGCCCGGATCTTTATGGGCGACGGGGGTTCCTATTTCCTCGGCTTCGCCCTGGCCTCGATCAGCATCGTCGGGCCTGCCAAGGGCCTCACCACCGTCAGCGTGCTGCTGCCGCTGTTGATCCTGTCGCTGCCCCTGGCCGACATGTCCGCCGTGATCATGGGTCGTTTGAGCGCCGGCCGCTCCCCCTTCTATCCCGACCGCCGCCACCTGCACCACCGCCTGCTGCGGGCGGGGTTCAGCCACCGCCGCACGGTGGTGCTGATCTACGCCTTCACCCAGTGGCTGGCGGCCTTGGCCTTGGTGCTGGCCAATGCGGAGATGCGTTTCCTTTGGCTGGCCCTGGCCACGGCAGTGCTGATTGGCGTCGTGATCGTCAGCCGTCGCCAAGTGGTGGCCCTGGTGGGCAACGAGGTCGTTGAGCTCCCCTGCGAGGGGTCTCTCCTGCCCCCGGACCCGGCCCCAGGCGGGTCCGGACCCTGCTCTTCTCCAGAGCCCTCCGCCGGCGTTGATCCCCGCCCTTGAGGTAGCCAATGATCCACCTGAGGCGTTCGCTTTGACCTCACGAGCCACCAACCCATCACCCTCCGCTGGGGTGGAGATCCTCTGCATCGGCACCGAGCTGCTGCTGGGGTCGATCCTCAATGGCAACGCCCGCTGGCTGGCGGAACAGCTGGCGTCCCTCGGCCTGCCCCACTACCGCCAGACCGTGGTGGGCGACAACCGGGAGCGCCTGATCCAGGTGGTGCAAGAGGCGGCGACTCGCTGCCGCCTGCTGGTCTGCACCGGCGGTTTGGGCCCCACCCCCGACGACCTCACCACCGAGGCGATCGCCGCCGCCTTTGGTGCCCGTCTCGAGGAGCGGCCCGGGGTGTGGGCCGATATCCAGGCCAAGCTCTCGGCCCGGGGTCGGCCGATCGCCGCCAGCAACCGCAAGCAGGCCCTGCTGCCGCCTGGGGCAGAGTTGCTGCCCAACCCCACCGGCACGGCCCCCGGGGTGATCTGGACCCCGCAGCCCGGATTCACCGTGCTCACATTTCCTGGCGTGCCCAGCGAGCTGCATGCCATGTGGGAGCAGACCGCCCGGCCCTGGCTGAGCCACCAGGGGCTGAGCGGGAACGCCTTCAGGAGCCGCACCCTGCGTTTTGCGGGCATCGGGGAATCCAACCTGGCGGAGCGGGTGGCCGATCTGCTGGAGGGGGAGAACCCCACCCTCGCCCCCTACGCCGGCCTGGGGGAGGTGAAACTGCGGATCACGGCCCGCGCCGATTCGGAACAGGCTGCGACGGAGCTGTTGGCGCCTGTGGAGGCCGAGCTCCGCGCCCGCACGGGTGCCCTTTGTTACGGAGCCGATGACGACAGCCTGGCCTCGGTGGTGCTGGCCTTGCTGCGACGGAGGGGGGAGACCGTGGCGGTGGCCGAATCCTGCACCGGTGGAGCTCTTGGTGCGGCCCTGGCGGCGGTGCCCGGGGCGTCCGACGGCTTTCTGGGGGGTGTGATCGCCTACGCCAATGCCGTCAAGCAGAACCTGCTGGGGGTGCCGGCCGAGCTGTTGGAGGCCCACGGGGCCGTGAGCGATCCGGTGGCGATCGCCATGGCCGAGGGGGCCCGCCGCCTCACCGGCTCCTCCTGGTCGGTCGCCGTGACCGGCATTGCCGGCCCCGGGGGGGGCAGTGGGGCCAAACCCGTGGGGTTGGTGCACATCGCCGTGGTCGGTCCCGAGGGCAGCAGGAGCGAGGGGTTGGGCTTCGGCGACCGGCGTGGCCGTGCCGGTATCCAGGCGATCACCGTGGTGGAGGCCCTGGATCGGCTGCGCCTGGGCCTGCTGGGGGCATGGGCAGGCGAGGGGCGTTTGCCCCCCTTCTAGGCTGAACCCCAGAGGTACAGGATCAGGTGAGCACCGGAACCCTCTACGACAAGGTCTGGGATCTGCATCGGGTGGCGGAGTTGCCTGGTGGTGCCACCCAGCTGTTCATCGGCCTGCATCTGATCCATGAGGTCACCACCCCCCAGGCCTTTGACGGCCTGCGGGATCTGGGCCTGTCGGTGCGCCACCCGGAGCGCACGGTGGCCACGGTGGACCACATCGTGCCCACCACCTCCCAGGCGCGGCCCTTTGCCGATCCCCTGGCCGAGCAGATGCTGGCCACCCTGGAGCGCAACTGCGCCGAGCACGGCATCACCCTCCATGGCCTGGGCAGTGGACGCCAGGGGATTGTGCATGTCATTGCCCCCGAACTGGGGCTCACCCAACCGGGCATGACCGTTGCCTGCGGTGACTCCCACACCTCCACCCATGGGGCCTTTGGAGCGATCGCCTTCGGCATTGGCACCAGCCAGGTGCGCGACGTACTGGCGGCCCAGAGCCTGGCGCTCAGCAAGCTCAAGGTGCGGCGGATCTGGGTGGACGGTCGCCTTTCGGCGGGCGTCTATGCCAAGGATCTGGTGCTGCACATCATCCGTACCCTCGGGGTGAAGGGGGGCGTGGGCTTCGCCTATGAGTTCGCTGGGCCGGCCATCGAGGCCCTCTCCATGGAGGAGCGCATGACCCTCTGCAACATGGCGATCGAGGGCGGCGCCCGCTGCGGCTACGTCAACCCCGACGCCACCACCTTCGGCTACCTCAAAGGGCGCCTAGCGGCCCCTGACGGCGAAGCCTGGGAGCGGGCCGTGGCCTGGTGGAGCACCCTGGCCAGTGGGCCTGACGCCCACTTCGATGACGAGGTGCGCTTTGATGCCGCCACCCTCGCCCCCACCGTCACCTGGGGCATCACCCCCGGCCAGGGAATTGCCGTGGATGAAACCGTGCCCACCCTGGAGCAGACCGAGCCCAATGAGCGGCCGATCGCCGAGGAGGCCTACCGTTACATGGATTTGAAGCCCGGCACGCCGATCGCCGGTCTGCCCGTCGACGTCTGTTTCATCGGCAGTTGCACCAATGGCCGCCTGAGCGATTTGCAGGCCGCTGCGCTCGTGGCCAAGGGCCGTCATGTGGCACCTGGCATCAAGGCGTTTGTGGTGCCCGGTTCCGAGCAGGTGGCCGCTGCCGCCGAGGCCGAGGGCCTCGATGAGGTGTTCAAGGAGGCGGGCTTCGAGTGGCGGGAGCCCGGTTGCTCCATGTGCCTGGCCATGAACCCTGACCGGCTGGAGGGCCGCCAGATCAGTGCCAGCTCCAGCAACCGAAACTTCAAGGGCCGTCAGGGTTCCGCCAGCGGTCGCACCCTGCTGATGAGCCCGGCGATGGTGGCGGCGGCCGCCGTCACTGGCCGGGTGTCCGATGTCCGTCAGTTGCTGGCCCCCTGAGAAGCACCCCCATGACCACCTCCGTGAGCTTCCCCACAGGTTCGATCGAGCGCCTTGAGGGCAGGGCCCTGGTGATGTCCGGCGACGACATCGATACCGACCGCATCATCCCTGCCCGCTTCCTCAAGAGCATCAGCTTCGAGGGGCTTGGCGAGCAGGTGTTCGCCGACGATCGCAAAGAACTGGGTGGTGCCCACCCGTTCGACCGCCCGGAGCACCGGGGGGCCCAAATCCTGATGGCCAACCGCAACTTCGGCTGTGGGTCCAGCCGTGAGCACGCCCCCCAGGCCCTGATGCGCTGGGGGATCCGCGCGATCGTGGCCGAGAGCTATGCCGAGATTTTCTTCGGCAACTGCCTTGCCCTGGGGATTCCCTGCTTCACCGCATCCCACCAGGTGGTGCTCGACCTGCAGCAGGCCGCCTCGGTCGATCCCATGACGGAGTTCCTCTTGGAGGTGGCCACGGGGCAAATCCAACGCACCGGTCCTGAGCCAGGCCCGGCATGGAACCTGGAATTGCCTTCCGGTGTCCGGCAGATGCTGCTCAGTGGACAGTGGGATGCCACGGGCCAGCTGGTGGCCCATGACGACGAACTGCGTGCCACCGCCGCGCGACTGCCCTATGTGAACGGCTTTCAGGTCGCCTGAACGGCGGCCTCCCAAGCCCGTCTGCCGCCTTCGCCCGGGGGGGAACCCGCCCCTTCCGCCTTGTGCCGATTCCATAGCCGTCCATAAGACTGGGGCAAGGGCAAGGTTGCTGGAGGTTGCCATGGCGGGTTTTGACTTCGTCCCCTGGGGGGCAGCGTTCCGGGCCGCCGGTGGGGTTTTGATCAGTGGAACGGTCTTGATCAGCGGGTCAGCCCTGGCCGGTGTGGTGCCGATCTCGGTGGTGCCGTTTCAGGGCGTGGCGCAGCCCACCACTGCCGCTGTGGGCCCTTTGGCGCCCTGGTCCTCCTGTCGGAACTGTGATCTGCGGGGAGCCGACCTGCGCGGTACCCATCTGATTGGCATGGATCTGCGCGGCGCCGACCTCAGCCATGCCGATTTGCGTGGCGCCAACCTTGAGGGTGCCGACCTCAGTGGCGCGCGCCTTGTGGGGGCGCGGCTTGAGAGCGCCCGGCTTACCAATGCGGATTTGGCCGAGGTGGATCTGCGCGGCGCTGACCTCCGGGACTCCGTGGTCATCAACGCGCTCTCGCCCGGTGTCCGCACTGAAGGCCTCCGCATCGCCGGAGCCGATCTCTTCGGCAGCGATCTGGTGATCGGCGGCCCTGAGATTCCGGTGCCGCCGCTGCCGCCCCTGCGCTGATCTCCAAACCCAGCAACCACGAAGGCGGCCCCTTAGAACGGGCGGTCTTCCCGCATGGAGCCCGGATGGCTTGGCGTGTAGGGCACGAAGGGCACGCCCGTGCCGGTGAAGCTGAAGTCGTTGAGCTTCACCCGCACCCCTCCCAATTTTTCGTAAGGGCTGTAGTAAATGCTCAGCTCATAGGCCCGCCGTTGCCATTTCAGCTCCACGTAGGAGCCCGTCAGCTCGCCGTAGTTCGGTGAGTTGCCATCGACATTGAGGCCGATGCCGCCACTGACCACCAGGGGCCCATAAATTTGCTGACTCAGCCCGACGCCGATGGTGGCCAGGTCCACGGCCCGATCGAAGCTGAACGGACTCAGGCCGCTGCGCAGGGTGCCGCCTCCGGTGATGGTCAGCTGGGTGTAGTCCAGGAAGGGTTTGCTGAAGTGGCCCAGGGTCAGGGTGGGGCCGGCCGAGAGGCTCACCAGGTTCTGGTGGGCGCCGGTGCCGTAATAGGCCAGGTTGACGGTGAGGTTGGAGTTGAGGGTGAGGCCCGGCACGATCGCCGTGCCCACGTTGCGGTAGGCCTCCGAGGCGGTGAGGGGGAGGGCTTTGCCGGTCCAGAGGGGCAGGGAGCTGTTGATGGCCATCACACCGCTGCCGCGCCAGAGGTCGGTGAAGTTGATGCTCTCGAACTGGTTGCTCTGGAAGTTGCCAATGCCAAGGCGCCAGATGTAGCTGTTGGTCAAGCGTCCCCAGTTGGGCAGGGAGCCCCGTTGCTCCAGGGAGACGCCGTAGGCGGAGTAGACGTCCTGTTCCCCCAGGGAGCCGTTCCAGGTGCGGTAGCGGTAGGCGCCGAAGAGGCGGGCCGTACTCACCCCCACCAGCGGCAGTTTGATGTCACGGCTCATGTCGCCCCAGCTGCGGGTGCCGTTGGCGAAGTTCTTGGGGTTGAAGGTGGAGATGCTGAGGTTGGCGTCGGCGGTGAAGCCCAGCAGCGGACCCTTGAACTCCGCCACCAGGCCGAACAGATCGGCGAACGTGGCGGGCTGGGTGCTGGGGTTCGCCCCCGCCGGTTGCCCGGGGAGCACATAGCTGCTGGTGGTGCCCTTGCGGGCCCGGCTCCAGAGGAATTGGGGTTCGAGCACCAGTTGGCCGCTCTCGCCGATCTTGATGGCCTTGAGCTGGCGACCGATGAAGTTGCCGTCCCGGTCGGTGCCGTCGTTGCCGAGCACCCAGCGGCTTTCCACCTGCCGCTTCTTTTTGATGCGCTGGTTGTTGGACACCGGGATCGCCAGCTGGTTCTCCAGAATCAGGCGGCTGCGGTCGGAGGTGAGCAGGATGTCGCCGTTGGGCTGGACACGGGCCAGCACGTTGTCGGCATCCAGCCAGGACTGGGCCGGGGTGAACGGATCGTTGGTCATGCCGATCCGGTCCGCTTGCCAGCCGTCGGGGGTGATCGACAGCCGGGCGGCCTGGAAGCGCCAGCGGCCGATCGTGCCGTTCACCAGCTTCTTGTTTTCAGCAGTGTTCTGGCTCTGGATCTGGGGAGGCCGCACGCCGCCGAAGGTGATCTCGTTGGCGGGTGCTGTAAATACACTTGTGGTGCCAAAACGGCGGCCGGCGGTCAGCCCCTGGCGTTGGGTGATGGAGCCGATGCGCTGGTCGACCGCTTCGATCGCCTTGGCGCGCGCGGTGCTCTGCTCCTGGGGGCTCAAGGCCCTGGGAGGCGGACTGGACGGAGTAGGCTGTTGCCGAGCGCTGGCGGGGGTGGGCACGGTGGACGTGGGGGGGCCCATGGCCACCTGTTCAAGGGCTTCGGCCAGGGTCCGCACCCGCTTGCGCCGGCCCCGCTCGGCGTCCGGGCAGCCCACGGGAGGAGTCACGGCCACCTGCACCGGCCCGGGGTCGGGCGCGCTTCCGAAGCGATAGCGCAGACCGAGCAGGTAGGCATTGCTGCCCTCGCTCACCCCGCTGTACAGGCCGTAGGCACCGGAGCGGTGGTGGATCCTCCCCACCACGGACCATTGGGGATTGACCAGGGCCTCGACCTCGAAGCCGAGGTAATTGAGGAACTGGGTGTAGTTCTCTCGGTAGGTCTTCTCGTACTGGCTGGGTTCCGAAAGCCAACTCACACCCTCCACAAAGCCCACGCTCAGCCAGGGCAGGAGCCAGGCCCGGATGCCGATGCCGATGGTGGCTTCGCCGAAGACCTGGCCCAGGGTTGACGAGAATGGAACCACCTGGTTGAAGCCACCACCCCGGTCCGGATTGGCGCGGTGGCCCATCAAGGTGGAGTCGATCTCGAAGGCGACGGGCCCCCCGTCGTAGATGCGTCGGTTCAGGCCCACCCCCAGCAGGTATTCCGGCCGCATGCGTCCCTGGAACAGGAAGGTCTGGCCGAAGTTGGTGTCGATCGCCTGGCCGCCCCAAAGGGTGGCGGCCCAGGGATGGGGGTGCCAATTGGGCACCGCAGGGATCTTCGGTGGACAGGCCATGGGCTGTTCAGGGCCCAGGGGCAGGGTCGGGATGGCCTCCAGGTCGAAATCCTGCTTTGACTGCTCGAGGTCGAGGTAGCCGTAGACCTCCTCGGCCTCCCCCCGCTGGTCGTTGAGGTTGTAGCGCAGGCGGCTGGCCTGAAGGTACTGGTTGCCGCGCTGGAAGCGGACCGATCCGCTGGCATAAAGGGTGCCGCTGATGGAGTCGTATTCGACCCGATCGGCGAGGATGCGCCCCCCCCCCAGCAGCGCCCGCACCTTGCCGGTGGCCACCGCCCGGTTCAGCAGGATGTCGAGAGCCTGTTCATCGGAGGTGAGCTGGATCTCGGCCGGGAATCCCTTGGCGGGTGATGCCGCACTCACGGGGATTGGGCGGACCGGTCCGGTTGCGGCCGGAGTCGGAGGCACCGGCGGCAGGGGAGGGGGTGCGGCCTGGGAGAGGGGCGAGGCGGCGGGTGTCCTGTCAGCCGATGGGGCGTCTGGAGCGGAGGAGCCCTGGGGGACGGCTGAGTTGATTGCTGGGGTGTTGACGAGTGCGGCGGCAGGCACCTGGGGGGATGCCGTGCTCTCGTTTGGTGCGCCGTGGGCGGGCTGGGCTGTTCCGATCCCGGCGACGGTTCCCAGCAGGGCAAGTGCCAACCCAGCTGGAAGTCGTCCGATCACCAGGCCTGCCGAAACGGCGCTGATCCTGCCATGGGGATGGGTAGGGGCTGGTGTGTTCGGGCCGGTTCCTCAGACCGGTTCAGCGTTCAGTCCTCGAGGTCCTTGCGGCTGGGGGTGCGGCTGGGATCGCTGGCCAGGAAGCCAAACACGAAGATCCCGATGAAGAAAAAGACTACGGAGTAAACCGAAACCTTGAGGGCGAGCATGGTCCGTCCGGCGGGTGACAGGGAGTAACAGGCGCCAGGGGGGCCCGGAACGACCCTGAGGCAGCGGCATCATCCTATGGGTCACTGATGGCGCAGAACGATGGCGGAGGGCCTGGAGGCGGTGCTTCGCCCCTGGATTGAAACGTTTCGCTCACGTTCCAGCCTTGATCTGCAGCGCCTGTGGCGCACCCATGGGCCCGACGGCCATGGTGCGGTGGCCCTGGAGGACCCCTGGGGAGAGCGTCACCGGCCCGACTGGCATGCCCGGGGTCTGCTGATCTGGCCCCGCGGCGGCCAATGGATCTCCTTGACCCAGGAGCTCGTTTGCCCGGAGGCCTGGCGGAACCTAGGCGGGGTGGGGGCTCGCCTGGTGTTGCGCTGGTGGGCCGATGCGGCAGAGCTGCGGGTGAATGGCGAGGCCGTGCACCGCGGTGATCTTTTTGACACCGCCTGTCGCTGGCCCCTGCCGGCCTCTTGGTGGGCGGGGGAGCCCCTGGCCCTGGAGCTGCGCCTGCGCAGCCCCCTCCACGATGACGGGGCTTTGATCCTCAGCAGGATCGAGCTGGAGCCCACGGGCCCTGGCGATCCCCACGGGGTGCTGCTGGCCCCCAGCCTGGAACTGCTGGCCCTGCGGCATGGCGGGGAGGCGGCGGCCGCACTGGCTGCTGAGCTGGCGTTTGTGGATCCCGCCTCCCCCACGGCCCCGGAGCAGGTGGTGGCCCTGCTGGGCAGGGCTCCAGCGTTCCTGCCTGAGGGGGCCGGCTTCCACGTGCTTGGCCATGCCCACCTCGATCTGGCCTGGCTGTGGCCCGTGGCCGACACCTGGCAGGCGGCCGAGCGCACCTTCCGCTCGGCCCTGGATCTGATGGGGCGCCATCCCCAGCTCCACTTCGGCCATTCCACCCCCGCGCTCTATGCCTGGTTGGAGCGCCATCGCCCTGCCCTGTTCGAGCAGATCCGGGCCGCCATGCGTGCTGGTCGCTGGGAGCCGATCAATGGCCCCTGGGTCGAGAGCGACTGCGTGCTGATCGGCACCGCCTCCCTGTGGCGCCAGTTCGATGAGGGGCAGGCTTTCAGCCGTTCCCGCTTCCCGGAGTGGGAGGCCACGGTTGCCTGGCTCCCCGACAGCTTCGGCTTCGCCGCAGGCCTGCCCGCCGTGGCTCGTTTCAGTGGCGTGCGCTGGTTCTGCACCCACAAACTGGCCTGGAACGCCACCAATCCTTTCCCCCATCGTCTGTTTCGCTGGCGCAGCCGCTGCGGCGAGGAGGTGCTGGCCCTGATGACGGCGCCAATCGGCACCGATGGTGATCCGGTGGCCATGGAGCGCTACCGCTGCGACTGGCGCCGTTCCACGGGGCTGGAGCGGGCCCTCTGGCTGCCGGGGGTGGGGGACCACGGTGGGGGTCCCACCGCCGAGATGCTCGAGCAGCTGGAGCTCTGGAACCGAATGTCCCTCGCTGCCCCCCAGCGCCATGGCAGCCTGCGCGGCTACCTGGCGGAGCTGGAGCCCCACAGCGATCAGCTGCCGATCTGGCGCGATGAGCTCTACCTGGAGCTGCATCGGGGCATCGCCACCAGTCGCCCCGACCAGAAACGCCACAACCGCAGCCTCGAGCGGCTGCTGCGGGAGGCGGAACTGGCGGAGGCCCTCCGGGTGGCCGCCACCGCGGACACCGACGGGGAATCGCCGGATCTGGCGACCCCCGAGCTGGGGGAGGCCTGGCGCACGCTGCTGTTCCAGCAGTTCCACGACATTCTTCCGGGAACCTCTGTCCCGGAGGTGTTTGAGCAGGCGGAGCCCCTTTGGCGTCAGGCCCGTCGCCAGGCCCGCCGGCGCCGCGACGGGGCCCTGCTCCGCTGGCTGGCCCCCCGCCCCCGTCCGGCACGGAACGCTTGGTGGCTGGCCCAGCTCCAGGCCGTCGATGCGGCCCCCCTCACTCTCAGGTTGCCCCGCGGTGAATGGCACCTGGCCAACGGGGCGGCGCTGCCGCGGCAGCCTGCGCCTTGCGGCGGTGACTGGGTGCAGCTGCCGGCGCTCCAGGGGGTGGCGGCCCTGGCCCTGGAGCGAAGGCCGCTCTGCCAGGCATCTCCGCCGCCAGCCATCACCTGGCCCGTGGTGGTGCGTTCCACCGGCGCCGCCGGTGGCCACTGGCTCGGCAATGGCCTGGTCTCCCTCCAGCTGGGCCCTGCGGGCCTGGAGCAGCTCTGGGATGCCGGGGGGACTCCCCAGCTGGCGGCACCGCTGGAGTGGTGCCGCTGGCGGGACCGGGGGGCTTTCTGGGATGCCTGGGATTTGGCCGATGACTATCGCCAGCACCCCCTACCCATCAGCTGGGATGGTTCCCCCGAGCCCGTGGAGAACGGCCCCCTCTGCGCAGGCTTCCGTTGGCGAGGCCGTTGCGGTGCCAGCCGGCTGCGACTGGACGTGAGGCTGAAGGCGGCCGCGGAGTGGGTGGAGCTGATCCTTTCGGTGGACTGGCGTCAGAGCCATGAGCTGTTGCGCTTGGAGCTGCCCCTGGCGCGGCCTGCGCAGCGCTGGGCGGCGGACACCGGTGGGGGGGTGATCGAGCGTCCGGCGGAAGCGCTCGAAGCCAGGGAGCTCAGCCGCTGGGAGGTGCCAGCCATCAGCTGGCTGGCCAGCCAGTCGGGCCGCGGTGGGCTGGCGGTGCTGTTGGACGGTCCCCAGGGCGTTTCTGCGGTGCCCGACAGGCTGGGGGTGTCGCTGCTGCGGGGGCCCACCTGGCCCGACCCAGGGGCAGACCGGGGCTGGCAGCGGCTGCGGCTGGCCCTGCAGCCCTGCCCGGCGGGCTGGCGGGCCAGCGCGATCCCGCGGCAGGCGGTGAGGTTCCGGGAGCCGCCTTGGTGGAGACCGGCGCCGCCGCTGCCGGAGCGGGGGGCAGGGGGAGAAAGGGAGGTAGGGGACTGGGGCCTGGATCTGGGGGATGCGGATCTGCAGCTGGTGGGGCTGCGGCCCGAGGGGCCCGGTCCGGAGCTGCTGTTGAGCGTTCAGAACCTGGGTCCCTGTCGCCGGGAGCTGGCGCTTGGTGCCCGCTGGCAGGTGCTGGAGCGGCTCGCACCTGAGGGTGATCCCGATGGAGTGATCCCGAGCGACCGTTGCTTGGTGCGCCCGTGGCAGCTGGCCCGCTGGCGAATCCGTCGGACTCAGTCGTCGTGATCGTCGAAGGGGTCAGTCAACCCCTTCGCGGGTGGCCCAAAGGCTGTGTAGAGGCCGAAGCCCGTAAGGCTGAGCAGGACAGCGAGGACGCCGATGGCGATGGGAATGGCAGCGGAGCTTTCCATGGGCAGTGGTGAAGGGCAGGGATGAAGGGGCCGGGGTTCGTTCCGTCACAAGTCCCGACAGCGGGCGCCTCCCCGGCGGCGTGACCCTTACAGTACCCAGACTGATCCCCTGCCAGAGAGGACTGCGCCGCCATGGCCCAACGCACCCGCCTGGGAGATCTTCTCCGCCCCCTGAATTCTGAGTACGGCAAGGTCGTGCCCGGCTGGGGGACCACCCCGGTCATGGGAGTGTTCATGCTCCTCTTCTTCGTCTTCCTGCTGGTGATCCTGCAGGTGTACAACAAGTCCCTCCTGCTCGACGGCATCACCGTCAACTGGAACCCTCTGGGCTGAGTTCCCAGGCCAACGCCATGAACATTTTCGGGATCGGCCTGCCGGAAATGGCGGTGATCGCCGCCATCGGTTTGCTTGTCTTCGGCCCGAAAAGGCTCCCGGAGCTTGGCAAGACCTTGGGCCGCACTCTCAAGGGATTTCAGTCCGCATCCCGGGATTTCGAGCAGGAATTCCGCCGCGCCATCGAGACCGAATCCGTCACGGCCGAGACCGTCTCGTCCGAAACCCTTGTCAGTGCTGAGGTCGCTGTCACCGAAACGGTGGCCACCGATTCTCCGGCTTCGCAGCAGCCCGCCGCGCCCTCAGCGGCCTCGGAATCCCCTCCGGCCTGAGCCCATCTCGGCCCATCGGCCCCCTTCTGTCCATGGTTTCCGCGCCGCACGCGCCCCTGCAGTTGGTCGTCGGCCTCGGTAACCCCGGTGCCGCCTACACAGGTACCCGCCACAACGTCGGTTTCATGGCGCTCGAGCAGTTGGCGGCTGCGCCAGGTGTCCGTTTTCGCTCCCAGGCCAAGCTGCATGGCCTGCTGGCCGATCTGGGCCAGGGGGCGACGCGTCTGCGGTTGCTGATGCCCCAGACCTTCATGAATGAGAGCGGCCGTTCGATTCGCGCTGCCCTCGACTGGTTCGGTCTTGAACCCAGCCAACTGCTGCTGATCGTCGATGACATGGACCTGCCCCTGGGTCGCCTCAGGCTGCGGGCCTCCGGTGGTACGGGGGGGCACAACGGATTGCGCAGCACGATCGCCCACCTGGGCACCCAGGACATTCCCCGCCTGCGGATCGGCATCGGTGCTCCGGCCACCGACCCGGAGGAGCGCAAGGCCCGCACTGTTTCGCACGTACTTGGCCGTTTCCAGGCCGCTGAACAACCGCTGCTGCAGGAGGTGCTTTCTGAGGTGGTGACTGGCGTGGAGCGTATCCAGCGGCTTGGCCTGGAGAGGGCAGGCAACCGTTTGAACAGTTTTCAGGCTTCCGGGGGTGCCAGTGTGGCCACCGATCTGCCGCCGCCGCGGTGAGCCGTCTCCCCGCCACCACTGCCCAGTTGCGGGTGCTGCAACAGAGCTTCAGCCGTCGGGTGCTGGAGGGGGAGGTGAACGCTGGCGGTTTCCAGTGGACCTTCAGTTGGGCCTTCGATCGTGGTGAGCTGAGCGTCGAGCCCTCCCTTGGCCGGGCCCTGATCCAGGACGCCCTGCTGCGGTTCCTGCTCCAGGCCGACTATCAGCTCGAACCCGGCGGCGACTACGTGTTCACGGTTCGCGCAAAGTTCTGATCCGCTGCAGGAGCCGGCCCAGGTGCCGCTCCAGCAGCAACTGCGCCACCACATCGTCCCAGTCCCGCGGCGGCAGACGTAGGCCCTTCGGCACCAGGCGACGCCAGCCCCTAGGCGGTTCCAGCTGCCAAAAGCGTTCCCGCGCCGCGAGGGTGGTGCCCCGTTCATCGATGAGGAGCAGCGGACAGAGCTCCGCCAGTCGCGTCTGCCAGGGGCCGCTGCTGGTGCCATCCCCCAAAACCACCCCCACCAGGGCTGTCTGCTGATGCCAGGCCTTCAACCGTTCCCAGCTGGCCTCCGGCGGCAGTACGCAAGCCTCCACCACCCGCTGCTGATGGGCATCCGTCAGCACAAGGCCGCACTTGCTGCGGCCGGGATCAATCGCCGCCAGAGGGCCCCTCACGTCAACCCCAACGGCGGCGGCGCTCACGGTTTGGTGCTTGGGGAGGGGGGGCCGGGGCCATCCGCCCAGCGCAGGTCCACCACAATCGGATCGGCGATGTCGCTGTCCCGTGCTGAGACGGCCTCGACCCGTACCGACTGCCCCGGGGGCCGCTCGCTCAGCTCCCTGCCCAGACGGTTGAACGTGGACACGTCGAACTGCACACCATCCGCCAGGGAGCCCTGGCCCTGGGCCTTGGTGAAGGTGGCGGCCATCAGCAAGTTCAGACGGCTGCGCACCTGGTCGGGGCTGCGTTGATCCCCCTCAAGCACGGTGGAGGCCATCACCTCGCCGCGGCGGATCACCTGGCGGTTAGGTCGTACGTCGGGGAAGGCGAGCACCTGCCGTTCACCGCGAAGCACGTTGGCCGCCGAGATGATGCTCACCACCCAGGATCCCGGTTTGACAATCACCCCTTGCAGCCGGGTGATTTCGCTGCGGGGCACCAGCAGGATCTGTCGGTTGGCCGCCTGACCGGGGAGCACCCGCTGGTAGGCCAGCAGGTTGGCCTGCTGGAGCAGGGCCTCGATCACCGTGGTGGCCTGAGAGGGGGTTTCCAAATTGATCTTGGCCGTGGCCAGCGGCTGGCCACTGCTGATCACCACATCGCCGCGCCGCAGGTCGATCAGCTTCGTTTCCAGCCGGCGCAGCTCCTTGGCGCCCTGCTGAATGCGCTCGTTCACCTTGGCCAGCTCGGCCTCGGTGCGGCGGATGTCGGCGTCCTTGGTCTGGATGTCCCGGCTGAGCAGATCCCGTTGACGTTCCAGGGTCAGCCGCTGCTGCTGCAGAGGTTGGAGTTCGGCGCGAAGCTTCTGGGCCCGTCGCTCGGCGCTGGCCAGCTGGGATTGGGCCTGGTGCAGCCCCTGCTCGGCCCGCAGGCTCGCTAGCTGGGCCCGCTGAATCTCTGCCTGGCTGCGTTCCAGGGCGGAGCGGCTGTCGCGCAGCTTCCGTTCCAGCTGGTCCAACTGGAAGAGGCCCACCCGTAGGCGCTCGCTGACCAGCAGCATCAGCCCCAAGGACATGGCGCTGATCAAGCTGCCGGTCAGCACCGTGATCAGCACCGCCGTGTCGCGGGGCCGCAGGTTGAACAGGCTGAGGCGGGCCTTGCCCACGCGGCTGCCGAGCCGATCGCCCAGGGTGGAGAGGAGTCCCCCGAGCACCAGCAGAGCCAGGATCAGCAGCCAGCCGGACACAGGATCAAGCGAGGGCTTTCAGTATCCGACCCGATCCGCTTGCTTGGCTTCGGTCGGGGTCAGCTGAATCGCTTGGCCAGGGCCACTGGATCGAACACGGTGATCTTCTTGCGGTCGATCTGTACCAGGCCGGCGTTGCGCAGGTCGCCGAGCAGACGGGTGATGGTGACCCGGGTGGAGCCGATCGCCTCGGCGATCGCCTGGTGGGAGAGGCGCAGATCGATGGTGATCCCTTCGGCGCCCGGTACGCCGAAGTCACGGCAGAGCACCAGCAGGAAACTCACCAACCGTGAGGACATATCCCGGTGGGTGAGGGTCTCGATCATCGTTTCGGTCTGCAGGATCCTTGAGGAGAGCCCCTGCAGCATCAGCAGCCCGACGCTGGCGTCCGCCTCGATGGCCCGGCGCACGGAGGTGGCCGGCGCCGCCACCATCTCCACCCGGGTGAAGGCCACCGCGTGGTAAAATCGGTCGGAACGTTGGCCGGTGAGCAGGGAGAGGACGCCAAACAGGCTGTTTTCCCGCAGCAGCGCCACGGTGATCTCCTCCCCCGATTCGTAGACCCTTGAGAGGCGAACGGCACCGCGGCGCAGGAGGTAGACCCGTTCAGCGGGGTCGCCCGGGAAGAAGATCGTCTTTCCCCGTTCCACCGTTTCGGTGGTGCTGCCGTTCAGGCTCCGGATCACCTCCAGGAGGGTTGCTGTGGGAGGGGGAGCAGCCGCGCCCGAAGCCGCCATGCCGGCGCTGCCGGAAGGAGGACTGCTGCCGTATCGGCTGAACCCGCGGGTGGCGCCGACCATCAAGGCGGTGCAATTGGTCGGAAGCTACGGATCGGCACTGGCCGTCCTTGTATCCGATGAGACTGTTCCTGTAGTGTCCTCCCGCTGGGGGCTTGGCACTGGTACGTCTGTTCGCGCTACCCGTGGTGTGGGGGTTGCTTGTTTGGCGGGCGAACACCGCTACATTCAGTTTCCGCCGACCAGATCCCTCCCCGCATCGGCCGGTCCCTTGGATCGGTCCCGCCGGCTGCTTCCTGCGACCCAGCCCACCACCACCCGTCGGCCCCGACGCTCTGGCGACCGCCACTGTGCTTCCCCCCCACGATCTGCCGATGACCGCCAGCCTCCGCAAGCCCGCCCATGAGCACGGTGCCCCCAGGCCCGTGCGCAGCCTGAGGCTGGTGGCTCAGCAGGAGGGCTTGCTGCAGATCCACACGGCACCCTTCCGGGGCAGCTTCGGGGGCGTGTTCAGCCAGGCGCTGCGGGCGGCCGGCCTGGGCAGCCGGGTGCTGATCAGTCAGTTCCTCAAGGGCGGCGTGGAGCAGGGCCTTGAGCGCAGCCTCTGGCTTTGCGGTCGGTTGCAATGGCTGCGACCTGACGTCCCGGGATGCCTGGAGCGGGCCCCCGCCGATGATCAGGAGCGTCTGGCGGTGCAGGAGGTGTGGCAGTTCAGCCGGGAGCAGCTGCTGGGGGGGGGCGTCGATCTGATGGTTCTCGATGAACTGGGCCTGGCGGTCCAGCTGGGCTACCTGGAGGCCCAGGAGGTAAGCGAGTGCCTGGAGCAGCGCCCCTCCCACTTGGATGTGATCCTCACCGGGCCCTCGATGCCCGCTGAGCTGATGGCGATGGCGGACCAGGTCACCCAGCTGCGTAGGGGGGGCTGATGCTCAAGAACGACCGCTGGATCAATGAGCAGGCCGCCGCCGGCATGCTCGAGCCCTTCCAGCCCACCTTGGTGCGCCATCTTGATCCGGAGCAACGGGCCAACCCGGTGCTCAGCTATGGCTGCTCTTCCTATGGCTATGACCTGCGCCTGTCGGCGAAGGAGTTCCTGATTTTTCGCCATGTGCCCGGCACGGTGATGAATCCGAAGCGGTTCAACCCGGCCAACCTTGAACCGGCCCCCCTTCACGAGGACGAGGACGGTGCGTACTTCATCCTTCCTGCCCATTCCTACGGCCTGGGGGTAGCCCTCGAGCGGATGAAGGTGCCCGCCAACATCACCGTGATCTGCCTCGGCAAAAGCACCTATGCCCGTCTGGGCATCATCGTCAACACCACGCCCGCCGAGGCCAGCTGGGAGGGCCACCTCACCCTGGAGTTCAGCAACTCCTCAGGGGCCGACTGCCGTATTTATGCGGGCGAAGGTATCTGCCAGCTGCTGTTCTTCGAGGGGGATCCCTGCGACACCACCTACAGCGACCGGGCCGGCAAATACCAGCACCAGCCAGAACGGGTGACCTTGGCGAAAATGTGAGGTCAGGGCCTGGCCTCAGCGAATGGTGGTGAGTCCGTAGCGCAGGCCGAGAATCAGGGCGTGGAGGCGATTCTTGGCGCTTAGGTTGCCGATCAGGCGCTTGGTATAGGTTTTGGCGGTTTGTTCACTGATCTGCAGGGCATCGGCAATTTCTCGATTGCTCATGCCGTCGGCCAGGCAATGGAGGATGTCGTAGTCCCTGTCTTTGAGGCCCAGGCTGGATGTTTTCTCTGAGATGTCGCGAATGCGTTGGCTGCGATAGCTCCTGCCGCCGCTGATGGCCAGCAATGCTGCCCCCATCACGCCCCTGGCCTCAAGCATTTCCTGATAGCAGAAGATGGCATCAATTTCGTCGGATTGGAAAGCACGTTGATCGATCTGATTGCCGGTGCAGATCAGCAGGGTCTTCGTGGTTGGGCTGACTGTTTTAACGGCTTGGCAAAGGTGGAAGCCATCACCCTGATCCAGTTGATCTGTGCAGACCAAAAAGCCAATTGACTTTTTCCCAAACGTTGCCAGGCAGCTTTGGTCATCGGTTCCCACGTAGCGAATCAGGTTGGGATCTCTGAGGGCCAGCATCAGGGGAAGAAGTTGATCCTCCCGTTGCATGGCGATGGCGACGATGGGCTCGATTCCACTTCTGAGTATGGCTTCAAGAATAACTTTACGGCTTTGGACTAACAGCGTGACTTTATTGGTTAAATCCATGGGCCGCGCTTCCCCTTCATGGACAGCATCGTAGCCATTGTGGCCGAAATGCGATCGAGTTGATGTCGCCGCTGGTGCGGGTTCTGTCTTGAATCGATCTGATCAGCAGTCCTTTGCCTCTGCTGGCAATGCCTTCTTGGCTCAAGGGGCAAGGTGTCCCCTTAGGGGGATCGCCAGCCGCCGGTGAGAGGGGCTTAAGTCAAAGCACCAAGGAAAGTCATGATGGCTGCATTGATTGCCACCACGGGAGCCCCCACGCTCAAGCTCCTCCTGGACGGAACCCTCTGGGATGGAGGGCTGACGGCCCAGCTGACGATCACGAACACCGGTGAAGTGCCGTTGGCGGATTGGAGTCTTTCCTTTGAAAGTGATGTGCTGATCAATGCTGCTCCCTGGGGAATCAGTTTCACCGTCACTACCCTGGCTGATGGCCATTATGGATATACGCTGACCGGAATGGACTGGGGTGCTGCCATTCCGGTCGGTGGCTCGGTCACGGTCGGTTTCACGGCCACCAGATCCACCGGTGCTGCCAGCGGAGCGCTTCAGGCTTCGGACCTATTCGTTACCCAGCCGGCGCTGGGTGTCTTGTTGGCGGCGCCCTCAACATCGACGACTACGCCCACGCCCACTCCCACAACGGTGCCGCTGCCAACAACGGGCGAGGTGAATCCCAGTTCTTTCCTGGTGAAGGGGGGTGGCGTCAATTACGCCGAGGCGCTGCAGAAGTCGTTTCTGTTTTATGAGGGCCAGCGTTCTGGCAACCTCGATGAGGCCACCAATCGCATCGATTGGCGGGGGGATTCAGGCCTCCATGATGGATTGGATGGCGTTTATTTCGGCAATAACACAAGTGCCAATCTCCAGGCGGGAGTGAAGCTGGATCTCACCGGTGGCTATCACGATGCTGGTGATTATGGCAAGTTTGGCCTGCCCCTGGCTTCCAGCCTGACCAACCTCGCCTGGGGAGGATTGCAATTTGGCAAGGGCTATGCGGCTTCGGGTCAGAGTGATGAACTGCTGGCGGCCGTGAAGTGGGGAACCGACTACCTGCTCAAGTGCAATGTGCTCGATTCTTCCGGCAAGACCTCCTTCTTTGTGGCCCAGGTCGGTGATGCCGATGCCGACCACGCCCTCTGGCAACCGGCTGAAACCGAAACCATTCTTCGTCCTGCTCTGGCGGTGACAGCCAGCAAGCCAGGCTCCGATGTGGCCGGTGGCAGCACCGCGGCCTTGGCTGCTGCCTCGATTCTGTTTCGCCGCAGCGGCGATAGTGCCTATGCCGATAAGTTGCTGACCAGTGCTACGGCGCTGTACCAGTTTGCCGATACCTACCGGGGCAAGTATTCGGATTCGATTCCAGTTGTGCAGGCGTTCTATAACTCCTACAGTGGTTATTATGATGAGCTCGCTAATGGTGCGATCTGGCTGGCCCAGGCCGTTCAAGCCCAGGGCGGTGATGGCTCAACCTATTTGAACAAGGCCCTCACTCTCTACAACACCAACATCGGTGGCCTGAACAAGGGCTGGACTGGCAATTGGGATGACAGCTCCTATGCGACGGCCGTGTTGTTGGCCCAGCAGACGGGCTCAACGGCGATCAAGCAGCAGGTGGAGGGCTGGCTGAACAACTGGGTCACCGGAGGAAATGGCGTGCAGATCACCGCGGGAGGCCTGCGCTGGGTCAGCCAGTGGGGTTCCCTGCGCTATGCCGCCAATACGGCCTTCCTGGCGGATGTCTATGCCAGCAGTGTCAGCGATCCGAATGGGGCTTACACCGCCTTGGCCCAGCAGACTGTTGACTACATCCTTGGCAATAATCCACGCAATTCCAGTTACCTGGTGGGCTATGGCAACAACTTCCCCCAGCAACCCCACAGCCGTGAGGCCTCGGGGGTTGGCTGGGATGGTTTCCGCAATAATTTGCCCAATGCCCACATCGATTTCGGTGCCCTGGTGGGTGGGCCGACCCAGCCGAATGACACCTCCTATGTCGATTTGCGCAGCGATTATGTGTCCAATGAGGTGGCGATTGATTACAACGCCGGCCTCACCGGCGCCTTTGCCCGCAGCGTTGAGCTCAAAGGTGGTGTTGCGCTCAACGACGCGGAGCTGGATGCTCTGCCTGGGATCACCATTCGCACAGCGGCGCCCACACCCACTCCGACCCCGACGCCCACCCCAACGCCCGCACCGGTCAATCTGGGGACGGCCAGTTTTGCCATCAGTGGCATCCCCGCCGTCGGTCAGACCCTGACGGCGACTCAGAGCGCCAACGATCCCTATGGCCAGGGCAGCGGGGGCTACGCCTACCAGTGGCAGGCCTCCGGTGATGGTGGCCTGAGCTGGAGTGCCATCGGCACCAATGCCAACTCCCTGGTGCTCAGCAACGCCGAGGAGGGCCGGGCGGTTCGCCTGAAGGTGGCCTATACCGATGCGGCCAACTTTGCGGAGACGGTCTTCACGGCAGCGCAGTCGGTGGCCTTTGTCAACGACGGACAGGCGCGCTTCAGCCTCACCGGCACTGGGGCTGTGGGCCAGCCGATCACGGCCAGCGAGACCCAGGCCGATCCCGATGGGGATGGCACTTTCGCCTATCAGTGGCAGGCACAGGCCAGTGCCGGAGCCTCCTGGCAGTCCATTACGGGGGCCACTGCCGCCAGCTTTGTGCCGGCTGCGGCCCAGCAGGGTCAGAGCGTGCGGCTGCGGGTCAACTATCAGGACCGCCAAGGATTTGCTGAAACCACTTATAGCGGCAGCCTCGTAGTCCCCTTGCCGCCTGTGTCCCCAACGCCCACGCCTGTTCAGCCGATCTTCGATCCCGGCGGTGCGCTCAAGCCGGCGGTCCCCAGCCCCAGTTCACCCTTCCTGAAGGTGAGCGTGGCCGGTTCGATCTGGTACCAAGGCATCACGGCCCAGGTCACGGTGACCAACACAGGAACGCAGGCCCTGAACGGCTGGAGCCTCACCTTTGACACCACCCACAAGCTCAGTGGTGCCCCTTGGGGAGCGAGCCTCAGCCAGGTCAGTCTCGGTGGCGGCCTCTATCGCTCCACCCTCAGCGGCAAGGATTGGGGCGCGAGCCTCGCCACTGGGGCCTCGGTGAATGTGGGCTTCAATGCCACCCAGGGATTGGGCCTCGGCGAATCCGGCAATCTCACGGGTCCAGCGCTGTTCTCCACTAGTGCCGCCCAGCTGGCGGCCACCACCGGCAATCCCAGTTACCAAACCGGTGACAACGCTGCGAATCTTCTCAAGGCTGGCTCTGGCGTCGATCTGCTCACGGGCCTGGCGGGCAGCGACGTGTTCCGGATCACCAGCCTGGGCCAATCGCCGTTGGGGGCGTTCGATCGGATCACCGATTTCAGCATCGGCGCGGACAGCCTCGATGGACCGAATGCGGTGGCCGCCGCCGAGGTGGCGAAGTTGGGCCCATTGTCGGCGCTCAGCGAAGCAGGGCTGGCCTCGGTGCTCACGGCGACCAGCTTCCTGCCCAACAAGGCGGCCACCTTCACCATCGGTACCGGCCTCACCACCCGCACGTTCCTGGCCCTGAACGACGCGGCGGCCGGTTTCCAGGCCACGGGCGATGCCTTGCTGGAGATCACGGGTTATGCCGGCGATCTGCAGGGGCTGGCCGTGATCTGAACCGGGTCTGATCCATGGTGCGGGCGGTTTTTGGCTGGTAGTCCGCCCCGTGGTCGCCCAGCTCGCAGATCCCCAGCTCTCGCGCCAGTGATCGAGAGGCCGCTCCCGGCCTTCCTCCTGGCGCTGGCGCATGTTCCCCGTTCCAATCCGGCGATCGCCAGGCCCATCTCCATCCCCGTCAGATGTGCCAGCTCCAGCTCGCCGTGGATGCGATGGATCAGCTCGGCGGCGATCAACAGCGCGGAGCCAGGCGAGCCCTACCAGCGCTCGGCGATCAGCGGCGTGATGGCGGGGTTGGCTTGGAGGCGGCTGCGGTCTGCTGCGGCCTGGGGGCCGTAACTGGATCTTGAGCAGATCCTGAGCGCCATGCACAGTTCAAAGAACGGCGCTGAGCCCCACCATGGCCGCAGCGAAGCGCTCCAGCTGGTAGGTGGGTTTCAGGGCGCCAACCGGGCCCGGTGCAACCGGCTCTTTTCGTACCAGGCGGCGATCTGGGGTGCCCAGGCCACGAAGTGGGGCCAGAGCAGATCGCAGAGCACCCGGATCTCCTCCTGGGCGTCGAGTTTGGCCCGCAGGTCCATGAAGTGCAGAAACGCCCGCAGGCTGAAGCTGACCACGAAGTGCTGGCGGTAGTCGAAGGGCAGGATGCCGCGGGCGTGCTCTTCGGCAAAACCGGCATCGAGCAGGTCGCGGTAGCGCTCGGCAGCCGCACGGCAGAGGGCCAGATCCTTGCTGCGTTCTTCGGCGGTATAGGCGTACTTCTTGCCCTGCCGATCGCTGTAGCTGCCCACCGGCCGCAGGTAGAACACCTCCTCCAGCTCCAGTTCGCCGTTGGCGGCCCTGCGGATGCGGTCGCCCGTGTAACGCATCGACTGCACGTCGAAGCTGACCCCAACCCGGTGGGTGCGGGCCTGCTGCATCACGGAGTGGGGGAACCAGCCCACGTTGAGCACGATCTGGGCGTGCTCCAGGGGCCCGTAGTGGCCCCGTTCCCCCGCCAGCAGCCGCTTGACGCAGACCTCACCAGCCTTGGTCTCATCGGGCCAGTCGGCACGATCGGCCGCCACGAAGCCCTCCGAGTAGTCCTGGTGCATCGCCGCATAGATGCATTGCTGCGGGTTGGGCGTGGCGGCGATCAGTTCGACCCGGAAGCGGTCCATGGGGTGGTTGGGTGAAGGGGGGCGGGTCAGCCGTGGCTGCGGGGACCGGGTGG
>JBAXME010000028.1:0-35659 GCA_037134455.1 Synechococcaceae cyanobacterium ELA445 | reverse complement strand
AGGTGCCCCCCAGCAGGCCCCGAACGGCAGCAGCGGTGCTGGTCCCCAGGCGGCCCCCACCGCCCAGCCCGCCGCCGCCGCAAAAGCTGACACCGCAAAGCTCGACACCCCCGTGAAGCCAGGCACCACTGCCGTGGCCCCAACGGCTACCAATGCGCCCAGCACCAAGAACAGCACCGCTGGGACCGCCCTGGCAGCGAAGGTCTCGCCAGGCAAGGCCATGGCCCCGGTGCCCTACCGGGTCACCATCAAGCTGCCCACCGCCGACCCCTCCGCGCCGGCGGAGGCGGTGACCGAGGCCCTGCGGGCCGCCGGGATCAGCTTCGAGGTGGAAACCATCGAGCGGATTCGTAACGGCATGGTGCCCGCCCCGGCGGCAGCACCGCAGGCGACCCCTGCTCCCGCTCCCCGCTGAGCACCGCCATGGCCCCACCACCGCGCAGCCTCAGCCGCCGTCAGGCACGCCAGCTGATGGAAACCGCCTACCTGGCCTCGGCCACGGCCCTGCTCTGGGTGGCCCTCTACTACCTGCCGGTGGGGGGGCCACTGTTCCGGTTGGCCCTGCCCCTGCCCTTGGCCCTGCTGCAGTTGCGCAACGGCGGCCGCTGCGGCGCGGAAGGGCTGCTGGTGGCAGGTCTGCTGCTGGTGGCCCTGATGGGGCCCATCCGGGGACCGCTGATGCTGTTTCCCTATGGCCTGCTGGCCCTGTGGCTCGGCTGGGGCTGGTCCCGCGGCGCCAGCTGGTGGCTCACCTGGGGTCTGGGGCTCCTGATCGGCACGCTGGGATTCCTGGTGCGGGTGGCGGTGCTCTCGGTGCTGGTGGGCGAAAACCTCTGGGTGGTGATCACCACGGCGGCCGCCGGCATGCTCGATCAGATCGGCAACCTGCTCAACCTCGGGGGCGGTCCCGATCTGATGGAGGTGCAGCTGATGGCCGTGGCCCTGGTGCTGTTCCAGAACCTCGTCTACGTGCTGGCCCTGCACGCCTTTGCCTATTGGATCTTCCCCCGCCTGCAGGCGCCCATCAGCGAGCCCCCTGAGCTGCTGCGGTCCCTGGTGGCCCTTGATCCCCTCGAGGCCCCTTGAGCCCGATCCAACTGAGCGGTGAGCCCGATGCGGGGGCCCACTGGTGCACCCGCGTGGCGAAGGGCTGGGCCCAAGCCCAGGTGCTGCTGCTGCTGGCGGGTACCGACACAGCAGCGGTGGAAGGGATCTCCGCCGCCGGCGCCACGGCTGAGGCTCGCCGCCACACGGCTGCCGCCGATGCGGAACTGCTGCTGAGGGGCCCCGGAGGGGATCGGCCCCATGGCCTGCCACCCCTGCCGGCAGGGGTGAGCCCCGCCCTGATCGCCTACGTGGCCTGTGACGGCCTGAAGCTGTCTCCCCTGGTGGTGGATCTGGGGGCGCCGATCGCTCCCGCCGTGCCCCATGTGCAGCTTCTGGGTACCCCGGCTCGCTGCCTCAGCACCGGCGCAGCCATGGAGCCGGCAAGGGTGCGCGAGCTGTTGAAACTCGGGCGCCACTGGGGCTGCCGGCCCCTGGCCGCCCCCCTGGTGCTGGCGGAATGCGTTCCAGGGGGCACCACCACTGCCCTGGCGGTGCTCACCGCCCTGGGGATCGCAGCCAGCGGACTGGTGAGCGGCAGCCTGCGCCAGCCGGCCCACCAACTGAAGGCGGACCTGGTGGAGGAGGGTCTGCGGACGGCGGGCCTGGCCCCCGGAGGGGCGGATCCCGAGGCCGTGCTGGCGGCTGTGGGGGATCCCATGCAGGCCCTGGCGGCCGGTCTGGTGCTCGGGGCAGCGGAACGGAACCAACCGGTGCTGCTCGCCGGCGGCAGTCAGATGGCCGCCGTGCTGGCCCTCGCCCTCGCCCTGGCCCCTCCTGGGCGGGGCCCGGCGGTGGCGTCTCTGGCGGCCGTGGCCACCACCGCCTGGGTGGCGGCAGAGCCCGGCAGCGATCTGGGCGTGTTGATGGGGCGAATCGGCCAGCGCTGGAATGTGGACCCCCTGGCCTTCGCCGCCGGCCTGCGGTTCGACCGCTGCCGCAGCCAGGCCCTGCGGGACTACGAGGACGGTTACGTCAAGGAGGGGGTGGGGGCCGGTGGGCTGGCCCTGCTGTGGGAGCTGAGTGGCCGCTCACCGGCGGCGCTGGCGGAGGCCTGCGATCGGGCCTGCGGCGAGTTGCTGGGCGGCCTTTAGGGTCGGCCGATGACCTCTCCCCTGGTGTCCCGCCGGCAGATCCTGCGCCTCTCGGCCTTGGCGGGCCTGGGGCTGCTGGGGGGCTGCGGCGACGGCCGGAGCCCCCAACTGCTCAGCAGCAGCGGCCAGTTCTCCGCCGCCTGGCTCAAGCGCCTGCCCTCCCCCTGGCAGGGGCGACGCCTGGAAACGGCCGACGCGGTGCTTCAGGCGGCCAGCCAGCCCCGCAGCGCCCTGCTGCAGTTGGGGGATGGCTGGGCCCAGACGCTGGCGAGCGCAACCCTGGCACCCTTCGAACCGGCGGCGGCCCTGGCGGGCCTCTCGCCCCTGGCGGAGCCCGCCACCCGCCTGTTCCGGCCGGGTCCCGCCGTGGCCCTGCCCTGGGCCTTCGGCACCTGGTTGCTGTTGTTGCGCAATCGGCCGGACCTGGCGGCCCGCTCCGCCGAGGGCTGGAACCTACTGCTGGATCCCTCCCTGCGGCGCCAGCTGGTGCTCCCCTCCAGCCCCCGGGTGGTCATCGAGCTGGCCCTGCGCCAACTGGATCGCTCCAGCAGCGAAGCCTCGGCCCTGGCGGATCCCCGTCTGCCGGCCCAGCTGGCGCAGCTGCGCCGTCAGGCCCTGGCCTTCGATGAACGGGATGGCCTCAACCTGCTGCTGGCCGGCAAGGCCCAGGCGGCGGTGCTGCCATCCCAGAGGGTGGTTCCCCTGTTGCGGCGGGACCCCCGGCTGGTGGCCCTGTTGCCCGCCAGTGGCTCGCCCCTGTGGTGGAACCTGCTGCTGAGGCCCTCAGGGGGCCATCCGGAACCGCCCCTGGACTGGCTGCGGGCCATCCGCCAAAGCCCCCTGCTGGATCGCCTGTTGGCGGCAGGCTGGGTGCCGCCGCTGCCCCAGGAGCAGCTGCAGCCCTCCCTGGCGCTCTGGCCCCGGGAGCAGGCCCGGCTGCTGAATCCGGAGGCCGCCGTGCTGGCGCGCTGCACCAAGCTGGGGCCGCTGGATGCGGCCCAACGAAAGCTCTACCAGGGGCTCTGGGATGGGGCGGCCTGAGGCGCGCCCCCTTCCAGGGCCCTAGCCCCAGAGCCGGCGGCGGGGGGCCTCCACCAAACGGCGGTGGGTGTCCGCCAGCAGATCGGGAATGGCCAGACCATGGGGGCAGCGGGGCAGGCACTCGCCGCAGCGCCCGCAGGCGGAGGCGTTGAGGGACTCCCACCAGTGGCCCGCCCGGCCGATCAGGTTGTAGCGCTCGCGGGCGAAGGGCTCCATGCCGTGGCCGATGGCCAGGTTGCGCAGCCGGAGCAGTTCCGGGATCGGCACCTCCTGGGGGCAGGGCAGGCACGCCCGGCACTGGCCACAACGGTCAGCCCCGAGCCGTTCGGCGCCCCGCTGAGCCAACCGCTGCAGGGCCGCCTGCTCCGGGCCGCTGAGGGGATCGGGGCGATCGGCGAGGCGCTGGGCCCAGACCAGATCAGCGGGCCCTTCCGCCCCCAGGCTGAGGCTGCTGATGCCCTCGGCCAGCAGGAAGCGGTAGGCCAGCTCCAGGGGGTGGAAGGGCAGGCAGTCCTCCACCAGTGCGTCCGGCGGGTCGTAGAGGCGGCCCCCCTTGTCGGCCGGGGAGATGGCCATCACCCCGAGACCCTCCGCCAGGGCCTGGCGTGCCAGGGGCAGCCGAGCCGGATCGAACAGGTGCAGGTGGAGGCTGCAGAAATCGAAGCGGCCACTGGCCAGGGCCGCTTCGATCAGGGCATGGGAGCCGTGGCTGCTGAAGCCGATCTGGCTGGCCTTGCCCTCGCCCACGGCCCAGCGGAGCAGTTCGGCGCCCTCCCCCCGCAGGGCCCACTCCAGGTGCTCCGGGCGGTTGAGGCCATGGACCGCCAGGTTGTCGAGCCGACCGGTCCCTAGCCGCCCCAGGCAGGCCCCCAGCTGGCGGCGCCCTTCCTCGGCGCCCACCCCGGGCAGCAGCTTGCTGGTGATCACCACCTGCGAGCGGGGCACCTCCAGCCGCCGCAGGGCCTCCCCCAGGAACGCCTCCGCCGGCCCATAGGCGGGGGCCGTCTCCAGGTGGTTGATGCCGCAGGCCAGGGCAGCCGCCAGCACCGCCCCCATCTGCGCCTCTCCGTTCACCGCCCGCATGGTGCCGAGGGTGAACAGGGAGACCTCGGGGCCGTTAGGCCCGAACGGCCGGAGGGCCGCCGCCGGGGGCCTCACAGGTCGGTCTTCATTCAGCAGACTCGTCACTGTCCTGCTGGGCCCGCTTCAGATTGCGCACCAGCTCAGCGGGGCTGACGCCCTCAAGGAAGCGGCGGAAATCCTCCTGGTCTTCCGCATCGGCCTCGGCATCCACCGGGATCGAGGCGTCGGAGACCACCTCCTCCAGCATCCAGATGCCGCTGTGGGTGCGCAGGGCCAGCGCAATGGCATCGCTGGGGCGGGCATCGAGATCGGTGGTCTCGCCATCCGCATCGATGATCTTGAGCACGGCCCGAAAGGTGTTGTCCTCGATCGCATGGATGATCACCCGCTCGAGGGAAAGGCCCCCCAGGGTCAGCAGGTCGGCCATCAGGTCATGGCTGAGGGGCCTGGGGGGCTTATGCCCCCCCAGGCCCACCAGAATGTTCTGGGCCTGGGCCTGGTCAATCCAGATCGGCACCTGGCGCCGGCCGGAGGGATCCCTGAGCAGCACGATCGGACTGCGGCTGGCCGCATCGAGAGCGATTCCGGCGACGCCCATCTCGACCATCGTGATGCCGCAGGGGCCTTGAACGATTATGGCCATCGGCGCCCCGTGAGGACATGTTCACCGGTCTTGTTCAGGCGGTGGGACGCCTTCGGCGCTGGGCCGGAGGCGTGGAGGTCCAGGGCGCAGCCGCCCTGGGGCCCCTCGAACTGGGGGAGAGCATTGCCGTGGATGGGGTCTGCCTGACGGTGGCCAGCCTGGTGCCGGAGGGATTTCGCGCCGCCGTCAGCGAAGAAACCCTGGGGCGAACCAACCTGGCCGCCAAGGCCGACCGGGGGGGGTACGTGAATCTGGAGCCCGCCCTGCGGCTCAGCGACCGGCTGGGGGGGCACATGGTGAGCGGCCACGTGGATGGTCTGGGCACGGTCACGGCGATTGAGCGGCAACCGGCCTCCTGGCGGCTGGCGTTGCGCTGGCAGGATCCAGCCTATGGCCGCTACATCTGCGAGAAAGCCAGCGTCACCGTCGACGGCATCAGCCTGACGGTGGCCGGCTGCGCCCCCTCGGGGGCGGACTTCTGGATCGCCGTCATCCCCCACACCTGGGAGCACACGACCCTGCACCAGCGCAAAACCGGAGACGTGCTGCACCTGGAAGCCGATCTGCTCGCCAAGTACACCGAGAGGCTGCTGGCGGCCGCCCCTGCCACCCCCTCACCCCCTGGACTCGATCGCACCTGGCTGGCGGAGCAGGGCTGGGGCTGATCCGTCCTTCCCTACAAACCACCTTCCGAAACGGCAAGGAAACCGGTGGAAACCGGTCGCGATGACTACTGTCCAAACCAGAGGTTCATCGCTGCCCTGCCGCCCATGACCACCCTCCCCTTCCAGCCGGATCTGCGTTCCCTGCGGGCCTTCACCCTGGCCGAGGGCATCTTGATGCTGGTGCTTGGGGTACTGGCCCTGGTCTTTCCGGTCGTGGCCTCCTTTGGGGCCACGGTGCTGCTCGGCGTGGCCTTCCTGATAGCGGGGGTGGTGGGCTGGATCAACAACCTGGTCCGCTCACGGCACCTGAACCGCTGGATCAGTTTCTGGCGTCTGGTGGTCTCCACCCTGTTTCTGGTGGCGGGCCTGTGGATCCTGACCCAGTTCGGCCAGGGGATCGTGGGCGCGGCGCAACAGGTGGCCGCCCTGGCCCTGGCCATCGGCCTGGTGTTTCTTGTGGAGGGGGTGATGGCGATTGTGGTCGCCCTTGCCCACACCCGCACCGCCGGCTGGGTCTGGGGCCTGGCCAACGGCCTGGTGACCGTGGTGCTGGGCGTGCTGATCGTGACCATGCACTTCGGTGGCCTGCTCCAGGTGCTGGGGGTGCTGGTGGGGATCAGCTTCCTGTTCAGTGGCCTCGATTTGCTGGTGTTCAGCTCCAGCTTCCACGGCCTTGGCGGATCCGCGCCCCCCCCATCCCCTCAATCAATCAAAGGATCCTGATCAAGTTGGGCTTCCCCCTCCTGGAGGGGGAACAGCCAGATCGAACCGGTTTCCTGGTGAATCTCGATTCGGAACTCCTGGCCGGGCTGGAGGCCCAACCGGCGGGTGTAGGCCTGGCCGATCAGCAGGTTGCCGTTGCCATGGACGCGCGTACGGAACTCCGCCTGACGCCCCTTGGCCGCGCCCCCTTCGCCGGAGGGCAACTGGAAACCCTTGGCCTCCACCAGGGCTCGGTAGAAGCTCTTCTTGAGCACACGCCCACTGGGTCCCACGTAGCCACAGGCCCGGGCAATCTGCTCCTCGGGGCGGTTGCTCAGGGACCGGGCCTTCTCCAGCAGGGCCTTCCCTTCCAGCATTGATTCATCTCAGGCGCTGGCCCGATTCTGCCCAGTGCGGCGCTGTGCCCGCAAGGGTGGCGACCATCAGCGATGGCAGCGCGCGACGCCCCTGCCCCCAGCCCAATGCCGCCCTGGGAGGCCACGGGTGCCACCGGGAACCGAAGAAACCTGGGGGGAAAGGAGCAGCTGGCAGGTATTCGGGTAAGGGATCACGGGCTTCGCCAACAGCGAAAGCCCCGAAATCCCCAACAATTCAGTGTGCAAACGCACACGATTGCGGCGGCATTGGTGAGCAGATCCCCACGCATCTCTGGCTCAGCGAATCATCGCTACGGTGTTTCCAGCGCGGGCGGCTCGAAGATGATCACAACACCGCCGTCCCCGTCAGCCCTGCCGCTCCCCCGTCCAGGGGGCCTCACCGCCGCCCTGGGCCTGCTCTGCGCCCATCTGGTGGTGGCCCTGGTCGCCCTGGTGGGCATCGGCGGGGCCACCCGGGTCATGGAGGCTGGGCTGGCCTGCCCCGACTGGCCGCTCTGCTACGGCAGCCTCTTCCCCGGAAACCTCTTCTCCCTCCAGGTCTTCCTGGAATGGTTTCACCGACTGGATGCCTTCGTGGTGGGGGTGGCCCTGCTGGTGCTCACGGCCGTGAGCCTGGTCCGTCGCCAGCAATTACCCCCCTGGCTGCCTGCCTGGGCAGCTCTGGCCCTGGTGCTCGTGGCCGTCCAGGGGGGGCTTGGGGCACTGACCGTGCTCCAACTCCTGCCCGCCGGCATCGTCACCGCGCACCTGGGCACCGCCCTGACCCTGGTGGCCCTGCTGAGCGGCCTGCACCAGGCCCTCGCCGAGCCCACTCTCCCCGCAAGCGAGAACGCTCTTCCCCCCTGGTGGAGCGTCCTGGCCGTGGGCGCCACGGCCCTGGTACTGGCCCAGTGCCTGCTGGGGGGAGCCATGGCCAGCCAGTGGGCCACCGGCCGCTGCCTCGGTAGCGGCGAGTCCTGCGACTGGCTGCTGGCCCATCGGCAGCTGGCGGGGGCGGCGGGCCTGGGGGTGGTCGCGATGGCCGGGGTCACAGCCCTGCTGCCGAAGGGTCCAAGGCGGCCCCTGGGCCTGGCCGCCACGGCAACGGCCCTGGTGCTGCTCCAGATCGCCCTGGGGATCTCGAGCCTGAGGCTCACCCTCTCCGTGCCCCTGGTCACCGTGGCCCACCAGCTCACGGCGGCGCTGCTGGTGGCCGTCCTCACCGCACTCACCGTCAAGGGATCCCTGGGATCCCACGCCCGTTCCGCCACCCCCCTGAAGAGTTGCCATGGTTAGCGCCACCCAGTCGGCACCCGCCGCCCCGCTTGAGGGGGCTCTTGACCTACGGCAGCAGGTGGTGCCATCACGGGCCCGGGTGAAGCTGCCCCCCTGGCTGGAGATCGCGAAGCCCCGGCTGATCCCCCTGCTGCTGGCCACCACCCTGGGGGGCATGGCCCTCTCCGAGGGCTGGCCCCTGCCCCTGCCCCGCCTGGCCTGCACCCTCGGGGGCGGGGCCCTGGCGGCGGCGGCGGCGGGGGTGCTGAACTGCCTGTGGGAGCAGGAGCTGGACGGCCGCATGGGCCGCACCAGCGGCCGGGCCCTCCCCTCCGGCCGACTGTCGCCGGCCACCGCCTTCACCGTGGCCGTGGCCCTGGGCCTGGCGGCGTCGGCGCTGCTGGTCGGGGGGGTCAACTGCCTGGCCGCCAGCCTCTCGCTACTGGGGCTCTGCAGCTACGTACTGCTGTACACCGTCCTGCTCAAGCCCCGCACACCCCAGAACATCGTCATCGGCGGCATCGCCGGCGCCATCCCGCCCCTGGTGGGGGCCGCCGCCGCCACGGGCCACCTGGGGCTGGGGGGCTGGTGGCTGTTCACCTTGGTGATGGTCTGGACTCCAGCCCATTTCTGGGCCCTGGCCCTGCTCCTGAGGGAGGACTACCGCTCCGTGGGCATCCCGATGCTGCCCGTGGTGGCCGGACCGCTGGCCACAGCCCGTGCCATCACCCACTACGCCAGGGCCACCGTGCTGGTGAGCCTGGTGGGCATCGTGGCCCTCCCCGCCGGCGGGTTGCTGTACGGATTGCTGGTCCTGCCCTTCGACGCCCGCCTGCTGCAGATGGTGGGATCCCTGGAGCAGGACCCCGATGATCAACAGCGGGCCAAGGGGCTGTTCCGCTGGTCGATCCTCTACCTCTTCGGCCTCTGCCTGCTGCTGTTGCTCTCCCGCCTGGGCGGCGCCGAGGCCTTCAGCCAGCAGAGCCTTGAGCTGCTCACAGCGACGGTCCCGTTCTTACATTGATCCGGTCGACGAACGGAGCCACAGAGGAACGCCTTGATCGAGCTGCACAACCTCAGCAAGCGCTTTGGACCGGTGGAGGCCCTCAGGGATCTGTCGCTCCAGGTGC
Source organism: Synechococcaceae cyanobacterium ELA445 (assembly GCA_037134455.1). GTDB lineage: Bacteria > Cyanobacteriota > Cyanobacteriia > PCC-6307 > Cyanobiaceae > ATX-6F1. The sequence continues at coordinate 26,545 of JBAXME010000028.1, read as the reverse complement.
CCCAGGGCTGCCTGTTCGGTCTGCTGGGCCCCAATGGCGCCGGCAAGACCACCAGCCTGCGCATCCTCTGCACCCTGCTGGCCCCGGATAGCGGCACGGTGTGGGTGGGGGGGCTCGACGCCCTGGCGGAACCCCGGGCCGTGCGGGAATTGCTGGGCTACGTGGCCCAGGAGGTGGCGATCGACAAGATCCTCACGGGCAGGGAACTGCTGCAGTTCCAGGGCGACCTTCATCACATGGTTCGGGCGGAGCGCGACCGCCGCATCGACGAACTGAGCGACCTGCTTGGCATGGGGGATTGGCTGGATCGCCGCTGCGGCACCTACTCCGGCGGCATGCGCCGGCGCCTTGATCTGGCCTGCGGCCTGCTGCACCGTCCGGCCCTGCTGGTGCTCGACGAGCCCACCGTCGGCCTCGACATCGAAAGCCGCGCCGCCATCTGGCAGGTGCTGCGCCAATTGCGGGACCAGGGCACCACGGTGCTGCTCAGCAGCCACTACCTGGAGGAAGTGGATGCCCTGGCGGACCGGCTGGCGATCCTCGAAGGGGGTCGGGTGATTGCCGAGGGGGTACCCAGTGAGCTCAAGGCCGCCCTCGGGGGGGACCGGGTCACCCTGCGGGTAAGGGAGTTCAGCGATGAGCAGGAGGCCCTGCGGCTGCAGTCCCTGGTCAGGGGCTGCCAGGGGGTGCGCCAGGTGGTGGTCAACCGGGCCCAGGGCTTCTCCCTCAACCTGGTGGTGGAGCACGAGGGGGTGATCGAGGCGCTGCGGCGCCAGCTGGCCGAGGCGGACTGGCCCGTGTTCGCCCTGGCCCAGAGCCGGCCCAGCCTCGATGACGTCTACCTCCAGGCCACCGGGCGCACCTTGATGGATGCGGAGCTGGCGGTGGCCGGCAGCCGGGATGCCAAGGCGGAGAGAAAGCAGTCCATGCGCTGAGTCGCCACTCAATCCCCTCCTCCTGATCCTTCGCCCAACCCCCTCCGCTGATGACCAGCGCACCGTCCCTCCTGGCCCCCTCCCTACGCTCCCCCCTGGAGCGCTCAGCCCTGGCGGACCTGAGCCAGGAGACCCTGGCCCTCACCAGGCGCCTCTTCCTGCAACTACTGCGCCGCCCCTCCACTCTGGTGGCCGGAGTCCTCCAACCCCTGATCTGGTTGGTGCTGTTCGGCGCCCTGTTCGCCAACGCACCCTCAGGGCTGTTGCCGGATGGCCAGAGCTATGGCCGCTTCCTGGGGGCCGGGGTGATCGTGTTCACCGCCTTCAGCGCCGCCCTCAACGCCGGGCTGCCGCTGATGTTCGACCGGGAATTCGGCTTCCTGAACCGGCTTCTGGTGGCCCCCCTGCGCTCGAGGGCCTCGATCGTGCTGGCCTCGGTGCTCTACATCACCAGCCTCAGCCTGGTGCAGAGCGTGGCGATCATGGCCACGGCCTCCCTGCTGGGCTACGGCTGGCCCGGGGGCTGGGGGCTCCTGCTGGTGCTGGTGACCCTGCTGCTGCTTGTCTTCGCCGTCACCGCCCTGAGCCTGGGGCTGGCCTTCGCCCTGCCCGGCCACATCGAGCTCATCGCCGTGATCTTTGTGGCCAACCTGCCCCTGCTGTTCGCCAGTACGGCCTTGGCACCGATTTCCTTCATGCCGGCCTGGTTGGGCTGGCTTGCGGCCCTGAATCCCCTTACCTTCGCGATTGAACCCATTCGTGCGGCCTACGCCGGACCGTTCACCCTCTCCGATGTGGTGCTCGTGGCGCCCTACGGCTCCCTGAGCGCCAGCCACTGTCTGCTGGTGCTGGCCCTGTTGGCGCTGGCCCTGTTCCTCCTGATCCGCCCCTTGCTGGATCGCAAGCTCACCTGATCCGACGCCGTGACTCCCCTGGATTCCCCTTTCCGCAGCCACTCTTCCCATCGGGAATCCCTGCGGCAGGACCTCCTGCTCGCGGTGCAACGGCGCGACGGGGACACGGTGACCCGCCTGTCGCTGCGCTGGGTGCATCGCCAGGGGGTGGGAACCCTCGACCCCCTGATCGGCTCCCTGGGGGATGCAGAGGCCTCGAACTGGTGGCGGGATCAACTCTTGGCGGATCGGCCAATCGGCACCCTCGCGTCCCCCTCCGACCCAGCCGTTGAGGCTGCTGGGGCCCCACCCGCTGTCGCCGTGGTCCCGATGGCGGAGATTCCGAAGGCAACGGCCCCAGAGCCGATCGATCAGGAAACCGCCCCCTCCAGCGAATCGCTGACACTGACGCAATTGCTGGCCTCCCTTGATTCCAGAATCGTCAGCGACACCACGGCGTCACCGGAGCCCCCCCAGGCGGTTGGGGCGTCCGCAGCCGAGGAAGACCCCGAAGAACCTGCATCTGAGATCGCCAGCGCCCCTGCTGCCGCCTTTGAGGCCCCAGAGATGGCCCCAGAGGTGGCCCTTGAGACTGCCCCAGCGATGGCGTCCAGCAGCGAAGAGGACGACCAGCGACCGGAGGCTGAAACGGCTCCCCCCGTGCGCAGCGGTCGGCTGGCCCGGCTGCGCCATCTGGTGCGCGACTGCTTTGAGGAAGTGGCCCAGACCTTCCAGGCCGTGATCGAGGGGGATGCCCCCACCGCCCTGGAGGCGGATGCCTTCACGGCGGCGGACTCTGCGGCGGAGCAGCCCCGCGCCACACCAGCGGTCTCCTCCCCCAACGTGGCGCTCACTGGATCGCTCACCCCACCACCCCTTGTCCCAACCGCGCCAGCCACCCCCGCTGCGGTCAACAACCCGCCGCTTTCCCTGACCCCGCGCTCGAGCCCCAGGAGCGGCCGGCCGGCACCGGCACCCGCCGCCCATCCGGGCCTTGAGCGGCTGCGCTCCTGGCTTCCCGACGAAGACAACGAGCAGCAACGCCGTGCCTCCTAAGCGCCTCAGCAGGGCCGCTCTCACGGGCGGACTGATCGTTTCGGTGCAAGCGCCGGAGGGTTCGCCCATGCGCCATCCGGACGTGATCGCGGCAATGGCCGAGGCCAGCCTGGCCAACGGTGCCCTCGGGGTTCGCCTGGAGAGCCCGGAACACATTGGCGCCGTGCGCCGCCGCTGCCCATCGGCCCTGATCGTGGGGCTCTGGAAGCGCACCTTCCCAGCAAGCCCGGTCTACATCACCCCCGGCTGGGAGGAGATCCGTGCGGTCTGGGCCGCCGGCGCCGACGTGGTGGCCCTCGACGCCACGGATCGGCAGCGCCCCGATGGCCAGGAGCTGGCCGTCCTGATCAACCGGGCCAGGGAAGAGCTTGGGGCGCCTCTGATGGCGGACATCGACAGCCTGGAAAACGGCCTGCGGGCGGCGGAGCTTGGTTGCGCCTGGGTGGGCACCACCCTCTATGGCTACACGGAGGAAACCGCAGCACGGAAGCCCCCCGCCTGGGGCCTGGTGGGTCCCCTGCGGCAGGCTCTGCCCGCGGAGGTGGCCCTGGTCTGTGAGGGGGGTATCGCCTCGGCCGAGCAGGCCTTGCGCGCCCGTTCGGAGGGGGCGGACGCGGTGGTGGTGGGCACCGCGATCACCGGGGTGGATCTGCAGGTGGCCGCCTACGTGAGGGCCCTGGGCTGAGGCCTGGGCCCCTGGTGGGCTCACATCATGCCGGGCATGCCCATGCCACCCATACCGCCCATTCCTCCCATGCCGCCCATCCCTCCCATGCCGCCGTCCGGTGCAGGGGGGGCGGCGGGTTCGGGCTTATCGGCGATCACGGCCTCGGTGGTGATCAACAGAGCGGCGATCGAGACCGCATCCTGCAGGGCGAGACGCACCACCTTGGCCGCATCCAGGATGCCGGCGACCAGCAGATCCTCGTAGGCGCCGGAGACGGCGTTGAATCCCAGGTTGCGGCGGCCCACCTCGGCCACCACCACATCGCCGTTCTCGCCTGCGTTGTTGGCGATCTGGCGCAGGGGCGCACTCAGGGCCCGCTGGACGATCTCCACGCCGGTGCGCTCATCACCGGAAAGCTGGCCCACCAGGGGGTCTAACTCGATCGCCAGCTGGGCCAGCACGGAGCCGCCGCCGGCGACGATGCCTTCCTCCACCGCCGCCCGGGTGGCATTGAGGGCATCCTCGATCCGCAGCTTGCGGTTCTTGAGCTCGGTTTCGGTGGGGGCGCCCACCTTGATCACGGCCACACCACCGGCCAACTTGGCGATCCGTTCCTGCAGCTTCTCGCGGTCGTACTCCGAGTCAGTGGCCTCCAGCTCGCGCCGGATCGCCGCCACCCGATCCAGCACCGCCTGGTGGCGGCTGTCGTTGGCCACGATCGTGGTGGTGTCCTTGCTGATCGTGATCCGGCGCACCCGACCCAGGTCATCGAGGGAGGCCTTCTCCAGGGTCATGGCCTGGTCTTCGCTGATCACGGTGGCGCCGGTGAGGATCGCGATGTCCTGCAGGGCGGCCTTGCGCCGTTCGCCGAAGGAGGGGGCCCGCACGGCCGCCACCTGCAGCACCCCCCGATTCTTGTTCACCACCAGGGTGGCCAGGGCCTCGCCGTCCACCTCCTCGGCCAGGATCACCAACGGTGAACCACTGCGGGACACCTTCTCCAGCAGGGGCACCAGGTCGGCCAGGGCGCTCACCTTGCGGTCAGTGACCAGCAGCAGGGCGTTCTCGTACTCCACCACCTGCCGCTCGCCATCGGTGACGAAATAAGGGGAGGAGTAGCCCCGATCAAAGGCCATCCCCTCGGTGATCTCCAACTCGGTGGCCAGGGAAGTGGATTCTTCAACGGTGATCACACCGTCGACACTCACTTTGGCCATGGCCTCGGCGACCATGCGGCCCACCTCCTCATCGCCACCGGAGCTGACGGTGGCCACCTGGCGGATCGCATCACCGGCCACGGGCTTGGCGAGGCGCTCGATGCCAGCCACCACCAGGGCCGTGGCCCGCTCCATGCCCCGGCGCAGCACCACGGGACTGGCTCCTGCGGCCACGTTGCGCAGCCCCTCCTGCACCAGCGCCTGGGCCAGCACCGTGGCGGTGGTGGTGCCATCACCGGCCTTGTCCTTGGTTTTGGAGGCCACCTGCTGGATCAGCTTGGCGCCCACGTTCTCGAACGGATCCTCCAGTTCAATCTCCTTGGCGATCGTCACCCCGTCATTGACCACGTCGGGGGCGCCGAATTTCTTCTCCAGCACCACGTTGCGGCCCCGGGGTCCGATCGTCACCCGCACCGCATCGGCGAGGGCATTGACACCCCGCTCGAGGGAAGCGCGGGAGGCATCGGAAAAGCTGATCAGTTTGGCCATGCCGGAAAGGGAAAGAAGCCCGTCATCTCAGGCTCCCACAGGGCCTGGCAAGCGGTCATCGCCCCACCGGTGGGGAAACCCGAATGGGGCAACGGGGCACAGGTGGTCCCGATAGGGTCAACGCATGGACGAAATGCTGCAGAACACCCTTGAGAGCGTGGGATCCGACCCGCTGATGGCTCCCCTTGCCGTCCCCCTCACTGGCCCCAACTACATCACCTTCCTGGCGGTGGCAGGGCTGGGTCTGCTGATGGCCTTGGTCTATATCCCCCTGCGCCTGTTCCTGACGATCACGGCCCGCAGCCGGCGGCTGCGGCTGTTGCTGCAGATCCGTCGCCTACGGGAGGAGCTGGGCCGCCCCCTGGAAAGCTGAGCAGACCACCAACGGCTCACCATCAGGGATCAGCACTGCAGGCTCTCAGCGCATCACCATGCCGCCATCCACCTGCAGCACCTGGCCGGTCATGTAGGCGGCGGCGGGATCGGCGGCCAGGAAGCGCACGGCGCTGGCCACCTCCTCGGGCTGGCCCAGCCGGGCCAGGGGGATGGCGGAGAGGATCGCCTCCACGGGCAAGTCCTTGGTCATGTCGGTGGCGATAAAACCTGGGGCCACGGCGTTAACGGTGACGCCCCGGCTGGCAAACTCCGCCGCCGTGCTGCGGGTGAAGCCGATCACGCCGGCCTTGGCGGCGCTGTAGTTGGCCTGCCCGGGGTTGCCCATCAGTCCCACCACGGAGGTGATGTTGATGATCCTTCCGTGGCGTGCCTTGAGCATCGAGCGGCTCACGGAACGGGTGCAGAGAAACACCCCCGTGAGGTTGAGGTCGATCACGCTGCGCCAGTCGGAGGTCTTCATGCGCATCAGCAGTCCGTCCCGGGTGATGCCGGCGTTGTTGACCAGCACATCCAGGCGGCCATGGCGCTCGAGCACCGCCTTGACCATCGCCTCCACCTGCTCCTCATCGGCCACATCGGCGCGGTGGGCCCAGGCTTCACCACCCTCGGCCGCGATCAGGGCCACCACCTCCTCCGCCGACTCCTGGGAGCTGGCGTAGTTGACCACCACGCCGGCCCCAGCACGGGCGAGCTCGAGGGCGATGGCCCGGCCGATGCCTCGGCTGGCTCCCGTCACCAGGGCGATCTGTCCCGCCAGGGGGGAGGCAGCGTCGACGGACATCGGGGGAAGGAGATCGGATGGCGATCGTATGCCGCCAGGGCTCAAGTGCTCATGGCGTCCATCGATTCGAGGGCTGGACCAAGCAGGGCGGCGAACCGTTCCAGTTGACTTTTGCTGCCCAGCACCACCAGCAGTTGGCCCGGGGCCAGCTGAACGTCGCCACCGGGATTGGTGAGGAGGGCGGAAGGGCTGCGGGAATAGGTGGTGCCGCGGTAGGCATAGGTTTCCGGTTCCGCCGGTTCCGGGTTGCGGATCGCCAGGATCTGGGCACCGCTGTGGCGACCGAACTCCATTTCCGCCAGGGTTCGTCCATTGATGGCGGTAAGGCGATCGGGCTGATCGCTGAGCTGGAACTCATCCACTTCGCAGTTCGAGCCCGCCAACAGTTCCATGAAGTCCACCGCCAGGGGGCGCAGGGCGGTGGCCGCCATCGCCCGGCCCCCGGCCACGTAGGGACTCACCACCTGGTCGGCCCCCGCCAGGCGCAGCTTCCGCTCCGCCTCGTCACTGTCGGAGCGGGCGATCAGGCGGCACTTGGGAGCCAGGCCGCGGGCACTGAGCACCACATAGAGGTTGGCCGCGTTGCTGGGCAGGGCCGCCACCAGGCTGAGGCAGCGGTGGATGCCGGCCTCCTGCAGGGTCTCGTCGAGGGTGGCATCCGCCTGCAGCACCGGCAGCCCCTTGGCCTCGGCGGCCTCCTTGCGGGACGGATCCATCTCCAGCACCAGCAGGGGCACCCCTTCGGAGCTGAGCTTCTCGGCGATCTCCTGGCCAATGCGGCCGTAACCGCAGAGGATCACGTGATTGTCCATGGTTTTCAGATAGCGGCGGAAGCGGCTCTGGCGCAGCCGACGGAAATAACCGGATTCACTAAGCCCTAGCAGGCTCTGGATGGTGAGCTGCACCACCACCACCCCGCCCACGATCGTGAAGGTGGTGATGACACGACCGGCACTGGTGAGGGGATTGACCTCTCCGTAGCCGATGGTGCTGATGGTGATCGCCACCATCCAATAGGCATCCCCCCAGTCCCAGCCTTCGACGAAGTGGTAGGCGGCCGCGGAGCCGTTGACCACGAAAGCGAAGGCCAGCAAAGGGTTGAGCCAGGGCCTCTGTGCACGGCTGGAGGGGGCTCGACGCCGGCCTCCCAGGCTTCTTCTCTGGAGGTTTTGGGTGGGAAGCATCCGATGGTGCCGCGGGTGGGTACCGGCTAACCCAGCCCCAGGACCTGCAGCACCTCGTCGACGCTCAGCCTGTCCAAGGCTGCTTTGGAGCCCACCCCTTGTACCCCTTGACGGGCCGGCAGGCTGTCGCCACTGCAACCCAAAGCCACCAAGGGGGTGCCGGTGAGCAGGGCCAGTTCGATGGTGGCGGGGTCGCTGGCGAGCACCACATCGGCGGCGGCCACCGCAGCGGCCCGCTCAAGGGGTGAGGCCTGCTGATTGGCCAGTACCACACGCAGGGAGGGCAGCTTGAGCCTCACCTGGTCGGGGAGCCCATGCCAGCGATCGGCAGGCCAATCCCCCTCCGAGCCGGAGGGGGCCATCAACAGGGCGGGACCATCGCCGGGGGGCAGCTCGGCCACAGCCTGCTCCAGCAGTGGCCTGGGCAGGGTGAGGCGATAGGCACCCGCCTCCAGGCGGATCCCCAGGGGCGCCAGGAAGGACTCCAGGTTCTGGTTGGGCCAGCCCGTCGCCGCCAGGGCCACCCGCTCGGTGAGGGCAAAACCGCCCGTGGCAATGCGGGTGGGGATGTGGGTCATGGACAGCATCAGATCCAGATCCCGGCCGTGGGCGAGGTTGATGCAGGCCTGAAAATCGGGATCGCGGACCTGGCCCAGAAGGTTGGCCCAGTCGGCGAGGCTGTTGCGCCCCCCGAAGCCGTCATCCTCCTCCGTGCCGAAGGGCAACACATGGTGCAGCTGGGGCAGGAGGCTCCAGATGGGGGCCGCGGCGGTGGGGCACACAACTTGCACCTGGGCGTGGAGCTGATCGACCACGGCCGCCACGGCGGGGATGGCCTGCAGCTGGGAGGCACTGCCGCCGGGGATCAGAAAGAGAACACGCATCAGGGCGGCAAAAGCGGGGCAGGACGCGGCCCGATTGTATGAATCTGGTTCCGTCATCCACCCCAAACAGGAGCTGCTTGTGCATTTGCTGATCGCCGCCGCCGGCAGTGGCCACCGCATGGGTGCGGACCGCAACAAGTTGCTGCTCCCCCTGGCGGGGCGTCCGGTGCTGGCCTGGACCCTGGAGGCCGCCCTGGCCTGCGGCGCCATCCGCTGGATCGGCCTGGTGGGTCAGCCGGTGGACCGCCACGCGGTGGAGGCCCTGGTGGGGGTCCTCAGTGCGCCCAATCGACCCATTGTCTGGATCGACGGCGGCGCCAGCCGCCAGGAATCGGTGCGCCGGGGGCTGGCGGCCCTGCCGCCGGAAGCCGAACACGTGCTCATCCATGACGGGGCCCGCTGCCTGGTGGAGCCGCAGCTGTTGGAGCGCTGCGCCGCGGCCGTGCGCCAGGGGGAGGCGGTGATCGCCGCCATCCCGGTGAGCGACACGATCAAGCGGGTCGACGCCGCCGGCACCATCCTCGACACCCCCGACCGCAGCCATCTCTGGGCCGCCCAGACCCCCCAGGGGTTTGCCGTGGAGCGGCTGCGCGCGGCCCACGAGCAGGCCACGGAGGGCGGCTGGAGCGTCACGGACGATGCCTCCCTGTTCGAGCGGCTCGGCTGGCCGGTGCGGGTATTGGAAGCGGAGCCCTCCAACATCAAGGTCACCACCCCCTTTGATCTGCGCATCGCCGAGGCGGTGCTGGCAGCCCGGACAGGCCCAGGAACGATCAGCCCAGCAGGCTGAGGCGACCGGTGGAGCCATCCAGGCGGGCCCAAACCCCCAGGGGCAGGGCCGCATTACCCGGTCCATGGCCCACCTCCAAACCACCGACCACGGGAACGCCCAGATCCGCCGTGCGCTCCCGCAGCACCTGCTCGGTGCTGAAGCGCCCGTCCCCCCCGTCCCCCGCAGCGTCCTCGCCGTCGTCACTGAAACGACCGAAACCAATCGCCGCCAGCCGCTGAAGGGCCCCGCAAAGGCGCCAGTGGGTGAGCATGCGATCGACGCGGTAAGGGGCCTCGCCCACGTCCTCCAGCACCAGCACAGCCCCCTCCAGCCGGGGCAGGTGGGGGGTGCCCAGCAGGTGGGTGGCCACCGTGAGATTGGCCACCAACAGGGGCCCCTCGGCGACGCCCCCCCGCCAGCCCTCGCCGCTGAGGTCGGCCACCGGCTCGCCAAACAGCAGGGCGCGCAGGCGCTGCTGGCTCCAGGCCGGTTCGTCCGCCAGGGTGGTGACCAGGGGGCCATGGATGCCGCCGCCATGGCCCTGGGCCTGCTGAGCCCAGAGCAGGGAGGTGACATCGGAGAAGCCCAGCAGCCAGCCGGCGGGCAGGGGCAGGGGATGCTCCAACAGCCGGGCCGCCCCCCAGCCCCCGCGCACGCAGGCCCGCAGGGCCGGTGCCTCCCCGTGGCCAGGGAGCACCAGATCGGCAAGCCGGCGGGGATCGTCACCGGCCAGGTAGCCCCAGCAACGGGAGGGATCGAAGCCGTCCTCCACCACCAGGCCCCAGTCCTGCAGCAGGGCCAGCCCTGCGCGGAGCCGCTCCTGCTCCCGCAGGGCGGAGCTGGCGGCCACCAGCCGCACCCGGTCGCCCGGCCGCAGGGGCGGCGGCAGCGGTATGCCCCGATGCGGCCCTGGGGGACTCACGGCAGCCTCCCCAGCACCAGGGCCAGCAGCAGCAGGCCACCAAGCCGCACCTGGCGGCCGAAGTGGTGGCCATCCAGGCGGTGGGCCTCCCGCTGCATCGCCACCGCCGCCACGATCCACAGCGGCCAGAACAGGGCCCCCACCCCCTGCAGGGCCGCGGCGATCGCCAGGCAAACCGCCGCCAGTCCGTAGCTGATCGCGACGGCCAGGGGCACCCGCTTCCCGAGGGTGAGGGCGCTGCTGCGCAGCCCAAGGGCCCCATCGTCGCGGCGATCGGCCATGGCGTACGCCGTATCGAAGCCAAACGTCCAGGCCAGGGTGGCCAGCCAGGTGAGCGCCAGGGGCCAGCCGCCCCACAGGGATCCGGTGGCGGCGGCCCAGGGGATCAGCACGGCAAAACCCCAGCAGAGGGCGAGCACCAGCTGGGGCAGGGCAAACCAGCGCTTGGCGGAGGGGTAGAGCAGCACCGGAGGCAGGGTGGCGAGCGCGAGCAGCAAACAGAGTTCTCGGCTGGCGACCGGGAGGGCCAGCACCACCGCCAGGGCCACCGCCAGGCAGAGCACCAGCAGCAGCACCGCACTGGCCACACTCACCCGGCCGCTGGCCAGGGGGCGCAGGCGGGTGCGCTCAACGAGAGGATCAATGCGCCGGTCCCAGAGGTCGTTGGCGACACACCCCGCGCCGCTCACCGCCAAGCCCCCCAGCAGGATCCACCCCACCAGGGCCGCCGCCGGAGGCGCCCCGGGGGTCAGCCAGAGGGCCCAGCCGGCTGGGATCAGCAGGATCATGCGACCGCTGGGTTTGTGCCAGCGGAGCAGTTCGAACCAACCCCGCAGAAACGACCCGTTGCCGGAGCTGGCCATGGCGCCGCCGGATGTCCCCCAAGTTGGCGGCACCCTAGGTCCCGCCTGGGCTGGCTGTTCCGAAACGGCGGCCCGGTGGCAAAGTGACGCCGACCGCAGCCGACCTGCCCCCCATGCCGGAGCTGGATCAGCAACGGGCCACCGCCTCCCCCAGGAACCAACTGCGGCATGTGGCCGCGATCGACATCGGCACCAACTCGATCCACCTGCTGATCGCGGCGGTGGATCCGGTGCTGCGCAGCTTCAGCGTGGTGCTGGTGGAGAAATCCAGCACCCGCTTGGGGGAGCGCGACGAGGAAAGCGGCGAGCTCACACCCGAGGCGATCGAGCGGGCCTTCCTCACCCTGCGCCACTGCCGGGAGCTGGCGGAGGGCCATGGGGTGGAGCAGATCGTCACCGCGGCCACCAGCGCCGTGCGGGAAGCCCCCAATGGCCGTGACTTCCTGCAGGCCGTGCAGGAGCAACTGGGGCTCGAGGTGGATCTGATCAGCGGCCCGGAGGAGGCCCGGCTGATCTATCTGGGGGTTCTTTCCGGCATGGCCTTCGGCGACAAGCCCCACCTGATCCTGGACATCGGCGGTGGCTCCACCGAACTGATCCTGGCGGATGGCCGCGATGCCCGCGCCCTCACCAGCAGCCGGGTGGGCGCGGTGCGGCTGCATCGGGACTTCGTGCGCGAGGACCCGATTCCTGCGGAGCGGCGCTCCTTCCTGAAGGCCTTCATCCAGGGATCCCTGGAGCCGGCGGTGGACAAGGTGAAACGGCGCCTGGAGCCCGGCGAAACACCCGTGCTGGTGGCCACCAGCGGCAGCGCCATGGCCCTGGCCGCCATGGCCGCCGCCCTCGATGAGCGTCCCCCCCTGCGGTTGCAGGGCTACAAGGTGAGCCGGGAAAGGCTCGATCAACTGATGGCCCGGCTGGTGGAGATGACCCCGGAACAACGCCGGGCCCTTCCGACCCTCAACGACCGTCGGGCCGAGATCATCGTGCCCGGTGCCTTGATCCTGCAGACCACCATGGGCATGTTGGGCGCCCGGGAGATGGTGATCAGCGAGCGGGCCCTTCGCGAAGGCCTGATCGTCGACTGGATGCTGCGCAAGGACCTCATTGTGGACCGCTTCGCCTTCCAGAGCTCGATCCGCCAACGCACGGTGCTGCACCAGGCCCAGCGCTACGGAGTGGACCAGAAGCGGGCCGAGCGGGTAGCGGGCCACGCCCTGAGCCTTTACGACCAGACCCGGGGGCTGCTGCACGAGGACGAAGGCGAGGGGCGGCAGCTGCTCTGGGCCGCCGCGATGCTGCACGCCTGCGGCCAGCACATCAACATCGGCGCCTACCACAAGCACACCTGGTACCTGATCCGCAACGGCGAACTGCTTGGCTACTCGGACAGTGAGCACCTGATGGTGGCGGCCATCGCCCGCTACCACCGCCGCGGCCTGCCCAAGAAGCGCCATGAGTCATGGCAGTTGATCGAGGGGCGTCAACAACGGCGCACGGTGAGCTCGATGGCCCTGCTGCTGCGGCTGGCGGCCGCCGTCGACCGGCGCCCGGAAGCGCTGATCGCCGAGCTGGTGGTGCAGGCGTCACCGAATGCGCTCACGATCGCGTTGCAACCCCGCAGCCCCGAGACGGACCTGAGCCTGGAGCGCTGGAGCCTTCAGGCCTGTGATCCGGCCGTGACCGAAGCCAGCGGATTGCGCCTCAAGGTGACCTGAAGGAGCGCCAGACCACCTCATCGATGCGGCCGAACCTGCGGGGCTCCGCCGTTCCGACTCGCACGGTCACCAGATCGGGACGACCGGCCAGCACCTGGATCTCGCGGGTGAGGGGAAATGGGCGGACCCCCTTGAGGTTCCCTTGAAAGAGACGCTCGCCGGAGCCGAAGCGAACGGAGATCCAGCTGCCCTGGGGGCTGGAGATCAGCAGGACGGGGGGAGATTGGGGCGCGGGCGCGGCCTGCGGAGCCGGCTGGGACTGTGCGACCGGGGTGGGGCCGGATGGGCGCAAACTGCCCAGATGCCGCCAGGCCAGACCGGCACCAGCCAACAGCAGGGCCAGGGCACCCACCCCGGCCAGGGCGCGTCCGGGGAAGGGAGCACGGGAAGCGCGGGAGGGGGGGGAATCGAGCGACGGCGAAGACCGTGAAGGTTGGGGTTGGGGTAAGGCTGCGCCGCCCCGTTCGCGGGGATCGGCACAATCGACCTTGCGCAAATCCTCGATCAGCGGATCGGCATCCAGGCCGAGGGCCGAGGCCACTCTTCGGGCCTGGGCCACCACAAACACCTTTTCGGGCAAGCGGGCCCCATCCGCCGACTCGAGAGCCTGGAGCTGATCGCGCCCCATGTGGAGCTGATCGGCAAGGGCCTCAAGGGCAAGGCCCCTCTCCTCGCGGGCTTTGCGGAGAATGGCCCCCAGCCGAGCCAGCTCAGGCCGAGCCCCCTTTCCTGCGCCTGACTCACCGAGGACCGATTCCCCGGAAAGGGCCTCCAGGGAGACGGTGGGGCTGGGTTCTTCGGTGGGTATGGACTGGGGCACGAACGGGACCTGGGCGACAGACACCGCAGGCCACCAGAGAGGCTTGCGCAGCCGTCTTACCGATGTTGGCTGAACAAGGTAAACAATATCGCCCCAACGATCCGGCGGGCGTCGCTAACAAAAAAATCTAAAAACCTACGAGCCAAATATAATCATTGGGCCATTAAAATCATGGGCGATACTGGATTCGAACCAGTGACCCCTTCCGTGTGAAGGAAGTGCGCTACCGCTGTGCTAATCGCCCGCACCTCGCCACTATAAAACCCCGTCGCCCCCACCCGGCCCCCGGGAGGGTGACCAGGAAGAATGGTCTCCATTGAGCCGTCCCGTCCGCGTGACCACCGCCGCGCCCGCCCCCACCACCGCAGTCGAGGACTGGGAGGAGGTAGACGTGCTGATCGTGGGCGGAGGCGTCTGCGGTACGGCCCTGCTGTTCGAGCTGGCGCGCTACACCGACCTGGGGCGGCTGACCCTGCTGGAGCGCTACGACCGCCTGGCCCAGGTGAACTCCAAGGCCACGAACAACAGCCAGACGATCCACTGCGGCGACATCGAGACCAACTACAGCCTCGAGAAGGCCGTGAAGGTCAAGCGCACCGCCGACATGATCGTCCACTACGCCGCCCTGCTCGACGAGGACCGCCGCGGGCGCACCCTGTTCCGCACCCCAAAGATGGTGCTGGGGGTCGGTGAAGCGGAATGCGCCTTCCTGCGCCAGCGGTTCGAGCGCTTCGCTCCCCACTTCCCCGCCATGGAGTTGCTGGAGAAGGAGCAGATTGCCGCCTGGGAACCGGAGGTGGTTCGGCTGAACGGGGCTGAGCGACCCGAACCACTGGTGGCGATCGGCATTCGCAGCACCTACACCGCCGTCGACTACGAGCAGCTGGCCGAATCGTTCGTCGATCAGGCCCGGGCCGCCGTGGCCGGCAGCCAACGCCGCATCGACCTGGGGCTGGGCCAGCGGGTCGCCTCGATCACTCCCGAGGGTGAAACCTTCCGGGTGGAGGCCCTTTCCGAATCGGGGCGCCGCCGCTACCGGGCTCGGTCCGTGGCGGTCTGCGCCGGGGCCCACAGCCTGCTGATGGCCCAGAGGATGGGTTTCGGCCTGGAGTACTCCTGCCTACCCGTGGCCGGCAGCTTTTACTTCACCCCCGATTTGCTGCAGGGCAAGGTGTACACCGTGCAGAACGACCAGCTGCCCTTCGCCGCCATCCACGGCGATCCCGATGTGCGTGCCCCTGGCAAGACCCGCTTTGGGCCCACCGCCCTGCTGCTGCCCCTGCTGGAGCGCTACCGGCCTGCCTCCTTCCTCGAGTTCCTGCAGGTGCTCCGGCTCGATTGGGCCGTGATCGCTGTGTTCTGGCAGCTGCTGCGGGTGGCCGACATTCGCAATTACATCCTGCGCAACCTGCTCTTCGAGGTGCCCTGGTTGCGGCGCCGTCTGTTCCTGGCCGATGCCCGCAAGATCGTGCCGGGCATGCGCCTGGAGGATCTGCGCTTCGCCGAGGGCTATGGCGGCGTGCGGCCCCAGCTGATCCACAAAGGGGAGCGCCGGTTGATGCTGGGAGAGGCGCGGATCGAACCCCTGCCTGGGCTGGTGTTCAACGTGACCCCTTCCCCCGGCGGCACCTGCTGCCTGGGGAACGCCGCCGTGGACCTTGAGGCGATCGTGAACCGGCTGGGGTGTGGCTTCGATCGGCAGCGGATGGAGCGGGAGCTCTACGGCAAGGGTGCACCGACCGAGGAGGTGGCGGCCCTGAACAGGTGATCGTGGCTGGCGGAGTAGAGCTTGGAGCGGGCCTCCGCCGGTGCACCCAGGGCCGGACTGATCACATAGAGGGTGGTGCGGATCAAGGCTCGTTCCAGGCTGACGGCGGCCATCTGCGAGAGAGGCACCACCTGGATCCATTCATCGGGCCAGCTCACGCGGTAACCAATGGCCACGGGCGTGTCGGCTGGGTAGTGCTCCAGCAGCGTGGCCTGCACCTGCTCCACATGGCGGGCACTGAGGTAAAGGCAGAGGGAAGCCCCTAGTGCCGCCAGCCGGGCCAGGGACTCCCGTTCCGGCACCCCCGTACGTCCACCTGCCCGGCTCAGCACGATGGTCTGCACCAGACCTGGGATGGTCAGTTCGCTCTGCAGGGCAGCGGCGGTCGCCTGGTAGGCACTGACGCCGGGGATCACCTCCACCGCCAGTCCGGCATCGGCCAGGCGGCAGATCTGCTCAGCGATGGCGCCGTAAAGGCAGGGGTCACCGTCGTGGAGCCTCACCACCTTCAACCCCGCCGAGGCCCGATCGATCACCACGGCCATCACCTGCTCAAGGGTGAGCGTGCTGGTGCGAATCGATTCGCAGCCCGGAGGGGCCAGGGCGGCAATCAGGGGAGAAATGAGGGAATCGGTCCAGACCAGCACGTCCGCGGTTTCGACGGCACGGGCGGCCCGCAGGGTGAGGAGATCCGGGGCGCCCGGTCCGGCGCCGACGATCTGGACCGGGGGGGCTTCGGCCCGGGAAGAAGGGGAACTCAAGGGGTCGATCCGTTGTGGTTGGCAGAGCGGACGCCGCTGGGATCGGGCAGCGTCCGGTGGCGCCCGTAGAGCCACCAGAGGCCCACCGAGCCCAGGGCCACGAGCAGGAGACTCATCAACTGGGCCATGCGCAGCCCCCCCTCACAGAAAGGAGGCTCGCCAAGCAGGCAGAGGGGATCGATGCGGAGGCCCTCGATCCAGAAGCGGCCGGCGCTATAGCCAATCAGGTAGATACAGCTCAGGGCCCCATCGGGAAGGGAGAGCTTTCCTTGGCCCGCCCTCACGAACAGCACCAGCAGCAGTGTGAGCACCCCGAGGTTCCAGAGGGATTCGTAGAGAAAGGTGGGATGGAAGGTGCCCTGGGCCAGGAAGGCGGTAGGGCGGCTGCCGTAGGGGATGGTGAGGGCCCAGGGCAGGTCAGTGGGCAGGCCGAAGGCCTCGGAATTAAAGAAGTTGCCCCAGCGACCGATGGCCTGGCCCAGGGCCACCGAGGGGACGATCACGTCCAGAAGGGCCCAGAAGGGCTGGCGGCGCCAGCGGCAGAACAGGATCACCGCCAGGGTGCCGCCGATCAGGGCACCGTGGATGGCAATGCCACCCCGCCAGATGGCCAGGGCGTCCAGCCAGTTCAGCTGGTATTGCCGCCATTCAAAGGCCACGTAGTAGAGGCGGGCGCTAACCACGGCCGCCAACACCATGATCGGCAGCAGATCGGCGATCAGGGCAGGGTCAATGCCCCGGGAGCGGCCCAGCCGTGTGGCCAGCCCCAGCCCCAGCAGCACCGCCAGGGCGATCAGCAATCCATACCAACGCAAGGTGAAGGGCCCCAGCTCAAACAGCAGGGGCCCCGGGGAGGTGAAGACAGCGAAGGGTAGGGAAGTCAGGGACAGGAGATCCAAGGGGAAGCGGGGAAACTCAGACGCCCTGGGCGGCCTGCACCTTCTCGAACTGCTTCTTCTTCAGCACCAGCATGATCTGGGCGAGGGTGACGGCGGCGAAGAAGGCCAGCAGCCCCAGGATCCTCTGGGGGTTCTGGAGAACGATCTCCGTGTCCACCTGACCAAAGCCACCCACGTTGGGGTCATCGGTGAGGGGGGCGCCGGCCTGCACCTGATCACCCTCGACCACCAACAGGGAGGGACCGGCGGGGATGGTTTCACTCAGGCTGCTGCCATCGGCGGCCGTGATAGCGACCACCGTCACGCCGTTGTCACCGGGGGTGATGGAAGCCACGCGACCGGTGGCGGGGGCGGTGTAGACGGTGTTGTTGGTCTTCTCGCCGGTGGGGGTCACCTGGCCGCGGCCGCGGTTGGCGCCCACGTTGATGGAGTATTTGCCGAAGTGAATCGAGCTGTCGGTGGCGGGATCGGGGGAGAGGATCGGGAAGACGATCTCCTGGTGCTGATCACCCGGCAGGGGTCCCACCAGGATGATGTTGGGGAGGGAGTCGCTGTACTGGGTGTAGTAGACGCCCTTGGTCTCCTCCTTGAGTTCGTCGCTGAGCCGCTCGGGGGGGGCGAGGGTGAAGCCATCGGGAAGGATCACCACCGCACCCACGTTCAAGCCGGTGCGGCTGCCGTCGCCGGCCACCTGCTGAACACTGGTGTCGTAGGGAACCTCGACGGTGGCCTTGAACACCGTGTCGGCGAAGACGGCCTGGGGGACCTCCACGTGGGTGGGCTTCTTGGCCAGGTGGCAGTTGGCGCAGACGAGCTTGCCCGTGGCTTCCCGGGGGTTTTCGTAGTTCTGCTGCGCCCAGAAGGGATAGGCCCAGCTGGCCTGGGGGGCGATCAGCAACGCTCCGAGGGCGAGCAGGGAACTGAGCAGGAGGGTGAGGGAACGGCGCATGGGGCGGACGGTGGTGCGACGGGGAGAAGGGAGCGGACGCGGGGGATTCAGGACCACCAGGGCTTCTCGCCAGTACGGAAATCGGTGTCCGTCCAGGGGCTGAGGAAGACGTTGTCACTCTCCACGGACACCTGGGCCAAGGCGAGGGAGAGGGGGGCAGGGCCGCGCACCACCTTGCCGGTGGCGTCGTACTGGCTGCCGTGGCAAGGGCACATGAACTTGTTGGCGCCACTGTTCCAGGGCACGACGCAGCCCAGGTGGGTGCAAATGGCATTGATGCCGTAGCTGCCGATGGCGTCGGCCCCCTCGACCAGCAGGTAGGTGGGGTCACCCTTGAGACCCTGCACCAGGCTGCGGTCGCCCTCCTTGTGGGTGGAAAGCCAGCCACTGGCGGTGACGCTGTTGCCCAGTTCGTCCTTGGCGGTTACCCCGCCACCGCTGCCAGCGGCCTTGGGCGGGATGAAGTAGTTGACCACTGGATAGAGAGCTCCCAGGGCCACGCCCGTGACCGATCCGAAGGTCAGGAGATTCATGAACTGCCGACGACCCATTCCGGGCACATCACCGCTCGAGGCGCTCGCTGGGATCTGGGTCATAGGAAGGTCCGGAGAGCCGACGCCACGTGCGGCCCATTATGGACGTTGCCCCTGCCGTGTCCGTTTGTGGCTTCGGGGGTTTGGGCTCTTGCTGCAACATGCTGTTGCGCGCGTGGCCCAAGGCCGCAGCCGACACCGTGCCCGCATCCGTGTCCGTAACCGAGTCCGATCCCGCCCCGCCGCTCACCGTTGACGAAGTGCTCGGGGTGCTGCGCAGCCGCTGGCGCGCCTCCTACGACATGCAGGTGGTGCAACGGCGCGGTCGCCTGTACCTGCAGGTGATGTGGGCCTATCTGGAGCAGCAGTCCTTCCCGCTGGATGCGGAGGGCTACGGCCTACGCATGCAGGCGCTGGTGGACCTGCTCAACGAGTTGGGGGTGGCCCAGCAGGTGCGCCAGTGGTTGGTCAGCACCACCGAGAAGCCCCGCCTGGGCAAGGCCATGGGCCTGCCCCTGGAGACCGGAGGGCGCGGCAGCGAATTTCTGCTCTGATGTCTGACTTCTCCGACCTCCGAGAAATCTGGGCTCAGGGCTCCTCGGCGGCTTCAGCCTGGGCGGAGTCCAGTCCGGAAGATTCGGGGCGCACCGACTGCACCAGGGCAACCAGGCCCACCCCCACCAAATAAAGGGCTGTGATCGCCCCGGTGAGCAACAGCATCGTGATCGGGTCGGTGGAGGGGGTCAGCACCGCCCCGGCCAGGGCGGCCGCCAGCACCACCCAGCGCCAGGCCCGGAGCATGGTCTCGGCCCGCAACAGGCCGAGGGCCCCCAGCAGCAGCTGCAGCACGGGCAACTGGAAGGCCAGGGCCGTGGCCACCATCAGCAGCAGAACAAAATCGAGGTAGCTCTCGATCGACCAGATCGGTTCCACCACGTCGGCGCCGTAGCTCACCAGAAAGCGGAGGGCGGCGGGCACCAGGGCCCACCAGGCGAAGGCCAGGCCCGCCAGAAACAGCACCGCCGAGCCCGCCACCGCCGGAGCCACCAACCGCCGCTCACGCACGGTCAGGCCCGGCAGCACAAAGGAGAGCCCCTGGTACAGCACGTAGGGGAGGGCCAGCACCAGGCCGCCGTAGCCCGCCACCTTGAGGGAGACAAACAGGAACTCCCCCGGTGCCAGCTGCAGGAAACGGATGCCCTCGGCCGGCACCTCCAGCAGCCGCACCAGCGGCCGCACCAGGGCCAGACAGGCGGCGGCGGCCACCACCACGGCCAGCAAGCTCAGAAGCACCCGCTGACGCAGCTCCTCCAGGTGCTCCACCAGGCTCATCTCCACCTCGGCGGGGAAGCTGTCCGGCGCCGCGGCAGGGGTCACCCGGATCGGGGCAGGGGGCTGGGGCACGGCGGGGTCGGTGGGGCTCATGGCCGTCGCACGGATCCAAGGCTAGGTAAGGGCTGTTCGGATTCGGTGGCCGACCGCTCCAGCCAGATTGCGGCGCGGCCTGGTTCGGCCCAGAGCCGTTCGCCTCCACGGTGGCGCACCGTGCCGGCGCCGGCACCGGGGATGCGCTGCAGCTGATCCACCGGCACCATCACCACGGCCACGCGTGCGTTGCCCCGGGCGCGGCTGAAATGGGCGGCCAGATCCGCCGCCAGCTGCAGGTCATCGTCCCGGGCCACAGCTTCCGAGCACTTCAGCACCACGTGGCTGCCCGGGCATTCCTGGGCATGGAACCAGAGATCGCCACGGCGGGCCTGGCGCAGGCTGATCCAATCGTTCTGGCGGTGGTTGCGACCCACCTGCACCCGCAGACCGCCGGCGGTACGCAATTCGAGCGGACGAGGTGCCTCGGCCGCTACGGCGGCACTGGGCCGCCGCTGGCGTCGGTCACCGGCGCCACTATCGCCCCACTCGCTCTCCAGCCCATCAAGTTGTTCGAGGTCATCGGCCTGCTCGAGAAACGTGAGGCTGGCCTCGATGCGCTCCAGGCGCTGGCGGTGGTGCTCGATCCGGGGGACGATCGCCGCCGCGGAGCGCCGCAGCTTGCGCGCCTGGCGGTAGAGAACCTGGGCCTGGTCGATCTCCTCCCGGTTGGGGGCGAGACCACTGAGCAGGGCATGGGCCCGCTCCTGAAGTGCGTCACTGTTCTCCACCCGCGCCAGCAAGCCCTCCTGCTCGACCATCAAGCGCCGCTCCCGTTCAAGGGCCCGCTGGGCCCGTTGCCGCAGGATGAGCAGGCGCTGCTCGAACTGGCGTCGATTGAGCTCCTTGGCGTAGTAGCTCGCCAGCGCCCGGTTGAGGGGAAGATCAGGGGATGGGCCCCCTGGAACCGCCAGGGAACCGACCCTTTCATCCTGCGCTTCCAACCAACAGCGATAGGCGGTCGTTCCCCCGGTAGCGAAGCTGAACTGATCGGCCTCGATGCAGTGCAGCCAGCGCTGCCAGCACCGCCAGAGCCCCAACCAATCCGCGCCGGTGAGCTGATCCACCGGTCGGTGGAGCAGGTCGGTGGAGCTGCCGGGCCGATCACCCGCGAGCTGGAGGGCCAGGGCAGGGCTCAGGCCCTGGTAGGCCTCCTGCAGGGCCCTCCGAAGGGCGACGGGCACCAGGGCGAGCCGAGCTTTCCAGTGCTCGAAGGTTTCGGAGGGGTCGGGGATGGAACCCTGGAGGGGGGGCGGTGCGCCGTAGGCATCGCCGGTGGCAATGGGCCGCAGCCGGGACTGTTGCTCGCGCACCTGGCGCCCGAGGGCGACCACCCGCCGCTGCCCATCGAGCAGGAACACGTTGCTGTGGCGACCCATCAGCTCCACCACCACCGTGCGCGTGATCGGATCCGTCGGGCGCTGGGCAAAACCCAGCTCCACCACCCGCTCCCAGCCCGACTGGTGGATCGCCACCAGGGCCAGGCCGCCCAGCCCATGCTGGAGCTGGAGAGCAAGGGTGCTGCCGGCGCCGCAGCGGGCAGGGGGATCGATGGCCAACAGCCGTGGGGCCTCCGCCTGCCAGCTGATCTCCAGCCAGAAGCGTCGCTCCAGACCCCGAAACCCCAGCTGCAGCGTGGCGGGCGCGTTCTGCTGGGCCTTCTCGAAACGGCAGGGGAGCAGGGCGGGCCGCAATTCAGCCAGCACCGCCCTGAGGCTGGTGACGTCCAGGGCCTGAAGTGGGGGCTGGAGCGGTGCCTGGGGAGAGGGGGATACCGGGGCAAGGGCGTTCATGGCCCCTACTCTGCTGGCCAACGATGCTCAAGGCGATGGCCTCCTCCCCCACCCGCGGCCGACTGACGGTGCTCACCGGACCCAGTGGCGTTGGCAAGGGCACCCTGGTGGCGGCGCTGCTGCGGCGTCACCCCCACCTCTGGCTCTCGGTGTCAGCCACCACCCGAGAGCCCCGCAGCGGTGAAGTGGACGGCCAGCACTACTTTTTCCTCAGCCGCGAACAATTCGATGTCCGGCTGGCGGAAGGGGGACTGCTGGAGTGGGCCGAGTTCGCGGGCAACCGCTACGGCACACCCCGTTCAGCGGTGGAGGCGCACCTGGCCGCTGGACAGCCCGTGCTGCTGGAGATCGAACTGGAGGGGGCGCGCCAGGTGCGCCGCAGCTGCCCCGAGGGATTTCAGATCTTCCTCAAGCCCCCCTCCTTCGAGGAACTGGAGCGGCGCATCCGCGGCCGCGGCACCGACACCGAGGAAGCGATCCTGCGGCGATTGGAGCGCGCCCGGGTGGAGCTGGCGGCCGAGGCCGAGTTCGACGCCCATGTGGTGAATGGCGATCTAAAGCAGGCCCAGGGAGAACTGGAGGCGTTGATGGGCCTCGATGGCGATCCCCTTGGGTAAGGGAAGTCAGCTGAGGGGAAAAGGCTGATGGCAGACCATAAAAAAAGCGGCCCTTAGGCCGCTTCTGCAAGGCGATGATTCCAACCCAGATTTCAGAGGGGATGGAAGAGAAGATCGGGGAAAAACCGATTGAACTCAATCATGATGCCGGCGGTGAGGGTGAACCAGACGGCGGCCACAACAGGGGCAGTGGTGAGGAATTTCTTCATGGCTCAGGGCTTCAGCGGGGGGAAACGGTGACCTTGGCGTCGTCTTCCAGCAGCTTGCCGCTGGTCAGTTCCTTGAAGGCAGCCAGGGGCCAGGTGGCGGCACCCAAGGTGGACTTGAAGGCGAGGGGCAGATCGATCTGGATTTCGCGGGTGGTGGCGTCCTTGCTGCCACGGATGGCCATCAGGTAGCTACGGCCGGCCCAGCCAATCGTGCCGGTGATGTAGAGGAAGGCAATGCTGGGGATCAGGAAGTCACCGGCATGGCTCCAGCGGCCATCCACGATCAGGTGGGGAAGACCGTCATCACCGCAGACGGCTTGGCCATAGGCCGCGAAGCGTGCCTTGGCCTGGGCGGTGGTGGCCTGGCTTGCCCGCTGCTGGAAGCGGGCGCTTTCGGAGCAGGGGGTCAGTCCCGCCACATCAGCCTGGGCCGTGGACGCGAACCCGAAGAACAGGAAGGCTGAAATCAGAACAGCAAAGAGACGGCGCATCGTGTCCGGTGCTGGCGAAGTGCTTGGAAATGCCTGCGGCGAGGCAGGATGTCACTTGCGGACAGTAGGGGACATCTCCGGAACCAATGGCGACGCTGCTGGCCGTCGAAACAAGTTGTGACGAGTCCGCGGCGGCCGTGGTGCGGGACCACGAGGTGCTCGCCAGCGCCGTCGCTTCCCAGATCGAGGAGCACGCCACCTGGGGCGGCGTGGTGCCGGAAATCGCCTCCCGGCGCCACGTGGAGGCGTTGCCCCACCTGATCGACCAGGTGATGGCCTCCAGCGGCCTGGGCTTCTCCGATCTCGATGGCATCGCCGCCACGGCGGCCCCTGGGCTGGTGGGGGCGCTGCTGGTGGGATCGGTCACCGGTCGCACCCTGGCGGCCCTGCATGGGCTGCCGTTCGTGGGGGTGCACCACCTGGAGGGGCACCTCTGTTCGGTGCACCTGGGGGAGCCGCTGCCGCCGGGGCCAGCCCTGGTGTTGCTGGTGAGCGGTGGCCACACCGAGATGATCCGCATGGATGGCCCCGGCCAGTACGTCCGTTTCGGCCGCAGCCGGGATGACGCCGCCGGAGAGGCATTTGACAAGGTGGCACGCCTGCTGGGGCTGGGGTATCCGGGCGGGCCGGCGATCCAGGCCGCCGGAGCGGAGGGAGATCCCCTCCGCTTCCCCCTGCCCAAGGGCCGGGTGTCGCTGCCGGAAGGGGGCTTCCATCCCTATGACTTCAGCTTCAGTGGCCTCAAAACTGCCGTGTTGCGATTGGTGCAATCAATCGAGGGGCGGGGTGAGCCGCTGCCGGTGGCGGATGTGGCGGCGAGCTTCGAACGGGTGGTAGCGGAGGTGCTGGTGGAGCGCACCTGCCGCTGCGCCAAGGACCAGGGGCTAGGAACCGTGGTGATGGTGGGCGGAGTGGCCGCGAACCGCCGCCTGAGGCAGCGGATGGCCGAGCGATGCGGCGACCTCGGCCTGGGCTGGCGCGTGGCGCCCCTGGCCTACTGCACCGATAACGCGGCCATGATCGGGGTAGCCGCGGCCCAGCGGCTGGCGGCCGGTTACCGCAGCCACATGAATCTCGGGGTGATGGCACGGCTGCCCCTGGAGCAGGCCGACGCTCTCTATGGGGAGCTTCCATCGGGGGAATCCCCCTAGGGTGGTAAGACCACAACTGCCCTCGGCCCCATGGCCCCCCCGGACATCGGCGAGAACGGCGAGGGGCCCGCTCCCGTCGGACCGGATGAATTGAATGCCTGGCGGCGCGGGTTTACCCCCCAGGCCGAAATCTGGAATGGGCGTCTGGCCATGCTCGGCCTGTCCGTCGGCTTGGGGGTGCTTCTGCTGGTGCGTTTGATCGGCTCACTGTCGCCCGCGCAGTGACTGGGCCAGTTCGTTGGGCTTGAGGCTCTGGGCGAGGGCATCGTCGGGATCGACTTTGCCTTCTTCCACCAGCTTGAGCAGGGCCTGGTTGGAGGTCTGCATGCCGTCGAAGGCGCTGCGCTCCATGATCTGCTCCACCTCATCCATTTTGCACTGCTGGATGTAATCGCGGCAGGCATCGGAATTGATCAGGATGTCGTGGAAGGCGGCCCGTTTGCCGTCCGTGGTTTTGATCAAGCCCTGGGAGATCACCCCCAGAAGCGATTCGGCCACGGAGCGCCGCACGTTGTCCTGGTCCTCGGGTGGATACATGCCCAGAACCCGTTCCACCGTGCGCACAGCGGAGTTGGTGTGCAGGGTGCCGAACACCAGGTGACCGGTCTGGGAAGCCTCCAGGGCGGTGGTGAGGGTCTCGCGGTCCCGGATCTCCCCGATCAGGATCACGTCGGGATCTTCCCGCAAGGAGGCCCGCAGAGCGTTGTGGAACACCTTGGTGTGGTGCCCAACCTCCCGTTGGCGCACCAGGGAGGTCTTGCTCTCGTGCACAAATTCGATCGGATCCTCGATCGTGATGATGTGGCGCGGCTGGTTGCGGTTGATCCAGTCGACCATCGCCGCCAGGGTGGTGCTCTTGCCGGAGCCAGTGGGTCCGGTGACCAGCACCAGGCCCTTGGGGCGCTGACAGAGCTCCTCGAGCACCTTGGGCAGGTGCAGGTCGTCGATGGTGGCGATCTTCTGGGGGATGAGCCGCAGCACCATGGCGGGGCCCAACAGGGTTTCCAACAGGTTGATCCGCACCCGCACGAAGGGGAAGGCAAAGGATCCGTCGAACTCCTTGTCGTTGTTGAAACGATCCAGTTCCACCGGCGTCAGCATTTCCCGCAACCAGCCGTTGAAGGTGGCCCCATCGGTGACGGGCCAACCGGTGTGATGCATCTCTCCCCGGTTGCGGTAGCGGGGCTGTTCACCCACTCCGATGTGGATGTCTGAATAGTCGTGCTCGTAGGCGAGACGAACGATCCCCTCGAGGTTGGCGGGCAAGCCGGGCAGATCGAGCTTGTCGACGTAGGTGCCGCTAGCCGGGGTGGCTGGGGCCGCGATCTCCGGCTGCAGGAGGGTGGTCTCCAGGGTCATCAACGGCTCCGGGGGAGGCGGTGGCGGTGGAAACAACGTGAAGGGGGAGCCAGGTTCGGTGGTGGTCATCGCGGCGGGAACGGAAGTGGAGCCAGCTTTGCCTGAAATTGCTCGGTTGTCATGGGCCGATGGCCTCCATCTTTAGGATCCGGCCGGTTGCATTGCGCCCTTGCCCCCCCTTCCCCTGGTCACCATCGTTCTCGGAACCAGGCCTGAAGCAATCAAGCTGGCACCCGTGATCCTGGCGTTCCGCCAAGCCCCCGACCTGCGCACCCGGGTGGTGCTCACGGGCCAGCACCGCGAGATGGTGGCCCAGGTGATGGACCTGTTCGGGCTGGAGGCCGACCTGGATCTGGCCCTGATGGCGCCCCAGCAGACCCTGACCCATGTCACCTGCGCGGCATTGGAGGGACTGCGCCAGGAATTCACCCTCCATCGTCCGGATCTGGTGTTGGTGCAGGGGGACACCACCACGGCCTTCGCCTCGGCCCTGGCGGCGTTCTACGAGCAGGTGCCCGTGGGACATGTGGAGGCGGGCCTGCGCACCGACAACCTGCTGGATCCTTTCCCGGAGGAGGCCAACCGGCGCCTGATCTCCCAAGTGGCCCAGCTCCATTTCGCCCCCACCAAGGTGTCGGAGGCCAACCTCCAGGCCTCTGGGGTGGTGGGCCGCATCCTGGTGACCGGCAACACGGTGATCGATGCCCTGCTGCTGATGGCGGAGCGGGCCCCAAAGCTGGAATTGCCCGGTCTGGACTGGCAACTCCAGCGGGTGATCCTGGCCACCGTGCACCGCCGGGAAAACTGGGGTCCAAGGCTTCAGGACATCGGCCGGGGCTTCCTGGCACTGCTCGACAAGTACCCCGACACCGCCCTGTTGCTGCCCCTGCACCGCAACCCCACCGTGCGGGAGCCCCTGGAGGCCCTGCTGGGCAGCCACCCCCGGGCTTTCCTCACCGAACCCCTCGACTACGACCGCCTGGTGGCGGCGAT
>JBAXME010000027.1:0-36874 GCA_037134455.1 Synechococcaceae cyanobacterium ELA445 | reverse complement strand
CCCCAACCCCCCGTCCGGCGATCGAGCCCGGATCCCCGCCCTTGATCCAGCCATGAGGGCCAGGCCGGCGCGCCGCCTGGCGGCGGTGCAGACCCCGGTGATTCCCCAGCTGGGAGCCCTCATCGCGGCCACTCCAGGCACCCTTTCCCTGGGCCAGGGCATGGTGAATTGGGCACCTCCGGCCCAGGTTGGTCGTGCGGTGGCCGCCGCGATCGAGGCGGCAGGTCAGGGAGCCGCTGGCCTCGATGGCTATGGGCCAGTGGTCGGCGATGGGCCTCTGCTGGCGGCGATTGACAGCCAGCTGCGCCAGCGGGACGGCTTCTGCCTCCAGGAGAGCGAACTGCTGGTGACCGCTGGCAGCAACATGGCCTTCAACGCCCTCATTCAGGTGCTCCTCGATCCCGGCGACGAGGTGCTCCTGCCCCTGCCCTGGTACTTCAACCACGAGATGGCCGTGCGGCTGGCGGGGGGGGTGCCGGTGTCGGTGGCCGCAGGTGTCGTGCCGGATCCGGAGCCATTGGCGGCGGCCATCACCCCCCGCACCCGGGCGATCGTGACGGTCTCCCCCAACAACCCCAGCGGTGCGGTGATGCCCCGGGCCGTATTGGAGGCGATCAATGGTCTTTGTGCCCGCCGGGGCTTGGTGCATCTCCACGACGAGGCCTACGACCTGTTCACCTACGGCGATGCTGTCCACTGGAGTCCCGGCTGCCTAGCCGGCAGTGGCGCCCATACGGTGACGCTGCGCTCCCTGTCGAAGGCCTACGGCATGGCGGGCTGGCGCCTGGGTTATGCGGTTGTGCCACGGCCCCTGATGGCCGATCTGGCCAAGATCCAGGACACGGTGCTGATCTGTCCCCCCCGCTTGACCCAGGTGGCGGCGGGGGCGGCCCTGGCAGCGGGTCCTGACTGGTGCCGCCCCCGCATTGCCGAACTGGCCCAGCGCCGGGCCAGGGTGCTGGAGCGGTTGGGGGTCGACGGAGCCCCCTGGCGTCTGGTGACGGCACCGGATGGCGCTTTCTATGCCCTGGTGGAGCTGGACACCCCCTTGGCCGCCGGTGGTGTGATGGAGCGGCTGGTGCGGGAACACCGGGTGGCGGTGGTCAGTGGCCGCAGCTTCGGTCTGGGGGGCTGCACCCTGCGGCTCAGCTATGGCGTCTTAGAGGGAGCCGCCCTGGAAGAGGCATTGGATCGGCTGGTGGGCGGTCTCCAGGCCCTGGCCCTTGGCCAAGCCCAATCAATAGCTAGGATTAGGAGCACAGGTTTGTGATTTTCATGGCAACCGTTGCTACCAAAATTGGTTCCGTTGGTGATGCCCGCCGTGAGGCCCTGATCAATTCCCTGAGGGTGCGCTTCCAGGCTGCGGAGCGTGCCGGCAACGCAGAGGCCAAGCTCGCCCTGTTTCGGGAAGCGGCCTACCTGGACATTCAGCCGGAACTGTTCAGCGCCGCGCCGCTTAGCCCGGCCGCCTGAGGGCCACCGGAACGTTCCAGTTCAGCCCGGTAGAGGGAATGGTGGTGAAGGATGCGCCGTTCCAGGCCGTGGGCTGGGCCCGGCTCAAACCCTGATCCATAGGCCCGCTGGGCCGCCTCCACCAGACGCCGGTCCTCCTCCAGAAAGGCGGCCAATTCGTCCAACAGCACTGCCGCTCCGCTCTGGCGCTCCGCCGGACCCGCCAGGGTCAGTTCCATGCGGCAGCGGTCCAGGGCTTCTGGATGAAAACCGATCAGGGCCACGGTTCCGTTGGGCCAGACCAACAGATGGTTCCAAGGGGGGACGGCGAAGGTGAGGAATTCCCCGCTGGTTCCAACGGATGTGGGCAGCTGCGTGGCCAGCAGGTTGCACCAGTTGCCGAAGGCGTGGCGGTAGCCCTGCACCGGCCCCTGCAGCCGGTGCAGGGTGGTGGGATGCGCAATGGCCACGTGGTAGTCGTCGAGGGTGTTGTCGTGGGCGATTTTCCAGTTGCAGGCCAGTGAACGCTGGCGGCGGCCCAGCAGTTCTGGGGGTGATGCCCATGGGCTGGATCTGGATCCCCATCCCCCCTGCTCCTGCAACAGATCCAGTTGGTCCAGCAGCGCTGGCCCTGACCCCGGGTCGATGCCAGCCTCCTGCGCCAGGACAGGCAGACGAACCCACAGAAAGGGCCCGGCCTGCCCACAGTCCAACGGCGTCAGATCCCAACGGCGGCGATCGAACGGTTCGCAGAACTGCGCCTCCCTGGCCGCTGCCCACAGTTTTCCATCGGGGCCATAGGTCCAGCCGTGGTAGGGGCAGATCAGCTTGCGGCAGGCAGGGGCTGCCGCACCTGGCTCCAGAAGGGCCAGGCCGCGATGGGGGCAACGGTTCAGGAACGCCCGTGGGCCCTGGCCAACGGGTTGGGTCAGCAGCAGGGGAGTGCCCAGCAGCTCCAGGGAGAGTGCGCCCCCTTCCGGTAGTTCCGTTCGGACCGCCACCGGGTGCCAGAAATGACGGGCGTAGACGTTCTGCTCCCAATCGGCGACCTGGGGGGAGCGGTAGACGATGTTGGGGAGAAAGGGGACGGGGCCACCCACTTGCGGCATGGCCATCAGACCAGAGTGCCGTCGAGGGAACGCAGTTGCTGGGCCAGTTCCTCCCGCAGCTCCAGAAAGGGGGTCGAGACACGCAGATGGGAAAGGTTGCTGCGGTCGAGTTCTCCTTCGACGGTGCGCACGATCCGGCCAGGACGGGGCGCCATGATGTGCACCCTCTGGGCCAGGAGGAGGGCCTCCTCGATGTCATGGGTGATCAGCAGGGCCGTCAGGCCAGTGCGTTCCCACAGCAGGAAGAGGAACTCCTGCATCGACTCGCGAATCTGTAGATCGAGGGCTCCGAACGGCTCATCCAGCAGGAGAACCTTGGGGTCAGCGGCGAGGGCGCGGGCAATGGCCACCCGCTGCTGCATGCCACCCGAGAGCTCCCGGGGCAGGCGGTTGGCCGCATCCTGCAGACCCACCACCTCCAGGAAGTAGCCGGTGCGTTCTCGCACCTCCGAACGGGAGCGCCCCTGCAGGCGCATGCCGAAGGCCACGTTGTCGGCGGCGGAGAGCCATGGGTAAAGGCTGTATTTCTGGAACACCATGCCCCGGTCCGATCCGGGGCCCCGCACGGGATTGCCATCCACGGTGATGGTGCCGCTGCTGGGGCGCTCAAGCCCTGCGATCAGGCGCATCACCGTGGATTTTCCCGAACCGGAGCTGCCCACCAGGGCCACAAACTCCCCGGAATCGAGCTCAAAGTTGATGTCGTCGAGGACAAGCTTGGCCCTGGAGCCATCACCAAAGGACTTGCTGACGCCGGAGATGGAAAGGTGCATGGCGGTGGCGGGTCAGTTGGCCCAGGCGCAGGCCCGGCGCATGAGCAACCGGAAGCCCAGATCAATGGCCAGGCCAATCAGGCCGATCACAATCAGACCCACGAAAATCTCATCGGTACGCAGAAAACGCTGGGCCAGGGAGATGCGCTTGCCCAGGCCTTCGTTGGCGGCCACCAGCTCGGCCACGATCACCAGGTTCCAGGCCGAGGCCATGTTGATGCGGTAGGCATCAATCACCTGGGGGGCAATGTAGGGGGCCACCACCTGCGTCACGATCTGGAACCCTTTGCCACCCAGGGTGAGGGCTGTTTCGCGCAATTCGGAGGGCACGAACTTCACGGCATCCATGATCATCAAGGTGTTGAAGAACACCGTACCGATGAAGATCAGCAGCACTTTCGGTTCTTCGCCGAGGCCGAAGTAGATGATCAGCAGGGGTATGAAGGCCGGCGCTGGCATGTAGCGGATCAGCCCTATCAGAGGCTCAAGCAGCTGGCAGATCACCCGGCTGCAGCCCATGGCGATGCCGATCGGAAGCGACACCAGGGCCGAGAGGGCGAAACCCGCGCCCACCCGCCCCACGCTGGCTACCAGATCCTTGATCAGAATGCCGCGGGCGTACTGGTCGCTGCCCGCCTTCACCACCGCCTCCGGACTGGGGAGGAAAAGTTTGTCCACCAGGCCGCTGCCGGCGATGAGCTGCCAGACCAGCAGCACGGCGAGGATTCCGAAGATCCCCAACGACCAGGGGTGGCCCAGCACCCGTTTCCAAGGGCCGAGCCCAGAGCCCGTGGCTTCTGTGGACCTCCCAACAATTGACGTAGCGACGTTCACTTGGCCGCATCCACAAACGTGGAATTCAGCAACTTGCTCAGGTCGGGCTTGGTTTTGGCGAGGCCCGTTTCCACGAGGAAGGTGGTGATCTGCTCAGCCGCAAAGGGCAGGTGGACCATGGTGGTGCCGGGCTTGAAGTTGGTGCGGTTCTGCTCGAGGGTCTGGATTGTGGTGCCGGCGTTGTAGGCCTTGAACTCCTCCTCGCTCACACCGGAGCGGGCCACCAGGATCGGCAGGGTGCCGGCGGGGTCGTCCTTGATGGTCTTGAGGGTGGCGAACCAGGCATCGACGATCTTCTGGATCTTCTCGGGATTCTTGCTCACGAAATCCGTACGGCAGACCAGCAGGTCGCTGATCGCCCCGGGATGGTCCTTGGAAGTGCTGAGAGCCTTGCTGCCAGCGCGTTTGAGCGCCTGGGTGGTGAAGGGGGCATAGACGCCCGCCGCGTCCACCTTGCCGGCGGCGAAGGCGGCGGCGGCGGCACCGGTTTCCAGGGGGACGAATGTGATGTCTTTCGCAGAAAGACCAGCCTCGCTGAGCACCTTCAGCAGCAGGAAGTGGTCGACGGTCCCCTCTTCGGCGGCCACCTTTTTCCCTTTGAGAGCTGCCACGGAAGCGATTTCCTTGGCGGCGATGATCTGGTCGTTGCCGGTGGAGAAGTCGTTCTGGAGCACTACCTGCAGATCGGCGCCACCGGCGATCGAGCTGATCGTGTCATTGAGCGTTTGGCTGTTGCAGTCGAGTTGGCCGGCGTTCAGAGCGTTGATGGAATCCAGGTAGCCATCGAACCATTGCAGGCTGACGGGCACGCCCTGGGCCTCGAAAAGCTTCTTGTCTTCGGTGACTTTCCACGGAAACCAACCGGGCCAGGCGCTGTAGCCCACTTTGACGGGCGTGTCCTGGGTGGCGGGTTTCTGACAGCCCACCAACAGACCGGCGGAGAGAGCAGCCGCCATCGTTGCGGCAACAACGCGGGTGCTGGAGAAGCGATAGGCGAAGGAGAAGCGCTTCATCGTGATACGGGGATGGGGGTGGGTAGCGATGGGCGATGAACAGATGTGGACCTGATGTGGGCTAGAAGAATTCGAGGTAACGCTTTCGTTCCCATTCGGAAACGGCGCCGTGGTACGACTCCCATTCCTCGCGTTTGTAGGCGACGAAGGCTTCGAACATGGCATCACCGAATACGCTTCTGGAGAGCGGATCGGCGCTGAAGGCCTCAATCGCCTCGCCCAGGGTGCGCGGCAGCCTGTTGATGCCGCGCTCAGCGAGTTGCTCGGCGCTGAGGGTGTAGGCGTTCACCAGGTTGGCGGGTCCTGGATCGAGCCCCTCGCGGATGCCTTCCAGGCCCGCCGCCAGGATCATCGCTCCACCCAAGTAGGGATTGGCGGCACTGTCGGCGGCGCGGCATTCCACCCGCCCACCGGGGGAGGGGATGCGCAGCATGTTGGTGCGGTTGTTATTGCCGTAGCAGATGAACACCGGCGCCCAGGTGAAGCCGCTCATCGAGCCCTGGGCCACCAGCCGCTTGTAGCTGTTGACCGTGGGGGCGATCACGGCGCAGATTGCTGGAGCGTGGCGAAGGACGCCGGCGATGAACGACCTGGCAAGGTCACTGACGCTGGCCGGTGCGCCTGAGGGGCAAAGGAACAGATTGGCTCCACTGTCCAGGTCGGCCAGGGACATGTTGTAGTGGGCGCCACTGCCGGTGCGGTCGCTGAAGGGCTTGGGCATGAACGAGGCCACCAGCCCATGGGGCCGCACGATCTCCTTGGCCATCAGCCGGAAGAAGGTGAGCCGGTCGGCCATGGTGAGCACGTCGGCGTAATTGAAGTCGATTTCGAACTGGCCGGGCCCATCTTCGTGATCGAAGGAATAGACCCCCCAGCCCAGGTCGTTCATGGCCACCACCAGTTCATCAAGCCAGTCGAGGTTGTCGAGCAGACCCACCACGTCGTAGGCGGGTTTGTCGAGCACATCACGCTCGCTGAAGGGGGAGAGCTGGCCGTTGGGGCCCTGCCGGAGCACGAAGAACTCGGTTTCAATCCCGAGGTTGAAGCGATAGCCCATGGCGGCAGCCTGGGCGCGGACGCGGTTGAGGATGTTGCGGCTGCAGGCTTCGAAGGGGGCGCCGTTGAGGTGCAGGTTGCTGGCCATCCAGGCCACGTCTTTTTTCCAGGGCAACACCGTGATGCTGTCGCGATCGGGAACCGCGGCCACCTCGTCATCACTCACTTCCTGGGGCACGCCATCGAGGGCGGCACCGGTGAACAGCTCGGAGCCGCGCAGCATCTGGTCCACGTGGGCGAGGGGCACGGCCTTCGCCTTGCTCACGCCGTGCAGATCGACGAAGGAGGCCAGGGCGTACCGCACGCCCTGGTTGGCCAGCACGGTCTTGAGATCCGGCGCGCCGTCAGGGCCTGCCACGGGAATGGTGGTCGTTGGTTCAGAGTTCGAAGTGGTCATCGGGTGAGGAGTGCGGGCATGGACAGGCTGTGGGCTGTCGGATCGTTGGAGGCGAGGGTGTCCGGGGCCGTGGCGACCTGCCGTTCCGCCACCTGCTCGAGCAGCCAGCGGTGCCAGGCCCCAAAGCCTTCCCCGCTGGTGGCCGAAAGCTGGAACACCCGGGCTTTGGGATTCACCTGGGCGATGTGGGTTTCGAACCGCTCCACCTGCACCGGCAGATGGGGCAGCAGGTCGACCTTGGTGATCAGCACGCAGTCCGCTTCGCGGAACATCACCGGGTACTTGAGGGGTTTGTCGTCACCTTCGGTCACGCTGAGCAGGGCCACCTTGAGGTGCTCGCCCACCTCGAACTCGGCCGGGCAAACCAGGTTGCCCACGTTCTCAACCCAGAGCAGATCGAGGTGGGCCGGATCCAGCCGCTGCTGAAGCAGGCGGAGGCCGCCGCTGACCATGGCGGCATCGAGATGGCAAGCGCGGCCGGTGGTGATCGGCACCACGGGCACGCCCACGGCTTCCAGTCGCTGGGCATCCAGCTGGGTGGTCATGTCCCCCTCCAGTACGGCCATGGAAAGCTGCGGGGACAGGCTGGTGATCGTGCGCTCCAGCAGGGAGGTTTTGCCGGCGCCGGGACTGCTCATCACGTTGAGGCAGAGCAGGCGCCAGGCATCGAAGTGTTCGCGGTTGTGGTCGGCCTGGTGCTGGTTGGCGGCCAGCAGGTTGAGGCCCAGGGTGTCGGTAAGGGGCATGTGCATGGGATCAGCGCGAGGGAACGGAGAGGGGTTCGAGCCTGGAACTCGGCAGGCGGTAGTCGATCGATTGGATACGCAGCTCCCGGCCAGTGACGATCTCCTCCATGGGCAGATCACAGCAGGGGGAGCGGTAGGCCGATGCCACGTCGGGGGGGTAGGTGTGTTGGCAGCCCAGGCAGCGGGCCACCAGGGGAACCCGCCCGATGCGCAGCTCGGAGCCCCCGAGCCAGGTGTCCTTCACCAGGGCACCCCAGGTGAAGACGAGGGCATCGGGTTCCACGCAGGTGAAATCGCCCACCTGTAGATGGACCACACGCACTTCAGGAACCTGGGGCAGATGTTGCTGCTTCCACTCGCCGAGGGAGAGCAGCAGGCACTTGGTCATGTCGACTTCGTGCACGGCTCACCTCCACCGCTGGTCGACGGCCATGTTGCAGGTGTCGTGCAGCCAAGATGGTTTTTGCTTGCGGGGCAGCTGGCCACTCACCACCAGGTGGGCCATCACATCGCAGATCACCCGGGTGGCCATCAGTGAGGTCATGTCACTGACGTCGTAGGGGGGAGAGACCTCCACCACCTCCAGGCCGCAGACGGGCACGTTGCGCACGATCAGCTCCAGCAGTTTGAGGGCCTCCCTGGGCAGCAACCCGCCCGGTTCGGGCCAGCCGGTACCGGGAACAAAGCCAGCGTCGATGCAGTCGATGTCGAAGGAGATGTACACACAGTCGGTGCCATCGGTGGCCCGCTCGATGGCGAACTTGGCGGCGGCCTCCAGCCCCATGTCGCAGATGTCGGTGACGGTGAGCACGTTGGTGCCCCGCTCCCGGCAGACCTTTACCCCTTCGCGGGGCACCTGCCAGCCGCCGATCCCCAGTTGCACCAGGTTTTCGGCCGGTGCGTTGGCCATGTTGGTGGCATGGAACCAGGGGCAGGTATGCATGCGCTCGTCCAGGTCGATCTCCTGGGTGTCCACATGCCGATCGAAGTGGATGATCCCCACCTTCTTGTCACCCAGGTGACGGCAAACGCCGCGCACCGTGGGAAAACCGATCGAGTGGTCGCCCCCCAGCAGGATCGGGAAGGCGCCGCTGGCAAACACGTGGGCCACTCCTTTGGAGATCTGATCGAAGCTTTTTTCGTTGTTGGCGGGGATCGTGAAAATGTCGCCCACATCGCAGAGCTTGATCGACTCGCGCAGGTCCACCCCCATCTCGTAGTTGTAGGGGGTGTAAAGAGCGGAAATGCGGCGAATGCCCTGGGGGCCGAAACGGGTGCCGGGCCGGTAGGTGGTGCCACAGTCATGGGGAATGCCCACGATCGCCACGTCGAACTCGCCGACGCGGTTCACATCCTCGATGTAGGGCGCCTTCATGAACGTGTTGATGCCCGCGTAGTGGGGCAACTCCCCGCGGGAGAAGGTGGAGATGCGCCGATCAACGATGCTTTCGGCGGCCTCGAGGCCGTAGCGCAGGCCCTGGTCCACCTCCTGCTGCCAGCCGGTGAGGGGGAGGCGGGCTTCTTTTTCGAGTGCCTCAGCTCCCTGGGTGGCGGGATGACGCACAAAAGCCCCTTCGGGCCCTGGAGATGCAGACATGGGAAAGGACGGATGGGGGGCTGGGCGGTCTCCCGGGCTTTTGTCCCTCCGTGCCACCGGGAGTTCCCGGTGTGTTTCTCTCGGACCAGGCACCCCCTCCGGCTGTTGGAACAGTCGATGGGGACCGGAACCCTAGAAACTTCTTCCGCTCCGCCATCGTGCGCTTGGGCAAGTGGGGGAGTTGTCTTGATCGTTACCGAGTTTGAAGTGCCCCAGGGCACGTCACCCCAAACGGGGCCGCCCTAGGGAATCTCTTAGGTTCCCATCGGGTTTGCGTGGCTTCTTCGTTGTCGCCCTACGCCTCCCGCCTTGCCCTGGGCCTTCCCCTGGTGATGGTGGTTCCCCTCGGAGCCGCCGCCGGAGCCGATCTTCTGGCCCAGCAGCCGCCCCCGTCTCAGGCTCCCCAGCAGCTGCTCCTGCTCAGCTACGCCCTCACCAAGGGGGCCTACGACAAGATCCTTCCCCTGTTTGCGGCGGATTGGAAGAAGAAAACCGGTCAGACCGTTGCCATCACGGGCAGCTATGGCGGGTCCGGCTCCCAGACCCGGGCGGTCATCGGAGGCCGGCTTGGTGAGGCCAGGTTGGCAGAAGGAACTGCCCAACAATTCCATTGCCGCCAACTTCACCATTGCCTTCTTCACCCGCAAGGGGAACCCAAAGAAGATCAGGACCTGGAGGGATCTGGAGCGCAGTGATGTGCAGGTGATCACGGCCAATCCCGCCACCCACACCGGTGGCACCGAGGCGGCCGCCAGGCGCTACCTCAGTGGCGTTCTCAGGAACGGGCCGGTGCTCCCCAGAGATGCCCGCGAAGCCACCGATACCTTCATCACCCTGGGGAAGGGAGATGGGCTGTTGAACTGGGAATCGGAGGTGTACCAGGCCAAATAGAGTGGCGCATGGACGGGCGGTTACCAGGTACCCACCTCCAACATCCTCGGCACCAGCAAGTTGGCCGAGGCATTCGCCCGCTTCCCGGTTTCTCCTGCGGCCCAGAGGGCCTTCGTTGTCCATGGCTTCCGGCCGGTGACCCCCGAGGGCACGTCCTCTGCCAAGGGCAAGTTTCCGGAGATCAAATCCTTCACCGTCGTCTCCTTCGGTGGCTGGGAAACGGTGAAGACCAAGTTCTTCGGCAAGGGGGGGGATTAGGGATCAGCTCTCCGTCGGCTCCGGCATGCTGGGGGCACTTGCGACCCCGGTGGCTTGCGCGTTGCCCGAGAGCAAACAGTCGGCGACCAGCCAGGGCTGTTTCATAGCCTTTGGGGGTTTGAGGGTTCCCTGGAGCAGGCGATTCACCGCTCTCAGCACCAGGGCTTTGACGGACTGGAGCTGAACCTGCACCACCGCTGTGTGGCCGGTCTGGATCCAGCTCAGGTGCGCCTGTTCCTCCGACGTGGAGAGCGCCAGCTCATCCTGGAGTTGGTGACCGGTGGCGACTATGTGCCTGATCTGACCTGGTCGCCGGATCGCCATGTGGAGGAGTTGGAGGACCTGCTGTTGCAGGCCAGCGCCCTGGAACCCCTGAAGGTCACGGTGATCACCGGTAGCGACAGCTGGAGCTGGCCGGTGCAGCAGAAGTTCTGGGCGACGGTTTTGGAGCTGGTGGAGCGCTGTGGCCTGCCTGTGAGTTTTGAGACCCACCGCTCCCGCAGCCTCGGCAATCCCTGGAGCATCGCCTCCTTCCTGGAGGCCTTCCCCTCCCTACGGCTCACGGCCGATCTGAGCCACTGGTGTGTGGTGTCGGAGCGGCTGATGACGCCGGATCTGGCGCCGATCCAGGCCATGGCCGATCGGGTGGACCACATCCATGCGCGGGTGGGCTGGGCCCAGGGCCCCCAGGTGTCCCATCCCTTTGCCCCCGAACACCAACAGGCCCTGGTGGCCCATGGCGCCTGCTGGGCGTTGTTTGCCGAGCGGCAAAGACAACAGGGCCGGGGCTTGCTCACCTTCACGCCCGAGTTCGGTCCCGATGGCTACCTGCCCACCTTGCCGTTCACGAACCAGCCCGTGGCGGATCTTGACGCGATCAACGAGGCGATGGCGAACTGGCTTCGGCAACAGCCCTGGGGGCCTCGGCGGGGGCAGGGTTGATTGGGTTCTACGTCGGTCTGCTGCGGCCAGGCACTGGGTTGACCCTCTCGTTTCTGGTCGTGCGATTGCTTGGCTTCTTCAAGGCGTTGGGCTGGGGCGATGCTGGGGGAGGTCGCACCCGAATGCCAGCCCCCCCCGCCGGGTTCCCCGTGAAGCGATCAGAGACAGGAACACCAAGGCGACTACGGTCGGCTCTTCGTTCAGCTCCCGCGTGCTCCCCATGGTTCCATTCCTGCCCAGATTCCTTCGCCCTGCCATCGCCGGTCTTGCCTTGGGGGCTGCCCTGATCGTTGCC
Source organism: Synechococcaceae cyanobacterium ELA445 (assembly GCA_037134455.1). Lineage (GTDB taxonomy): Bacteria > Cyanobacteriota > Cyanobacteriia > PCC-6307 > Cyanobiaceae > ATX-6F1. Next base: position 25,511 of record JBAXME010000027.1, on the reverse strand, counting down.
GCTCCAGTGGCGACGAGAGCCCAGCCCAGGTGCACCTTCCTGTTGCCCCTCGGTGGTAGCGGCGACCCGGTGGTGTCCAAGCGGGTGGGACCGGGCCGGCTGCTGGGGCGCAACAACTGGAACACAGACTTTGTTGTGGACCAGCCCTTCAGCAGCTATCGGTTCTTCTTCACAGCCACCTCCACCGACCCCGCCACCTACCCGGTGCGGGGTTACATGATCTTCACCGATCGCGCCAGCCTGCGCCTGTTTGACGTGACCATCTCTCCGCCCGTGGGCACCGGCCGCCAGTTCGGTCCGTTCCCAGCTATTCCCGGGCGCCGCACGAGCCTGATGAATTTCCATATCGGCTCCAGCAGCCAACCGGGCGCCCTTGGTTTCAGCTATCGCATCTCGGTTCAGGGGTGCAACGGCTGAGGACTGGGCAAAGAATCCGGGTGTGGAGGTTTCTCGTGCGTCACGGGCTGAAGTGACGCACGACCATGGAGTGGCTCAATGACGCCGTTGGCTTGAAATGGCCGTGATCGGTCCATCAGCAGCAACGACCTCACCAAGTCGATCACCTTTAAGGGGCACTCATGAATGGCACCTGTGCCCTATTGCCAACAGGCTGACCCAGTGGTTGGTCCGTCGATAAAACGTCGAAGTTGCGTCGATCGTTTGGAGGTCGAGAGTTAGATTCAATCCCTTCTCTTTTCGTCACCACAGGGAGAAGTTGGGATGAAGCCGCTCCGCCAGCTCAGCACCGGCCTCGCGTTGGCCGCCCTCGTGGCGAATGTCACCTCAACTGCTTCGGCCCAAACCTTCCGGCAGACCACCCCGATCGCCCCTGGGGTGGCCACCCCCAACCAGCTGGAGACCTCGATCGGCACCCTGAATCTCATCGATGGCTTCCCCAAGCCCGACACGATCGAGAAGATCTACGACAATCTCGATCGCTCCAGGGCCCTGCAGGCCTATCTGCTGGCCATCCCTATTGTCAACCAGGCCGGTATGCGCGATTCCCTGCGCAACTTCGGACCCGTCAACACCACCAACGTGATCTGGGAGACCCTGGTGGACCCCAAGACCGTGGAACTCACGGCCAACGACAACACCGTCTACAGCTTCATCTGGCTCGATACCAAGAAGGGGGGCCCTTGGTGGTTGAAATCCCCCCCAAGGTGCTGGGGGCCATCGATGACTTATGGTACCGCTGGGTGTCGGATGTCGGCATCACAGGTCCCGACAAAGGGAAGGGCGGCAAGTACCTGATCCTTCCGCCCGGATACACGGGCGAGATTCCCAAGGGGTATTTCGTCGTTCGTCCAACAACCTTCGGCACCTGGATGCCTTTTCGCTCCTTCCTGGTGGACGGCTCGCCCAAACCTGGGGTGGAGTCGGTGAAAAAGTATCTGAAGATCTACCAGCTCGCCGATGCGGCCAACCCCCCGGCGATCAAGTTTGCCAATGCCTCCGGGGTGCCGGCGAACTTCGTCGCCCCGGGTGATTACTCCTTCTGGGCGTTGCTGAACCAGGTGATTCAGGAAGAGCCCTCCACGGGCTCGGATCCCACCACCCTGGGCCTGTTCGCCTCCATTGGCATTGTGAAAGGCAAACCCTTCAACCCCGATGAGCGTTGGAAGAAGATCCTCACCGATGCCGCCAATATCGGGGCGGTGACGGCGCGAACGATCGGCTTCAAGATCCGCGATCGAGAGGCATTCTTCTACCCCAACAGCCCCTGGCGACTGCCGTTCTTCGGTGGCTACAAGTTTGAAGTATCCCCCGGTGTGGCCAACCTGGACGGAGCGGCGTTCTTTTATTACATCGCCACCGGTGTGACGCCGGCCATGGAGGCGAAGATGGTGGGCCAGGGCTCCCAGTACCCGTGGGCTTCCCTGGATGGGAAGGGCAACCCCTTCGATGGCGGTAAAACCTATCGTTTGCGCCTGCCTCCCAACATCCCGGTGAAGGATTTTTGGTCGGTGATTGTGTATGACAATCAGACCCGTTCCATGCTTCAGACCGATCAGAAGGCGCCGAGCGTGAGCAGCCAGAACAAGGGCATCAAAACCAATGCCGACGGTTCGGTGGATGTGTGGTTCGGTCCCAAGGCCCCTGCTGGCATGGCCAACAACTGGGTGCAGACGATTCCCGGCAAGGGCTGGTTCACGCTCCTACGTCTCTATGGACCGCTGGAGCCCTGGTTCAACAAAACCTGGCGGCCTGGGGACATCGAACTGCAGCCCTGATCGATCTGTAGGGCCTTGACGCCGCCGGCTGTGGCACCCGCTCAATCACTGACCGCCTTGGTGCGCATGGCAGCCTCCAGGCCCTTGATGTCCTCAGGGGACAACTTGGGCCGATCCAGCTTGAGGGTGAGCTTGTTGAGCGTGCCGGTGAACCGGAAGGGTGGCTGGTAGTCGGCGTCATTGACGCCGGTGAGGGTGTCGGAGCCGATGTCAAAGCTCTCATCCCACGCCAGGGTCATCGGCAGGGTTTTGGCCATGGTTTTGGTGGCGACCACCTTGCCGTCCACCTTGAGGGTGCCGGTGCCGGGGCCGCCGACGCCGCTGAAGTTGTTGAAGGCCAGGGTGCCGGCCCCCTTGCCTTGGTAGATGAAATCGAACTCCACCTTGTGCTTCCCAGGCGAGAGAGGTTCAGTACCCTCCCACTTGAGCCTCTCAAGATCCACCATGTTCCAGAGCCACACCGGCCTGTTGTTCTTGAGGTAGAAGCCGTAGCCTCCGAAGCGGCCGCCCGATGTGAGCAGCATGCCCTCGGCGCCGGTTACGGGCACCTCGATGTCTGCGGTGACGGTGTAGGAGGTGTTGAGCAGCAGGGGCGAAACGCCCTGGGGTAGCCCCACCATTGGACGGGTGTAGACGAAGGTGTTGCGGCCCGCGGTGATATTGGGCCGGGGCGCCACGATGCGCGCCGCCACCGAGGCATCCAGTGGGAAGACCTGATACTTCCTGGCCTCGGCGATAAACGCCGACTTCATCTCCTTCACCTTCTGGGGATTCTGGGCGGCCAGGTCGGTGCTCTGGCTGAAATCGTTGTTGAGGTTGTAGAGCTCCAGGGTCTGGTTGTTCAGCGGATCCGGATTGGCTGGGCCGAAGGCATCCCAGGGGGCCCGGTTCACCTTGGTGCTCAGCAGCCAGCCCTCGTTGTAAAGGGCCCATTGGCCGAACATCTCGAAATACTGGGTTCTGTGGCGGGAGGGCGCCTTGGCGTTCTTGGCGTCGAAGGTGTAGACGAAGCTGGTGCCCTCGATCGGTTTTTGCGGGATGCCATCCACCACCTCGGGTGCCTTCAGGCCGGCCGCCTCGAGGATCGTGGGCACCACGTCAATCACGTGAACGAACTGCTCACGCAGGCCGCCCTTGTCCTTGATGCGCGCGGGCCACGACACCACCATGTTCTGGTTGACGCCGCCCAACCTGGAGGCGTTCTGTTTGAACTAGGTGAAGGGGGTGTCAAACGCCCAGGACCAGCCCGCCGACATGTGGTTGTAGGTCTGGTCGGTGCCCCATACGTCGATGAACTTGGATTGCACCTCGACGGGTAGCTTGTTGAGCCCATTGAAGAAGGCCACCTCGTTGGGGGTGCCCAGGGGGCCACCTTCGGCGCTGGTGCCGTTGTCTCCGTTGATGTAGACGATCAGGGTGTTGTCGAGCTTGCCGAGGTCATCGAACTGCTGGATCACGCGGCCGATCTCATAATCGCTGTAGGCGGCATAGGCGGCGAACACCTCCACCTGGCGGATGAACAGTTTCTTGGCATCAGGAGTAAGTTTGTCCCAGGGGGTGATCAGGTCGGCGGGCCAGGGTTCCAACTTGGTGTCCTTGGCAATGACCCCCAGTTTCTTCTGGTTCGCAAAGATCCGTTCCCTCAGCTTCTCGTAGCCATCATCAAAAAGATGCATCGCATGGATCCGCTCCACCCACTCCTTGGTGGGGTGGTGGGGCGCATGGGTGGCGCCGGGGGCGTACTTGATGAACAGCGGCTTGGCGGGGTTGGTCTGGTGGATCCGGGTCATGTAGTCGATGGCGTCATCGGCCATCGCCGTCACCAGATTCCAGGTGCCGGGATCCTTGCCCTCAAACGGATAGATCTGGGTGGTGTTGCGGAATAGGTTCGGCTGCCACTGGTTGGCGTCACCGCCCACGAAGCCATAGAAGTAGTCGAAACCCATGCCATTGGGCCATTGATCGAAGGGCCCGGCCTGGCTGGCCTGGAAAGCGGGCACGTTGTGGTCCTTGCCGAACCACGCAGTGGCGTAGCCGTTGTCCTTGAGCAGGCGACCAACGGTGGCCTTGTCGCGCTCAATGATGCTGTTGTAACCCGGGTAGCCGGTGGATTGCTCCGAGATCACTCCGAAGCCGGCGGAGTGGTGGTTGCGGCCGGTGATCAGGGCGGCGCGTGTGGGGGAGCACAGCGCCGTGGAGAACATGCGGTTGTAACGCAAGCCCGCCTTGGCGATCCGGTCCATGGCTGGCGTGGGGATCACGCCACCGAAGGTGCTGGGCACACCGAACCCGGCATCGTCGGTGATGATCAGCAGCACGTTGGGCGCGCTCTGCGGTGGCGTGATCCGGGGTGCCCACCAGGGTTTGGACTGCAGGGCGCCGTCCTTGATCACCCCTCCGAAGGGGGGCGCCGGAGCCGGTAGCTGGTTGCCCGGCAGGGTGGTGGTCGCATTGGGGGCTCCCGGGGTGCCGGTGATGGTTTGCGCCAGGGCGGGCGCCCAGCCCGCCTGCCAGCCCACCAACAGGGCCACCAGGACCACGGCGAACAGGCGACGGATCCAGGCCAGGGGAGCATCGAAACGTTGATCAGCCATGGTTTGGGAGCGCCGCCAGGCGGAAACCGATGTGGGAGGTGCCGGTGTCAGGGCTCTGGGCCTCCCTGGCTGCGGGCCGGTAGCGGCTGCAGTAGTTCTCGGAACAAAGGAACGAGCCGCCTTTGATCACGTGCTTGGCCACGCCCGGATCACGGGGATCACCCGTTGCCGCTTCGCTGCTGACCATCGGATCGCTGTCCTCTGCAAGGGTCCCATGCCCCACGGCATACCAATCCTGGGTCCATTCCCAGACGTTTCCTGTCATATCGAATAGGCCGTAACCGTTGGCGGGGAAGGAACCAGCCGGTGCTGTTCCGGTATGGCCATCGTCGGCCGTATTGCTGATCGGAAACGTTCCCTGCCAGGTGTTCGCCCTGCGGGGATTCCAGGTGTTGCCCCAGGCATAGACCTGGTCTTGGAGGCCCCCCCGGGCCGCGTATTCCCACTGGGCTTCACTGGGCAGGAATGCCCCCGCCCAGTGGGCGTAGGCCTCGGCGTCCTCGTAGGACACCTGAACCACAGGATGGTTGTCCCGTAGGGCGATGGAGCACTCTGGTCCCTCGGGGTGGCGCCACTCGGCACCCGGAACCCAGTGCCACCAGCTGAGCTCCTCGATCGGCTCCCCAGCCGTTACGGGTTGGAAGACGAGCGAACCGGGGACCCGATCCGCTGCGGCGAGATCGGGAAACTGCTCGCTCGACAGGGGGCGCTCCGCCACGGTCCGGTAGCCGGTGGCAGCCACGAAGTCGGCGAACTCCCGGTTCGTGATCTCATGGGCACCGAGGCAGAAGGGGCTGATCCGCAGGCGGCCCGCCGGTTGCTCCTCCGGCAGCTGGGCGCCGGCGCCGATGCGGTAGCGGCCGCCGGGGATCAACACCATGTCGTCGGGGCAGCTGCCCGGCCCCGTGCCCGGGACCATCGCAGCAGCGACCAAGGGCATCGGCGCCAGCAGCAGCCACGCCAGGCAGAGCAGCAGGGCTGGCAGGAGCCCCAACCCGCACCTCAACGGGCCAGGCATGGACGCAATGGGCAGTTCAGGCCAAGAGATTAGGGGCTGTGGTCGGCACCACCATCGCCGCCGGCTGCACCCAGCGATCGAACTCCTCGGCGCTGATCTCCCCCAGCACCAGGGCCGCCTCCCGGAGGCTGAGCCTGTGCTGGTGGGCGTGCTTGGCGATGGCACAGGCCCGGTCGTAGCCGATCGCCGGGGTCAGGGCCGTCACCAGCATCAGGCTCTGGTCCAGCAGGGTTTCAATGCGGGCCTCATTGGCGCTGAGGCCTTCGATGCAGAAGCGGCGGAACCCCTCGCATCCCCCCGCCAACAGCTCGATGCTTTCGAGCACGTTGCGGGCGATCACGGGCTTGAACACGTTGAGCTCGAAGTTGCCCTGGCTGGCGGCCAGTTGCACGGCGGTGTTGTTCCCCATCACCTGCACCGCCACCATCGTCAGGCTTTCGCACTGGGTGGGGTTCACCTTGCCCGGCATGATCGAGGAGCCCGGCTCGTTCTCCGGCAGCACCAACTCCCCCAGACCGCAGCGGGGCCCACTGGCCAGCCAGCGGATGTCGTTGGCGATCTTCAGCAGCGATCCCGCCAGCACCGTGAGGGCCCCGTGGGCGGCGGCCAGGGGTTCATGGCCCGCCAGGGCCTGGAACTTGTTGGGGGCGCTGGTGAAGGGCAGGCCCATGCGCTCGGCCAGCCGTGCCGCCACCGCCTCCCCGAAGCCCGCAGGAGCATTGAGCCCCGTGCCCACGGCGGTGCCGCCGATGGCCAGCTGCAACACCTGGGGCAGCGCCGCCCTCAGGCTTTCAAGACCAAGCTCCAGTTGGGCCCCATAGCCGCCGAACTCCTGGCCCAGGCTGAGGGGCACCGCGTCCTGCAGATGGGTGCGGCCGATCTTGATGATGGCGGCGAAGGCGTCGGCCTTCTGCTGCAAGGCCGCAATCAACTGCTCCACCGCCGGGATCAGGGCGTTGTGCAACTCCAGCACCACCGCCACATGGAGCGCCGCCGGGAAGGTGTCGTTGCTCGACTGGCTCAGGTTCACATGGTCGTTGGGGTGCACCGGCACGTTGCTGCCCAGCACTCCGCCTGCGGCTTCTATCGCCCGGTTGGCGATCACCTCGTTGACATTCATGTTGGTCTGGGTGCCGGAGCCCGTCTGCCACACCTTGAGGGGGAATTCCGCGTCGAGGGTTCCGTTGGCCACCTCCTCGGCGGCGGCCACAATCAGCTCCGCCAGCCCGGCGGCGAGCTTGCCCTCGGCACTGTTCACCTGGGCGCAGGCGGCCTTGAGCAGGCCGAAGGCGTGCACCACCGCCAGGGGCATGGTCTGCCCGAACGGGAAGAAATGGAGCGAGCGCTGGGTCTGGGCGCCCCAGTAGTGCTCAGCCGGCACCTCCACCGGGCCGAGGCTGTCGTTTTCGATGCGGGTGCCCATCAGCCGGCCGGCACGATTTCGCTGTTGTACTCGTTGAAGCTGCGGCTGGTGGTGCCCCCAATGCCCTCAGCGGCCTTGGTGCCAGTGGCCTTGGCCAGGGCGGCGTCAATCGCATCGACATTCACCTGTCCCGCGGCGTCGAAGACCACCTTGCCGGCGGCATCGATCACCACCACCTGGGGAATGGTGCCTTTCCAGTAGTGGGCCGGATCGCTGACCCCCTGGTCCCCGCGGTTCTGCAGGTTGTCGGTGGTGAGGTAGATCAGCTCCGCCCCCCGCCCCCAGGTGCGCTGCAGCTCCGAGAGTGCGGGGGCGAAGGTCTTGCTGTCGCGGCTGTCATCCAGGTAGAAGGCGAGCACCACGGGCCGGTGATCTTCGAGGGCCTGCTTCAGGGTGCTCCGCGGCGGCACCAGGGAGCCGTTGCCGGCGTAGAGAGCGAAAATGTTGCCGTCGTAGCTGTCGGTGTCGCGGGCGGCGGCGGCGCCGCGCACGCCCACACCCATCACCAGGGCGATCACCAGGCACAGGCTGGCTCCGACGTGGAGAAGACGGCGCAGCAGCGCTGTGATCGGAGCGGCGGGGTGCACCAGGGGGGCGGGAAACGGCTGGGGCCATTGTGCCGCCCAGCCTTCGGGAGGCGCTTCCGCTGGCTCAGCTCCTGCCCACACTGCGGCCCATGCCTTGGAGGATGCCACGGCCCACCAGGCCAATGGCGCGGCCGATCACCTGGGTGAGAACCACCACCACCAGATCCCCCAGACGGCGGAGCAGATCACGAAGCTGGGGGGCGACCGCGTCGCGGGTCTCCAGGGCCAGGGTCACCAGTTGCTGCAACCAGCCCAGCTGCTTGAGCTCCTGATCCCTGGGTTCGGTGAGCAACAAAGGCGCGATTGCCCCCTGATCCAGGCGGTAGAGCAGCCGCTGGCTTTCGTAGAGCTGCACCGGCCGCTGGAACCACAGGCTCCAGCGCTGCTGGGCATTCAGTTGGTTGCGCAGTCGCTCCAGGCCGCGGGTAGCCAGCAGGTCGCCGGTGAGCAGGTAGCGGCGCAGCTCGGGCCAGCTGGCGCAGCAGGCCAGGAGTTCTGAACTGATCAGCTCGGCGCTGCGGATCAGCCAGTTGCTGACGAGGGTTTCCAACTGCAGCAGGGCCTGGGGTTCATCCGGGGCCAGCAGCCGACCCGCCACCAGCAGCGGCTGGGCCTGGATCAGGGCGCCGAGCATCGGTTGGGCATCGGGCAGTTCCGTATCGGCGCTGGCCAGATCGCAGCTGGCCTCGAGCGTGTCGGAGACGGGAAGCAGAACCCCTTGGCGGGGCAGTTGCACGTAGGAGCCCGCCATCTGGCGCAGGGCACTGCGACGCAGCTCCTGCTGAAGGTGGTGCCACTGGCCCACCACCTCCTGCGCCCCGATCTCCTGCTGCCGCAGGCGATCGAGGAGCCGGTCAAACTGCACCAGCAAGCCAAGAAGCAGGTCGCGGCGACGCTCGATGCTGAGGCCTTCCAGGGCCAGCAACTGGCCGGTGTGGTTGCTCAGCCCCGTTTCCGCGGCCTCCGTGAGGCGCCCCTCAATGGCCCGCCACACCCCGATCGCGGTGCGTTCCCGCAGGGTGATTGCCGTGGTTACCGCCGTTGTTGGTTCAGAACCCTCGGGCCAACGGGGGCCATCTTCGACAAGCCCGCTGTCGTCGCTCCAGGCCAGCAGCACCGGTCCCCAGAGCCAGAGCAGCAGCTGCCGGGCCGTGGCCAATTCCCGCAGCCGCCCTTCGATCAGCAGCAGCAGTAGGAGGGATTGGGGGGGGGGATTGAGCCAGAGGCGGCAGCGGATCCGCTCGGCTTCGATCTGCTGCAAGCCGCTCTGGAGCAACCATTGGCCCAGACCCAGGGGGGCCCCAAGGGTCGTCCGTACGCTGGCGGTCGGGCGCAGGGCCACCACCCGGCCCCCCGTCAGCAGGGTGTCGATGGCCTCCAGCAGCTCGGGGGGCTCGGGGTTCTGCAGCAGGCCTTGCACCGGCAGTTGCAGCAGCCAGTCGGAGGGGCAGTCAAGGGAGCGGGGCAGGACCAGGAGCCGGGGGGCCGGCTGCCAGCGCTCCTCCAGCCGCCGCAGCTCCTCCAGCAGATTGGCGGGCTCCACCGGGGCCGCCAGATGCCAGATCACCAGCTGGGGGCTGCCGACGAGGTTTTCAGCATCACCTACCACCCGAAAGCCACGGTCAGCCAGCAGGCCCAACCGACGCTCCAGGCCCTCCCTCCAGAAGGCGTCGGCGAAGACCAGCAGCTGGGGCCGTGATGTCGGCGCTGGCTGGATCAAGGGGATGGAAGGTTCGGATGGGTCACGGTACCGGGCGCTCCGCGGATCATCCAGGGTCCCAGCCGCGGACAAAGAAGTGAGCCGAAAGCGAATTAACCGCTGCGCCGGCCGCTGAGCTGCAGGGTGTAGGACTCGATCGTGAAACCGGTGAGGGATTCAATCCGGGCCACCAGATCCGCCGGCAACACCACATCGAGGTCGTGGATCTCACCCGATTGGCTGCAGGTGAGGTGGCTGTGGGGGTCGCTGCGGTAACCGTAGAGCCGCCCGGTGGCCCGGTCGAGGCATTCGATCACCCCGGCTGATTGCAAGGCCTCCAGGTTTTGGTAGACGGAGGTGTGGCCAATGTTGCGGCCCTGGCTATTGAGCTGCTCAAAGATGTCGCGGGCGCTGAGGTGACTTTTCTCGTGCCAAAGGAGATCGAGAACCATGCGCCGCTGGCGGCTGAGCCGCATGCCCAAGTCCCGGCAGCGCTGGTAAGCCCCCTCCACGCCCGCAAGGACGGTGAGTGGAGGTTCGGCAAGGGGAGCCGGCACGGAACGGGACGGGTGGATGGAGGCAGTGCCCCTATGGTAAAGGGCGAACGGATGCGGGGCGAACCACGAGAACGCCGCTGTCCCCTGGGCTGGGGCTCCCTCCCTCAGGCAATCGAGGGGGGGATCGCGTCCTGCAGCCTGGCCGGGCCGATCGCCGCCAGGGCCTCCGCCAGATCCACCCGGCCGTCGTAGAGGGCCCGGCCCACGATCACCCCTTCCACCCCTAACGGGGCCAGGGCCAGCAGGGCCAGCAGGTCCGCCAGGTCGCCGACGCCTCCGGAGGCGATCACCGGGATCGAGCTGGCGCGGGCCATGGCGGCCAGCGCCTCCAGGTTGGGGCCCGCCAGGGTGCCGTCGGTGGCGATATCGGTGCTGATGATCGCCGCCACGCCGCTGCCCTCCAGGCTTCGGGCCAGCTCGGTGGCTTCCACGGTGCTCTCATCGATCCAGCCCCGGGTGGCCACCTTGCCGTTCCTGGCGTCGATGCCCACCACGATGCGGCCGGGGTACCTGCGGGCCAGATCGCGCACCAGCTCGGGCTGCTCTACGGCCACCGTGCCCAGGATCACCCGGTCAAGCCCCGTGGCGAGTAGCTCTTCGGCCCGCTGGGCGCTGCGCACGCCGCCCCCCAACTGCACCGGGATGGTCAGGGCCGCCGTGATCGCTTGGACCACGCTGTCATTCACCGGTTCACCACTGCGGGCCCCGTCCAGGTCCACCAGGTGCAGGCGCTCGGCCCCCTGGCGTTGCCACTCGATCGCCTGGGCGACGGGATCGTCGCTGAAGCGGGTCACCCGGTCGTAATCGCCCTGGTGCAGCCGCACGCAGGCGCCATCCAGCAGGTCGATGGCGGGGATGATCTGCATCGCGGTGCTGCGGGCGAGGGGAGGGGAATGGCTTCCATCTTCTCCGGTCTGGGGTTCTTCCCCTTCTGGGAGTTGGCGCCAGCCGGAGAGCCAGAGCTCGGGATTCTTCAGCTCGAGGAGCGGCACCAGAATGCGCGTGCTCCGCTGCAGCACCGCCGCCAGCTCCACCAGCCGCTCGCCGCTGCGACACGGTTCGCCGATGCGCTCGAAGTGGCGGTGGCCGCAGGTGGTGCGCTGGGCCGTCCAGGCGCGGGCGAGGGGCATGGGTTGGGGGCATCCGGTACAGCACCGGAGGAGCCACCGATGGTCTGACCCTCCCATGGGGGCGATCGCAGGCCGGCGGGCATCGACCGCTTGAATGATCCCCCGTTCGCCCAAGTGCCCCGTGAAGATCCTGTTGATGGGGGGCACCCGTTTCATTGGTAAGCCCCTGGTGCGCCTGCTGCTGGAGGCGGGCCATGAGCTCACTCTCTTTACCCGCGGCCGCAATCCCGTCCCGGCTGGAACCGAGCACCTGAGCGGTGACCGCAGCGATGCCGCTGCCCTGGACCAGCTGCGGGGTCGCCGCTTCGAGGTGATCATCGACAGCAGTGGCCGCACCCTGGCGGACAGCGCTGCCGTGGTGGAGCGCACGGGGCACCCCTCCTACCGCTTCGTCTACGTCAGTTCCGCCGGGGTCTACGCCGACAGCGAGCAATGGCCCCTGGACGAAGAGTCCCCCACCGATCCGGCCAGCCGCCATGCCGGCAAGGCGGAAACGGAGCAGTGGCTGCGTTCCGAGGGCATCCCCTTCACCAGCTTCCGCCCCACGTACATCGTGGGGCCGGGCAACTACAACCCCGTGGAGAGCTGGTTTTTCGATCGGATCGTGCACGGTCGCCCCGTGCCCCTGCCGGGTGACGGTCGCACCATCACCCAGCTGGGCCACGTGGAGGATCTGGCCGTTGCCCTGGCCCGCTCCGTCGAGGTGGAGTCGGCAGCGAACCGCATCTACAACTGCAGTGGCCGCAAGGGGGTCACCTTCTTGGGCCTGGTTCTGGCGGCGGCCAGGGCCTGCGGCCGTGACCCTGAAACCGTGGAGATCCGCTCGTTCGATCCCTCCAGCCTCGATCCCAAGGCCCGCAAGGCCTTCCCCCTGCGGCTCGGCCATTTCCTCACCGATGTGCAGCGTCTGGAGCGGGAGCTGGCCTGGACTCCCCGTTTCGATCTTGGGCAGACCCTGGCCGATAGCTACCACCACGACTATGCCCTGCGCCCATCGGTGGCACCGGACTTCTCGGCAGACGAAGCTCTGCTTGGCGGTTGAGCCCGATCGCGGGGATCTCGGGCGTGAAGGAAGTGGTGTTCCGTTTCTGTGGCGCCAAGCCCCAGGCGGGTCACGGCACGGTTGGGCCCTGCCCTAGGGCGCCCGCATGTAGCCGATAGCCGAGCTCAGCGCCAGCAGCAGTGATGGCCAGAACAGCCACCAGCCCACCGCCTGCACCACCTCTGCCCCAGGCCCCGGCCACAGCAAGAGCAACAGGGCGGCGAATTGCAGCACCGTCTTGGCCTTGCCCGACAGGGAAGCGGGGCCGCCATTGCCCTGGCCCGCGCGCCAGCCGGAGATCAGCAATTCCCGCGCCAACAAGAGCCACACCGCCCATAGGGGCAGCTGAGCGTTGGCGCCGAGCCACAGCAGGGGCGCGCTGATCAGAATTTTGTCGGTGAGGGGGTCGAGCCGCGCACCCCACACCGAGCCGCCGCCGCTGCGGCGGGCCAACCAGCCATCGGCCCAGTCACTGAGGCCCCCCAGCAGCAGCAGCAGCCAGCCCAGCCACAGCTGGCCCGTCACCAGGGCCAGCAGCAGGGGCAGGCCCAGCACGGCCCTCGATACGGTGAGGCCATCGGCCAGGCGCCGCTGCAGGCTGGACATCGGCACGGTGTCGGTCACTGCAGGCGAGTCTGCAACCGGATGGGGCGAACGCTCCCCCTCGGTCGGGCCGCTGATCTAGAAACGGAGCATCCGCGAATCCCCGCAATGGTCGTCGACTCCCCCTCCGCCCAGCGGGTGCGCGATGTGATGAGCACGCCGGCCCTGAGCGTGACCAAGGACACCCCCCTGCAGGAAGCTGTCACCCTGATCAGCGAGCGTCACTTCAGTGGCCTGCCGGTGCTTGATGCTTCCGGGCTCCTGGTGGGGGAGCTGAGCGAGCAGGACCTGATGGTGCGCGAGAGCGGCTTTGACGCCGGCCCCTACGTGATGCTGCTCGACAGTGTTATCTACCTGCGCAATCCCCTGCAGTGGGACCGTCAGGTGCATCAGGTGCTGGGCAGCACGGTGGGCGAGGTGATGGGCAGCCATCCCCACACCTGCGGTGCTGACCTCAGCCTCCCGGCGGCCGCACGCCTGCTCCATGACCGCAGCACCCAGCGCCTGTTCGTGGTCGACGAGGCCGGCCAACTCCAGGGGGTGCTCACCCGCGGCGATGTGGTGCGCGCCCTAGCGGCCGAGGGCTGAGGGCACCGGCGGCGGCGCCAGCACCGGTGGCGGCGGAAGCACCGGTGGGGGAGGGGCCTGGGGCAGCTGCAGCGCATTGGGGCTTGCGGGCGGCGAGGACTCCGTTGGTTGAGGAGAAGCAAGTGGTGGCGGCGTGGGAGCCGATCCTGCCGGAGGGATTGGCTTCGGATCCGGCCCCGTGGCTTCCGGTTCCTGGGGAAGCGACTGGCCCGGTTGTAGCAACAGCGGCGCTGGCAGGTCGGGGGGAAGCGGTGTCTGCTGGGGCACCGGTGCGACGCCGCCGGGGCTGTCCTTCTGCTCTCGCTCCCGCAGGGCCATCGGATCGGCGGTGATCGGCGTTTCCCGCAGGGGAGCGCCCTGCTTCGGCTCCGGGCTGCCCTGGGGCCGCTTCGGTGCCCAGATCAGGCGGGCCAGTGGTTCGAGGCCCTGCTCCACCAGCCGGTTGAACCCGGCCAGGGCTCGATCCACCAACTGGCTGCCCAGGGTCTGGCCGCAGTCGATGGGGCTGGAACAGCCCCGGGGACCGAGATGGGGCCTCAGGCTCGCCAGCAGATTGCCGCCGAGCGGCACGGTGCGCTCGCTCAGACGCAGCAGGTAGGGGACGTGCACGAAACTGGTGGCACCGCCGCTGATCCAGTTGGCGTCGGTCTGGTTGAAACCCTTCGCCCCGGGAATGATGAACCGGCTCTTGGAGGCGTGGTCGGGCAGGTAGGCGGCCACCAGGCCCCGCTCGCGGGCCAGGGATCGGGTCTGCTCCAGGGTGAGCCCATCGCGGCTCATCAGCACCTCCACGCGCCCGTCCGTGCGCAGGCCGATCACCATGCGGATCCGGGGCAGGAAATAGCGGATCTGCTGCCCCATGCTGATGCTGTAGGCCCCCTTGTAGTCCGCTGGAGGGGTCTCCAGATCGTTGTAGATGCTGTGGAGGCCGCCGATGAAAGTGTCGTAGCGGCGGGACCGCTCCGCGGTTAATTCACCAAAGCCAAAGTCCACGTGGCCATCGTGGCCGATGCCGATGTAGGCCCGCTGGCGGGCGGCGGCTCGGTTGCGGCCGCGCCAGACCCGGTCTCCCAGCTTCAGGTCACCGAGGGGAACGGTGATCTCCTGCCCGCTCTCATTGACATGCCGCTCGTACATCGGCCCGGAGAAGTAGGCGAGCGAAGCGGTGTCGGCGTAGGCCTCCTGTTCCCGGTCCCAGCCCTCCAACAGGTCGAGCCGCACCCGGCGGGGATCGAAATCAAGGGCGAAGGCCTGGTCGTCAGGCATGTAGCGGAAGGCTTCACCCCCCCGCTGGATGGTGAGGTTGGTGCTGGCAATGGTGCTGGAGCGTTCCGGGATCGGCGGGGCAATGGCGATCAGAGCCGCCACAGCCGCAAGGGGCATGCCGATCACCAGCCAGCGCTTCCGGCCCCTGCGGATGTTGCGGGCCCCCTTCCCCGGTGGGCTGGGGGGGCGACGGAGGCTGCCGGTGCGGCGGGGTCGGGGAGTGTCCAAGGAGGGAGGGACCCCACGGCGGCCCTGCATCGTGGGATCACGCTGATCGCTTCGACCGCCTCCCGTCAAGCCATGGCCTTGAGGTAGGCCTCCCGCCCCCGGGTGGCATCGATCCGCGCCGCCACCTGGGGGTAGGGGCTCAGGTCGATCTCGGGGAAGAACACGGGCAGGTAGGCCAGGTGGGCCTCTACGGCACAGTCGGACACCCCCCAGGCGTCTCCCACCAAAGGAGTGCCTGGCTCCAGCAGTCCGTCCAGCACCGTGAGCAGGCGAGGGAACTCCTTTTCCCGGCTGCTGGGCACGAAGAGAGCCGTGGAGAGGGTGGAGTTGGCAAACAGCACCCACTGCTGGGCCAGGGCCCTCCGCCCGGGTGTGGTGAATTCCTGGGCGTAGTGCTCAGCCAGATGGAGCAAGATCGCGCCGCTCTCGAACAGTGTCAGCCTGTCGCCGGCAGCCCCATCAGCCCCGTCGTCCACCAACACAGGCACCTTGCCAAAGGGATTCAGCTCCAGGAAGGCCTGCTGGCGATGCTCACCGGCGGCCATGTCCACGGGATGCCATCCGTAGGCGATGCCCTTCTCTTCGAGGTACCAGCGCACGATGGCTGCCCGGGAGCGGGGTCCGCCGTAGAGGGTCAGAGTCATGTCACTGCAGGTGGGATCGCCCTTCCATCTTCACGCCCAGAATCAGGAAGTCCGGCCGGTGCCCTGTGATGGAGGAATCCCTGGCGGCTCCTGGGGTGGAGGAAACACTCCGGCGTTTGGGCCCCCACCTGGTGGGGCGCACCCGCCGGGGGGTGGTGGGCAGCAGCCGCTATGCCCTTGCCCTTCGGGAGGCCCTGCGCCAGGCGGCCCAGGATCCCAAGGCCGCTCCGGTCCTCATTGTTGGCGAGCCTGGCCTGGAGAAGGACAACCTGGCCTCCTTGGTCCACTTCGGCTCTGGCGCCCGCAAGCAGCTGTTGGTGCGCCTTGATGGCGCCCTGCTCCGCGAGGACGGAGTGGAGTTGTTCGGCCCGGCGAGCAGCGACGGTGAGGGGGCCTTGCTGGCCCGGCTGGGCTCCGGCGCCCTGCTGATCGACAAGCTCGATCGGGTGGCCCCAGCGCTGCAGCCAGCGTTGCTGGAGCTGGCAACCACCGGCCGCTGGCAGCCTCCGGGTGAGAACGCCACACCGCGCCACTTCCCGGGTCGGGTGTTCTTCACCGCCGAGGCGGCCATGCCCGCCTTCGACCGTCCTTGCACCCTGATTCGGGTGCCGCCGCTGCGGGTGCGTCGTCAGGACCTGGGGGAGTGGCTGCGTTTCGGCCTCAGGCAACAGAGCAGAGCCCTGGGATGGGGCCAGGCCCCCGAAGTGGGCCAGTCGGTGGTCCAGCGGCTGCAGCAGCATGATTTCCCCAACAACCTCCGCGAGCTGGAGGTGCTGATTGATCGGGCCCTGCAGCAGGCCCAACGCCTGGGCCTCCAGGAGGCTGCCGCCGGCGCCAAGGGGGGCAGGCAGCGGCCGCCCCTGCTGCCGGAGGAGGTGTTCTGGACCGCCAGCCGCCAGCAGCGGCTCCGTTTTGAGCTGTGGCGCTGGAGGCCGCGTCTGCGGGAGCTGATGCGCTCGCCTCGCCTCTGGAACGGCCTGCTGTTCGGGGTGGTGAGCTGGGTGTTTGTGCTGGTGAACCTCTGGCTCTGGCTCGGGCCCCAGGACCGCGCCCACAACGGCGCCCTCAACCTGTTTTGGGCCTGGTGGTGGCCCCTGATCCTGCTCAGCTTTCCCCTGGTGGGCCGCCTGTGGTGCTCCTTCTGTCCGTTCATGGTCTGGGGAGAGATCGCCCAGCGGCTGGTGCGGTTCCTGGGGCTTCAGCCGGCCCGCTGGCCCCGGGGCAACAGCGATGACTGGGCCTCTCCCGTGCTGGCCGGCCTTTTCGCCGCGATCCTCCTCTGGGAGGAGCTGGGCAACCTGGTGGACACCGCCTGGGCCAGCAGCACCCTGCTGCTGCTGATCACCGCGGGTGCGGTGGTGGGCTCGATCACGTTTGAAAAGCGCTTCTGGTGCCGCCACCTCTGCCCGGTGGGGGGCATGAACGGTCTGTTCGCCAAACTCTCGATCCTGGAGCTGCGGGCCCAGGCGGGCACCTGCAGCGGCAGCTGCAGCACCTATGCCTGCTTCAAGGGGGGGGCCGCCGATGGCGAGGGACTGGCCACGGCAGGCTGCCCCCTCGGCACCCATCCGGCCCACCTGGCCGACAACCGCAACTGCGTGCTTTGCCTCACCTGCGTCCAGGCCTGCCCCCACCGGTCCGTTCAGCTCAGCCTCCGCCCCCCCGCCGCTGACCTCCAGCGCGACATGGCCCCTCCGCTGGGGGAGCCCGCCCTGATCCTGGTGCTGGCCGGCGGGGTCTGCCTGCACCACTGGCAGCGGTTGCTGGGGGGCCTCCCCCTGGCCCCGGCCAGCCTCCACGAGGGCCCCTGGCTGCCGCGGCTGGCCTTCGCGGTGCTGGCCCTGGCCCTGCCCGCGTTGGTTGTTCTGCTGCTTGAGCCACTGGTGCCTGAGGAGCGGCGCCGCCCCACGCTCTACGGCCTGCTGCCCCTGCTCTGGGGCCTCATGCTGGCCCGCTTCCTGCCCTTGGGCATGGGGGAGGCGGGGTTGCTTCTGCCCGTTTCGCTCTCGCCGTTGCCCGGTTCGCTGGCGGCCTTGATGCCCGCCTGGAGCGCCGACGCCCATGTGATCGGTTTCTGCCAATCGGTGGTGATGGTCACGGGGGTGGTGGGATCCCTGGTGCTGCTGCGCCGCCTTTTGCCAGCGGTGGGACGGGCCTTCTGGTGGGCCTCCGGGGCGACGGTGCTGCTGGGGGGCCTGGGCCGCTGGCTGGTGGCTCAGTAGCTGCGGCAGAGCCGCTGGATGTCGGAATCCCGGTAGATCGGTCGGCTGCCGTCGGCGGACCCAGGATCCAGCTTGACGTTCTTGGTGAGCAGGTTTGTGGCGCCGATCCGGTTCGCCACCAGGGTGTGCTCCGTGCCGCTGCTGCCGCGCCAGAGCAGGCAGTCTTTGAGGTTGTCCTCAGCCCGGACGGATCCGGTCGAAAGCGTTCCCAGAGCCAGGGCAATCGCCAGCAGGGGGTGGAGCCGGAGTGCGGGTGGGTGTGGGGCCATGGACCCATCCTGGCAAGGGATAATCAGGCCACTGCGCCCGTTGGACATGACCCTTGCCCTGTTGATCGCCCTGGCGGGATCCCTGGTGCTGATGGGCGTGATCGTTCGCCGCCTGGAGCGCGGCTGATCCGCCCTGCCGCCGTCTCGAAGGGGAACCGTCCCTAGCCTGAAGGGTCACCCCTGGGAGCGGCGCCATGCATACCCACGACCTTGAGAACCACGACAACCTCTACGCCGACGAGGTTGTGATGGCGGCGGGCGAAACCAACCGGGATGCCCAGAACCATGCCCTGCTGGCCATCGGCGTGCTGCTTGCCTTGGTGAGCGGCCTGGGGATTTTCCTGATCGTCTCCTAGCTGGGTCGGCTCGGTTCGATCGTGCGCTTCAGCGGCTCATGGCCAGCATGCGCTCGATCGGTTCGAGGGCGCGCAGCCGCAGAGCTTCGTCCATCTCGATGGTGGGGTTGAGGCTGTCGAGGCAGCGCCAGAGCTTCTCCAGGGTGTTGAGCCGCATGTAGGGGCAGGCGTTGCAGCTGCAACCGTCGGCCCCTGGCACCTCCAGGAACAACTTGTGGGGGAGGCGGCTGCGCATTTGGTGCAGGATGCCCGGCTCGGTGAGCACGATCAGGGTGGTTGCCGCACTGGTTTCGGCCCGCTGCAACAGCTTGCTGGTGGAGCCGATGAAATCGGCCAGATCCAGGAGATGTTGCTGGCACTCGGGGTGGGCGATCACCTCGGCATCAGGGTGATCCAGCTTCAGCCGCAACAGGGCCTGTTCGCTGAAGGTTTCGTGCACCAGGCAACTGCCGGGCCAGAGGGTGAGCTCCCGCCCGCTGGCGCGGGCCACCCAGCGGCCCAGGTTCTGGTCGGGGGCAAACAGGATCGGACGATCGGCAGGCAACTGGCGCACCAGATCCACGGCGTTGCTGCTGGTGCAGATCAGGTCGCTCTGGGCCTTCACCGCCGCCGAACAGTTGATGTAGCTCACCACGATGTGGTCGGGATGCTGGGCCCGAAAGGCGGCAAATCCGTCGGCGGGGCAGGCATCCGCCAGGGAACAGCCCGCCTCCAGATCCGGCAGCACCACGGTCTTGCCGGGGTTGAGGATCTTTGCCGTTTCGGCCATGAAATGGACGCCACAGAAGGCGATCACATCCGCGTCGGTGCTGGCGGCTTTGCGGGCCAGTTCGAGTGAATCGCCCACGGTGTCGGCGATGTCCTGGATTTCGGGCGCCTGGTAATAGTGCGCCAGGATCACGGCGTTCCGCCGCCGCCGCAGGTCGTCGATGGCGGCTGGTAGGTCGGCCGGCACGGCCGTCGCGCCTTCAGCGATGGCAGCCGCCATGACCATTGCGACCTCGACTCGTGCAGGATGTCGTGAGCCTAGGCAGAAGGGGTTGGCCGTCGTTCGCATCGCCATCGCAGGGGATCTGCATGGGCAATGGGATGGCGCCGATGCCGCCCTGCTTGACCTGCTGGCTCCCGATGCCTTCCTGGTGGTGGGCGACCTCAACGATGGTCAGCAGCGCATTGCCGCCAGCCTGGGCCGGCTGCCCCTGCCCACGGCCGTGATCCTTGGCAACCACGACACCGGCCGCGACGACAGCGGCCAGACCCTGCAGCGGCAGCTGGACCAGCTGGGGGAGCGCCATTGCGGATGGAACCTGCGTCTTCTGGATCCCCCCGGCCTGGCCGTGGTCGGTGCCCGGCCCTGCAGCCTGGGCGGTGACTACAACCTCAAGCCTGCGGTCCAGGCGGTCTGGGGGCCAGTGAGCCGTGAGGACTCCTCCAACCGGATCGTGCACGCAGCTCTTGCGGCCCCCCTGGAGGTTCCCCTGGTGCTGCTGGCCCATTGCGGCCCCAGTGGCCTGGGCAGCCTGCCGGGCGACCCCTGTGGCCGGGATTGGAAACGGCCCTCCCGGGACTGGGGTGACCAGGATCTGGCCGAGGCGATCGTCGCGATCCGCCGCCATCGGCCCGTTCCCGTGGTGATTTTCGGCCACATGCACCACCAGTTGCGGCGCGGCCAGGGGGAACGCATCAGCTTCCTGCGTGACCGCCACGGCACCGCCTACCTCAACACCGCTTCGGTACCCCGCCACGGCACCGATGAACGTGGCCGCAGCGTTCGTCATCTGAGCTGGGTGGAACTCGATGGCGACGGGTTGCTGCACGCCAGCCATCGCTGGTACGGCCTCGATGGGCGCCTGCTTTACGAGCAGCGGCTCTACGGGCGCCTGCCGGCCCCTGTGCCGCAGGCTCCGGCGGCCGTTCCGTGCTGATCTATGCCTGCGTCAGCGGCCATGGTTTTGGCCATGGTTCGCGCACCGCGTCCGTTCTCACGGCCTTGCGTTTGCTTCAGCCGGACTGGCGCCTGGTGGTGTCCACCTCCCTGTCGTCTGATTTCCTTGCCACGGCCCTGCAGGCGGCGGTGGGTAAGCCGATCGAGCTCCGCTCCTGCCGGTGGGATGTGGGGGTGGTGCAGGCCGACGCCCTCGGTGCCGACGGGCCAGCCACCTTGGCGGCCCTGGCGGAGCTGGAGCAAGACCTGCCTGGCCTGATCGCCCGCGAGAGTGCCTGGCTGCGCCGCCAGGGGGAGCCGGTGCTGGTGCTGGCGGACGTGCCGCCGGCGGCGGCGTTGCTGGCCGGGGAGTTGGGGGCGCCCCTGGTCTGGCTGGGGAACTTCGGCTGGGACGTGATCTACGCCGCCATGGGCCCCGCCTTCACTTCCTGGGCCACGGCCGCCCAGGGCCTTTACCGACGCGGTGATCTTCTGCTGCGTTGTCCCCTATCGATGCCGATGGACTGGGGCGTCCCCGCCGTTGAGGTGGGCCTCACCTGCGCAGAGCCCAGCCTCGGGCCTGCGGCGGTGCGGCAGCGGCTCCAGCTCCTGGACGATGGGCTGCCTGGCGTCCTGGTGACCTTCGGGGGCATGGGATTCCGCCTCGAACCCGATCTGTTCGCCCTTTGGCCTGGCCATCGCTTCGTGGTGACCGATCCCTCCCTGGCCGGAGCATCGTTACCGGCCAACGTGACTCTGTTGCCAGCGGGGATGAGGCCCCTTGATGTGATGCCCCTGTGCCGCCGCATGATCACCAAGCCCGGATACAGCAGCTTCTGTGAGGCCCTCAGCCAGGGGGTCGGGTTGCATGTGGTGAGGCGTGAGGGCTTTGCCGAGGCGGCCGTGCTGGAGCAGGCGGTGGTGCGCCATGGCCACCATTGCCTGTTGTCCCAGGGGCAATTGCGGAGCGGCGACTGGCAGTTGGACCAACCCCTGCAGTCGCCCACCGGCCCCCCCCTGAGCCCGAAAGGGGCTCCGCAGGCCGCCCAGGCCCTGGCCCGACTGGCCCTGGATCGGGCCTGAAGCTTCACCGGCACTGGGCCAGTTGGGCTGTCAAGCCACTGATCAGCAGTGCGGATGAATGGGCGGCAAGTGTTCGTGATTTCTGAACATAAATCTAGTCAAATTGCAGTGGTGCACAGTGATTGGAATTCGTCGCTGTAGTCATGATAACAAGTAGACAGTTGTTTGACTGTCACTAACTAGAACCTCGCAGCGGGGATCTTTTGACAAATTACCGCCAACGAAATCAGATCAGCTCAGCCAAGAGATGCATCTGCATTCGCTTATCACATCACCGCATTCACCCCGTAGATCAGCTGAGCACTACCGCTCATTCAGCTCGTTCTCCCATTCCGTTTCTTCCTGCTGAATTGCTTGCAGTGATCTCCGGATCCCTTGCGAGAACACGCTTGCAGTCACGCCTTGGCCGTAATGTCCTTCGAATTCGACGGTTTGCCCCGATCCACACCCGCTTCCCTTTTCCCCCGCCTGCAGAAGATCCTGTTGGGGGCGTCCCTCGCCCTTCTCACTCTCCCGGTAGCCCTCCCCGTCCGGGCAAGCGTTGACGAATCCGGAGTGATTCAAGCGCTCTCCATCGCTCCTTCGGCCGCCCCCATGCCCCGGCTGTTCGCGGTCACACCCGAGCGCCGGGCCCTGCTGAACACCATTCGTTTTGCTGAGGGCACCTGGGCCAACGGCAATGACATCGGCTACCGCGTCATGTTCGGCGGCGGCCTGATGGATTCCCTCGAGCGCCATCCCGACCGGGTCATTCGCTCGTCCCGTTACGCCAGTGCCGCCGCAGGGGCCTACCAGTTCATGCCCTTCACCTGGGCCTTGGCCAGCCGCGTGCTCGGTCTTCCCGGTTTCGGCCCGTTTGCCCAGGATCAGGCCGCCCTGCTCCTGATCCAGCGCCGGGGTGCCCTCGTTCTGGCCGACCAAGGCCAGCTCACCTCAGAACTGGCCGCGCGCCTGGCGCCGGAGTGGGCCTCTTTCCCCACCACCCGCGGCAGCAGCTATTACGGCCAACCGGTGAAGCGCCTGGCGGAACTGAAGCGCTTCTACGAATGGAATCTGGCCCAACTGCGCGGAGCCACGGCACCAACTGCCGTTCCCGTGGCCAGCCTCCCCACGCCCGCCTGTGCATCCGGTCAGCTGGAGTGTCTGCTCGAGTCAGCAGCTTCACCGGCAAGAGGCAACTGAGCTACCCCCCTCAGCTTTCGCTGGGGCGGCTGTCTCCCACGGTTTTCTGGGCGATCACGTAGGCCACCACGCTGGCGGCAGCGAATCCCAGACCATTGCGCAGCACCGGCAGCAACTCTGAGGTGCGCGTGACCACAGGCCCGAGGCCCAGTGCGATGAACAGAATCCCCCAGAGGGGCGAGAGCAGCAGCACCCAGGCCCAGGCGATCCGCTCCCCTTCTTTGCGGGGGAAAGCGGCAAAACCTGCCACCAAACCCCCGAGAACCGAGGTGAAGAACGTGAGCAGCCACTGCTCCCTAGGCAGGCCAGGAACCACCTGACAGCCCCCTTTCTCGAGGCAGAGTTCCACCGCCGACAGGGCATCGTTGATGGCCCCGTCCTCGCCGTGGTCGCGGACGTAGTACTGGTTGCCGAAGCGGGTCTGCAGTTCTACCCAGAAGGTGCGCGGCATCAAGGCGAACAGGGCATCGCCAACGTTGAAGTTGAGCAGGTTGCCCCCCCGGGGATCGGCCACCAGCAGCAAGCTGCGTTCGTCGAGATTCCAGAACTCCTTCACCGCCAGTCCAGGGGTCCGCTCGTACTGGGTCAGCACCCGCAGCTTCCAGCCATTGGCCTGTTCAAAGGCGATCAGTTCATCTTCGAGGCTGGCCCTCTGGGCGTCGCTCAGGGCCCGAGCGAGGTCGATCACCGGTGTGGGGTGATCGGGCAGCAATTGGGGATTGTCCGCCGCAAAGGCAGCTGGAGCCATCCCGGGGGTGAACAGCACCAGGGCGCAGGCCAGAAGCGCCACCAGGCGCATTCCCCAGGGACAGCGGGTGCGGTTCCCGTTGCCAAGGACGGCGGATTGGCGGGAACTGGCGGACTGGACCATGCGCCTGCTTCGATGATCTTGCATTCTCACTGACCCTTCTGCCCGACCGCGTTCCGCCCAGGCCCACGGCCCCCACGGCCACCACCGTCCCTGACTGGTTGCGCCAGCGGCTGATCCAGCACGGGGGTGCCGTTTCTTTCCGCACCTACATGGAGTGGGTGTTGCACGATCCTCTCCATGGGGCCTATGGGGCGGGCCGGCTGCGCATCGGTCCCCATGGGGACTTCGTCACGGCCCCGTCCCTGGGGCCGGCCTTCGCCGAGCTGCTGGCACCCCAGCTGGCCGACTGGTTGCTGCAGCTGACCCCGGAGCAGCCTGGCGGGTGTTTGAGCCTGGTGGAAGCAGGACCCGGAGAGGGTCAGCTGGCGCTGGATCTGGCCGGGGAGTTGGCCCAACGCTGGCCGGAGCTGGCCTGCCGGGTGGAGTTGGTGTTGGTGGAGCCCAATGCCGGCATGGCCCAACGCCAGCAACAGCGGCTGAAAGCGTGCCCGATTCCGGTGCGTTGGAGCTCGTTTGAGCAGCTGGCTTCCCGGCCCCTGCGGGGGGTTGTGCTCGCCCACGAGGTGCTCGATGCCCTGGCGGTGGACCGTTTTGAACACCGGGGAGGCCAGTGGAGACGCCAGCAAGTGCATCTGGGAGCAGCAGGCCTGGAGCTGGGCGTTGCCCAGCCTTTGGAGCCTGGGGAGATGCGCACTTTGGAGCAGCTGGGCCTGGGGATGCCCGGTCCCCAGCGGCCTGAGGGCTGGAGCAGCGAGCTCCATGGGGAGCTGGCTCCCTGGATGGCCGCCTGCGGCAAGGCCCTTGACCATGGCTGGCTGCTGGTGATCGATTACGCCCTGGAGGCTTGGCGCTATTACGCGCCCCAGCGCTCCGCCGGCACCCTGATGGCCTACCGGAACCAAGGGGCCAGCGCCGATCCGCTCCAGGATCCTGGTCACTGGGACCTGACAGCCCACGTCTGCATTGACACGCTCGAGCGGGCGGCAGACGCCACCGGTTGGATCCCCGTCGGCCATTGCCGCCAGGGGGAAGCGCTTCTGGCCCTTGGCCTGGCCCAGGCCCTCGGCGCCCTCTCCACGGAGGCTGGTGAGGGGGAGCTGCCGGAGCGATTGCAGCGTCGCGAGGCCCTGCTGCGGCTGGTGGATCCTGGGGCCCTGGGGGACTTCCGTTGGCTGGCCTACGCCCGGGGCCTCCATGCGGGGGCCCGGCAGGGGTCGCTGCCCCCTCGCTTCCTGCGGGAGCCGCCCCTCAGCTGAGTTGGGCCAGCACCCGCCGAATCAGGTCGGGCTCCACATCGTCCCGGATCACCACCGAGCCGATGGCGGTGGGAAGGACGAACCGCACCTTTCCGTCCCTCACCTTCTTGTCGCTCTGGAGTGTGCGCAGCACGGCTTCTGGATCCAGCGCCGGCAGGGTGAGGGGGAGGCCCGCTTTGCTCACCAGGGCCCGTTGGCGTTCCTGCTCCGCCGTGCTCCACAGACCCATGGCCACGGCCAATTCGCCGGCCGCCAGCATGCCCAGGGCTACCGCCTCTCCGTGGAGATAGGTGCCATAGCCCGCCAGGGTTTCCACCACGTGACCCAGGGTGTGGCCGTAGTTGAGGATCGCGCGCAATCCCCCCTCGCGCTCGTCCGCGGCCACCACCTGGGCCTTGGCGGCGGCGGAGCGCTGCAGGAGGCGCTCCAACAGGGTCGGAGACAGTGCCTCCAGGCGGGAGAGATCCTCTGCGGCCTCCAGATCCCCAAACAACTCCGCATCGCCGATCACGCCGTACTTGATCACCTCCGCCATGCCGGCCCGGAACTCCCTTTCCGGCAGGGTGGCCAGGGTGGTCGGGTCGATCAGCACCAGGCGGGGCTGGTGGAAGGCACCGATCAGGTTCTTGCCTCCGGGGTGGTTCACCCCTGTTTTGCCGCCGATGGCCGCATCCACCATGGCCAGCAGGGTGGTGGGCACCTGCACCACGGCGATGCCCCGCAGCCAGGTGGCGG
>JBAXME010000026.1:0-37106 GCA_037134455.1 Synechococcaceae cyanobacterium ELA445 | reverse complement strand
ATCCCTGGGGGGCCTGCTGCGGGGGCAGCTGGGAGGCCTGAGGCGGAACGCTCGCCTCACCGCCGAGGAAGCGGATCAGGGCCTTGCGCAGGCTGGGTCGGGTGCGGCGGGCAGGCTGCGGGGACCAGGAGGGGGGATAGGCAGATCCCATCATGGACAGACCGCAGGGGCAGTTAAGCCAGAATGATTGCACGGGTTTCCGTTGTCGTTCCATTCCGGAACGGGGCCCGTTGGCTGCCGGCCACCCTCGCCTCCCTGGCTGAGCAGAGGGGGGTGAGCTACGAGCTGGTGGCGGTGGATGACCGCTCCACGGACGGCTCCGTGGCGGTCGTGGAGCGCTGCTGGGGCCAGCTGGGAGCTCCGGCCCCCCTGCGCCTGATCCCCAGCGAAGGGGTGGGGGGCGTGTCGGCGGCCCGCAACGCCGGCTGGCGTGCCGCCGCGGCCCCCCTGGTGGCCTTCCTCGATGCCGACGATCTCTGCCTGGAGGGTCGGCTGGCCGCCCAGGCGGGGCGGCTGGAGAGCGAGCCCGAATTGGGTCAGGTGCTCTGTGGCTGGCGCCGGTTCGGGGGCGACGCCAACGGTGCCGGCGGTTTTGACGTGAAGCCCTGGCTGGAGGGGGCGGGTTTTGATCTGGAGGCGGCCTTCCGCTTCAAGGCGGTGCTGCCCAGCGCCTGGATGCTGCGGCGCAGCGTGCTGGAGCGGGCGGGGGGCTTCGATCCCAGCCTGCGCCACGCCGAGGACGTGGACCTGCTGCTGCGCCTCGCCCTGGCGGGGGTGCGGGGCGCCTGGGTGCAGGAGGTGCTCTGCGGCTACCGCCTGCACGCCGGCGGGGCCAGCCGCCAGCTCCGGCCCCAGACCCAGTCGCTGCTGTGGGTGCTGGGGCGCCGGCTGCGGGAACTGCCCGTGGGCCACCCCCTGGCGGAGCGGGGATCGGAACTGCTGTTCGCGGCCCGCTCCTGGTCGGGATGGAAGGCCTGGAGCGAAGGGGACGGGGACCTGGCGCTGGAGCTGTGGCGGGGCGCCTGGGGCATGGGCAACCAGGGGCCGGCCCGCAGCTGGCTGCACATGGCCCAGACGGTGGAGAGCGGCAGCCAGCGGGAGGGGGTCCCCTTCCTCAGCGGCGATCTGGTGGCCGATGCCACCTGGCGCGCCCTGGAGGAGCACGTGGCGCTCTGCCTGCTGGGCCGTGACCGGCGCCCCTTTCCCACGCCCGTGGAGGAGACCCTCGAGCGGGGTGAGGCCAACCACCAGCGGGGGTGGAGCCTGCTGGTCTACGGCTACCTGCGGGAGGGCCTGGCCCAATGGCAGAACCAGTTGCGGCGGGAGCTGGGCGCCCTGGATCCGGATGGATCCGGCCCCTGGTCGCCAACGGCGCTGGCGGAGGCCTGGCGGGGCGAAACGGATCCCGTGGGCCGGGTGCGGCGGCGGGCCCTGCGGTGGTGCGAGGACCTGCTGGCCTGGGACACGGGGGAGAACGGAGTGGCGGCGCTGCTCGACGACCTGCAGGGGCTCCTGACCGCCTGGGCGGAGCTGTGCTGGGGAGAGAGCGCCGCCACCGCCATGGCCCGGCTGGAGCAGGCCTTCGCCCTGCGGCCGGATCCGAGGGTGCTGCGAGCCCTGGCGCGGTTGCACGCCCACCACGCCCCCACCGGGGCCATGGCCATGGAGAGCCTGGCCGTGCGGCTGGAGGGGGCTGGGAATCCGGCGCCCAGGGCCGCTGCGCCCCGTAGCCCCCTGGCGGCCCTGGCGGAGCTTCCCCGCCCCCAGACCCTGGGGGGGCGCTGCCGGGGGCCGGGCTGCGGCGACTGCGGCGTCGCCAGCCTGGGCGCCTGGAACCGGATTCCCCTGGCGCCGGGCAGCGAGCTGTGGATGCCGCCCCAGCCGCGGCCGGAGGGTCCTGAGGACGAGCCGCCCCTGGAGATCCGGAGGCTCCAGGGGGGAAGGGCCTGGCTGCGCCCGCCCCTGGCCAACCCCTGGGCCAGCACCGGTGCCGTGGTGGTGGCCGACCGCCACGGCAACCGCCAGGACGACCTCAGCCGCCGCTACCCCCAACCCTGGCCGGCCTGCCTGGAGGCCGCCAGGGGCCTGGGCCCAGAGGGGGCCGCCTTCAACGAACCGGAACCGGAGGAGCCCGCCTTGGAGGTGGCGGGCACCGTGCTGGCGCTGGCGGACCTCTCGGCCGAGATCCACTACCACTGGCTGCTGGAGCAGCTGCCCCGCCTGGGGCTGGCCCTGGAGGCCCTGGGGCCCGAGGAGCGGGCGGACCTGCGGGTGTGGCACAACGGCGGCGCCGATCCCGCGCGCCTGGAGGCCCTGGTGGAGCTGCTGGGGGTGGAAGCCTGCCAGCTGATCGATGGGCGGCGCCATCCGCACCTACGGGCCGAGCTGCTGCTGGTTCCGGGGTTCAGCGGCCGCTTCGGCTGGCCCTCACCCCAGGCCCAGCGCTGGCTGCGCCATCGCCTCCTGCCGCCGCAAACGGAAGCGCAATGGGAAAACGGCCCCCGGCGGCGGCTCTGGCTGAGCCGGCGCCCCTCCGCACGACGGCCGGTGTGGGGTGAGGCGGCCCTGCTGGAGCACCTGAGCGCCAAGGGGATGCCCCTGGAGGCGGTGGACCTGGCGGACCTGGGCCTACGGGAGCAGGCCCAGGTGGTTTCGGAGGCGGAGCTGGTGGTGGCGCCCCACGGCGGCGCCCTGGCCAGCCTGGTGTTCGCCCGCTCCGGCACCCGGGTGCTGGAACTGCACCAACCCCGTTACGCCCCCCCCTATTTCCATGGGATCGTTCAGGCACAGGCCCTGCGCTACGCCCGCTGCGTCATGCCCGCCGAAGCGCCCTGCCTCTATCAGGATCTGGTGTTCGAGGGCCCCCTGTGCGAACCGATCAGCCTCGATCCCGACCGTTGCGCCCAAGCCCTGCGGGGCCTGTTGTCCCACCCATGAGCGCCCACCTCAGCGATCGCGACCTCCTCGACCGCCTCAGCGCCGCCGCCCTGGCCACTGCCGAAGGCCCTGACCCCGACGACTGCGAGGCGCTGGCTGAGCGTCTGGTGGCGGTGGGGGCCAGCGCCGCCGCCGCCCGCTGGCGCAGCTGGGGGCTGCTGCCGCCCCACCCCGGCCAGCTGCAGGAGGGCCTCGCTGAAGCCACAACCCATCTGCTGGAGGGAGGCGAACAGGCCAGCGAAGCGGAACCGCCCCTGCCGGAAACCTGGCGGGCCCTGCTCGAGGGGATCGCCGCGGGGGCAGAGGTTCAGGGGCTGGAGGCGCAGATGCGCGAACTGATGCGGGGGCCCCTACCGGGGCGGGGGGGACTGATCGGCACCAGCGAGCAGCTGTTGAGCGCCGGCGCCCCGCGGGCCGCCCTGGTGGTGCTGGATCCCCTGATGGGCCAGGCCCCGGGCGATGCCAGCCTCTGCACCCGGCTTGCCGTGGTGCAGAGGGCCTGCGGCAACGCCCACCAGGGGGAACTGTGGAGCCGCCTCAGCCTGCGGGCCCAGCCCAACCAGCCCCTGATGTGGTTTCAGCTGGCGCGAATGTTGCTGGATCAACAGGCCATCGACGAGGCCCTGGAATGCGCCGAAGCCGGGCTGGGATACGCCCCGGGCCACGAATGGGGCCTGAAGCTGAGGGCCAATGCCCTGGCGGCCAGCCGGGGTTGGACCACGTACAACGAATTGAAAGAGAAGGTTGGCCTGCCGGACGATCCGGCGTTCGTGGCCGACCTCGACCGGCACCGGCAGCGCTGGCAGGGGCGCAGGGGTCTGGGCGGCCACCAGGGCCCGCCGCCCCTGCCCCTGGATACCCGTCTACGGCTACGGACCCTGCTGCGGCAGGTGTCCAGCCCGGTGGCCCTGGTCCACGGCCGCAGCGGCGGCATCCTCCAATGGCTGCTGGAATCCGGCGCCTGGTCGGAGCCGCCCGAGGTGCTGCCGGTGGGCAGCAGTGACCCCCTGCGGATTCAGGCGCTCGCTGCCACTGGGTTCAGCGTTCAGCAAGAGCGCTCCGTTCGCCACCTGGCGGCCCTCGATGGCCTGGGCCTGATCGTTGTCGAACGCCCCCCCGGCAGACACCTGCCCCTGGGGCTCGGGGCGGCGCTGCGCAGCAGGGCGCTGGTGCTGGCACCGGTGGGTCTGCTGCAGATGGGGGAGCGCCGGCTCGGCCGCCATGGAGGCTGGGAGCTGTTCGCCGGCGCTGCTCCGGTGGAAGCGGTCGAGGAAGCGGAAGATGGCAGCTGAGCCCCTGATCGGTTCAGAGCCAGCCGAAGCCCTGTCCCGCGCCCGCCAGTTGCTGGGGGAGGGCAAGGGAGCTGAAGCGCGGCCCTGGCTGCAGGCGGCCTGCGCCGATGCCCAGGCGCTGCCGGCGGAACAGGCGGCCGGCGCCTGGTGCCTGTTGGGGTTACAGCAAAGGGAGCAGGGGGAGGAGGGCCCCGCGGGCCACTCCTTCCTGCGGGCCCTCCACCACCAGGGCGACTGCGAGCAGGCCCTCTGGGCCCTGGATTTCCACCGCTTCACGCCGGAGCTGCTGGCGGAACTGCTGCCGGGGCTCGATGCGCTGGTGAGCCAGGGGCAGTGCCGCCACCCCCGGGCCCTGGAGGTGCTGGCGGACTGGCACCACCAGGTGGGGGACCGCGCCAGAGCCGAGCGCTT
This sequence comes from Synechococcaceae cyanobacterium ELA445, assembly GCA_037134455.1. GTDB lineage: Bacteria > Cyanobacteriota > Cyanobacteriia > PCC-6307 > Cyanobiaceae > ATX-6F1. The sequence continues at coordinate 32,466 of JBAXME010000026.1, read as the reverse complement.
CTTTCGGGCCCTGGCCGGCGACCCCGGCGACGACCCCGGCGACGATCCAGGGGGCGAACGGCGGCCGGAGGGGCTGGTGATCGGCGCGCCCAAGTGCGGCACCACCTCGCTGATGGCCTACCTGGGGGCCCATCCGCAGGTGTGGACCCAGCCCCGCAAGGAGCTGCATTTCTTCGACAACCGCTGGCATTGGGGCCCGCAGTGGTACGCCGAACAGTTCCCGCCCCGGCGGCCGGGCGGCCCCCGGGTGCGCATGGAGGGCACCCCCGACTACCTGCAGCACCGGGTGATCGCCGAACGGGTGCGCCAGACCCTGCCGGACGTGCGCTTGATCGTGGTGCTGCGGGAGCCCGTGGAGCGGGCCCTGAGCTGGTACCACCACCAGCGGCGCTGGGGCGGACTGATGGGCAGCGCCGAGACGGTGATCGCCAGGGAGCTCGAGGAGATCAACGCCCTGCCGGCGGCGGAGCGGCGTGCCCTGGGCTGGCGGGGCCCCAACTGTCTGGCCGGGAGCCTCTACGACGAACAACTTCTGTCATGGAGACAACACTTTTCAAAGGGAAAAATGCTCTTGCTGCATTTTGAAGACCTGCGCCGCAACCCGGGGCAAACCACCCGTCGCGCCCTGGCCTTTCTAGGTCTCGACCCTGAAGAATTGCCCGCGCAAACGTGCTTTCCGGTGCTCAACGGAGCCCCAGAACCCTATCCAGCACTGGATTCCGGCCTGGCCCAGCTCTGCCGCCAAACGCTGCTGGCGGGCGCCCATGAGCTTTGGGGACACCTCTGAGATCGGCACAATTCCAGGGTCAGAATGTCCAGTCAGAGCCGATTTTCTGAGAATTGGCTAAAAAAACAGCCCCGAACCTCGTCAGAAGCGCTTCAGCAGGCTATGCTGCGTATAAGGAAGGTTCATCAAAAAGAATGTCAGACGCAAGTCTCCCAGTTTTCAATAATGCGGTCTTCACTGACCCAAATGCTGCCCCAACTCTCACTTTTTCAGTAGACGTAGATACTCAACCAGTCGTTATCGCCCCTGGAGCGCCTGTTCAGATGACGGGCACAGCCGTGGCGATTACCACGTCAGATAACACTTCAGCCACTCCCGTTCAGCTCGTTGTCAACGGTCTCAGCAATTCTGTCAACTTGGGCACTGGCGCGGCCGAAGTGAACGTAGTCGGTGGCGGCGCCATCGTTGAAGCTGTTCAACTAGTTAATTCCAGTGGCCAACCCATCCCTGATTTGGGCAAAGCCGTCAATCTTGGTGGCGGCAGCCCATTCCTTGCTGATGGCGTAACCCCCAATCCCGGTTTCGTTGCCTACAACGGTGGTGTGGTCAACACCACATCTCAAGTGGCTGGCAACGACGTCTCTGCTCCCAAAGAATCGATTTCCACAGCGGCAGGATCTCTTACTCCATCGGGGGGATCGGGCTTCGCTTTCTACACCCACGGCGGCACGGGCGACGACACGATTGTGGGCTCTAACTTTGCCGACTTCATCCGCGGTGGTGCGGGCAACGACTTGATCGATGCCAGTGGCGGCGATGATCTTGTTCGCGGTGGCACCGGAAGCGACTCCGTCACCCTCGGCCTTGGAATCGACACCCTCTATTACACCACCGATCAGGTTGGTGGCCTCAACGTCGACAGCGTTACGGATTTCCTCAGCGGCACCGACAGCATCGCCGTCAAGAGCGGCATCAGCGTTTTCGATTCGGCAGGCAATTCCTTCACGAATGCCTCGGCTGCTTCCCAATCGATCATCTTCAAAGTCGGGGCCGAGCAAACAACCCTGCTCAGTCAGGGCAACGCAATCAAGTTCACCGACATTTTGTTTATCGCCTAGGTTTTACTTTCGTGCTCAAGAAACGCCCCCTCGGGGCACTCTGTATAGCCGGTTCACCCTCACAGGTGAACCGTTTTTTTTGGCCCGAAGCCAGCCCAACCCAAGCGTGGTTCCTGAGCCGTGCCCTCCGAAATCCGGAGCCCCATCGCATCAACGATGCCGCTCTGCCGACAGCCATTGGTAACCAGGTACACAGGAGCTGGTCACGCCAACCCCCACACTGAGATCAACTCTGGCAACAGGTCTCGACAGAGGTCGACGCCCTCCCGAGCAACCTATCAGTATTTCAAAACATTAACCGCTTGACTCCCGCCCCGTGATCCCGTAACGTATCGCTACCCACCGCTGCTGCCCAATGTCAGACCCGATATTAACCCCTCCTGTCTGGGCCAGTATTGAGAACGTCATCTACGGCACCAAGCAGGGTGACAATCTGCTGGGAGATGATGCCAAGAACGACCTGATCTACGGCGGCAAGGGCAACGACACGATCGATGGCCGAGGTGGCAACGATCTGATCTTCGGAGGCAAAGGTAACGAGCTGATCTTTGGTGGTAACGGCAACGACATCATCTTCGGCGGCAAAGGCAACGACACGATCTCTGGCGGCGACGGCAACGACTGGATCTATGGCGGAGCCGGTAAGGATTCCATCACCGGCGGCGATGGCAACGACACCATCTACGGCGGTGGCGACGACGACGATAACGACAGCAAAGAAACCCTCAATGGCGGCGCCGGCAACGACTGGATCTACGGCAGCGAAGGCAAAGATCTCATCTTTGGTGGCGACGGCAACGACTACATCTTTGGCGCCGGTGGCAAGGACACCCTTGATGCCGGTGCTGGCAATGACTTCGTACAAGCCGGCAAGGGTAGTGATTCCATCACACTCGGTGCTGGCAATGACACCCTGTATTACTCCAAGTCTGATATAGGCAAGGGCGGCACTGACACGGTCACAGATTTCACCAGCGGTGTCGACAAAATCCTGCTGGACAAGGGCACCAGTTACAAGATTGTCGATGGTGGGAAGTCGATCATCTTCAAAGCCGTTAGCAAAGGCTACGGCGATGATCGCTATGGCGATGGGGGAGAGCGTGGAGGCGACAACTACGGTGGTGGCTCAACAACCCTCATCAGCGGCAAGGATCTGTTCAAGGTCTCCGACATCAACTTCCTCGCCTGAGATCGATCAAACCGGCCCGGCGCAGGGCCTCTCCAGCCACCCCCTCAGGGGGGTGGCTTTTTAATGGCAGGATCGCTGCCATGCCCCTCACCAGCCGCCTCCCTATCGAGCCCCTGCGGGAGCTGGAGATGCTCTCCCCCTGGTTTGATGCCAGCGCGCCGATGCAGGCCGAGCAGGCACCCATCACCACGGCCCGGCGCCTGCTGGTGCTGCTGGCGCCGCCGCGGTCGGGGTCGTTCCACCTTTGCCGGTTGCTGTGGCAGCTGGGTTATGGCAAGCCAACGGAGTACTTCAACCCCAACCCGCTCTACGGCTCCGCCCTAAGCCGCTGGGGACGGGTGGGCACAAGGGCCTGGCTGGCCGCCCTGGTGGCGGAGCGCTCGGCCCGCTCAGTGTTCAGCGGTACGCCCTTCTTCTCCCTCAAGCTGCAGGCCCACCAGAGGCGGGGCCCATGCCATAGGGTGCTGCGCCGCACGTTCCGACCGCCCCAGGAGGGTCTGGGCCTGCGGCAGGAGGATCCGCTGGTGGTGCTGTTGCGGCGACGGGATGGGGTGGCCGCGATCGCATCGCTTCACTTCTCCCGTTGCACCGGCGCCTACGACCAGGGTCTGGTGTGGACCCACCAGGGATTGCCGATTTGCAACCTCCTCGATCCCTACGCCATTCGACAGACCATCGGGCTGTACCAGGGTCATCTAAGTTGGCTGGAGGAGGCCGCCCGGCGGATCGCCCCCGTGCGGCAGATTTGGATGGAGGATCTGGTGACAGAGCAAGCGGCGGAGTTGCACCAGCTGGTGGGAGCCCTGGAGCCGGCGGTACAGCTGGGAAAGGATGACCCACGGTTGATCGTGGAGATCCAGCGTGATTCCTCCCCTTGGGTGGAGGAACGGCGCGATTGGATCCACCGGATCGCCGAACGGGTGCGGGAGTTGGAGGGCTGTTAACGCACAATCCGCTCGGGGAGGCGCAAAAGACCCAGCAGCTCACGCAGCCAGGGGGCGGGGATCGATCGGGCCAGGGTGAGGGCATGGCGGCCGATCAAGAGCCGGCACCAACCCGCCAGCAGGGCGCGGCGGCGGACCTCAAGCAGCTCAGGCGGGAGACGCTGCAGCAGATCGGCAGGTTCCTGGCCCATGGATTCCGATGGCGGAGGCAAGCGGCCAGCACGGCTGAGGGTCGCCAGCGTGCGGTTGGCCTCCAGCTCGGCATGGAGCTGGAGGGTGTGGCGTAGGTGGCGCCAGGGAGTAGGGGGATTGGGCTCCTGCTCCTGGGCCCCCAGACGTTGGGCCACCCCATGGGGCAGGCTGCAACTCCCATGGCCGCTGAGGTGGCTGACGGTGGTGCCGGGGAGAAGGAACAGACGCTCAAACAGGTCGATGTCATCGAACCCCCAGCCCAGCAGCCAGGGGTTGAAGCCCCCCACCGCGCGCAAAACCTCCGCCTCAACGGCGAACAGACCCAGGTCGTCGAGGTTGCCCAGGCCCGCTAGCCCGCCGGGGATGTGGCGGATCTGCAGGTGAGCCGCCGCCGGATTGAAGCAGCGGAAGAAGGGCTCCTCCAGCAGGGCATCGGCATCGGCCTTGAGGATCCAGGGGTGGGCGGCCTCGCGGAAGCCCCGGTTGTAGGCGCGGCTGAGCCACCACTGGCGCTCCCCCTCCACCCGCACCAGCCTTAGGCGTGGGTCGGCGGGCAGATCGGCAGGGCGGATCGGCGGCTCCGACGACCAATCGACGATCAGGTGCTCGGCGTGGCTGCCGAAGCGGCTGATCGAGGCCGCCGTGCGCCGCAGCTGGCCGCTGCGGTTGCGGGCCGCGGTGACGATGGAATAGGGGGCGACCATGGAGCCAGCATGAATGAGGGCGCGGGGCCTGGTGATCTCTGGCCATGGCCACGCCGATGCCGGTTTTGCGATGCGGTCGACCAGATGGCTGGATCAGCTCCTGCGGCTGTATGGCGATCGGCTGCTGCCGGTGTATGGGGGGGGGGGCAGACGTTCAATCCATGGCCGGGGACGTTGGACACCTGAGACTCCCAGCCCAGGAACACCAAGGTGCGCACTGAGATGCGCACACCCCGTCCCGGGAGCATGCGCACCACCCTGGAGCTGCCTGACCCGCTGTTCGCACGGCTGAAGGCCCGGGCGGCCAGCGAGCGTGTCACCCTCAAGCAACTGCTGCGCAGCTACGTAGAACAAGGGCTCAGCACCGCACCCGCCCGCGCTCAACTGAAACGCACCGCGGCCGATCTGCCCCGATTGGCTGGGACCCTGGCCATCGAGGGCCACCAGCTCAGCAACGCCGCCTTGTTTGAGCTGCTCGATGTATGAGAACCACAGCCGACCTGCCCGATCTGAATGTCTGGCTGGCATTGGGCTGCACCGGCCACAGCCATCACCGGCACGCCGTTCACTACTGGGAACAGCTGGCCGCTGATGAGGTGTTGTTCTGCACGGTGACCGCGTAGGGGCTGGTGCGTATGGTGTGCCAGCCGAAGTTGATGGGCAGGGCGGTCACGACCGCGGCAGAGGCCTCCGCTCTGCTGGAAGCCTTGTGCCAACAGCCGGGAGTGGCGATGGCCGAGCCCGAGCAGCACGGCTGGGAGGTGTTTCACCAACTGCTGCGGGGCGGTGAGATCCCGGCCAGGTTCTGCACGGATGCCCATCTGGCGGCCCTAGCCATCGCCAATGGCTGGCGCCTGGTGAGTTTCGATCGCGATTTCGAACGGTTTGAAGGCGTGGAGAGATTGTCGCTGCCATGACCCCGCACCACCCTCACGGGCCATCGATCGGACAGGCGATGCTCTGGTACCGCTGCTGCTACCGGAGGGTCTGAAGCTCACGGCCAAGCAGGTCGCGGTCGTCCTCTTCTGCCCAATGGGGGCCGTCACGGCCTCAGGACGGCGTACTCGGCCAATCCCTTCCCGAGCTGAGGGTGGAGAGCGGTTAGGGCCCCTGTGTCCCTACAGCCCAGAACGTTGTCGTTCCGGCTAGGTCTGGGAGAATCGAACCATGGCCAAAACCGCGCTGATCACCGGCATCACCTGCCAGGAGGGCCGCTACCTGGCGGAGGCCCATGGTGGGGTGAGGCCATGAATGCCGCCGTTGGTTCGCCATGGTCCAAGCCGCAGCTGCTTACCGAGCGGCCGGAGCTGGGGCCAGGCCTTCGGCCGGAAAGCCTGGAGGCGGGCCTCAAGCGACTGGCGCAGCGCACCGATGTGAAGGCCATCGTGGCCTTCGGGTCCCGGGCCCGGGAGGATGCCACGGCCGGCTCCGACCTTGATCTGCTGGTGATCAGCCGCCAGGAGCATGTGGCACCGGAAGAGCAACTTCCCCTGTGGCAGAGCCTGCGCCATGACCTGGGCGACATGGGCGTCTCCGTGGATCTCCTGGTGTACGGCCAACGGGAAGCCGAGAAACTGGCTGGATCCCGCTGGCATGTGCTCGGACATGCGGCCCGCCAAGGGAGGGTGCTCTATGTCGCCCGATGAGGATGCCGCCCTGCTGCTTGTCACGGTGCGGCGCCATCTGCGCTCGCTGGCTGTGGGGCTCGACCCGGCTTTTCCCCAGGAAGACTGGGGCTTTCTGGCGCAGCAAGCCCTGGAGAAGCTGCTGAAGGCCGCCATCGTGCACACGGATCGGGAACCACCCTTGAGCCATGAACTGAGCAGCCTGGCTGTCTTGGCCGAGGTAACGCTGCCCCCCCAGCTGCTGGCACTGCAACCGTTTGCGGTGAAGGCTCGCTACAGCGCCGAAGACACCCCCTTGCCCGGGGACCGGGGTGAGCTTCTGGGGGAGCTGGTGGCCCTCCTCGACGATCTGGAACGGAGACTCAAAGCATGAGCGGTCTGGATGTGCGCTGGCAGCAGCGGTTCGCCAACCACGGCAAAGCTCTGGAGCAACTGGAAACCTTTTTCCAGCCTCCAACGCTGAACGAACGGGAACAACAAGGATTGATCAAAGCATTTGAATACACGTTCGAACTGGCGTGGAATACGCTGCGTGATCTGCTACGCAGCCAGGGAAACGAGGATTTACTTGGCTCCCGCGATACCTTGCGGGAGGCCTTCCGTTTGGGGTTGGTCAGCGATGGAGAAGCCTGGATGCTGATGATTCAAGACCGTCATCTCACCAGCCATACCTACAACCGATCCACCGCCGATGAGATCGCCAGGCACATCAGTGCAACCTATCTGGCCTGTTTCCAGCAACTACGCGCAAGACTGGAACAACGGCTTCAGCAGGAGCCGAAATGAGTAAACATCCAGCGGCAGCGATGGGGGCCATTCCAGGCATTCCGATCAAGAGCAAACAACTGCTGCGACAGTTGTTTGCCTCACAGCCCAATCTGGAGGCTGTGTGGCTGTTTGGCTCCCGAGCCATGGAAAGGCACCAAGAAGGTTCGGTTATCGACCTCTGCCTGGAGGGGGAACCGATCAGCCATGGAGATCGGCTGGGGATGCTAACGGCGATCGACGACCTGCTGCTGCCCTGGAAGGTGGATCTGGTGCTGCGCCAGGAGTTAGCGCCGGATCTACTGGCCCATCTGGAGCGGGTGGGTCGTTGTATCTGGAGGAAGCCATGACGGCGCCGACCTGCCGATGGCTCGTCAACAGGACCTGAGGTGGGTGCCGCGCATTGAAGGAGATGGACTCACTCACCTCAACGGTCCCCCCTGTCCTTGCGCAAGCCTGACGGCCTACACCCTTGAATCAGACTAGAATTCTGGTCTGAACTGCAGGGATGGACGCGGTGGATCAGGCTGTGTCTCTATCGACGGCAAAAGCCCACCTGGCCGGCCTGGTGCAGGCGGCGGAAACGGGCGAGGTGGTTCACATTTCACGTCATGGCAAGCCTGTGGCCGTGCTGATCTCCGAGCGGGCCTACGCCTCCTTGCAGGGCCACCAGTCAAGACGTGGCGTGTGGACTGCCATCGCGGATTGGCGTGCAGCTGCTCATGGGCGCCATGCCGATGATTGGCCCCTGGACGCAGGCCCAGTCGGCACACAGGAGATCGAAGCCTGGCGCGATTGCTCAACGGGCAGGGAGGTGCAGATCGGGTGAACGTGCTGCTGGATACCAATGTGCTGTCTGAACCCCTGCGAGAGCTGCCAGATCCGGCTGTGATGGCACAGCTGGAATCGGAAGAGCATGTCTTGCATACGGCCAGCGTGGTGATCCACGAACTGAGCTACGGCATCCACCGTTTGCCTTCCGGGCGCAAGCAGCAACGGCTCAACAGCTATCTGCAGGGGTTGCTGACCAGTGGCCTCACCGTGTTGCCGTACGACGGCAAGGCTGCTCTGTGCCATGGCGAGCAGCGCGCCAGGCTGGAGGCCAGGGGTCTGCTCCCGCCGTTTGCGGATGGCCAGATCGCAGCCATCGCCGCAACACGGGCCTTGGTGGTGGTAACGCGCAATACCGCCGATTTCGAAGCCTTTGAGGGCTTGGATGTGCTGAATTGGTTTTCACAACCTTGATGTCATCGCTCCTGGCTTCAAGCGCAGCGGCGAGCCGATGGCAGAGGGGGGCCTTGAGCGTGACGTGACCCCCTTTGTCGCTCCAGGTCAGCTGGAATCGTGGCAAGGATCTAGCGGTAGAGCTCAGCCAGTTCAGGGCTGTTGAGCAGGCTCAGCAGTCGCTGGAGTTTGCGGCGATTGTTGGCGGAGGGGTCGAGCTGGAAGGCAAGTCGGCCTCGATCAAGTCGAGCTCGGAATGCATCCAGTTCAGCAACGCGATCTCTCTCTCGAGCTGCTTCGTTCTCTGCTTCGAGCGCTCGATCTGCATCTCTCTGGCGGGATCGCGCCGCCAATTGAGCATCCGCAAAAACGAGCGGAAGGGAGACAGCGATGAGCCAGACGCCCCACTGCTGCTGGAGCGGAAGCTGGCGGTGGAGGAGGTTGACGTGGTCATAGGAAGAAAACAGAGCAATCAGGCCAACAACAGTGCCAACGACGGCTTCCAGCAGAGCTTTGCCATCGAACCCCAGCCGCCACCTTGGCGGCACCGCATCCAGATCCCGAAAAGTTCGACCCACCCTAAGCAGCCCAGCCCGACCAAGACAATGGCCATCTTAGTACACCCGTACTGATCCGCGCTTTGATCGCCACGCCCGTGTCTCCATCCGCCCCCATGCCCACCGCCGCCCCGCCTGACGTTCCAGCCCTGCTCGCCGGCCGCCGCCGCATCCTGGTAACCGGCGGCGCCGTCTAAGGCCTCCGGCCGGCTGAATGGTGACTGGCGTGAGGTGGTGATCTGCCCGCATCGCGGACTCCGTTTCGGCGCCGATCACGCCCCTGGCACGGGTGCACAGACCCTGTGGCAGCCGAGGTGCTCCAGCTGATCCCAACAATCTTGGTTACACGATTCCGCAACAAAACCATCCCGGAGATCTGCGCCATGGGTGGTCTCACCCTCGAAGACTTCAGTCAGAGCAGGGCTTACCAGGAAATCTTTGGCCTCGGTGAAGCCAAGTTGGCCCTGCGTCAGCTCAACCGCCGCTGCGGCCCCCTGAGCGAAGCCACCACCGCCCGCATCCAGGCGCTGCTCGATTTCAACGGCCCTGACGATCTGACCATCTGGCTTGCAGCCAACGCCTGAAGCTTCGCCCGGCCGACCGCCCCCAACACCAGCGCCGGCCGGGATCAGGTGCTCGTAGACAATGCTTGCAACGTTGATTTGATCAATCGCGTTCTTGAAGTGAAGGAGGGCGGGGAGTGCCTGTTGCATGCCATCCCGCCTGAGTAAGGCAACTGACCCTTAACCCCCGACTGCGTTCCGGCCATGGCGGCCGCCGTGAAGACGGCGCCGTGGACGCTTTGCTCACCTTGTTTTCCAAGGGGCAGTTGGTGATCCCGGCACGGCAGCTCTGCGCTCAGCGGGTGGCCTCGAGCACCAGCACCGCCGGGGCGTCGGCGCCAACGACGCCATAGCTGGGGGCGGCGATCCAGTGGATCAAGACCTGGCTGAAGCCGGCGGAGCGGCAGGTGTCGAGAAGATCCCAGCCGGGAATCTGGAAGACGAGGCTGCCGCCCTCGGGGTTGACGGGATCGCCGTGCAGCTCGATCTCGGTGAGGAGTTCGGGCTCCCCATCGGGGCGGTGCACGGCCTTGGTGATGGTGGTTTCCTGGTTTAAGGCGAACGGGAAGGTGCCCACCAACTTGCCGCCGCCCACCAGCACCCGGGCCATCTGGCCGAGGGCGGCGGGCAGGTCGTAGAGGTGCTCGAACAGCTCGTTGCAGATCACCAGGTCACGGCTGGCATCGGGCAGGGTGAGGTCGCAGAGGTCCTGGTGGATGGCCCGACCGCTGTAGGGGCTCTCTTCATCCGGCAGATACTCGCTGCTGATGGTGTTGGGGATCAACTCGAAGATCTGCAGCCCCATCACCGTGACCGCCTCGGGGATGTAGAGGCGAAGCTGCTCAAAGGGGGGCAGGTCTCCCGCCTCCACGAGGCGCCGGAGCACCAGGTAGACCGCCCGCTGCCGGGAAAGGATCCCCTTGTAGGAAAGGCTTTCGCGGTAGTTGGAACCCCGCAGCTCCAATTCAGAGGCGGCGATCGGAGCATCGCTGATCGGGTCGCGGATGCCGTGGAGGGCGATCAGGCGCAGGGCCTCCTCCACCTGGCCTGGCCAAAGGGGGAACTCGGCTTCCAGGAAGGGCTGAAACTCCGAGAAGCTCGTGAAAGCCCTGGTGTCGCAGTGAAGATCGTTGGCGAGCACGGGCCTCCTGGGCTGGCTACCTAAATTAGTCTCCAACTTCTTGAGCACCTGTCCCCGGCGAACGAATGGCGATGGAACCCTCCAGCAATGAAACCCGGCTCCAGCAGGAGTTGGAGGACGCCCGGGACGAGGCGGAACTCAACCTGCTGCAGTTGCAGCAGGTGCAGGAGGAATTGGAGTTCTATTTCCTGGCCCACCAGGAGCAGCAGGCTCTGCTGGACCGCCACCAACGGGAGCAAGTGCGGGCCGAAGCCCTGATCGCCGGTCTGCTGGAGCAACTGGAGAGCCGCCGCTGAAGGCACTCAGCCCTCAGGCGGACAGGGCCAGGCGGCCCTCCGCCGCCGAGAGGGCGCTGGCGAAACGATCCAGTTGCTGCTGGGCCACTTCAGGTGATGTGTCTGTTTCAGTCGCCGGCGGTGGCAGAGGTATGCCGTGGCGCGCGGCGGCACGGTCCAGGAGGGCGGCAAATCTCTCGATCGGGGCCGTGGCAGCCTCCCCAGGGAAGCCGGCGCTGGATTCGGCCTCGGCCGCCTGCAGGGCCTCATCGTGGAGGGTCCGCAGGGGCTGCCACTGGGGATCCTGCTCCAGCAGGTGCTCCAGCAGTAACCGTGCCTCGGCCGCATGGCCCCGCTCCAGAAGAGAGCGGGCCTCCAGCAGGGCGGGGCCTCGGCGGGCCTCCCGACGCCGCTGGCGAAACAGCTCCGCCAGCTTCTGGGCCTCCCCATCGGGCGGGCCCTGGTCGCCGGCCTCGTTGCCGGCGAGGGCCCGTCGCACGGCTTCCCCCCAGTGGTCGAGGGCCTGGCGCGAGTGGCCTGTGGCGAGGGCCTGGCGGGCACGCAGATCCCAGAACCAGGCATTGGCCTGGTCGGCCTCGGGAGCCTGCTCGAGCCAGAGGCCCGCCTGCTCGAGCTGGCCACGGGTGAGGGCCAGATCGGCCGCCTTGAGGCGGGCGTAGGCCCAATCGGGCCAGAGGTCGCAGAGGTAGCCCCAGAACCGCAGGGCCTGGCCGGGATCCGCGGCGATCTCCGCTTCCGGCACCAACTGGACAAGGAAGGTCTCGAAGGACTGGTCCAGCGCCTGGCGATGGCGCACCAGCAGGGCCAGGCCGTCGAGACCTTCGGGGGTCAGGGCCCAGCGCCAATCGGCGCTGGCGTGTTCATGCCAGTGAGACAGCAGGGCCTCCGGCTCCAGCCAGCGCCAGCGCTGGAAGCTGGCCACCAGCTTGGCCTCCGGCCCGGGCCGCATGGGCTCCAGTGCATCGGGATCGGACGGGTTGGTGGAGCGCCACAGACCCCAGGGATCGGGCAGCAGCCCCAGGGAGGGGTCGAGGCGATCGGCCTCCAGGAAGGCGCGGTCGGCGGCACGGCCATCACCCGCCAGCAGCCAGCCCACACTGAGCCCAAGGGCCAGCTGGGCCGACCATTGGTCGGTGGACCTCAGGCGGGCGGCCAGCTCATCGAGTTGCGGCCCCTTGCCATAGCGGCCGAGCCAGTGAAGCCGATCCAGAAGCTGGGAGGAATCTGTAGGGCCTTCTAAGGAATCGGTGAGCGCCGAAGCGGAAAGCCACCCCATCAAGCCTGCCCCACACGTTGGGGCCATTGTGACCGGGAACACCGCACCGGCGCTAGGCAATTGGCCAGTTCCTCACGGAACCGCAGACCCGCCAGGAATCTGCAAATGTAGTTCAGAACACATCGATGGGCACCACGGCCGCCATGGCAATCCCCAGGAGCCTCCTCCAACCATGAGCCGACGGGCCGTGATCGTGGATCCTTGTGGCAGCGGCGATGTGGGGCACCACAGCGACGTGAACCACCAGCTGCTGAGGGCGCTGGCTGCCTCGGGTTGGGCAGCGGAGCTGTGGGATGGGGAACGACTGGAGGGATGTGGCTACCTGGATCCGCGCCATTGGGCCGACCTGGGGGGCAACCTCCATCTGGCCAAGCTCTGCGAACAGCAACTGCAGAGGGCCCAGGGGGGAGGCTCCGAGGGCACGCCTCAACCGGTGGGCGCCTGGATCCTGCACACCGCTCTGCCGTTTCAGCTGCTGGGGCTGGCGCGGTTCCTCAGCCATCAAGCCCCGGCCGCCGTAATGGTGTCGTTGATGTTCCCCCCCGGGGAAACCCTGGAGGGGGCCACGGCAGATCCCGAAGCGGAAGCCCTGGCCCGGGTGGCCTTGGTGGCCCTGGCCCAGGCGACACGGGAGGGGGGGCACCGCCTGGAGATCTGGTGCCCCGCCCAGCAAACCCTGGAGCTCTACCAACCCCTGCTCACGGCGGCAGGGCTAGAGGCCACAGGAATCCATGGGGCCGTGGTGGGGGCGGGGGTTGCCTTCGATGGTGATGGGGTGGAGACCGGCCCGGGGGTGCTGCTGCACTGGGGCGATCTGAAGCCCGGCAAAGGTAGGGGGGCGGCCCTGGCGGTGGTGCAGGAGCTACTCGACGGACGGGAGGCCCCTGTCTCCTTGCGGGGAGCCCGCTGGCTGTTCCACGCCCACAGCCGGGAGCAGCTTCCGGATGGGGAGCGGGAGTTGCTGGATCGGGCCACGCAGGAACTGGAGGCGTTCCAGTGGATCGAGGGTCGGGTGGAGGCCCCGGAGATGCAGCGGCGGCTGGCGGGGTGCACCATGGCGCTGTTGGCCTACGACCCGGAGGCCTACGGCCAGCGCAGTTCAGGGCTGCTGTGGTGCTACGGGGCCGCCCGCCTGGCCGAAGGGGCGCCGGCGGTGGCCGTGGGGCACGGCAGAGGATGGTTGGCGCGGGAGGCGGCGGAGCTGGGCATCAGCTGGCAGGTGGGCGAGGGGGATTGGCTCGGGGCCCTCGGGGCGGCGAGACGCACGGGCACGTTCACGGCCTACGGCCGGGCGGTGCTGGGCCGTTCGTTTGCCGAGCAGATGGTGGAACGGCTGACTTCGGCGGTGGCCTGATCGAGGTCAGGGAAAGGACACGGCAACGCCTCAAGCCGTTCAACGCCGGAGCAACCCAGTGGGTGCAGCAGATCCGCTGCATCTCCAAGATCTAGGAGCGGCCCAGGCCGGTCCGTCTGTCTGCCCTGGACTTGGTGGTTGGGGCAATGCCTGAGATAATTGATCAATGGGCAAAACCGCGCTAATCACCGGCATCACGGGTCAGGACGGCAGCTACCTGGCCGAGCTGCTGATGGAGAAGGGCTACACGGTGCATGGCATCAAGCGCCGCGCCAGCAGCTTCAACACGGCACGGATCGACCACCTCTACCAGGATCCCCACGAGAGCGACCCGCGGTTGGTGCTGCATTACGGCGACCTCACCGACTCCACCAACCTGATCCGGATCGTGCAGCAGGTGCAACCGGATGAGATCTACAACCTGGGGGCCCAGAGCCATGTGGCGGTGAGCTTCGAGAGCCCCGAATACACCGCCAATGGGGATGCCCTGGGGACGCTGCGGATCCTGGAGGCGGTGCGGATCCTGGGCCTGGTGGAGAAGACCCGCATCTACCAGGCCAGCACGTCTGAGCTCTACGGCCTGGTGCAGGAGATCCCCCAGAAGGAGACAACCCCCTTCTATCCCCGCAGCCCCTACGGGGTGGCGAAGCTCTATGCCTACTGGATCACGGTGAACTACCGCGAGGCCTACGGGATGTATGCCTGCAACGGGATTTTGTTCAACCACGAGAGCCCGCGGCGCGGGGAAACGTTTGTGACCCGCAAGATCACGCGCGGCCTGGCGCGGATCGATGCGGGGTTGGATGAATGCCTGTTCATGGGCAACATCGATTCCCTGCGGGACTGGGGCCACGCCCGCGATTACGTGGAGATGCAGTGGCGGATGCTGCAGCAGGAGGGGCCACCGGAAGATTTCGTGATCGCCACGGGCCGTCAGGAGAGCGTGCGCCGATTCATTGAACTGGCAGCGTTGGAGTTGGGCTGGGGTGGCATTGAATGGAGCGGCGAAGGGGTGAATGAGATCGGGCGGCGCGCCGGCACCCAGGAGGTGGTGGTGCGCATCGACCCGCGCTATTTCCGGCCGGCAGAGGTGGAAACGCTGCTGGGGGATCCCACCAAGGCCCGCGAGAAGCTGGGCTGGACTCCCACCACCACCCTGGAGCAACTGGTGGCGGAGATGGTGGCCGCCGACAAGGAGGAGGCGAAGAAGGAGGCTTACCTGCGGCTCAAAGGATTCAACGTGGTGGGGTCGATGGAGAACCCGCCCACCAATCCCTCGGCCGTGGCTTTCGCCGGGAATACCGCTGGAGGGCCCAACTGATGCGCACTAAGATGCGCACAGCTTTGTCGAACTGTGATGCGCACCACCCTGGAGCTGCCCGATCCGCTGTTTGCACGCCTGAAGGCCCATGCCGCCAGCCGGCGCCTCACGCTCAAGCAGTTGTTGCGCGCCTACGTGGAGCAGGGGCTCGATGGGGAGCCACCCGCCCAGCGCGCTCCACGATCGGCCGGGACGCTGCCCAGGCTGGACGGCCCCTTGCCGATTCCAGAGGAACAGCTGACCAATTCAGGGCTGTTCAGCCTGATCGAGCCATGACCAGTCCTGCAGATCTTCCTGATCTCAATGTCTGGCTGGCGATGACCTCGGCCGGCCACACCCATCACGCCCAAGCGGTTCATTACTGGGAAAGCGAGGCAGCCGATCAGGTTCTGTTCTGCAGTGTCACGGCCCTGGGGCTCGTACGGCTGCTGAGTCAGCCGAAGCTGATGGGTACTGCCGTGAAGAGTTCTGCCGATGCTTCTGCCCTTCTGCAAAACCTCTGCACACAACCGGGGGTATCCATTGCCGAGCAAGAGGTGGGCGTCTGGGACGTCTTCCACAGGCTCCTCTGCGGTCTTCAGCTGCCGTCGAAGCACTGCACCGATGCCTACCTGGCAGCACTGGCAATGGCAAACGGCTGGAGGCTTGTGAGTTTTGACCGAGAGTTCAAGCAGTTCGACGGCCTGGACTGGTTACCGCTTTCATGACTCCCACCACTACCGCACCCCTGATCACACATGCAGACCGGATCTTCGTGGCGGGGCACCGCGGCATGGCGGGCTCCGCCATCGTCCGCGCCCTCTCCGCCGCCGGCTACACCAGCCTGCTCACCGCCAGCCGCAGCGAACTGGACCTCGAGGACAGCGTCGCAGTGCGGGCCTGGTTCGAGGCCCACAAACCGGAGGTGGTGGTGCTGGCGGCCGCCAAGGTGGGTGGCATCTATTTCAACGACACCTACCCGGCTGATTTCCTGCTCGACAACCTCAAGATCCAGAACCATGTGATCGAGAGCGCCTGGCGCACCGGCACCCGCCGGCTCCTGTTCCTGGGCAGCAGCTGCATCTACCCCCGCCTTGCCCCGCAACCGATCAAGGAGGAGTACCTGCTCACCGGCCCGTTGGAGCCCACCAACGAGTGGTACGCCACCGCCAAGATCGCCGGCATCCAGCTCTGCCGCGCCCTGCGCAAGCAGTATGGCTTTGATGCCATCAGCCTGATGCCCACCAACCTGTATGGACCGGGCGACAACTACCATCACACCCACAGCCATGTGATGGCAGCCCTGATCCGCCGCTTCCACCAGGCCAGGCAAGATGATGCGCCAATCGTGACCTGCTGGGGAACGGGCACGCCGCTGCGGGAATTCCTGCATGCGGATGATCTGGGTGAGGCCTGCGTGCATGGGCTAGAGCACTACTCACCAGATTCAAGCGAGCCGGTGCAGCACCTGAACGTGGGTACCGGAGTGGATCTGAGCATCAAAGAACTGGCGGAGCTGGTGGCGGCCACCGTGGGTTACGAAGGTGAGATCCACTGGGACAACAGCAAACCAGATGGCACCCCGAAAAAGCAGCTCGATGTGAACAGGTTTGCGGCCATGGGGTGGCGGTCACAGATTCCGCTCGAGAGTGGGGTTTTAAGCGCTTGCCTTTCCTTTCAAGGCTTATCACAGAATAGAATATAATTACTCAACAAACAACAATGCGTGTTTTATTTGCCACGACAAGACTAAGCGGAGGAGCGGGCACCGCCTGCAGGCGAATTTGGGAGTCATTCAGAGAACAGAACAAGGTAGAAGTAGCCACTATTGTATACAGAGAAAAAACTGACTTGCGAGCCAAGCAATATATCAAGAGTACGGGAAAAACGGTAACTCTGGAAATTTATAATCACCATAGCCAATGGGCAGACGAAAACCTTTCAAAGCTGGTAAACGAAGAAAGAAGTAGCTTTTCCGCCACCTATCTCAGCGCCCTTGAGCTTGAGGGCCCTTACGATCAGTACTTGATCGACCTCATAGATGCTCATGATATTGTCAATATGCATTGGACATCAGGCCTTTTCACGATCAAAAGCCTTGAACACCTTAGGAACACAAACACACCCGTCATCATTACATTGCATGACCAGAACCATTTAACAGGCGCTTGTCATTATTCGGGTGGATGCAGATTATTTACCGGCCTGTGCAGCAACTGCCCTCAACTGTCGACAGAATCGGCAAAGCTGATAGCCAAACAACAACACCAAATCAAGCATACCATCTTTGGCTGTAATAGTTTCTATTGGACGGGACCTTCAGAATGGATAGTAGACGAAGCCGCCAGATCCGGCATGCCCTGCTCTCCAAAACATCTATTACCTTCGCTGAAAAATCCAATAGCTGACGAGGCCGCCTGCACGCCCAATGAGACCGAGAGAATCGCGAAACTATTCCAGTCAGGAAAACTAAAAGTTGCTCTAATTGCAGATGACCTTAATGATACTCGAAAGGGCATAGTCATAGGCGTCAAGGCACTAGCAATGGCAGCACGGATATCAAAACACCTAGAACAAGAAATTGAACTCCATCTTGTAGGTTCAGCAGATGGATGTGAAATACTTATTAAGGAATTGATCAACCAAACAATATGCAGAAAATCAGGGAAGCCCACAATAAATGTCATAAGCCATGGTCGAGTCCCAACTAATCAACTCGCAGTAATACTTCGGCTGGTCGATCTTCTTGTCTTCCCCTCAATTGAAGAAAATTATTCCAATCTGTTGATTGAAGCAATTGGAGAAGGAACTCCAATTGCAGCCTTTGCCGTGGGTGGAAACAGCGAATTAGCCAAAAACTATCCCAAATTGATGAAGGCAGCAGGCCTAAAGCTTGATATTTCCAATGGGATCAACCCCAATGAGACATCCAAGCTGAAACAATGCATAATTTTACTCTGCAACACAATACTAGATCAACTTGAAAGCAACAATAATGCAGAGAATGCCAACGCAGAAAGTCAAAAGTGCAAGCTTAGACATAGCCAACATCAGGTGGCAAATGAATATCTACTTGCGATGCAATCAGTACTAGCGTCCAATCAGTTAAGCAGTACTACAAGAATTCGCCAGCCACTGCCAGAAACAAAAACAAAATCACATCGAGGAAATCTAAAGCTAAAAACCAATCATCATCAGGTAGTCAATAAGAATGAACCGGTTTTCTGGCTGGGAACCAAGAATGACTGGCCAATAGAAGTAGGGAAAAATGAGGCGCTGCTGACACTCGTGCTCAAACCTTCGTGGGAGCCCGAGTTCATCTCAAAAAAACTTGAATTTAGGCATTGGTCTTGGATAGAGCATCCAATTTATAATCACGACCGGCATCAGCTGCCTGATCTTCGGTACTGGGACTTAGTTGCCTTGGTGGCTACGAGTAGCGGGCAAGATAATTGCTACCCATCTCACCTATTACTCCCAACAGCAGAGACAGAAAATGCATTACCTTTACTTCTTCAGACAGTTATACGAATTTCAGATCATTCCAGCTTTTTGCTGAAAAACATGCAAGAACTTATCTGGGAGTGCATTCGTGGCGAATGCATCGTTTCACCAATGCAGGGCCTAAAGCATTATCCACACAAAGAGAACTTTGACCAAGCCATAAGCGTCACGAATACTATCAATGCAAGTCAAAACAAACGAGCACATATATCACTCAGCTCAATTATTGGGAGCATTATCAACACCCAAGAACCAGTCTTTTGGCTGGGAAGAAATACATTTAATGATCTTACATCCAATCTCAACCAGGCACTATATGGAATTGGAATGTATCCTTCCTGGGAGACCAACTACCTGGAGAAAATCTTCTCGCGTGAAGCCAGCTATCAAATCCTCCACGAAGTGCTGTATACTCAATCTGAGATACCCGAGCTCCGCTACTGGAACACGATCGTACTTAAAATTTCCACCCCAATAGCCTGTCATATATTCACAGAAGAAGCAGACGAAAATCACACGTTACCTTTGCTCTATATGGGATATGGAGAACAGAATCAATTCAATTCGGAGCCAACCCTAACCGAACTTATCTTATACTCTGAAAAACTGATCACTGTCATTCCAAGAATGGCGGGATTTAGACAAATTTCTTCAACATTGGATTGAAACCCTCAATGTCAGACGAAGTCACTCGCGAAAAACCTGTAATCGCGATTATCGATCCATGCTACCACAAGAGAGGTGGCCATCACCATGACGTCAATCAAAATATAGCAAGACACTTCAGCGGGTTAAAACCAATAATTTATACCGACTCACGCATCGACCTAAACGAGGTATCACAAGGCTACTCAGCGCCCCATATCATTCAACCCATCTTTACCGACGTAGGCTATATTAGCTCACAGCACTATTCTTCAGTCGAAACATTCTGCAAGCAGGCTAAAAATTTCTCTCGTCAACTGAGACAGGTTGATGCAGATAGAATTATTGCTCACACGCTCATTCACTTCCATCTATTTGGCTTAGGGCTCTATCTGTCTTCTGAGAAATCTAAGCAGGTAGTTATTTCGCTGATGTTCAGTCCATATGAGGGGTTGAGACCGGAGCCGAGTGAGCAAAGAGATTTCATGTTCACATCCATTGCACTAAGAAGTCTAAACAAAGCAGCCTTAGCATGTGGTCACACGATAACCATAGGAATTACTTCGGAATATCATTGGGAGTTGCTAGCAGAGTTACGCCAAAACAATCCGTTTTTAAGTTTCACCAGGAGTCCATGGTTAGTCGGAGTCCACAATGCTGGAGATGAGGTTAGAGCTTCCTTGAAACCCCAATGCAATAGCAAGATTTTCAGTCGCTCCAAGGTCCTCCTTTACCTTGGTGACGCCAAACCGGATAAGGGTATAGAAACTGTCAGGGAGTTTCTGAAGTGGATCACGCAGCTTCCTGCAGTTGACCTGGCAGAAGCCTCATCAAGAATTCAGATCGAAGTACATATCACATACTGTGATGACTGGATTCAATCTTGTGTGGACGAGATTCGCATTCTTTGCGATAAGCTATCAACTCTCATCTTATTCTCCCACAAGTTTTATTCTAGCAAAGAGTATTTCCAAGTATTAACCTCGGTCAATAAGTTGGTGTTGCTATACGATCCAAAAAGCTACAAGTATCGAACATCCGGAATCTTTTTCGATACAGTAAGTCTCCATTGTTTGACGGACAGCTCAAGTAGTCTACCTGAATTTGCAGTCAGCGAGGGTTCATGGATAGAGAGGGAAAATTATTTGCTTGGTATTGATTCAAAAGGCATAGATCAATCCACAAAGAATTGGATGAACCATCTGTGGCAGTTCATGAATCAAGCAGAAAGCAATTCCAAGCATAGAGGACAGCCAAACAGAGATCTTCTAAACTCTTATACTGGACAGTCCTGGAATAGATGGGTTGCAGGAGCACTCTGCTTGACTGAAGAAAGGCAGCTGAGGCAGCTTACTCAGGCGAATCATGAGACAATTCCGCTAATTGTTATCTCCACAGATTATCCACATTTTACCAGACTGAGTGGGCCTACAGGATTTGTGCAATATCTTGAGGGGGCATTCCACTTCAAAACTTGCCTTGGAAAGAGCCAAGAGTATGACTGGATCAGAACCTTAACAGGGCTGAAGAGCGCACCGGATGACGCATTAAGGCTCGAAATAGAGCTTATCGGAATTCTCAAGGAACGGTCTGCGGATGTCATCTGCGTTGACGGAGAGCACGCAGGTAGTTTGCTGGGGCTTGCTCTTCGAGACCACCAACTGCATCCTGAAACACGTATAATCTCATGGTTTCATCAGCCTTCTAATGGCCTAGAAACAGATATCATCGATCAAAGTACGTTCCCAGCTTCTCAAATAAATCCTGTCTGCATCAGTCCCTGCCAGGTTAAATTCTTTCAAGATAGGCTTAATGTCGACAGTGGTCGAGTATCCGTTATCCCCCATGGTGTGCACGCAGAGCTCATTGCCATCGGCAAGCAAGCGGCAGTGGTTCGGACCGCACGTCTCGCAGCAAGTGGGTCTTGTGACTCATACAAATTGCTGACTGTCGGCAACTGGCTTCGTGACCGCGCACTTATATTTAAGGCTGCAGAGGCATACCCAGCCTATGAGTTTGTATGGGTCAGCACTGGGATGGTCTTGCAGCCACAAGAACAGGCACAGGCCGAGAAGCTAAGCAATCTTAAGATTGTTACTTCGGGTTTATCTAATCGAGAACTGCATCACGAATACATGACTTCAGATTATCTTTTCCAACCCTTGATAGCCGCCACAGCCAACAATGCAATCATTGAGGCTATGGCATTTGGTCTGCCAATCATTACAAAGAGACTGGAGAGTACAACTTATTACACCGCCAGCGAGGCGTTATACTATTCAAATTCAGATGAGGCGATTGAATTACTCGCTTGCTTGCCGCCGGTCGGCGAGCATAAGTATCAATCAATATCGCAGGCTCTACTCAGTCAGGTCAAGGAAATTGAATGGGAAATTATAAGCAGGTTATTTCATAATGCATTGAGGTTCGTGCCCACTCAGGAGCCGGGATAGTTGGAAGCGATGATCTTCAGCACTTACCCTTTACGCCCGTGTGATTCCCGGTTGCATCTCAGGAAGATATCGCCTGGGAGGTCAACCTCTCCGGCTATGATTTCTGAAGCGGACTGGCTCGACACACCAGCAATCATCCTAGAGATGGCCGGCCAGTTGAGGTGACATGGACTCTAAAAACTGATCCAGTCGTTATGAGAGCGTCCTTGCCAGCAAGACTTGGCCAAGAGAAGCCCCATGGAACGCAAGCGCCAGAGCTGCTTATTCCTCTAGCTCACCTAAATCGGGTGAACGGCGTGGTCAGCAGCGATCTCCTGGATCGTTTTGCGACCACTGATCGCCACCATGGCGACCCTGGCCTTGAACTCGGGGCTGTGGGTGAGGCGCTTGCTCATCTGTGGGAGAACCTTTCAGGGACAATACCCCGTCTCAAGGGTTAGCGATGGGGCATGCCCAGAAAAATCAGACCACCTCAAACCTAGACCCATAAATGACGTCTATCAAAATAGTACTAGTCTATGAAAATGAACACATATAGGTGAACATGCACTTTGGTTTGGCTGAATTTGCTTTCGCCAAAGTCAAACCATTGACGCACGTGAGGCAGATTTAATTGTGTGCATAGCCTAAGTAATTCTGCCAGTGTTTGGCCCTAATCCCCAGCGCGGCTCATTGAACTGAGCTGAGCTGAAAACCTGTCAGCAAACCTCATCTAAGCCAGAACCGATGGGCTACTCACCACAAGATCATCGAGAGTTTCCTTAGCATAAGCTAAGAAGCTATTTGCGAAAAACTCCGAAAGAGAGAAAAATCGCTGATGTATGCAAATATATTGAGTAGTGCGATAAGGGAGGGAGTTAAGCTCAGCCCAAAAGTCGTAGACCGGATACTGAAGAAAGGAAAGGGGGTCGCCAGTCGCACTATATAGATTACGCCTGTATTCAACACCCAACCCATCCAACACAGAATAAAGATAATCTTGAAGCAACCTAAAAGACGGATGATTAATTGTATGAAAGGCTGGGTATAACTTACAGGATGCATCGACGAGAGGGCTTCCAGGGAAATCGCAAGACCGATCTCTTTCTGAAAGCTCTAGCAGACTGTCAGACCACGCATTTAAAATACTTTTATCATCAACAAGGCCGCACATCAATTGAGTTACAACTGCATCAGAATCCAAACCATTCTTGAATCCCTCAAGACACATCTTGGAATTATAGTGATTCCACCCTAATCGCCGACCAAATTTCCCCAAATAACAAAGATCAGGATGAAGACCTCGAAAGTAGAAGTTGCAAATTCTAACAACTTGACACCCTTGATTAACTAACGCCCGCATCTCATCCGGGTTCGTAAACGATAGACCATTGTTCTGAACTAAAATATAGTCAAAGCTTTCAATGCCATGGGCAAAGTTTTTTCTGAAGCCCTCTTCGCGCGATTCAGGAGTAGCAAAATCGAGGACTCGAATTAATGGCGAATTTAAAGAATCATTAAGCAAGCGCTCATAAGAGCGAACCTGGCAATTCCCAATTAGTGCGATCTTCATTTAGGCTGAGCCCCAAATGGGTAGACGATCCATAGGCCTGCGACCGGAACGGATTCGAGACGCCAAGCCACTGCAGTGTATGGAACTATAGCCAGTTCTTGGGGCTGCGACAGACACTAGCTTAACCAGGGGGGCTCTAGGCAACACCGAAATGCCAAGCAGCAGCGGTGGGAGTACTGTGTCAATTGAATAATATAATTTAGAATATCGCAAATCGGGCAATTACTACTGGCTTCAGGATATCTTGCTCAACCTTCTGTCCTGCCCAATATCTTATTAAAACAATAGCTTTACGTTCAACTTATCACCAGTATTTGGCGACGTACAAAGGACAGGATGGTCAGTCCAGCCAGTAGATTAATCATGCAGTGATTCTTGATTATGCCCCGCTGCCTAGGGAAGCTCTGGGCAACAGGGGTTTGTGCGGTCGCTGAAATCAGTAACACTTCTTATGCCCCTGATTTGCCTCTGCGGCCATGGTGCTACATCTCTATCCGCTCAGATCCTCCGCTTTTGGTTGGTTTATGATGATGGATCAGGCCGTTTAAACACACCATCCCCATGCTCAGACTGTCGCGAACAACAGCCGCCGGGCCAGGAACAGATTCGTCAAGGCTGCCAGCGCATTGATCTTGCAGCGGTTCTTGGCTAGGCCCCGCAGTCGGGTCTTCTGAAAGCCGAACTGCTGCTTGATTATCCGGAACGGGTGCTCGACCTTGGCGCAGACGTGTGCCCTGGCCGCCTCGATCAGATCCTGCAGCTTTCGATCTGCAGTGTCTGGTCGTGCCCGGCGTTTCCCCGGCCGCATCGCCACTCTGAATTCTGCTGAATGGCCCGCCATCTCAGGTCTCTTGATCCAGCATCGCCGTAGACGACCTCCTCATCGCCATGCAGCAGCTCGGCAGCCGTGGTGAGGTCATGCACGTTGGCAGCCGTGGTGACGACTGAGTGGATCAGACCGGAGTCCTTGTCAACGCCGTAGCCCTTGGCTTTCGCGAAGCGGTTATGAACTTTCATCCCGTAGTACCACTGGTTGCCTTTTTTTGGTCTGATGCATCTCCGGATCCCGCTTCCCCTCTTTGTTTTTGGTGGAGCTGGGCGCCGCGATCAAGGTGGCATCAACGATCGTGCCCTGTCGCATCGTCATGCCTCTTGCATGGAGATGGGCTTTCACGGTCTCATAGACGAAGTCTTATGCGAAGCAGTCTCTGAAGCAGGTCAATATTCCTGAGCACCACCCAGAATCTGCCTGGCCGTTGCCAGGTGTAAAAGCATAGATGGTGACAAAAGAGAGACGGAGGAGCCTCAGGATCTTCTCGGCGCACATCACCTGGAATGCCAGAGTTGATTCAAAGTCTTAACTCAAGCTTGTTTCTGGCTTTCTCGTCGCCATCGCCAGTAGAACCGTGATGTCGTGAGTTACTGCCTGTATGCCGGCTCGGAACGAGTGAAATCAAGCCAGTCTGAGCAGGTTGAGCGCTGCCGATTGCAGCGGCGCCAACGCTCCGGCGCCGTTGCCCCGGTAGCGATGGGCGTCCATATGCGGCTGGGTGCCACGGATCCAGTGGCGCTGTCCCGTGTCAATCAGGTTGATGGGCGCCCCTCAACCTGATTTTCGTCGGATACTCAGGAAGCCCCAATGAATAGAGGGTTACATCGGGCCGCAGGTTCTCTGAAATCCGGTCAACGCTCTGCGGATGCGGCGGACTCATCCGGCGGAGCCCAGCCTTAACGGCCTTAGTTTAATAAACTATTTAGCATCTCTTCATGTCACTAAATGATAAAATCAGCTCTAATTCCCGATTCTGTGCGCCATGGCAGGATAAAGGACCTTGATTTATCAAGCTGACCAGAAGGAAAATCCTTCTATCGTATATAATGCCTCTAAGCTTCCAAGGCTGAGAGATTGGCCTCCAGGTAAATTCTGTATGAAAAAGCTGTTGTTCATTTGTGGCTGTCCAAGGTCTGGAACTACTGAGTTGACGAGACTAGTTAATCAACACCAAGACGTCTACGTTGGCTGCGAGAGATACCTTTATAAATACGAAAATGGAGAAATTAGTCCCAATGACTTCACCCCCGAAAGATTCTCATCATTTCGCAGTGAAGACAGTTTTTATGAAAGCCTTGACCAAATGGAGGGCTGGCTAGACAATATCTGCAGCTCTCCTGGTTCATCAAAAATTAATCATGCAGCAATTGTAGGAGACAAAGCGCCGCTTCTCATTTACGAAATTCCAAAATTGCTCCCAGCGTTGCCGAGTCAAACCCAATGGCTTGTTGCCATAAGAGATCTGATATCCGTAATTCGGTCATGGAAGGAACGCTCAGACAATCCGGCAGATACCTTGTGGAACCGAGAATTACCTATCAATAATGCAATTATCAGCTGGACGTCCTCTATTTGTTCTGTCATTGAACATCAGGCTAACGGCATTGACCTAACAGATGTTTATACGCCGCACTTATATCGAGACGACCGCTTAGAGCTTGGCAGAATTCTGGCAGCGCTTCAAATAGACCCAGATAACGGGATGTCAAAGTACATAGACGGATCCATTCAATGGGCTGCTGAGAATCCGTGCGCGAGACACTCAACCCCCAAAATACCGACTGACGATGAGAGGGCGCTAATCTTGAATCATCCATATGTTCACACAACAGTCAATGCTGTTGCAAGCTCTAGGTTCAGGGTTGATTTGGACATATTATTCTGGGTCGGCTTTAAAGAAGAATACTCTTCCGTGTAATAATTATCTAAGCGACCAATTGCTAGATGCTGAAGTTAAATTTATGGCAGCGCTTCCTAGTTTTCATCCCGCCCGCTACAACCAACATTGCGTCCAGGGGCCTACCAGTTCATCGTTTCGCACGCCTTGCGCCATGTATTCGCACAACAGACCGCAGGGAAGGTTGAGACGCCAACCCGAGTAGGTCAGGGGGCCAACCCGCTGATCTCCTGCACGGTGAGGCAAACGTGGACTATGTGGATGCCAGGAGTATGTCGCACGTTGACTGCGCCCACCTGGGTGTTCAGTTCTTCTGAGTGGGAGTGATCTGAGTTGGACTGGTTTTTCTGGACAGGGCCCATCGTTAACCTCTGAGGCGGGGTATCGCCCCTGAAAGGGGCTCCCACCGATGAGCAAGCGCCGCATCCACAGCCCCGAGTTCAAGGCCAGGGTCGCCATGGAGGCGATCAGTGGCCGCAAGACGATCCAGGAGATCGCTGCCGACCACGCCATTCACCCGATTCAGGTGAGCCAGTGGAAAAAGCAGCTCCTGGAGAGCGCCAGCGAGCTATTCACTAGGGGAAAGAAGGCCAGGGTCAAGGACGAGGGGCAGGCCAAGGAGGCCGAGCTGTTTCAACAGATTGGCCGGCTGCAAATGGAGATTGAGTGGCTCAAAAAAAAGTCTCAGCTGCTCTGACGCCCGTGAACTGCGCAAGCTGGTCGATTACGACCATCCCGAGCTCAGCGTCAGTCGGCAATGCGTCCTGCTGGGCCTGGCTCGATCCACGCTCTACTACCGGCCAAAACCGGTGCGGGAATCGACCCTCCGGATCATGGGCAGGATCGATGCTCTCTACCTGGAGGATCCCTGCAGCGGCAGCCGCCGGATGGTGGACTACCTGGCCAGAGATGGGATCCCAATCAGCCGTGACCGGGTGCGAAACCTCATGCGGCGCATGGGTTTACGAGCGATCTACCAGAAACCTCGTACCACAGTTCCCGGTCATCCATCCGAGCGTTTCCCCTGCCTGGTGGATCTCAATCTGGTCACGGCCGTGGATCAGGTCTGGGCGACCGATATCACCTACATCCCGATGCGGAAAGGTTTCCTCTACCTGGTGGCGATTGTGGATCTCTTCTCCAGGAATGTGCTCAGCTGGAAAGTCTCCAACAGCCTTGACACGGAGTTCTGCCTGGATGCCCTCGAGATGGCACTGGAAGGTGGCCGCAAGCCAGAGATCTTCCATTCCGATCAGGGATGTCAATTCACCTCTGGAGACTTTGTGGCACGCCTCAAGGCAGAGGAAATCAAAGTCAGCTGGTCAGGTAGAAAGCGCTGCTACGACAACATCCTTGTGGAGAGGCTGTGGCGAACAGTCAAGTACGAGGAGGTATACCTACGCGCCTACAGCGATGGTTGGGAGGCAGAGATCAGCCTTGCTCGCTTCCTTTGGAGGTACTGCCATGTAAGGCCACACAGCTCTTTGGGAGGCAGAACACCCCATGAGGTCTACACTGAGACCGAACCCTGTGCCTCCCGCCCGGAGTTAACGATGTCAGGGGCCAGAACTGTCCAATAAAAGGCACCCACCTCATAGCTCCGCGCCCGTCATCTCCACAGTCGCCCTGAAATCCGCCCAGAACGCAGTGACTGCAAATGTTCTGGGCGAGATAATGGGGCATGGTCAAGCCCAAGTCGTTCCGCCCCTGGAACCCCGAGCAGACGCTGCTCCTGCCGCCATCCCCGGTGGACTGGCTGCCGGAGAACCACCTGGTGTTCTTCCTGCTGGATCTGGCCGCTGAGCTGGATCTAGAGCCGATCCACGCTGTGTACCTGCAGAAGGATCCGCGGGGTGAGAAGGCCTACGACCCCTGAATGATGGTGGACCTGCTCCTGTACGCCTACGGCGTCGGTCTGCCCAGCTCCCGCAAGATCGAGAAGGCCTGCTGGGAGGACGCCGCCTTCCGTGTGCTGACCGGCAACCAGCAACCGGACCACAGCCGCATCAGCGACTTTCGTTGCCAGCACCTGGCCGCCCTGGCCGGCCTGTTTGTTCAGGTGCTCAGGTTGTGCCAGAAGGCAGGGCTGGTGAGCCTGGGCCAGGTGGCGTTGGATGGCACCAAGGTCAAAGCCAATGCCAGCAAGCACAAGGCGATGAGCCACGAGCGCATGCTCTAGCCCGAAGGGCTTCTGCGCAGCAGTGGAGCGAGCGGCAGCTGGAGGGTGAGATGCGGACTCTGCTGCGCAAGGCCGAGATCATCGACGCCCAAGAGGACGGGCAGTACGGCAAAGGCAAGCGGGGCGATGAGCTGCCGGAGGAACTGCAGCGACGCTCCAGCCGATTGGAGTGGATCCGCAAGGCCCTAGCCGCAGGCTTCCGCGAAGCGGTAGGCCGAACTGGAAGCAGAAGCTGCTGCTGCCAAGGCCGCTGAACGGAACGAACAGGCCGAGGCGGCTGGGCAGGAAGCAGAAACAGCAGAGGCCAGTGGCGATGAGCAAGGCAGCAAGCGTGCGGCACGCCGTGCCCGTGGTGCGCGCAAGCGGGCGGATGACGCCCAGACGCTGGCGATCGAGAAGGCCGAGGCCGCAGGCCTGGACCTGAGCACCATTGCCACCGCTGCCGAGATCGATCCATTGGCGATGCCGCAGCGCACGCTCCCCACCGATGCAGCCGGCAAGCCCAAACCCCAGGCACAGCGCAACCACCGCTACGCGGAAGACTGCGCCTACACCGACCCTGACAGCCACATCATCAAAGGTGGGGACGGCTGGATCCAGGGGTACAACGCCCAGGCTGCTGTCGACGCAGACCACCAGGTGATCGTGGCGATCGTGGTGAGCAACCAGGCCAGCGATGCGGTGCACTTCCTGCCAATGCTGGAGCGCATCGAGGCCAATAGCGGCCAGCGGCCCGATGCCTTGATCGCCGACGCCGGCTACTGCAGCACCGCCAACCTGGAAGCCTGTGAGACCAGAAAGCTCAACGCCTACATCTCCACCAGCCGGCAGCAGCACGGCAAGCGACCTCGGCCATCAAGGGGGCGCGCACCCCGTGACCTTGATGCCCGCGGCCGGATGGAGCGGAAGCTCAGATCCAAGGCCGGTCAGGCGATCTATGCCCTGCGCAAAACGGTTGTGGAACCAGTTTTTGGGCAGATCAAAGGAGCCAGAGGCCTGGATCGGTTCCGATTAAGGGATCTGGAGCAGGTGAACGGGGAATGGGCCCTGATGGCCACCACCCACAACCTGCTCTAGCCGCAGGCTTCTCCGCAGGAGTAGCTGTTCAGGGCATCAATGGCAACGGCCTGAGGTCCTGGTTCATGTCGCCACGGCTGCAGTCGGATATTCCGGAATCACAGGAGCTCAATCACCGCTTCCTGGCCTCAGCGCAACGTGCGACACGCTCCTAGCCCTTGGGGGCTCTGGTGAGCGCTGCCAGCCACACCTCTGGACAACCTTTTGTTCATGCCGCCTCCAGGGCAGGCTTGAGCAGATTTCCCAGCTGGATAAGGTTGTAGGCGATCACATGCAGTCCAAACACTACGCCCACCTTCTCGGTGCCGCGCAGCTTGAACTAGCGCAGACCGCCCCACTGTTTGATCTAGCCAAACACCTTCTCGATGCCGCGGCGGGCATGGATCGACTTGGCGTAGCCCTCGTGACGGGTGGTGCCACCATCGATGGCGGAACAACCGGGGCGGCTTGTGTTTTGCGCCATGTGCGGTGTCACACCAATCCGCCGGAGTACGGCGACCGTTCCCTTGGTGTCGTAGTTTTTGTCGGCAGCCAGGGTTTTCTGGTAGGCCCCGGGACGATCCGACGCCATCGCTTTGGCGGCCAAGACTTCTTCCTGCCGTTTGGCGGCAACCTCTCAGGCTACAATAGCTAAATCAAGCTGCACGCGCTCATCCCATGAGATGAGATTGAGCACGACTACGCATCCCAGTTCTGCAGGGGGTTTGGCGCTCCAGCCAAGCCATTTCAAATGGCTCTTGGCGCACTGATCATCAAGGCCCGATTGGGGCTTACCGATGAAGAGCTGGTTGAGCAGATCAAGGAGAATCCCTAGCCGATTGCCGGTTGAGAGGCGGGTACATCCGGATCACGGTTCATAGCCCATGCGCTCCAACAGCTGCGGGTAAGTCTTTGAAGCATCGATCTCATCGATCAGACCAACAGGCAATTCGCGGCGCTGTCTAGGGGAAATTTCACTATTGGATTTCCGTCCACTATCGCCACTCAGCTTGATGCCACCAAATCGAACAATATAATCAGAACTGTATGGAACCTCGAGGAGATCACACATGTGCGCCATGAATGCATTCGGATCGCAGACGAAGCCCTCATACTTCATCACTTCTATACCTTCATAACTGTCCAAGAAGCACATATAGCGACGAGCATACTCTTCGAGTGTGCTTGGGGTGAACTGTGTCTCCCACCCAGCAGCCAACAATCCAAGGTAGCTGTCCAAAGGATGGCGCACTGTAACCACCTGGACAAGCGCATACTCTGCACCCAAAAAGTCCACGATTGGACGCATGCCAGTCGGCGACGATTGGAGGCAGAAGTCAGTATGGCTATGGTCTCTGATGACAAGACTGACATCATCCTTACCGCAGATCTTCATCGCCTGCCTGATTTGAGTGAGAAAGTTCTCCTGAATCTCATCCAGCGTAAAATTTCGGTAGCTGCGCTCCAGCAATTGCAGCGGATTAGTTGGCTGAAAATCCTTAGCGAAGCGATTCATTGGATTGACTTCGCTGATCAGAGCCACCTTGGGCATCGCGGCTAGACACTTGCTGATCACAGTGCCACCTGTGCAGGCAAAGTGATGAACTGTTCGAATCATGGCCTTGCTGCCATGGATCAACTCACGCTCAACCCTGCGCCCCATGCGCGCAGCTTGCCGAATGAGGCTCAACGATTCGTTTGGCATCGCGACGGCATCCATCGATTGACCAAGGCTGATGAGTGCCGATTGCTTTTTCGTGCTTCGTATCGCTGGCAAAGACGCTCCCAGATGATGGGCCTGTAGAAACGCTCTTCGGAATTCGTCTCGGTTCTCTGTCGTGTCGTTGTTCGTGGTCTGCAGCAAGGCAAGTGCGTAGCGCAGCCACTCCAGTGGTTCCTTACTCTGCGGCGCATGGGCCTCGATGACCGCCCGCCAGTCGCCCCTTCGGTAGGCCTCCAGGGTCAACGCATCACCACACAGCTAAGCCCATCCTGCTGCAGGTCATCGCCTCCTGCGCCATCGCTGCAACCGCTCCGACATCAAGAACGCCTCTGGCCGGAGGCCAGGACGGGCCCACACCCAACGGCCATCGCGGTGCAGCTCCCTGGCAAAGCGTGATCCAGCCCTGCAACACCAAGGAGGCAGACAACGTGCGGAAGGCCCCCTCCGGGTCGTGGCGCAGGCAGCGCTGCACATCGGCCCAGCCCGGCCCTCCCGGCAGCAGTTCCGCCAGGTTCAGATCTTCGATGGCCGCCAGATCCCCCAGCCCCTCGAGCGCGCTGCCCCCTTCTCCGAGACAGCGGGTCCAGTGGCGCAGCAGCGGCTGCCAGGCCAGGGGGTCGCGTGGCATTGGCTCAGAGGGCTTGGGGAAGCAGCTTGGCTAGCTGGCGGCCGAGCAGTAGACGTTCATCCAGGGTGAACAGCTTCAGGCGCACCACCGCAAGGCGGGCGAAACCACTCATCGATCGACAAACGCTTGCTCGCGGCCCTGCAGATTCTTGAGCGTTGGCCACATACCATTAACTGTATGCCTCGCTGCGGTGGACGATCCGCACAACCAGCACCAACAACCGGTCATCCTCCAACTGACAGATCACCCGGTGGTTGCCCACCCGGTAGCGCCACAGGCCCGCCCAGTTGGCGGTCAGGCCCTTGCCTCGCTGTCGTGGGTCGCCGCAGGAGACCACCAGATCCTGTAGGTAGGCACCGATGCGCCGGGCCACCTGCCTGTCCAGCTTGCGCAGTTCCTTGGCAGCTGCGGGGGTGACCTCAATCCTCCAGGCCAAGGTCATGCATCAACACGGCCAGGGGGATAGCTGCTTCACCAGAACGGCGGTGGGCCTCCAGGGCGGCAGCACCCAGGTAAGCGTCCTCCAGATCATCGAGCCCCTGCTTGATCAGCTCGCGCAGATAGAAAGCCTTGCTACGGCCGGTAAGACGAACGAGGTTCTCAAGCCGTGCCTCGATGGCTGGGTCAAGGCGGACGGAGGTGGGCATGCGCCCTCGTGAATCGCTGTAGTCATAGTAGTCGGCCTGGATGGCGCCAGCCGTCATCCACCAACTTCGATTCGATGAAACCAGCGGGTCGCGGGCATCAGCGGCTGCCATTGGCCATAGCCACCAGGCTGCGCAGCGCATTCAGCGTCATCGCCCAATGGTTGTGCACCGGGATCAGCACGCTGATCTGCGGTGCCTCCGCGCTGTGGGGCGCCACCAGCTGCTCCGGCGCCGGCAGCGCCTCCAGGCCCCGCAGGGCCAGGCCGTAGTAATGGAAGCGAAGACCTCCTCCGGGTCGTGGCGCAGGCAGCGCTGCACATCCGCCCAGCCCGCCCCCCACCCGGCAGCAGCTCCGCAAGGTTCAGACCCTCGATG
>JBAXME010000025.1:0-38611 GCA_037134455.1 Synechococcaceae cyanobacterium ELA445 | reverse complement strand
GCGCGGCGGCGGTCGCTGTTGGGAGGGGGTCCTTCTGGCGAGAGCCATGAAAACCACCCGCTCCCAACGCGACTTGCTGGTGCACGCCCACCTCGGGCTAGCTGACGCCATCGCCTCAAGCTTTGCTCGTCGGTATGTTTCCCTCCTCGAACGGGACGACCTGATCCAGGTTGCCCGCCTCGAGTTGGTGCGGGCCGCCGAGCGTTGCATCGGTGACCACCCCGTCCCGTACCTCCGGGCCTGCATCAACGGCGCCCTTAAACACCACCTCCGGGATCGGGCGTTGCTGGTGCGGCGTCCCGCCTCCGCCCGCTGCGAGACCAGCTGGGGGCATACCAGCCTCGATGCCACGACCCCCGAGGGCTGGTGCCTGCTGGATCAGCTCCCGGCCCCAGACGCCGACTCTCCCGAGGTGGTTTCAGACCACGGCCTGGAGGAGCTGGTTGAGCAACTCCCCGCTGCTGAGGCGGCCGCCCTGCGGCTGACGGTGCTGCAGGGTCTTTCTCTACGGCAGGCGGCCGCTCAGCTCGGGCGCTCGGCGATGACCGTGCTGCGGGCTAAGCGTCGGGCCCTCGAAAGCCTGCGTGAGTCCGTTTCGGCCTGACGGCCGGCGGGCCAGCTGCTGGCTGGCCCGTTAAACCCCCACGGTGAATTCTTTCCTGACCGCCGCCTGCGACGACTAAGGGCTTTCAGCTTGATCGATGAAAGTGCCCTCTCCGATGGAGAGTGAAATACTTGCAGTCGTTGGCCTAAAACTAGTATTGGCAACGATTTCTTGGCTTATCCGACCTCTTTCCCGATTAGAATTGCTTCAATAGAAGCAACGCTACGTTAGCCATATTATTGGTTTAGATTGATTGAACGGGCATCGTCTTCATCGCCTGGTCTGGACCTAAATCTTCATCCCAATTCGAAGTCTTCCTGACCGACCTCCTACTGTCCAATAAATACAAAAAAAGCCCCCGGTCCTCTCGGACTGGGGGCTCGTTGGGGGATGGTGACCTTGGGAGATCACCACCCACCCCGAATCACATGAGTCAGCTGATCTTCGTCCCGCTTGCGCGGGTACGTGCGATTTCAACCACTCGTGTTGGCTCTAAGGTTGACCAGTGAGTTCATCCCTCTTCCTGCTCGTCCTCCGTCTCATCGATGTAGCCGTTGATCGCCTCGGTGATCGCTACAGCGATGTACTCGCCGAGCACAATCGCGCGATCCTCGGTGGTATCCCATCCGAGCTGCTCTGCGATTTCAGACGCTAAATGGTCAGCTGTCGTCCAAACCAACTCCTCGTCGTAGTCGGCTTCGGATTGATTCACAGACTCTTCATCGTCATCCGTGATGAAATCCTTGTGGGACATCACGGAAAGCTCGTAGGGCATAGGGCTAGGGGATTTACTGTCAGCAGTCATTGTTGTTCCTCTTGGGTTAGTTAGTGAGTGTTCTCATTGGATTGGTCCACGATCACCTCCTCGGGTTCGTTGGCTACCTCGGTAGCTGCCGTCCTAATGGAAGTGAAGTTGCCCGGCCCGGCGTGTCCGGCGTCGATGGGATTGACTGCAAGTACCTCGGATGAACCCAGCCCCGCGGGGGGGTCGGGCACCACGGCAGGTGCGGCAGCATGACTCTCGCCAACTGCAGGAGTTGGAACTGCAGGAGGTCGGGTAGGTGGAACCACCCCATTGGAGTCAGGCTTGTCGTCCTCTTGGTCGGTGAGGTCGCCAAATTCGAGTTGCCGCAGAACGGTCTTCGATCCGTAGCGGTTCTCAATACCGGTGGCGGTGGTCACCTTTTGAACCTCGAGCAAGCCCTTGGCCTCGAGCTGCTCAAGGGTGCGGCGGAGCAAGCGGCCTTCCGGGTCGATGAAGTCCGCAGGGAGATGGGGCTTGATCAGAGCCGTGGTCTGCAAATCCCCACTGTCACCCTGCTGCTTCTCAAGGATCTCCAGTACGAGAGCCTGGCGGTCATTCAGATTGAGGCTGACGGACCGCTGTTGCTCTTCTGCCTGGACCTCCTCAAGGGTCCCGTGTGAAATCCAGTTGGTGCCCTCACCCCGCTCGATCACCAGTTCGATCGGGGGACCACCCCGACCCTTGGCTGCCAGCACGATCCGGGAATCGGGCGGAGCACCTCTAGGGGTGGGGTGGTGAAAGAGGCCCACCAGCTGGGATGCCTGGGCCGGAAGCGCGGAAGATCCTCGACTGGCCTGGGTGGGGTCGAATCCCTTCGTCGCCTTGTTGGTGTGATGGATCACGACCGTCGTGGCTCCAAAGGGGGCGATCGCTTTCTGCAGGTTTGCGAAGGGTATGGCGAACTCACGGGAGTTTTCCGAGATGTTCAGCCCCAGGGTCAGCGAAGACGCTGAATCCAGGATCACCAAGCCGCCAGGGTGGCAGGCGCACCAATCAGCAATGGCCGCGATTCCGGTCTGGTTGAGGTAAACCGGGTGCTTCGAGTGGTAAAACTCGGAGATCGGTTCACGGATCAGCACCGTGCCATCGGGCTGCTCCACCATCAACCCGATGCCACCCAGCATTGCGTGCCAGACGGAAAGGGGTTGGTCAGTTCCCACCAGCAGGACCGGCGGGCATGGACCCGTAAGGGGGAGGCCCAGAAATGAGGTTTCCCCTCGGGTAAGCGCGCCCAGCAATCCGACGAGCAAAGCGGTCTTTCCGACCTTGCCGGGCCCGACCAAGATGTTGAGGACACCAGCGATCAGGATTCCGAGCACCAACCAGTTGGTGGGAGTCACGTTGACCGTTTCCCCAGCTTTGTGTGGCTGGAGTTGGTGCGCGCTCTCACGTTCCTCAGCGTCACGGAAAATTTGCTCCAACTCATCCTTGGTGAGGGGGAGCTGGAGCTGTTTGGCCTTCTTGCGCGCATGCACCTTGGGGTGGGGTGAGTTGCCCACGCACAGGTCCGTCACGAATTCTTCAAATTCGGCGAGCGCTTCGGCCGTTGATTTGATCAACGGGGTGCCCGGGGTGTCCGCTGGATTGGACTGCGTTGCATCAGGTAGTTGACCTTCTTCTGCAGGCGGTTCCGTGGATTCGGAGCCGTCCGCTGCAGGCAGCTCCTGCACGGTTCCCAAAGCCGGCCCGCCGGCTTGATCGGCCGGGGTGGGAATCAGGTCCTGCAGGTGGGCGGGCTGAACTGATGTGGATCCATCAGCCTCGGCCGGGGACCCCTCGCTCAGGTTTCCGGATAGTTCCGGCTGTAGATCGGCGCTCGTATGAGCGCCCTCGTCGTCGTAATTCATGGGTGGTCAAATTCGCCCCGCTTTCGTCGGGGTATGAGTTTTGGACTTTTTCAAAATTCCTGGCCCTGACAGCAACAGCGCGCGTCCTTCTCTCCGCCCCGCAATGGGCGTTCGATGGAGGAGCTGTCGCTGTCGTTTGGCCTTCCGGCGCTCAGCTCGCCAGCTTTGCTTTCCCTGGTTGACGGTTCAACCGGCCTCGATAGACAAGGGCCTCACGGCACTTCGGGACATCCCACAGCCGAGGGCTGTTGGCGTGAACCCCATAGGTCCAGTGGATGTCTTCGATCAGGATCTGGTCCCGATCGGCGTAGCGCTTGAGGGTGGTTTCGTGCACACCAAGCTCACGAGAAGCAAGACCGGTGCGCAGCCACTCCGCCGAAGGCTCAGTTACGAGGTGCCTGTTCTTCATGACGAAGCTCCAGGGACACATCAACTTGAGCGGGATGCTCCGCGACGGGCATGTTGGAGAAGGCCTCATCCTTTTCCTTGGCCCGATCCGCTGCCTCCTTTTCCGCGATTAGGCGGGAGATCTCAGCAGCCTGAGCTGCCTGAAACTCAGGATCCTCGTTAGGAGTAAGGGAGGGGTTCGGGGTACCTTCCTTGTAAACGTAGGCGGGGAATTCGATGTCGAAGGCAGGGCGATCTTTAAGATCGCCAATCAACTCGATCGGTTCTACCCGCCAAGTGGCTGCATCTTTATCGAAAACATGCCCAAATCCAAGGTCTACATTAAGGGAGCCATTGGGGTTCCCGTTACGCAGGCGCTTCTTCAAGCATTCTCCTTCGGGGCCTGTGAGTCTCTCTGCATAATCAACAAGATCGTCGGGACGCCAATTGGCATCCTTTCTCTGCTTCGAGATTAATTTGCCAGAGGGTCTCTGAGAATTGCGGGTACGGCCGTCTTTGGGGCGGCCTCTATAAGGAGGCTTCAGGGGGTTTCCCATTTTTTGACTTCAAAAGGACTACTGGTAAGTTGAAAAAATATAAACACCTGACTCTTACAGCGATTTCGCGCTGTTGGGGTGTTCACATCCACTTCAGAGCGGTGCTGAAGTGCAACTTTCAGTCAGTCCCCCAGGCTTGTGTACTGAGCCTGGGTCGCAGTCAAGGGCAGGAGGGCCCGGGGTCCGGCGAACCGGACAAGTTCATTTCAAAGTACCACAGCATCCGGGACTCAAGCAATGCCCCCCTTGCTTGCGCAATTTCCCTGTCCAGGCCTGCCCTCCCGATGGAGGAGGCCGCCATTGCCTAGGGGGATGGGCGGCGCCAGAAGGCCAGAGCAGCGATGGTTGTTGGGGGCCAGGCCTTCAGGTTGGCTGAGCTGGGTGCCGCTCCCGCCGCTGTCGGCTCTGAGCGATCGCCTGTTCGAGGGTGCGTTGATCTGTCCACTGGCCGTAGCAGGTGATGTGGGTGAGCAAGCTGTGCCCCATCAGGGTGGCGGTCATGCGAGGGCTGAGGCGAGCCACCTCATGGGCCCGGAGGGCGTAGCCATGACGGAAGGAGTAGGCGGTCAGCCGTTCTCCCGCCGCGGCTGCATCAGCCTTTAGTTGTTGCCAGGCAGCACACCGTCTCAAGTAAACGGCGAGGGCGCTGGCGGTCCCGGCATCAGTTGATCCCAAGGGTGGCAGCGGCGGACTGCAGGCTGCCAGTCGGGCCAGCACTAGATCTGAAAGCCCAACGAGCCCAACAGGATCGAGGCCGTGGACACCACGGGGCTTGGTGCTGCCTCGGCTGGTCCGCTTGCAGTAGGAGACCTCCAGCAGCTTCCGATCCTTGCTGGGCCGGCAGTAACGAGCCTCCACAGGCCTCAGCCCAAAGCAGACCAGCAGCTCCACCAGCAGGCGCCAGCGTGAATCAGGAATCCCCTCCAGCAGGACCTTGATCTGGGCGTCGGTGATCGGGGTCGGGTCCCTTTTGGGCACACGCCTCTTGCCCACCAACGGACTCAGATCGGACGGGGGTGCCCAGCTTGAGGCCACACCAAAGCGCTCGACGGCAAAGCGCAGAAGCTGGGCTGAATAGAGGATTCGTTGACGGCGACCCTGACTTCCAGGCTCGCCGGCGTAGGTGTCGCGGAGTGCGGCTAACAGGGCCTGACCACTGCGGGGAGCGGGTCGTGCCGTCGCTGCGGCAACGACCTGAGCCATCACAGGCGCGTACGTCCTCCTCCAGGTGGATTCCTTCACATCACCGGTGTCAACGGTCTTGTGTTTCTTGAACGACTGCACCAGCTGCGTCCAGTCAATGGTCGTCCCTGCGTCGGTTGATGAGGGGTTATCCGGATGGATGACCTTCGCGGCCTCGGCCAGGCCTAAGCCGGCCTCCTCCATCCGGCCCCTGATGGCCTTCAGCTGGGTGAGGACCGCCGTTGCACTGCTGCTGACCCAGGGCAGATCGAGTTGAACACTGGCCCTTGTTCCATCCGCAAATCGGCGGGTCAGCTTCACCGCGTCGCTCTGTTCACTCAGGCTCCAGCCATTCCCGTGCTCCCTCTTGATCAGGGAGCGCAGGTCACGGACCCAGGCTGAGGAGTTTGGTCGCTGGGCCACCACGTCGCTGGCCAGTTCTGCGCTGGGCTCGATTAGCGCAGAAGTTAGCGCATTTTTGCTCTAACAGGCCCAGCAGCGCTCCTACGGCCCTCGGCCGCTTTTCTCAAATTCCTTGTGGTGCAATGGTTTTAGTGATGTCCGAGGCCGGTTTCGAGCACCAGACCTGCTGCTACTGAGGCGTCCGATCCAGCAGCAGCAGCAGGCTGCGCACCACCTTGGCCGCCAGCACGCTGCTGACGCCGCTGGGATCCAGTTGGGGTGCCAGTTCCACCACGTCTGCGGCCACCAGATGGTGGTGACGCAGTTCCTCCACCAGGTTGGCGAAATCCCGCCATAGGAAGCCGCCGGGTTCGGGGGTACCCGTGCCCGGGAGCACGGCTGGATCAAACCAGTCCAGGTCGACGGTGAGGTAGACGGGCCTGCCGCGCAGGGGGAGCAGGGCTGCCGCCATCGCCTCGATCGCCACCAGGCGGCCCGTCTGCCGCAGCTCCTTGAACTCCGCGGCGGTGCCGCTGCGGATGGCGATCTGCAGCAACTCCTGGCTGGGCAGCGCCTCCAGGCAGCGGCGCATGGCGCAGGCATGGCTGTGGCGGGCCCCCAGCCATTGGTGGCGCAGGTCAGCGTGGGCATCCAGTTGCACCAGCACCAGATCCGGGTGCCGTTCGGCCACGGCCGCCACCGCCCCGCTGCTGATGGAGTGCTCGCCGCCCAGCATCAGGGGCTTCAGGCCCAGAGCCAGCACCGCCCGGGTGGCCAGCCCCACCGCCTCCACCACCGGTTCAGGATCGCCGAAGGGGATCTCCACGGCGCCCAGATCGGCGATGGACGCGTCCTCCAGGTCGAGGTCGAGCTGGGGGTCGTAGGTCTCCAGACCACTGCTCACCTCCCGGATGGCCGCCGGACCGAAGCGGGTGCCTGGGCGGAAGGAGGTGGTGCCGTCGTAGGGAACGCCGAACAGGCCCACCCGGCAACCGGTGGGATCCCGGCGGCTGGCCATGAAGATGGCGCCGTCGGTGTCAAACAGCGGGCTGTCCAACAACTGGCTGTCAGACAACTGGCTGTCAGACAACTCTGACTCCAATCGATCGCTCATGGGTTGAGGGCTCGGTCGACGAAGGCGGGCACCGCCTCGAAGGCACCTGATTGCCAGCGGGGACTCCAGATCGTGCAGCCGTCCGCCACCGCCGCCGAGCGCTCGGGCAGGGGGGAGAGGTAGCGGGGGCCGTCCGTGGCGGCGAAGATCCAGCTCCACCAGCCGCTCGGGTACATGGGCACCCAGCCGTAGAGGGGATCGGCGTGGCCGAACACCTGCCGCAGCAGCCGCACCGTGTCGAGGTGGACCTCCCGGAAGGCTTCGGGGGATTCGCTCTGGGTGGCAAAAACGCCGCCGGGCCGCAGGATGCGGCGGCAGTGCTCGAAAAAGGCCCGGTTGAACAGCCCTTCGGCGGGGCCCGCTGGATCGGAGCCGTCCACGATCACCACGTCGTAGCTGGCGTCCGCCGCTGCGGCCACCCAGGCGATGCCGTCGCCGATGGTGAGGTGGAAGCGGGGGTCGCCCCAGGCGTTGCCCCCCAGGGAGGGCAGGTGCTCGCGGCACAGCTCCACCACCAGGCCGTCGATCTCCACCATGTCGAGGTGGCCGACGCCAGGGTGGCGCAGCACTTCGCGGGCGGTGCCGCCGTCGCCGCCGCCGATCACCAGC
Source organism: Synechococcaceae cyanobacterium ELA445 (assembly GCA_037134455.1). Classification (GTDB taxonomy): domain Bacteria; phylum Cyanobacteriota; class Cyanobacteriia; order PCC-6307; family Cyanobiaceae; genus ATX-6F1. Next base: position 31,104 of record JBAXME010000025.1, on the reverse strand, counting down.
ACCCGCTCGAGCGAGGCGGCGCTGGTGAGGGCTGGGTGCACCAGGGATTCGTGGTAGTGGCGCTCCTGGTGCTCGGCGGTCATCCAGCAGCCGTCCAGCAGCAAACCCTTGCCGTAGCGATCGCTCTCGATCACCGTGACCCGCTGGAAGGGGCTCTGCTGCTCCACCAGGACGCGGCCGGCCAGGCCGTAGCGCACGCCGTTGTGGATCTCATCGATCCAGCCGGGGGTGCTGGGGTCGCTTACGCCCATGGCTCGCTGTCGTCGGTTCCTGTTCCCCACATTTGCGCATCGCCCGTGTCGTCCCGGAGACCCGCGTTCGCCTGACCGGCATCGCCCCACAGCAGAAGGGTGGGCAGGGCCACTTTCGACAGCCGGAGGCTTCAATCGCTCGTCTCCTCCCGCAGTTCCACCCGCAGCTCCGCCTTGGCCCGCTGCCAGAGGCCCTCAAGCCGTTCGATGCTCTGCCCCGCCAGATCGCCGCCCAGGGCCGCCTCCACCCGCTCGAAGCGATCCAGGAAGCGGCGGTTGGTGCCCGCCAGACCTTCCTCGGGGTCGAGGCTGACCCAGCGGGCCACATTCACCAGGGTGAACAGCAGATCCCCCAGCTCGCTCTGGGCGTGGGCCCGGTCCCCCGAGGCCACCGCCTCCTTGAGCTCATCCAGTTCCTCGTGCACCTTCGCCCATACCCCCTGCATCGATTCCCACTCGAAGCCGGCCGCGGCGGCCTTTTTGGAGATGGTCATGGCCCCGCTCAGGGCTGACTGGCCGCGGATCTTCCCCCGCAGGCTCTGGCTCAAGCTGGCCTCAGACTCCCCCCGCTCGGCCTTCTCCTGGGCCTTGATCGTCTCCCAGTCGCCCTGGCCTTCGGTGTGGGGCTCGAACACATGGGGGTGACGGCGCACCAGCTTGGTGGCGATGCCGCGGGCCACCCGTTCCAGGTCGAAGCGCCCCTCCTCCTCGGCGATGCGGGCCTGGAGCACCACCTGCAGCAGCAGGTCCCCCAACTCCTCGCAGAGGTGCTCGTCATTGCCATGGCGGATGGCGTCGGCCACCTCGTGGGCCTCCTCCAGCACGTAGGGGATCAGGGAGGTGTGGGTCTGCTTCAGGTCCCAGGGGCAGCCACCGTCGGGGTCCCGCAGCCGCGCCACCACGGCCACCAACTCGGCGAGGGCATCCGGGGAGGTCATCGGGGCGGAGGCGGATCGGGCGAACACCTTCGCATTGATCAATGGCGTCGCCGCCCCTTGCGGCGCCAACGCAAGCCCCGCCTGCGGCGCCACCAGGAACGCCGCAGCAGCCGGGGCCGCTTGGGCATCGGATCACCGTCCTGGAGCAGGTGCAGCCAGGCGCTGGCCTCCAGCCCTACCAGGGCCACCAGCACCAGGGGCCGATGCAGCCGCCAGAGCTCGGTGGCCGCCGCCAGCCCATTGGCTGGGCCAGGGGCCCCCAGGGGTCGCAGCAGCAGGCTGAGCACCAGCAACACGGCGCCCAGGTAGGCCAGCCGGCCGGCGCTGCCGATCAGGGGGGTGTGGGAGAGCAGGGAGCGGTGGCGCAGCAGCCGGCGGTAGGGCAACCACAGCACGGCCAGGGGCCCCCAACGGCGGCTGGGCCGTGAGGGGGTGTCCAGGTCGGGGGAGAGCCAGAGGCCGCCCACCAGAAATCCCGCCAGGGCGCTGGCCGTGCCGGGAAAGCCCAGGGCGGGCCACCAGAGCAGGGCGAAGGGCAGGCTCAGTTGCAGGGTGAGGCGGTCGTGGTGGCGGCCGCTGGCCATGGGCTCAGGAAGGGGTGGCCGGCTCGCTTGCCGGGTCAAGGGCGATGTGGTTCAGCAGGGTGGTGGTGAAGGCGAACAGCAGGAACGGCAGGGAGAGCACCAGGATGATGCCCACCACGACCAGGGCGAAGATCGGGCTGCTGGCCCCCATCAGGGCCATGCCCGCCGCCAGGCTGAGGAAGATCACCACCATCCAGACGATGATCTGGGCGTAGATGTCCCCGAAGGTGAGGGTGCAGCGGAGCTGGTAGGCCTGGTGACGGTCCATGGGGCTGGGGCGGGATCCTTACCTAGCTAAGGAAGGTCTTGCTTTCTTGATCGAGCTTGTCAACAACTGTTTTCAGGCCGATCCGCTGCTTAGCCTCCAGGTGATCCGCTCGATCCAGCCATGACCCCCCACGACCTGGGACTGCTGGTGGTGCTGCTGCTCCCCGGAATGCTGCTGTCGGTGCTGGTGCTCTCCACCTTCGCCGCCGGCGGCTGAGCAGGCACCCCGGTGGGTCCGGCTTCGATCCGCCCTTCAACACAAAGGACGATCATCCCTGTGGAACGCCATAGGGATCCATAGGCTAAAGCTGTTGTCGAGGGCAGGATCTTGTCGGTTCGCCTTGCGGTGATCACGGTTCTGATCACAGGGGCCCTGGTGCTGGCCGGTCTGTGGGTCGGCGCCAACGTGGATCTGCTGCCGGTTCAGGCCAGCATCAATGCCCCCGTCTACGACGAGCTTTTCCAGGTGCTGTTCAGCATCGGCACGATGCTGTTCCTCGGCGTCGTGGGCATGCTGATCTACAGCCTGGTGCGGTTCCGGCGCCGGGAGGGTGATCTGGGCGATGGTGCGGCCATCGAGGGCAACCTGCCCCTGGAGCTCGTCTGGACCGCCATTCCTGCGGTGGTGGTGCTGTTCGTGGGGCTGTACAGCTACAACATCTTTGATCGCATGGGAGGCATGGTCCCCCTTGCTGACCACGGCGCGATGCACGCCATGGCGGCCAGCGAGATGGCGGCCACCGAGATGGCGGGGATGCAGGCCCCCTCTGAACAGGTCTGGGGCGGCATCAGTGCCTCAGCCGGCGTGACTCCCGCGGTGTCGGTGGAGGTGACGGCGATGCAGTTCGCCTTCATCTTCCGCTACCCCGACAGCAACATCATCAGCGGCGAACTCCATGTGCCTGAGGGGGAACTGGTGGAGCTGCGCATGAAGGCCAATGATGTGATCCATGCCTTCTGGGTGCCCCAGTTCCGCCTCAAGCAGGACATCATTCCCGGCCAGCCCACCGTGCTGGCCTTCACCCCGAACCGGCCAGGTACCTATCCGATCGTCTGCGCCGAGCTCTGCGGCCCGTACCACGGCGGCATGCGCACGTCCGTGGTGGTGCATGAACGGGATGCCTTCGACCAGTGGCTCGCCCAGAACACACCTCCCCCTGTCGCCACCTAGCCCCTTCACCCGCTATGGCTACCACCACCGCACCCCAGCTGACCATTCGCCTCCAACCCGAGGGCTGGCTGCGTTATCTGAGCTTCAGCCTTGATCACAAGGTGATCGGCCTGCAGTACCTGGTTACAGGGTTCCTCTTCTATCTGGTGGGGGGCGCCCTGGCGGGGATGATCCGCACCGAGCTGGCCACCCCCATCTCCGATTACCTCAGCCGTGAGACCTACAACGAGGTGCTCACGCTGCACGGCACGGTGATGATTTTCCTCTGGATCGTCCCCGTGGTGAACGGTGGCTTCGGCAATTACCTGGTGCCCTTTTATGTCGGGGCTAGGGATATGGCCTACCCGAGGCTGAACGCCGTGGCGTTCTGGTTAATTCCGCCCTCGGGGCTGCTGCTGATCACCAGCTATTTCATCGGCGGTGCTTCCCAGTCCGGCTGGACTGCCTACCCTCCCCTCAGCCTCACCACCCCGGCGGCCGGGCAGGTGACCTGGATCCTGAGCGTGCTCCTTCTTGGTGGCAGTTCGATCCTGGGGGGGATCAACTTCATCGCCACCATCCTCAAGCTCAGGCGGCCCGGGCTGACGATGATGCAGCTGCCGATGTACTGCTGGGCCATGCTGGGCACCAGCATCCTGGTGGTGCTCTCCACCCCCGTTCTGGCGGGAACCCTGATCCTGCTGGCCTTCGACATCGTGGCCCACACGGGCTTCTTCAGCCCTGCGCTCGGGGGCAATGCGGTGGTCTACCAGCATCTGTTCTGGTTCTATTCCCACCCGGCCGTGTACATCATGGTGCTGCCGGCCTTCGGCCTGGTGAGCGAGATCCTGCCGGTCCATGCCCGCAAACCTCTGTTCGGTTACACCACGATGGTGTATTCAATTCTGGCGATTGTGTTCCTGGGCTTGATTGTTTGGGCCCACCACATGTTCACCAGCGGCACGCCACCGTGGATGCGCCTGTTCTTTACCATCGCCACCTCGTTCATCGCGGTGCCGACGGGAATCAAGTTCTTCAACTGGCTGGCCACGCTCTGGGGCGGCAAGATCGCCCTCAACAGCGCCACCCTCTTCGCCTGCGCCTTCATCGTGAATTTTGTGCTCGGCGGCATCACCGGCGTCGCCCTGGCCCAGGTTCCGTTCGATCTTCATGTGCACGACACCTACTTCGTGGTGGCCCATTTCCACTACATCGTTTACGGCGGCACCGTGTTCGTGATCTTCAGCTCGATTTACCACTGGTATCCCAAGTTCACTGGACGGATGCTGGATGAACCCCTGGGTCAGCTCCATTTCCTGTTCACCTTCATCGGTTTCAACCTCTGCTTCGGTCCCCAGCACTGGCTCGGCATCAATGGCATGCCAAGGCGGGTGGCGGAGTACGACCCCCAATTCACCCTGATGAACCAGATCAGCAGCGTGGGGGCCCTGCTCATGGCCCTCAGCACCCTGCCGTTTCTCTACAACGTGATCCACAGCGCCTTCAAGGGCAAGGTGGCGGGGGACAACCCCTGGCGCGCCCTCACTCCTGAATGGCTCACCAGTTCACCGCCTCCGGTGGAGAACTGGGTGGGGCCCGCACCCCATGTCACCCACCCCTACGGCTATGGCGAGGTGGGGGCCCCATGACCACCCTTCTTCCCACCACCAACGAACAGGGCACCCCGGCCGCCGTTGAAGAGGCCCATGTCGATGTGCGCCTGTTCGGCCTGACCCTGTTTTTGGTGGCCGATGGCATGACCTTTGCCGGGCTGTTCGCCGCCTACCTCACCTTCAGGGCCGTCAACCCCTTGCCCCCCGGGGGTATCTACGAACTTGAACTGCTGCTGCCCACCATCAACACGGCGCTGCTGGTGGCCAGCAGCTTCACGTTCCACCGCGCGGCCCGGGAGCTGCGGCAGGGGCAGGGGGCAGGGTGCCGCACCTGGTTGATGATCACGGCGGCCCTGGGGGCGGCCTTCCTGGTGAGCCAGATGAGGGAGTACTTCACCCTGCCTTTCGGTCTCACCTCCAACCTGTTCGCCAGCACCTTCTACGTGCTCACAGGCTTCCACGGCCTGCACGTCACCTTGGGGGTGATCCTGATCCTGATCGTGTGGTGGCAGGCCAGGGAAGGCGGTTCCATCACCCGCGAGCATCACTTCGGCCTCGAGGCGGCCGAGCTGTTCTGGCACTTCGTGGACGGTATCTGGGTGGTGCTGTTCGGAATCATCTATTTGTTGTAGGGCCCAGCTCTGTGGGGGCGAGGATCTGATCCCTGCCTGCTGCGGGGCCTTCCCTTCCCCGCGCCCAGCGGGCGATCGAGAGCACCTCAACGCCATCCTTCACAATGGATGCACCGCCCGATTAGCTCAGCGGTAGAGCGCCTGCCTTACAAGCAGGATGTCGCTGGTTCGAAACCGGCATCGGGCATCAGCAAAAGCCGTTCCAGTACAGGGGTTTTGGCCGAAGAGTTCAGAATGAGCCACCATGCGTGGAGGCTCATTCCATGTCTTCTATGCCCAGCAAGCCCTAGCGGCTGAGGTTGGCCGCTCACTCCGCAGGGTGAACGAGCGACCCCAGCCCAGGCCTACGCTGCCGGCGTCAGCTAGCAGCGAAGCTGACCAAATGCGCTGGATAGCCAACCAAGCGCTGGGTCTGCTCCTTGCCTAAGTAGCCAACGAGCTTCTCCTCGAGGACTTCCTCCAGAACAGCGTAGACATCACCCTTTTTCCAGAGATCATGTAGCTCAAATTCCTCTGTCTCTCCAGAATCCTGGCGAAGGGATTCATCTAGGCAGATGTCGATGTAATCGGGCGCATCAAGCTCGCCGTTGCGAATGAGCTGCTTGACAAAATCCAAGAGCTTGCCATTAAAGAAGTCAGTTGGAACATCGTTAAAGTCACTGACAAGCTCAACATGCAATGTGAGGACATAGGTATCCTGCTTGTTGACGGCAGCTGTGATCAAATCGTCGACGAAGAGGTTGACAGCCCGGTAGAGGTCGGCGCGGGTTTCCTTGTAGTAGGTCTTGGCAGCGGCCAGGAGGCCGGCTGCAATCGCTTGGTCTTGGCGTTGCTCCCGTTGCACGGGAAATTGTTGTCCTGGAAGGTGCCCATTGCGGGTTCAAAGAATCAAAGTGAACAAGGGAAGGAGAATGTATTGCAGGCTCAAGCGGGGCAGATGCAAAACCCGTCACCGTATGGTGGCTACAGGAGTTGAGCCAAGCCCAGACCCAAGTCGTGCTGCACACTTTTGTAAGGGGTGGTCTGTTGCAACCAGCCCCCTTTTCCCAGCATTGTTCTTTGTTTTAGAACTGCTCAATCAAGCTTCTTGGCCCACGAACCCAGCATCAAGTCCCTTTCACCCACTCACCCAGGACCGGAGACGCTGGGACACGTTCGCTTGCATCCAGTTGCCCCTGAAGCAAACCACTCCGTGCCTGCTCAGCGCGCTGTCCTTTGTTCGCTCTCCCGTTCGTTTCTGGAGGCTGAGATTGTTCGAAAACCCACAACTCGGCCGAGCTTGCCGCCCGCATCCAGAAGGGCTACGCCCGTGACCCCAGGGAGCTGCTGGTGCTGGCGTAGAGGCCCGATCCTTGGGGGCCTGGCTGGTGTCGTGTCAGCACCTGACCAGACAGGGTAATGTCCAGCGCCCATCACGCCGGCGAAACGGGACGGCTCAACCGATGGTATCGTTATGAACCTTACGACACCCTAAGGATTGGCTCGCTCGGCTGGTTAAGGCGGATACGGCGCATTCCCCCGAATCTGGTGCTTGCGCTGGCGATAGTTGCGTTGATGTTCGGCTTGCAGCTGCTCACGCACCGCCTGATTCACGCACTGACAATTCCCCGCGGGAGCGAATTGTTGGAAGCGCTGGCAACGACGTTGATTCCTGGCGTGCTGGTGGCGCTGATCATTGTTCCGCTGGTAGTACGACTGAGCCGGCGTGCACGGAACGCCGAGAAGGCCATCAGCAGCACCCGGGACGGTTACTGGGTCATCAACGCAGATGCCCGATTTGTTGACGTGAACCCGGGCTACTGCCAGATGCTGGGCTACAGCCGTGAGGCGCTCATGGCCATGACCATCGCCGATCTGGAGGAAGTAGCAACCTTGCCGCAAATCCAGGCGCAGATTCGCAGAATCATTGCCAAGGGATATGAACAGTTCGAGACGCGCCACCGGCACAGGGACGGACGTTGGGTCGAGCTGGAAATTACGGTGACCAGCGTGGACAACCGCTACCTGGTGGCGTTTTTGCGTGATGTCTCGGTGCGCAAGGCCGCCGATCTGGCCTTGCGAGAGGCCACCCGCATTGCCGAATCGGCGAACCGGGCCAAGAGTGAATTCCTGGCCAATATGAGCCACGAAATCCGTACCCCCATGAATGGCGTGATGGGTATGGCAGAAATTGCACTCGACCTGGCGGTGGAGCCCAGACAGCGGGAGTACCTCAACACGGTCCTGGCGTCGGCCCAGTCGCTCATGGTGATCCTCAATGAAATCCTTGATTTTTCGAAGATCGAGGCCGGCCAGGTGACCTTGGAACGCACCGCCTTCGATCTGCGGGCCCTGCTGGAGTCGCAAATGGCTGCGATCGAGGGCCAGGTCCTGGGCAAAGGGCTGAGCCTGGAGGGCCGGTTCCCGGCCGAGCTGCCGCCACTGCTGCTGGGTGACCCGGGGCGGATACGCCAGGTGGTCTCCAACCTGTGCGACAACGCGATCAAATTCACGCACAACGGTGGTCTGGTGCTGGGGCTGCAAATCGAGGGCAATGCCAGCCGGGGCTACCTGGCAGAGATTTCCGTGGCCGACACCGGCATCGGCATTGCCCTGGAGAAACAGACCCTCATTTTCGACGCCTTCAGCCAGGCCGACACCTCCACTACCCGTAAATTCGGTGGCACCGGGCTGGGACTGACGATTTGCCGACGGCTCGTCAACCTGATGGGCGGGCGCCTGTGGCTGGAGAGTTCGCCCTCGCAGGGCAGCACCTTCCGTTTCACGGTGCAGCTGGCGAGTGTGACGCCCGATTCGCCCCTGCTTAGCAGGACGGCCGCCCAGCAAACCACACGGGTACAGCGGTCGCTGCGAATACTGCTGGTGGAAGACCACCCGGTCAACCAGCTGATGGCGGCAACGCTGCTGCGAAAACGCAATCACCAGGTCGTGGTGGCAGAAAACGGCCAGCAGGCGGTCGAACTGTTTCCAACGGCGGACTGGGACATTGTGCTGATGGACATGCAAATGCCCGTGATGGACGGCATGGATGCCACTGTGCGCATACGGGCCAGCGAAACCGCCGGGCAGCGCGTCCCCATCATTGCCATCACCGCCAACGCCCTGGCGTCCGACCGCGACATCGCCATGGCAGCGGGCATGGACGGCCATCTGCCCAAGCCTTTCAACGGGGCCCAGCTCGACCAGGTGCTGGAGCAACACTGCGGCTAAGAGCGTGTCGCACATAGACCCGCGCCCCCTCTCCACAGACGCCCTTGAATCTGCCCAGATCCCAATGATCGCAGTGGTTCTGGGCGAGACAATGGGGCATGGTCAAGCCCAAGTCGTTCCGCCCCTGGAACCCCGAGCAGACACTGCTGCTTCCGCCATCACCGGTGGACTGGTTACCGCCGCCGCATTCACCCGGTACGGCCATCTGCTTTTGCTGCACGATCGAGCACGCCGAACAGATGGCTGGTGCCTTCCGCGCTGCGGGGATCAGGGCCGCGTCAGTGAGCGGCGGCACGTCAGCAGAGGATCGCAAACGCTTGATCGCCGGGCTCGGCACCGGGGAGGTGGAGGTGCTCACCAGCTGCATGATCATTTCCGAGGGCACCGACATACCCTCAGTGGGCGGCGCGATCCTGATGCGCCCAACCGCTTCCTTGTCGCTCTATCTGCAGATGGTCGGCAGGGCCCTGCGTCCCGCACCGGGCAAGCAGGAGGCGGTGATCCTCGATCACGTCGGCAATGCCCATTGCCATGGCCTGCCCACCGATGAGCGCGCGTGGAACCTGGCTGGCCACCGCCGCCGGGAGGGCGTCTCGATTCCGATCAAGGACTGCCCGGTCTGCTTCTGCAGTTGCCCCAGTGCCGCACAGGTCTGCCCCGACTGCGGCCACCAGTTTCTTGCCGAGGAACGCGATGAGCAGCGCCGTGGGCTCCAACTACTTGAGGGTGAACTGGTCGAGATCAGCGGGTCGGATCGGCACCGCCCTCAGCTCCAGCAGGCCCGGCCACGCCGTACGCACCCGGCAGCCGGCTGCCGCACCTTCGAGCAGCTGCTGGAGCGCGAGCAGGAACGCGGCTACAAACCCGGCTGGGCCAGGCATGTGTGGGCTGCAAGGCAGCACAACAAGGCAAACAGCAGTACGCTTTGACGTACGGGTGAAGGCCATGTCATGACCACCGTGTCTGCCACAGAAGCCCGCAAGCGGCTCTATGCCCTGATCGACGAGGTGGGGCAGTCCCACGAGCCGGTGCAGATCACGGGCAAGCGCAGCAACGCCGTGCTGCTGTCCCAGGACGACTGGCGCGCCATCCAGGAGACCCTGCATCTGGTCTCGATCCCTGGCATGCGCGAGTCGATCCTCGAAGGGATGGCGACCGATGTCTCCGAACTGAGCAGCGAACTGGGCTGGTGAGCTGGACTGTCCTCTTCACCAAGCAGGCCCAGAAGGACGCTCGCAAACTCGCTTCCGCATCCCCTGCTCTCAAGCAGAAAGCTCAGGCCCTGCTGGACATCCTGGCCGTCGACCCCTACCAACAGCCACCTCCCTTCGAGGCCCTGGTCGGCGATCTTCGAGGGGCCTGCTCAAGGCGCATCAACATTCAGCACCGCCTCGTCTACCAGGTGTTGGAGGAGGAGCAGATCGTGAAGGTGCTGCGCCTCTGGAGCCACTACGCGTAGTCCTGCCCGGCAACAGGAGGTATGGCCTCCTCCACCAGCGAACACGAGATCCAGCAGCGCATCCGCCTGGCCTGCGGCCGCGGACCGGTGCGGCTCTGGCGAAACAACACCGGCGCTTTGGTCGACCTGACGTGGACCCTGGAAACCGGTCCAGGGTGAATGAGAGTCCTCATCCGGCCAAACTGGGCCGGGGACTCGACCATGAAACGCACCAGGCACACAGCGGAGCAGATCATCCGCAAGCTCAAGACCGCCGAGCAGCTGATCGCCCAGGGCAAGACCGTCGCTGAGGTCTGCCGCGTGATCGAGGTGACGCAGCCTACCTACCACCGCTGGCGGCAGCAGTACGGCGGCATGCAAGCCGAGGAAGCCAGACTGCTGACTCAGCTGGAGAAGGAGAACGCCCGGCTCAAGAAGCTTCTGGCGGAGGCCGAGCTGGAGAAGGCCATGCTCTAGCCGCAGGCTTCTGCGAAGCAGTGGGACCTCGCCGAGGGAAACTTCTGAGCCCGGAGCGTCGCCGCAGAGCCGTCGAGGTTCTGCAGGAGCGTTACCGGGCTTCTGACGGGGATCGGGGCGTTGATTGTTCCGCAGGTCGACCTGCAGTGGCGAGTCATTGCCAAGAGGAAGGCGCCCTGTGGAGGGCGCCTTAGCACCGGTTGCAGATCTCGGCCCTGGCATCTGGGGCGGGATCGGATCGGGTGTCTGTGGTTCAGGTATGACCCGTCTGGGGCCTGACAGGTAAGGAAAGGAATCACGTCTCAGGGAAGAGATGCTCGGAGCTTGGCCTTCTCGGCTGTGATCCCGGCCCGGGTTAGGCAGCCCGGGGTTTCAACACGCAGGAATCAAACGTGGCAGATGGCTCACTGCAACTACGGAATGGCAATCGCAACCCGCCATCACGTTGACAGGTGGTTTCACGCATCTTGGGCGTACCTCCGCTTTGGGCACCGGCTCAAGTGCTCCCTGGCCGGACTCTGTTGGAGGGTGAGGGTCGGGTTGGCTACCGGGCCTCCCCTCAACTTCAAAGTAGCTCTCTTTTCGGGCGATGGTGTGCGACTGGAGTGCCTGTTCCCGTACCCCCCTGGAACCCAGTCAGCACAGGGATTCGCAGGTGTGCCCAATATCCGCCCTTCCTCAGCGTTGCGGGCATGACTTTGCGCCCACCTACACCAGCAACGCGCCCTGGTTGCTGACCTGGCAGGGGGAGGTCGCTGGACTGGTTCAGCTCTGGCAGCACCTGCCCCATCATCCGCCGATCGCCATGACTGCGGTGCTCCATGCACGTGGCCGCAGAGCTGGTGATTGCTTCGTTGATCTCAGCCACAGGATCCATGCAGCCTCAGGGTTGGCGCTCGATCACCCCAGCTTCTCGCGGGCAGTCCGTCGTTGTGCTGAGAGCGACGAAACCAGCAAAGGTTCAGGGAATGATGGCGGTGCAGGCCTTGCCGATCAGCAGATTCCGTTTGCAAAGATTGGCCGAAGCGCGACTAAGGTGGAAATCAAGCCATAGACAATGAGCAAGATGCTGTGGCCACACTGTTCTAAAATTTGATACTCCCAATGGGCGATAAGGCGATGGCTGGATTCCAGGTTTGGCATGTGTGGTGTGATCAAGACGGCATCAGCCATCAAACAAAACGGTGGATTGATTCTTTTACTCAGACCATTTTCCTAGACGGTCTGCCAAGCATCTGGCGCTACCAGCCCGCTGCAACCCCGCACACGGTCCTGATGCTGACGCTCATCCCTGGCCAGGACTACGAATGGCATGAGAATCCCTGTCCCCAGTGGATCGTGCCCCTTCAGGGCCGTTGGTATGTGGAAACCATGGATGGTGTTCGCGTTGAGATGGGCCCTGGCGAGATATCCTTCGGCGCCGATCAGAACTGCCGGCCCGTTGATGGCCGCAGGGGCCATCGCTCCGGTGCTGTGGGCTCAGAGCCCGCCGTGATCATGTTGATTCAGGTGGACACCGATCCGTTCAGTGAAATCGTTCTGACTTGATTCCATCGGTTCCAGTCTGCTCGAACTATGTCAGGCCACTGCTATCGAGAGACCAGGCTGGTGGGCTCCTGCCCGAGCCACCGATCTCCTCAGGATCGCTTGTTCCAGGGACTTCTCCATCAGGCAGGCCTGGTTTTCTGCTGAAGGTCAAGGATGGCTTTCCTCAACTGCTCCAGCCTTTGCTCTGCTGGCCCGACCAATTCGATCAGCAAGGGTGGGTTCTCTTTTGGCATCACATCGAAGCGATTCTCACGGTAGATCTCCTTGAAGATCGCGTCTACTTCGTCACGGTAGGCATGATCCACGGGGCGGATACCGTCTTCCTCCATCGCTACGGGCCAGGCTTCCGATTTCGGTACGAAGGCCAGAATGTCGAGGTGATCCAACGACTCCCTAACGGCGGGTACCATCGAGGCCACAAAGGCATCGTCGATGTCGGTGGTTGCCTGGTTGGCGGTATATTGAGAATAGGCGAGATAATCGACGGGAGCTCGATCGAAGATCACGTCGTCAGATGCGTTTGAGTAGCGATGAATTCGAGAGATGTTGTAGTACATCTGAATCCCGTTCTGAAGCCTGGTTGAGGCTTCCCGGAACTTGATCTCATAGGGCCCGAAGAGACCCAGGGCCCGGTAGGGCTCCTCTTCCCTGCGAAAGCTTGGCTGGGCGGCGATCCAATCGTTGACCACAGTGGATTTACCCAAGGAATGGGATCCAGAAATCGCGATGCGCATGGAGCGTGGAACTCTGCATCACTTTACGGCCCTGTAACGTGCATGCTTGCTTGAATGAGCCAACCCGTTTGGATCCAAGAGTTTGCTGAATAATCCAGCAAGATCCGCGAAAACAGGTTAATATCTCCAGCCATTTTAGCCCTTGGCTTCTGCGCAGCGGTTGCGTGGTCAGCAGAAGCGCAGCAGCTCCTTGTTTGCCTGCATGTCGATCGAGGAGTGGACACCCGACAGCCATTCGCCCAGGCGGATGGGCAAGATGCCGATCGGGTTATGTAGGGCTCCAACCCGCCATTGGATTCCAGCCATCACCCCTGGTGCCTCAGCTTGAATGGGCGATGGGCGCCGGTGCGTAGTGTTTACCAGGGCCTGGCGTAGGCGGGTGCCAGCTGGTCCCCATCTTGGGGCTGCTTGTCGCTACGGGGCGTGTACGGCATGGGTCAGCAGGGTGCTCGCCAGGGCGGAGAGCGGCATGGTGGCCTGATGGTTGGACTGTTTGCGCCGTTGAAGGAGGCGGCGAAGTGCCTGTTGCTTCGGGTTCCATCGTTTTGGTTTTGCTGGTATTGCTGGCCGCAACGACGATCAGGAGCTCCCTGACACAGGGGCTTCTTGATTGAGTGGGGAGTCCGTTGGCGATCCCCCAATCCCACAGCGGGGGGGGGATTGGCAGCCAGTGACCAGTGATGGCCCACGCTGGTAGGTTGACGCTCTGATCAACTTTGATCGCGGAGCATCGTGGCTGGCAAACGGATCGGGTCGATTTCAGCCGTAGTGATGTTCTGGGCGATTTCCGCCGTGGTGATGACCACGGCCATCCAGCCGCTGATCTGGCCTGCTGCAGTGGGGGCCGAAGGAGTGTCGGCCGTCAGGCAGACCCAGTTTCTCAAGCCCCCAGCCGATTGGCGCAATCTTCGCTATTGCGAAGTGATACCGCTCTTTCGGCATGGGCTGAACGTGTCGGTTGATGTCTACAACACGATCGACTTCAACGATTGTCCAGCCGCGCTCTGGAACCGACTGGATGCCCGCCAGCTGGCCAAGCTTTATGGGGCGATGGAGGTGAAGCTCAACGGCCCCCGGTATTGGGTGTTGGATGGGCTCACGGCTTCTGGAGACACCGTTGATGGACGGGTGGTGAATGTGGGTGGGATTCAGATGCGTCAGCGGGCCTCGATCGATGCACACCTCTGGAATGTGCTTTTTGGCCACAAGCCCTACACCGATACCACGGTTAAGCGCAGCACGATCTATCTGTATCGCAAAGGTCGGCCTGTTTATGAACTGCGCTCCCCCAGCGGAGACAGCTACCGCATGCAGTCCTACGCCCAGATCGTCGACCACCAGCTTACGCTCGGCGATCTTGAGGGATTGGCAAGGCGTCTCAAGCTGCCGAAGGGCTGGAGTTACACGGTGCGGACCCTGACCGTTGATGAGCACCTGGCAGCGAATGGCGTTGCCTACGTGCTTCAGGATGAGCTTCAAAACTCCTATCAGAAACTGTTGCCACGCCGGGGGAATTAAGGCTTCAGGAGTGACCAGGTTGCCGTTGTTCCTCATTGCAAGCTGGGACCACGGGCCACACTTGGCGGACTGGATCGCCGCATGCATGCCACCTGGGTGAGCGGAGCCCCCATCCGCGCTCTCGGCCACCGCCAGTTGGAGCCTGTTCATCTTTGGCAAGAGCATCCAGTGCCTTAAAGCGTATACAGAAAATAAGCAGGAGATTCATTTGGCCAATGAGTGAGTGTGTTCCAATGCCATCATGAGGAACTACGGATCTTCAACTTAGAGAGCTTATCTTGAGGATTGTTTGCTGCCCTGGGCGATCTCATCATCCACCTGAGCGACCGAACCTCAGCACTTTGGCGTTGCCATCGCGACGCTCAAAGGAGAGGTGGAGTATTCAGGCGGAGTGGCGCATTTTGTTTGCCATATCTGCCCTACCCTTGCTCCTTCAGGACAATGCTTACAACGCTGATCTGAGGACACGTGAAGGCGGGAAGCCAAATTCTTTCTGGAAATCCGTTGAAAAGTTACTCACATGCCTGTATCCAAAGTCTGTTGCGATTTTTGTCACGCTATCACCTTCTTTCGGATGCTCTAATCGCTCGAGGGCTTTGGATAGTCGCTGCTTCCTGACGAATTCCATGGGTGTGCAGTCAAACGTATTTCTGAACATGGATTGCAGTTGTCTGCTTGAATAATGGCTCTGATTTTGGAGATCTGTAAGTGTGATATTGATTTGACCACTCTCTCTTATCCAGTCAACAAGGTTGTCAAGCGCGGAAGAGCGACAACTGTGTAAACGCTCCCTTTTCTTCACCTCTTCAAGTAAATTATTTTCGATAACATACTCAAGCGCCATTGCCCTGTAAATCTGGTCGTCTAGGCCAAGGACTGATGGGAGGGATTGATCTTCTATTAATAAAGAATCAATATAGTCGAAGAATTTGAAAAGTGCAGTGCAAGGGCGGTGGTGTGAATCCCTTTGAGTTGCACTCGTTGAGATTATTTGATCAAGACTAATCTCTGAAAGAGTTCCGCTGACCGCAGCAATGGCCTGATTTAATCGATTTCCGTCTAATTGGAGAGAAATACCAGAATAAAATGTTGTGAGAAATTCTCCACCATTGTTTGGGTTCACAAGAATGCAGCCTTTCTGAGCGGTCGTTCGGATGTCATCTTTTGTATATTCGACTGACCCATGGGCGCACAATTGAAGAGCGATATTGTTGTTTATCTCATCGATCACCGCCATGGGCGTTGTCTTTCCGCTGACCACCAGTAAGTCGCCAACTTCGAATTGCTCTGAGCATGTTAAACCTCTTATTCTCCCATCCCTGCTTCGTGCATACTTTGTAGACAACGCCTCTTTCCGTGCCTCTGCAAAGTGTTTGTTCTCAACTATTGATGTTGGTCTGATATTCTTGAGTGGCAGGGGGACTCGTGCGAGTTTTTGTTCTGCAAGAGTATTCAAGCGGCTCATTGGCGATCTTCCTTTGAGTTGCTTTGCCTAGCGATGGTTCTGTGCATCTTTGGTGGACAGGAGTGCCTGCTCCAAAATGAAGGCAGCATAGTTGCTGAGTGACCTGCCTTGGGAATCGCTTTGGGAGATTAATGTTGCGTAGACGCTATACGGCAATGTGATTGTCATGCGCTGCGGTTTGCGGAATACCTCTAGTGGAATCGAGTTTGCGATTCCCGCGCTTGTGGGTTGTTGGTGCATGTCCCCATTTTCAGAGTCCTCAATTTTGCCTTAGACAAGGAATCGCTGGGTGCCCCTATGAGGGGAAATCACTATATATCTGCGTTGCGGCGTAAAAGATGCGCTATCGCATAAATTTCGCAGTGGATTTGCTGCGTATTGTTGCGCCGTGTTGCTATCGCCGAAACATTTTGTCTCCCCTTCGGCAGGGATCTCTATAATTTGGCGCAATTTTGTTAGGCGCTGGGCAGGCACTGCTAAACCATGCCCCAGTTTGCCGTGAGGAACTTGCTTTTGCCCGTTTTTCGGTTTGTCCCTAGGCCCTTGTGTCTCCCGTAGGAACTGTCAGTTCAGGTCCTCCTTACCCAAGATTATCCTCGCCACTGGTTCCCTTGCTGTGGAGACCTTGGCTGATGCCCTCCTTGCTTTGGAGGATTTGGTGAACCGCTTGATCGAACGTTTCTCCTCCTGAGGATTCATTTACTTGCTGAGAAGTGTCCATTGCGCCGTTCTTGCCTTGAATCAGGGATTGTTTTAATAGGCAAGTGGCGAGATGGCTAATGGAGCACCCTTCTTTCTCGCTTCGCTCCACCAACGCAACTAGGACGCTGGCGGGAACCGTGATCGAAAGGCGAGAAGGAGCGCGGTTGTCATACGTGCGCTGCTGTGCCGTTTGATTGTCTGCATCCATTCGCTTGCCCGCCGCAACTTTCATTCTCTTGCGGTTTTGCCTTTTGAAGGGTTTTCGTTCCATATCTGCTGCGTAATGCTGCAGAACTACTTAACCCAAACAACGTTGCTATGTTCTGCTGGGTCCTTGTGCAATCAGGCATCCTGTCTGTCCCGTGATCCGGCTTCTCTGTGCGCAGCTGCCCTAAGCGTCCCCAGTCCTCCAGGGTTGGCATCGCCTGCCAGCTCCTCGGCTACGAGGTCGGCAGGCACGGCGCCATGGTGCTGGCGCTGCCCACCGCTTAAGGGTCTGGCTTCCAGGGCGAGCACCTGAGCCAGAGGCACCATCAGTGGGTTGCCCGCAGGGAGGTTGCAGTTGGTTGATCTCCCCAGAGGGGGATGATCCAGAGGGGCACTGGGGTGTCTACGGTGAAATCCTGTGTTGGCGTGCCCCATGAAGGTCATCCATAAGGACCAGGAGCATCTGCTCTCCTTCTCGTCAGATGAGGTTGCCCTGCTGCTGGATCTCTGCTTTGCGGGGGCCTGCTCCGACCTGCTGCCTTCGACCAACAGTGCCAAGACCCGTGTGAGGCGTTTTATCGGTCAGGTGCAGGAGTGCCTGTTGGAGACCGTTCAGCAGGATTTGTTGGCAAAGCGGGTTCTGGGGCGTCAGAGGGACAGATCTGCACCCGCTCCGACGGTCGTTTCTTGATTCCGAGGATTGACCTCGTGTGTCTGCAGACGCGCCAGCAGGTGTTCCAGATCCTCTGAGCACAGTTCTCCGTCTCGGTCCCAATTCATCGAGGATGTAAGGGATATGCCTTGGCTTTGATCCTGATCCATTGGGTCCGTGATGCCTTGCATCAAGGATGGCGGGGGTGCCTGCCGTTGGTTGACGCTTGATGCGTTTTGGGGCGGAAGACTTTCTAAAGCCCCCCGATCCTTGCCCGCTGGCCAGTCCTGTAGGCACTTCACCGTCCGCTCCGGTCCCCATCGAATCTGCTTGATCTGGGGGCAGGCAGTGACGGGCGCCATGGCACCGGTTCATCTGTGCTGGGTGGTTCCGTGCTGCTGGTGCCCATAGCAGTGCTGTTTCCACCAGCTCCCTCGGCAGCGATGCCTTGCTGGAGGCGTTGAACAGGCTGTTCCAAGGGATGCAGGGTTGATTCGGAGTCCTGAATTCATCTCAGCCCTCAACGCCAATGTTGCAGGTTGCTCTACCGGATCTGCGCTAGAAGCTGCCCTTACTGTCTTGAGTAAACGTCAAGAAACATTTGGGTGCCGTCAATCTCAGTTGTCCGAAATGTTTACTTATCAGCAGTATGTTGCTGGTTTGAAGTCGCCATCGGACATCAACAAAACCCTTTGCAGCAGGGGGTTCTTGGCTGTTGAGCCAAAGGGTTCACTGGGCGCTGCGGGGCTTGCTTGGGCAAGCAATTCACCCAGTTTTGCGCTCCTGTGCAGAGCTTGGCCAACGTCGTTGGAGAGCCAGACCAGGCCCATTACCGATTCTGCGGCAACCCAGCAGGCGCAGCCTGATCAACCCATGGCTGCATCCACGGCATCTGCCTGACCACCGATCCCAGATCAGCCCAACGGCCTTGGTCAGTACACGATTCCAAGAGTCGCGACCAGGGATAGTATCTGCAGCTGCTGATCTAGAACTAGAACTTCGCCATTGCCGAAATCTTGCTGAGTTTGTCAGCATCCAGGCCTTGCAATTCCTCCAGCTGTAAAAAATCTTCCTTCACGAGGCTGGCAAAAACAAAGAGGATCCCCTCTAGGCGAAAATCAAAGCGTCCTTCAACCACGTGGCGTTGGATGCTGAGAAAGTCGTGCAGTTGCCAAAGAGACTCCACAGAATCGAGCCCTTCGGCCTTCTGCCTTACGGAAGCGACGAGGGCCTCAATGGCACGGTTATAGGCCCTTTCAAAGGCATATCTGGCAACAGCCTCTTCCTCTTCATTCCACCCATCGAGCATATTGTCCATTGATTTGATGTTTGTGATCATGGGAAACCTATGCGAATACAGAGTGAGCTGTTTCCCGGTGGCGCTTGGGGAGCTGATGCCAGGCTAGTTCTGGTGCCTGGTGATGCTCCAGGTGATAGCCGAAGTGGAAACAGGCCAGCAGGGATAGCCACTCTGGCAGATCGATGTTGATGGCGTGATGATCTTCCGGATCCCATGCAGGCCCTCGATGGGGCAGGTAGGTGCCAAACGTGAACAACTGCAGGGAGCTGAGGATGAGAGGGAGCGTGCAGATCAGCAGCACGGATGCGATCGAGGTGAACCAGGCCAGTAGACCCCAAGCCACCAGCAAAACGGCCAGCTCCATCGGGCCTAGGTAGCCCGCCATGAACTGTCCGTACCAGGGCAGAAAGGAACCGCGGCCTGGGGCATGGAAATCAGGGTCCAGCTCCCCGCCTGGTGCCCGGTGGTGCTCCTGATGCTTGCGGTGGGAGCGGCCATAGGGAACGGCTGCATAGAGGCCAAGCATCAAGGCGCCGATCCCGTCATTGAGGGCCGGACGACCCGGCACCAACAGGCCATGCATGGCGTCATGGGCCACGATGAACAGACCGGTCTGCAACAGGGTTCTCACCAGAATGGCGAACAGCAGCGCCCAGGGTGAGCGCTGCAGGCCATCCAGGGGAAGGAACAACACCAGGCTGGCCAGCCACCCCAGCAGGAGGAGAGCGGCCCAGCCCAGCCCCTGCAGGCTTGTTCTGCTCAACGGGCCAGCTTCAGCAGTTCGGCCGGTGAGGCCAGCAGGTCGATGGCGACGAAGTAGATCTTGCCCTCGGGGTTGAGCAGGAAGCGCCAGGCCACATTCATGCCGATGCCGGCCCCGAACCAGGGGGTTTGCACCTTGCCGGTCACCTTGATCTGGGTGAAACCGTCTTCGCCAGGTTCGCTGTAGCCGCGTTCGGGCAACAGACGAAGGTTCTGGCAGTCCTGGCGGAAGAAGGCCAGGATCGCATCACGACCCACGATTGGTTTTTGGAAGGGGGCCTGAAGGGCGCCATCGGGAAGGAACAGCTCAATCAACGCGTCGAAGTCGTTGGCGTTGAGCAGGTCCATGTAGCTGACAACGGTGGTATTGAGTACCCCTTCGATGAAGACCTTCTTGCGCAGTTCCTCGGGCGTGGGAGGCACCACCGGCTCCATGACCACTTGCCCCGCTCCCTTGGCGGGGTCATACCCCATGTCCACCACAAAATTGCGCAGCAGGGTGATCTGCTGGCCCTGTTCAACAGCTTTCACGGAGTTCAATACCGCAACAGCATTGGCAGAAAGCTGATAACCCTCGGGAATGGGAGCCACCAATCCGGCAGACATCCACTGACCCAGTTGATACCAGAAGCCGAGCTTGATGTTGACCACCCAAGTGGCGTAGGTGCGGCCAATGGGTGTATCGGTTCGGTTGGCCAGATCGCACATCACCTGGCTCTGGGCTTCAAAATCCAGGGCCTTGATCTGTTGGAGTATCGGTTCGGCGAATTGCATGCTGGCCGCCCCGGGAGCGGCGATGGTGATGGTGCTGCCCATCTGGAGATAGGCATACCAGATCAGCGCCAGCTGGTCTTCCGCGCTGAGTAGACGAAAGCGGGCGGTGATCGCCGGAACGATGTCGGCGGAACGGGTATCGGGAAAAATCTGGGTGGCTCTCTCAAGTGTGAACATCAGATCCGCTCCTGCTTGCTCGACAATTTTAGCAGCCTCTGGATTTTGGAAGGTCCGGCTTTTTTAGGTGTCCAACGGGTTGCGGTTCTCATAAATTCAAGAAAAGCAAGTTTTCTTGGGTGTTAATCGTTTGATTAAAGCTAGAATAAGCGCTTGATCATTACCCTCTTAACAGCAGGCTGGATCCCCCTCCTGAGGCCCTCAAGGCAGAAGCACCCTTGAAAGCGGGACCCGTCCATCTCCTTCGGGGCCGACGGGGAGTTGGCCCCCGTCATCAGGGTGGTGCCGCAGGCCCTGCGATGCCGGCTGTCCTGGTCTGGTCGTTGAGACTGGGCCGGCCGCGCCGTTCCCCATGGGTTCCTCGCTCCTCACCACCCTGCTGCTGCTGCTGCTGGGCGCGCTGCTGGCCCGGCTGACGGCCACCCGCCTTGAGCGCTGGGCGATTCCGGCCATCGTGCTGGAGCTGCTGGTGGGCTTCGTGCTGGGCAACACGGTGCTGCCGTTCGCGGCCATCAAGCCCCTCTCTGGCCTCACCGAGCTGGGGGTGCTCACCCTCTTTTTCCAGGTGGGCCTGGAGGTGCAGGGCGGGTTGCTGGGGGCTCGCCCCTGGGCCGTGGTGCGCACCGTGGCCCTCTCGGCCCTGACCCCCCTGCTGGCCTGGTGGCCCCTGCAACAGGGACTGGGCCTGCCGACCGCCACCACCCTGCTGTTTCTTGCCGTGCTGAGTGCCACCGGCACGGGGGTCGCCCTGCGGGTGCTGTCCCAGCGGGGAGCGGTGGCCACCCCCTCGGGCCGCCTGTTGGTGGGGGTGTCGGTGCTGGATGATTTGCCCGCGATTGCGCTGCTTTCCCTGGCCCTGGCGCTGGGGGGCCGCTCCGGCCAGCCGCTGGTGGGACCCGCGGGATCGGCTGCCGGTTTGGTGGTGGGCGTTCTGCTGGCGGCCGCCAGCTTTCCCCTGGCCGGTTGGTGGGTGCGCCGCCATGGCGCCCTGGAGCCCGGCCGCCTGGAGGTGATGCTGCTGCTGATCGGTTGCAGCTGGCTGGGGGAATTCTTCGGACTCACCAGTTTGTTGGGGGCCCTCTGGGGCGGCGCCCTGTTCACCCGCCTGGCGCCGATGGAGGAGGGCAGCCCCAAGGGCCTGGAGTTGCGCGGGGTGCTGGGTCTGCTGTCTGAGGTGTTCCTGCCGCTCTATTTCCTCAGCGTCGGCATGCGCATCGATGGGGGCAGCCTGATGCAGCCCTCCGCCTGGGGTACGGCCGCCCTGTTGATCGCCCTGGGGATCGCCTGCAAGTTGATTTGCGCCCTGGGCATCGACCGGGCCGATCGGGCCGCAGGGGTGGATCGCTGGGTGGTGGTGTTCGGCCTGATCCCCCGGGGGCTGCCGGGGTTGGTGTTCGCCTCCACCGCCCTGGGGGCGGGGGTGATCAGTGCGGTCCAGTTCTCGTCCCTGGTGTTGATGGTGGCCGTGACCACGGTGCTGGGGTTGCTGCTGCTGGGGTGGCGCCTGCAGGGGCTGGACACCCGGCCGCGCGGGCTGACTGGCGGTCCCCATGGCTGAGCCCACCTCCCCGGCCAGTGCTGCGTTCTGGGATGGGCGCTACCGAAGCGGCGGCGACCGCTGGGAATTGGGGGCTGCGGCCCCCGTGCTAGCCGATTTTCTGGCCGATCACCCCTGGGCACCCGAGCCGCCGGGAACGGTGCTGGTGCCCGGTTGCGGCCGTGGCCATGAGGCCCGTTTGCTGGCGGAGCGGGGGTTCGACGTGGTGGGACTCGACTTCAGCTCCGAGGCCCTGGCGGAGGCACGGCGGATTCCGTTCTTGGCGAGGGGGCGCTTGGCCTGGGTGCAGGCGGATCTGTTCGACCGTCCGGCCCTGACGGCGGCAGGGCTGCTGCCCGGCAGCCTGGCCGGCGTGGTGGAGCACACCTGCTTCTGCGCCATCGATCCGGGCCAGCGGCAGGCGTACATCAACACCGTGGTGGATCTGTTGGCCCCGGGCGGCTGGCTGCTGGCCCTGTTCTGGTGCCATGCCCAACCAGGGGGTCCACCGTTTGGCGCCGATCCTGGGGAACTGGAGCAACGGTTGCGGGCCGCTGGTCTCACCGCCGAGCTTTGGCAGCCGGCCCCCCTGGCGGCGCAGTTGGTACAACGACCCCCTCGCCAGGACGAATGGTTGGGGTTCTGGCGCAAGAACAAGCCCCTGGAGGGGCTGGATTCGTTGGCTTAGGACAGATCGACGGCTCCCGCCCCCTCCGCCTGGCGCTCGGCGTAGCTCGCCGCCCAGACCGACGGGGCCAGGCCCCGGGGCACGCTGCGGATGAAGGCGGGGGTATGCAGGATTTCCGTGACCGCTTCCCCCAGCAGCTCGTTGGAGCGGCTGCCGGGCAGCCGGTGGCTGAGCACCTGGTGGATGCGCAGCAGGTACCAGGCGGTGCCCTCCAGCCCGGCGTTGAACCGCTCCCAGCTGGCGGGATCGCGGCGGCCATCGAGCACCTGGTCGCGGGCGTTATGGGCCTTGTCGGCTGCGGTGACCAGCAGGGAATCGAGCGGCTTGTGCTCGAGGGAGGCCACGTAGCTGGTCTTGCGGCTGAGCCAGGGTTCCTTCACTCCCCCAGGGGCCACCGGTCCCCTGGTGTCGGTGCAGTCCACCACGATGGCGGCTACCCGTTCGCCGAAGCGGGCCTCGATCGAGGCACGGTCGATGCCGGCGTCCTCGATGGCATCGTGCAGCAAGGCGGCGATGGCCTGGTCTTCGTCACCGCCGTCCTCCCAGACCAGGCCGCTGACGGCGATCAGGTGGGAGAGATAGGGGACCGGTTTGCCCTTGCGCTCCTGCTGGCCATGCAATTCCGCCGCCCATTGGAGTGCGTCGGAATAGCGCGGTGTAAGGCTCATGGAAACACCATGGCAGAGAACGAACGGCCGCTGTGATCGGTCAACCGAATCGAGGCAGGGGAAGGACCGCCCCTGGGGAGGTCCGCTCAAGCCACCTCTGGCGCCCAGCCCCGCTGGCGGTGCAGGTGGTCGGTCCAGCCTGAGCAGCGGTGGGTGAGGTGGTCCCCATGGGCGAGGAGGGCCTGGTGCCGCTGGCAGGTGAGCAGGGGGATTCCGCCGGGGGCGGCGTGGTGGCGGAACCAGTGGCAGGTCATGCAGACCTTGCGGCTGCGGGCAGGCTTGAGCACGTCGCTCCCAAGCCAGGGCCAGTCGTCGAGGGGCTCGATGCGGGAGGGTTCGAGGCTGGAGAGGGACAGGGAGACCATCGATTGCATCGCCAGTGGAACACCTGTACTAGCCGTTTTGGGCGCCGCTGTCCATGGGGTGGGCCGGTGGGGTTCACACCGGTGTGGCATCGCGCACGCTCTCGAACAGGTCGATGTCCCAGGCGACCAGGTCCCTGCGGATGGCGTCGGCCAGCGGGCGTGGCAGCAGCCGGGCCATGTCTTCGGCGGTGATCACCCCCACCAGCACGCCGGGGTCGCTGCGGATCAGGGCCAGGGCATGCCAGGTGAGAATCGCCGCCCCCACGGCGGTGGGGTAGGAGATGTAGGTGGCGCCGGCGTAGGGGGTGCCCAGCAGTTCGCGGTAGCGGCGGTAGCTCAGCCCCACGGTTTCGATCGCCGTCTGGCGGTCGTTGCGCACGTTCTCGGTGACGCGGATCTCGGCGGCGGCGGCGAAGTGGGTGCGGCGGATCACGCCGTTGCGCAGGTACTCCTCGATGCGCCGGGGCTTGTTCATCCCGGGCAGGATCGCCCGCACCATCGTTTCGATCGTCAGCTCCCCCTGCTGGGGCAGGGTGCGCTTGGAGAGCAGGTTGAGCTGGAACAGGGCCTTCACCAGCTCCACTTCTGAGCCGCCCGTGTAGACCCCGATCGACTCGATCTCCGGGAAGGAGCGGTGCAGCGACAGCAGTTCCTCCTGGTAGAGGGGGTACTGGCGGGTCGGCTTGGCCTCATAGGCGAAGGTGTAGTCGCGGGCGGCGCTGAACGGCTCCAGCACCTGCAGCCGGCCGTTGCGCAGCAGCCGCGGTTGCTGGGCCAGCTCCTCAAGGGCCACCACCGGCGACCAGGAGAACACCACCTCGTCGGAGTCGATGTCTTCGAGCAGGAACAGATCGACGCTCTCGATTTCCAGTTCGCGGCGCTGGGCGGCCCGCAGGTCATGCAGCCGCTGGCCGATCAGGAAGTTGGTCACCCCAGGCGAGATGCCCAGGTTGATCAGGGCCGCCGTGCCGCGTTGGCGCAGGGCCCGATCGAAGCCGTACTGGGAGAAGGTGAGGGTTCGCTCGGTGGCCTCGTCGTACATGTCCGAGGCCAGATCCACCGTGTGGGCCCCAAGGCGCAGCCCCAGCTCGATCAGCGGCCGGTTGAACTCCGGCAGGGCCGCATTCACCAGCAGCGTCGCCCCCACCAGTTTCTCGGCCTGCTCTCCCGTGCCACTCCAGAGCGGTGCGAAATCGTCGACGCCGATGAAGTCGACGCGATCGAACAGTCGCTCGGCATGGAACAGGGCATCCCGGGCCAGATCGGGGTTGAGCACCACCACGACGAAGCGCAGGGGCACCCCGTCGCGCTCGGCCAGCTCCGCCAGGCAGATCAGCATCGCCGAACCCACGGCCCCGAGTCCGAAGAACACCACGGTGGTGGACGGGGCAGAGCCTGTGGAATCCCTGGGCTCTTGGGTCATGGCTGGGGTGCCGCGGGGGCGGAAGCGCTGCCGACAACGTAGGCAGGCCCGTGGTCGTCACTTCTGCTGATCGAGGGCGTCGCTGGCCATGGGCCTGGAGTTCGGGCCCCGGGGCCAACAGAATGCGGGGCACTCGCTCCTGGTTCATGTCCCTGCGCCGGACCGCTTCCATCGGCCTGCTGGCGATGGTGCCGGTGTCCATCGCCGCCGAGTTCCTGCACTGGGGCGACGGCGTCGTGTTCGTGACCTCGGCGATCGCGATCATTCCGCTGGCGATCTGGCTCAGCACCGCCACCGAGGAGCTCTCGATCACCCTGGGGCCCTCCATCGGTGCCCTGCTCAATGCGGTGTTCGGCAACGCCACCGAGCTGATCATCGCCCTGGTGGCCCTCAAGGCCGGCCTGGTGGAGATCGTGAAAGCGAGCATCACCGGCACGGTGATGGCCAACCTGCTGCTGGCCCTGGGGCTCTCGATGCTGGTGGGGGGCATCGGCCGCAAGGAACAGACCTTCCAGCCGGTGGTGGCGCGGGTCAACGGCTCGGCCATGACCCTGGCGGTGCTGGCGATCCTGATCCCCAGCCTCTCGGTGCTCTCGGGTGGCCATACGGCGGAGAGCACCCAGGGCTTCTCCACCTTCGTGGCCTGGGTGCTGCTCGCGGTCTATGGCCTCACCCTGCTGTTTTCCCTGCGCACCCACCGCAGCCTCTATGAAGTGGCCGAGGCCGATGTGGAAGCCCAGGAGGGCGCCGCCCACGGGCAGGCTGATGAACGTGCCCACAAGCCGCCGCTGCTGCCCTGGCTGGGGGTGCTGCTGGCGGCCACCGCTGTGCTGGCCTACGAATCGGAGCTTTTCGTCGGTGTGGTGGAAACCGTGACCGAGGGCCTGGGGCTCTCCGCCCTGTTCACCGGCGTGGTGCTGCTGCCTCTTCTGGGGGGCACGGCTGAGTACCTGACCGCCGTGACCATGGCGCGCAAGAACAAGATGGATCTCTCGGTGTCGGTGTCGCTGGGCTCCACCCTGCTGGTGGCCCTGCTGGTGGTGCCGGTGCTGGTGCTCGTTGGGCCGCTGCTGGGCCATCCCCTCGATCTGAGCTTTGATGTCTTTGAACTCGTGACGGTGATCACGGCGGTGGTGGTCAGCAACTTGGTGAGTGTCGATGGCCGCTCCGATTGGCTGGAGGGAACGCTGCTGCTGGCGGCCTACCTGATCCTGGCGGCCGGTTTCTACTTCCAGGCGGCCTGAGCGCCATGGCCGCCACCCCCGACGATCGACCGGTGCTGCCTTTCCGTAGCCGGGCGGCCCTCGCCCGGCTCCAGGAGCTGCCCGCCCTCCAGCTGCTGCTGGCGGTCTCCCTCACCCTGGCGGCCCTCGCCCTGGGCTGGACCTGGCTGGCCTTGTTGGGGGGCGTGCTGACCCTGGCCCTCTCCCTGCTGCAGCTGCTGCCGCCCCTGTGGACCGTGCTGCGCTCGCGGCTCGAGGAGCCCGCCACCGTGCAGACCCTGGCCCTGCTCGGCCTGGTGCTGGGGGCGGTGGCGATCAGCATTGCCTTGGGTTGGTGGGAACCCCTGGCCTCGATTTACCGCAGCGGCGATTGGACCGCCATCGGGGCCGTTGGGGAGGGGGTGATCGGGGCCTTCGGCCAGATCCTGGTGGCCTTCGTGGCCCTGGTGATTGCTTGGCGCCAGTTCGTGGTGGATCAGCGGCTGACCACCCAGCAGAACCGCATCACCCAGGCCCAGACCATCGACAGCTTCATCCAGGGCCTCTCCGAGCTGATCAGCGACGAGGATGGGCTGCTGGAGGACTGGCCCCTGGAGCGCATGCTGGCCGAGGGCCGCATGGCGGCGGTGTTCGGCAGCATCGACGCGGAGGGCAAGGCCAAGATCCTGCGCTTCCTCGCCCACGCACGCCTGCTCACACCCCTGCGCCGGGACAACCGCCTGGGCCGGGCGATTCTCGACGGGGAGGGCAACTATGAGGTGGACCGCCTCGATGGGGTGCCCGTGATTCGCCTGCACCAGATGCTGCGGGGGGTGGATCTCTCGGGCGTGGACCTCCGGGGGGTCGATTTCAACGCCGCCGACCTGGGAGGGACCAACCTGCGGGGTGCTGATCTGGCGGATGCCAATTTGGCGGGGGTGAACCTCAGTGGTGCCGATCTCGATGGCGCCCGATTGGAGCGCACCCGTTTTTTCTATGGCACGGCCGAGGCGGCCACCCCAGCCGATCCGCGCACCCCAGCGGATTTCGAGTCGGGAGCTGCCACGGGTGCCATCGTCGAGAACGCCAACCTCTCCGACCTGCGTCAGCTCGACGCCCAGGCACGCTTTTACCTGGCCTCCTGGGGCGGCAGCCGCTCCCGCCAGAGCCTTGCCGGTGGTTGCAAGGCGATCCCCAGCAAACTCGAGCGGTAGGGGCCTCGGTGAAAGCGCCCCTGGCCGGCGGGCGTCCAGATGGGAGAGCGGTGCCTCAGAGGCCGGAGTGCACGCCGGTGAGCTCCTCGCTCACCGCCCAGAGCCGGCGGCGGGCCTCCCCATCCTGGGCCGCCTTGGCGATGCGGTTGAGGGCGGGATAGCCCCGCACGCCCCCCAGCTGGTCGGGGCCGTAGAGCTCGCCGCCCTGGGCGGTGGCGGCGGTGGCGGCGTGGAGTTGGGGCAGGGCCCCCATGGCGGCGCTCTGGAACAGCGGATCCATTAACCGGTGGGCCAGGGCCTCCAGCCTGGAACCGTTGGCCGCCACGGAGGTGGGCTGCAGGTTGGTGCGGGCCATGCCCGGGTGGGCCGCCAGGGAACTGACCGTGCTTCCGTTTTGCCGCAGGCGCTGCTCCAGCTCCAGGGCGAACATCACATTGGCCAGCTTGCTTTGGCAGTAGGCGCTCCAGCGGTCGTAGCGCTGCTCCCCCTGCAGATCGTCGAAGTTGATGCGGCCGAAGAGGTGCG
This sequence comes from Synechococcaceae cyanobacterium ELA445, assembly GCA_037134455.1. Classification (GTDB taxonomy): domain Bacteria; phylum Cyanobacteriota; class Cyanobacteriia; order PCC-6307; family Cyanobiaceae; genus ATX-6F1. The sequence goes on along the minus strand of JBAXME010000025.1, from coordinate 3,083 downwards.
CCCCGGAGGTGACCGTCACCACCCGGGCATCCGGCCGACCCTCCAACAGGGGCAACAGGGCGTTGGTGAGGGCGAAATGCCCCAGGTGGTTGGTGCCGAACTGGCGCTCGAAGCCCTCGTGGGTGAGGCAGCGGGGCAGGGCCATCACGCCGGCGTTGTTGATCAGCAGATCGAGGCGGCCGTAGGAGTCGGCCAGCCACTGGGCCGTCGCCGCCACGCTGGCCAGGTCCGCCAGATCCAGCTCCACCACCTCCAGGCCGCCCCGGGCCGCGGGCAGCAGGGCGGTGCGGGCCGCCTCACCTTTTTGGCGGGAGCGGCAGGCCAGGAGCACGGTGGCGCCGTGTTCGGAGAAGGCCCGGGCCGTTTCCAGCCCCAGGCCGCTGTTGGCGCCGGTAATCAGCACAAGGCGACCGCTCTGGTCGCCCAGTTCGTCGGTGGTCCAGGTCATGGGTCCAATTTTGTCGCGCGCAGCTCCATCACCGTGGGGCCCACCCAGAAGGCGCCGGGGTTCCGCCGGGCCTCGGCGATCTCGCCGCCGGCGCGGTCGGCATCGTCCTCGCTCCAGAGGCCTTGGCGCACCAGTTCCGGGCCGAAGGTGGCGATGAACCGCTCGATCCAGGCCGCCACGGGATCGCCGTTGCGCCCGAGGAGCAGCAGTGGGCGCAGCTCCTCGATGCGGAAGCCGTGGGTGGCCAGCAGGGTCGGCAGGCGCCGGTTCACATCGGGATCGCCTCCGCTGGCGCGAAAACTGGCCTGGGCCGCCGTCCCGAAACGGCCCACCGCCCCGCCGTGGGGGTGGAGGCCGAAGCTGTCCCAGTGGATGTACTCGTGCAGCACCACCTGACCGCCCGGGCGCAGGGCCGCCGCCAGCTGTTCCACCAGGGGCTCCACCGATGGCAGAAACATGGCCACCCAGCGGCACCAGGCCAGATCGAAGCCCTCCGTTGGTAGGGGATCGGACCTGAGGTCATGGCGGCGCAGTTCGAGCTGGGCTAGCCCCGATGCGTGGGCGGCCCTGCGGCCGGCCTCCACATAGGTGGGGCTCAGTTCCAGGCCCAGTACCCGTCCGCGGGGGCCTACGGCCCGGGCCAGCTCCAGGGCCCCGTAGCCCGGCCCGGCCCCCAGATCGAGCACCCGCTGGCCCAATCCCAGGCCGGACCGGCCCCAGGCCTCCTTGGCGGCGGGAAGCCAGAGCTCATGCTGCAGCCGCAGCCGTTCCTGTTCGGCCGGCTCGGTGCCCAGGACGTAGGTGTCCGCCGCCATGGGCAGGACTCAGTCCTCGGGGAACAGCAGCACCGCCAATTCGTCCGGATCCACGTCATAGACCCGGGCGAGGGTGGTCTCGATCGCGGCGGTCACTTCGCCCGGCAGAAAGCGCATGGCGTTGAGGGCGTCCTCGGCGATGTCCTCGGTGAGGAGTTTCTCCTCGCCATCGAGCTTTTCATCGTTGATCACCGCCATCACCCAGCTCTGGTAGGCGTCGACCAGATCGGCAAACTCCAGATCCGGGTCGTTGAGGTCCAGGGCCATCGGTCTGTCACGTTCATGCCCACCCAGTTTGGCCCCCCGGGGTGATGGGTGCTTCGGGGCCCCATCCGGGCCCACCCCAATGCGCCCAGGGAGAGTTCTTCTTCAAAAGCAGGGAAGGCATGATCCTTGGGGGGTGGCGCCTTCGCCCTCTCCCCGGGCGACACCACGGCGACCGCGGCGGTCCCGTTCCGGCCAAGGAGCGATGCCAGGCTGGTTGGGCGCTCCTGTTCGCCCCGATGCCCCCCGCTCCGCCGGCTCCCGATGCCGCCGTGCTCCAGGCGGGAATGTTTGACTTCGCCCTCGGTGAACTGGTGCGGCTGCACCGGGAGAGTTTTGCCCCCCTGTGGACCACGGAGAGCTGGGCCAAGTTGATGATCTGGCTGGCGTTGAACAGTGGCTGCTCCGGCGATCGGCAGGCGCTGGAGGGGTTCGCGGCCGCCCTGGGGCCGGTGGTGTGTGGCCGCATGCGGCGGCTGTTCTTCGAGCGGGAGCTCTCCGAGCTCAACCTCAAGCTGATGGCCGATCCCGCCGAGGCCCAGGTGCTGGTTTGGCCCCTGGAGCCAGGGGGTGATCGCCTCGATCTGGAACGGGTGGCCGCGGCTTTGGGGGCGGTGGGGCTGATGGAGCGGGTGGTGGAGCCCGAGCACTGGCAGCTGCTGGAGGATCTGATGGCCTTGCCATGGCGGCAGAACCCATGAACCTGATCGCCAGCCTGCGCAGCCCTGGCTATGTCGCCGTGGCCGAGGCGGCCCTCGATTTCTTCGGGCGCCGCACCGACCTGCAGCGGCCTGGGGTGGCCTTTGGGCCCGATGCGGGGCCCGATGCGGGGCCTGGTGCCGAACCCGCCAAGGTCTCCACCGACATCTCCCTTGTGGCGATCGACCGCAGCGACCCGGAGGCCTTTGCTCTGGCGCAGCTCATCCTGCGCGGGGTGGGCGCCGGCCTGGAGCGCTACCTGGCGGAGCGGCCCCTGCTGCGCCAGGTGTGCCCGGAGCAGAGCCTGTTCGTGCTGCCGATCTTCAACCTGCAGCGCTATGCCCCCGGAGAGGGGTTCCGCAGCTGGCATTGCGACTGGACCATCAGTGAGGAGGCCACCGAGCCGATCCGCCGGGTGCTGGCCTGGATCCTCTACCTGGAAACCCTGCCTGACGCCGGCACCGAGTTCCACTGGCAGGGGCACCACGAGGAGGCCGAGAAGGGCAAGCTCACGATCTTTCCGGCGGGGCCGTCCCACATCCACCGGGGCCGGATCAGCCACAGCCACACCAAAACAATCGCCACCGGCTGGATCAACGCCGGAAGCCTGGAGGGCTACCTGGGGCGGCTGGCGGCGGGGTGAACCCACCCCCTTTGAGAGCATGGGCGGATCTTCCAGCGTCCGCCGTGCCCGCCGAGTCCCTCGCCAAGACCTACGACCCGGCCGGCACCGAAGCCCGCTGGCAGGCGGCCTGGGAGGCGGCGGGGGCGTTCCATCCGGATCCCAGCGCCCCCGGCGAACCGTTCAGCGTGGTGATCCCGCCGCCGAACGTGACCGGCAGCCTGCACATGGGCCA
>JBAXME010000024.1:0-39247 GCA_037134455.1 Synechococcaceae cyanobacterium ELA445 | reverse complement strand
ATCCAGGCCCTGCGGGAACGCAAGACCGTGATCCTCAACCTCACGATGATGGAGCCCGACCAGGCCCAGCGGGCGGTCGATTTCGTGGCCGGTGGCACCTTCGCCATCGACGGCCACCAGGAGCGGGTGGGCGAAAGCATCTTCCTGTTCGCCCCCAGCTGTGTGACGGTCACCACCGCCAGCAGCGAGGAGGCCTCCTCCCCCACGATCGTCTCCCGGGAGATTGGCCACGAGCAGGAAGCGGCCCCCAGCCCGGCCTGGGGCCGCTCCTCCGATCTGAGCGTCGGCGGCCTGGGTGGTTGATCGCCCCGCCAACCCTCGCTTTTAACCCTGAAAGCTTCGGGGTGATTGGCCTCGGCCGCATGGCCGGGGCCCTGCTGTTGCCCCTGCTGGAGGAGAAGCTCCTTCAGCCCACGGCCATACGGGCCGTGGTGGCCAGTGAGGTCTCAGCCCAGAGGCTCTCGGCCCACCATGGCCTGGAGGTCAGCACCAACCCCAGCCAAGCCTGGCGCTCGCCGGTGGTGCTGCTGGCGGTCAAACCGCAGCAGCTGGAGGCGGTGGCGGCCCACGCCCCTGCCGGCCCTGGCGCTGATGGAAGCGAGGGTGGGGCCGATCCAGGCCGCACAACGGCAAGGCCCCTGCTGCTTTCGGTGCTGGCGGGGGTGCGCCTGGCCAGGCTTCAGGCCCTGTTTCCAGGCTGGGCCTGCGTGCGCGCCGTACCCAACACCCCCGCTCTGGTTCGCGCTGGCCTGACGGCCCTGGCCTGGGGAGATGGGGTGAGCACTGGCCAGCGGCAGTGGGTCTCCCATCTGTTCTCCCGGGTGGGAGAGGTGTGGGAACTGCCGGAACCCCAGCTGGATGCCTTCCTCGCCCTCACCTCCTCCGGCCCGGCCTTCGTGGCCCTGGTGGCCGAGGGTCTGGCTGACGGGGCCGTGGCGGCCGGGCTGCCCCGGTCCCTGGCCCAGCACCTGGCCAGCCGCACCCTGGCGGGTACCGCGGCCCTGCTCAGCGAACAGGAGCTACACCCCGGCCAACTGAAGGACATGGTGGCCAGCCCCGCGGGCACCACAATTGCGGGCCTGCGCCAGCTGGAGCAGGCGGGGGTGCGCTCGGCCCTGATCGAAGCGGTGGTGGCGGCGGCGGAGCGCAGCCGTTCTTTTGGCTAGGCAACAGCCTGGCTAGGCAACAGCCTGGCTAGCCCGGCTCCTGATCCGGGCTGCGGGGGCCCCCCAGCCGTGGTTCGGTGCCCGCCAGCAGGCGCTCGATGTTGCCGCGGTGGCGCCAGAGCACCAGCCCCGTGGTGAGCAGGGCCAGCAGCAGGTAGGCCGGCCGAAGGCCGCTGCCCTCGCCGGCGAAGGAGCCCAGCATCAGCAGCGGCAGGCTGAGGGCCGCCACCACGCTGGCCAGGGAAACAATGCGGCTGATACTCAAGACCGTCAGGAAGATGCCGAAGCAGGCCAGGCCCACCAGGGGCACCAGCCCCAGGAGCATGCCCAGGCCCGTGGCCACCGCCTTGCCCCCCCGGCCCCCGAGCCAGATCGGCCAGCTGTGGCCCGCCAGGGCCGCCAGTCCGCTGGCCACCACCCACCAATCGGTGGCGGACCCGAGTGCGAGGGGCGCCAGCAGATGGCGGGCCAGCAGCACGGCCGCGGCACCCTTGAGCACATCCACCACAAACACCACCAGGGCAGGGCCCTTGCCGATCTGACGCAGCACGTTGGTGGCGCCGGTGGAGCCGGAACCCAGGGTGCGGATGTCGACGCCACGCAACCAGCGGCCCGCCAGGTAGCCGCTGGGGATGGAGCCCAGCAGATAGCCCGCCAGCAGCAGCACGAGCAGTTGGAGAGAAGTGCTCACAGCAGCTCCTCCTCCAGGGCCAGTTCGGCCGCACCGGGGGCGAAGGCCAGCCAGAGGGGGAACTGCAGGATCGGGATGTCCACCACCTGCTCGGCCGCGTCAACCACAATCAGCGGCAGTTCGCCGCGCTCCTCCAACCGATCGGCCCTCTCGATCAGGGCATCGGGACGCTCGAACAGCACGATGCCGCTGTTGGGGCCGAAATCCTCGCGGCCGAGGCCGAGGCAATCCTGCAGGCCCCGGCGCCATTCCCCCAGCCGCTCCGGCTGGCCGGCGAGCACCAGGGTCTGGAGACGCTCGCCATAGAGCTCGCCCAGGATCGCGATCGCGGCGGATGCCACCAGGGCATTGCGGTTGCGGCTACCGCTGCTGGGTTGGGCGCCGCGGCCCCCCTGGCTGAGGAACCAGTCCTCGAGCAGGCCCGCCCCAGGGGGCTCCAGGCTGCGGCGCAGCTTCCAGGGGTCGGCGTAAAAATCGGGCTGGCCCAGGAACCGCTCCAGCCGGTCCCGAATCAGCTCTTCGTCCTGGCTGAAGAGACCGGCGGCGGCGGGCGCAGGTCCAGCCGCGGCGGCCTCGGGCGGCGCCTGCTGGTCGAGGGGCGAGGGCTGAACCTGGAGGGGCTGGACCACCAACTCCATCGTTTCCGCCTGGATCACCAGTTCCTGCAGGGCCCCCACCAGGTAGTCCTGGAAGCCCTTGAGGCGCCGGGCGATCGCATCGGACTGGCCGGCAAAGCTGGAGGAGATCTCCTTGAGCAGGGCGTCGCGGCGACCCTGCAGGTCCTTCACCTCCCGCTCCAGATCAAGGCGCTGCCGCCGCAGGTCCGCCAGGGCCAGATCGAGCAGTTCGGTGGGGGCTACCGCCCCAGGGGGCTGGGTTTCGGCTGCGGAGCTCCCCGGCGGCTCGACCGGATCCACCAGGGGGTTGGTGGGGTCGACAGAGGGGGGATCGAGGCCGGGGAGATCGGCGCTGGGGAGATCGGTCATGGCACGTGGAGGCTGAGCTGGCGCCGCAGTTCAGTGGCATCGAACAGCACCGGCAGGAAATGGATGCTGCGCTGTTCACGGAAATAGAACAACACCGGCAAGGGCGACCAGAAGATCGTCCAGGTGAGCCACTCCGCATAGGGGAAGCGCCGCAGCACGGCCCCCTGACGCCACACCACCAGATCCAGCTCGGTGAACTGGAGCCGCAGCAGGACGGTCTGCAGCAGCAGGAACAAACCAAACACCACGATCAGCAGGGCGGCCCAAAGGGCGGGGCCCCAGAGCAGGGCCGCAGGCAGCAGCAACAGGCCGAGCGCCATCACGCCGAGGGCCACGCCGTAGGAAGGCTCGAGGATCGAGCCGTCTGCGGGGTCTGGGGAGGGGGGGGAGGAAACCATGGGATCCATTGTCATCGGCCAACCCTCAGGAACCAAACAGGATCTGGGTGAGCAACACGTCCACCAGGGCCACCGTGACCAGGATCATCACCACGGCACCGGTGGTGCTGGTGCCCACCTCCTTCGGCCCACCCTTGGTGGTCAGCCCCCAACCGCAGGAGATCACGGCGATCAGCAGGCCGAAGACCACCGCCTTGATGAGCATGGAGGGCAGATCGGAGGGCTGCATCCAGGTGCGCACCGAGTTCCAGAACACCTGGGGAGGGATCCCGTAGAGGGCCGTACTGCTGAGCTGACCGGACCACACCGCCACGGAAAAGAACAACAGGCACAGCACCGGAGCCATCACCACCATGGCCACCAACCGCGGCACCACCAGGTACTCCACCGGGTCCGTACGCAGCATGGTGATCGCGTCGATCTGCTCGGTGACCTTCATGGTGCCCAGCTGGGCGGCGTAGGCGGTCGCCACCTTCCCCGTGATCAAGGTGGCACTGAGCAGGGGGGCGATCTCCCGGGCCAAGCCGATGGCCAGGATGCCGCCCACCGTGGAGCCGGCCCCCTGCTTGGTGAGCTCGGCGGCCACCTGAATGTTGAACACCGTGCCGGAAGCCAGACCGGTAATGAAGACGATCAGGAAACTGCCGGGGCCGGCCTCGAGCATCTGCTCCAACAGCTCATTGGCGTTGATACGGCCGCGGGCGATCGCGGCCATCGCCTGGCCGCCGATCAGGGCGCTGGCGCCCAGCCTCCGCAGCCAACGGGGGGCCCTCACGACAGGCCGTGGTGGGCGTGCAGGCCCCGCTCCGGCCAGCGCCGCATCACCACCAGACCCAGCACCACCAGCAGGGCGGGGATCAACCCCATGCTCAGGCGGATGGTGAACAGGGCACTGGACGGCTGCAGCTGGGCCAGGCTCGCCTGGTAACCGCTGAGGCTGAGGATGTTGCCCAACAGGAACACCGCCAGGCCGATGCCCAGCTTCTGGGTCACCACCATCCAGGCCGTGTAGAGCCCTGCGGGCTTGTCGGGATCGGCATCGATGGCATCGGGCAGGAGGGCCCAGGGGATCAGATAGGCGGTGGAGGCCCCCACCCCCAGCACCAGGATGGTGACCACCAGGGCCACCAGCTTGAGGCCATTGGCCATCGACCCGAGGGGCGAAACGGCGGCATCCAGGGGAACCAGCACCATGGCGACCAGGCAGGAAGCGATCCAAAGGCCCCCGCCCCAGCGCAGGGCGAGAACCCGGCCGCGGTGATAGGAAACGCGGCTCCAAATCTGCAGACCGGCCAGGGCACTGAGCTGGAAGGGCAGCAGGATCCAGGTGCTCCAGCTCTCCGGTAGGTGCATCACGACCCCCAGGTAGATCAGGGACACCGGCTGCATCAACTGCAGACCGCACCAAAGCAGCAGGTAGAGGGCCAGCACCCGGACAAAACGACCGTTACGGCTCAGCCGCCGCAGCTGCTGGAGGATGGGCTCGGACTGGCCCGAGGGCCGTTGGCAGGCGCTGGCGAAGGGCGCGAGCCCCCAGGCACAGAACAGGGAGGTGCCGGCAATGATCACACCGGTGAACCCACCCATCAGCCGATAGCCCCCGGCACCCCGCTGCACCAACAGCGCCCCGATCACCAGCCCCGCCAGCCCCGCAAGGATCGAGCCGGTGAAGCGGGCCGCGTTCAGGCGGGTGCGCAGGGGCGTGGAGGCGGTCAGTTCCGCTGCCAGGGCGGAATAGGGGAGGTTGACGCAGGTGTAGAGCCCCTGGGCCAGCACCTGGATGGCCACGATGATCAGGAACCGCTGCCAGAGGCCGCCGCCGGGCACCCACCAGACCGCCGCCATGCCAAGGCCCAGGGGGATGGCGCTGAGGGCGATCCAAGGGATACGCGGGCCCCAGCGGCTCTCGGTGCGGTCACTCAACCAGCCGATGAACGGATCGTTGATGCCATCCCACACCTTGATGATCATCAACACCAGCCCGGCCATCCAGGCGGGCAGGCCGGCGATGGAGGTGTAGAAAACGAAGAGGTAGAAACCCAGCAGGGTGGCCGCCAGGCCTGTGCCCGCGTCGCCGAAGCCATAGGCCCACACCATGCGGCGTTGGGCTGGAGCCGACAGGTCAGCGGCGTCAGAGCCACTGAAGGCGGTGGAGATCAAGCGAGCGCGGTTCGCACGGAGGCCATAATGCTGCAGCCGATCCAGGCAGCCGCCGTACGTTTGTACTGCTGCGGGCGTAGTTTAGTGGTAAAACCTCAGCCTTCCAAGCTGATGATGCGGGTTCGATTCCCGCCGCCCGCTTCCCTTACAGCCTCACCCCCGCCAGCAGGGGTGCTGCCACCAGCAGCATCAGGCTGCGGCTCTCCAGCGGCGCCCCCGGCGGACGCCAGAGTTCTGGATCCTCGGGCAGGTCCTGACCGGCGGGCAGGGCGGTGTCGATCACCCGCAGCCAGCCACCGGAGCAGGGGGGCAGATCGAAGTGCATGGCTTCGAAATAGGCATTCATGCCGCACCACAGCAGGGGCCCCCGCTGCGGCGACTCCAGACTCCAGGCCAGCGAGTGGGACCAGCTGGCCCAGTCGGGAGCGTTCAGCTCCACCCCATGCCAATGGCGCTGCAGCTGGGATTTCTCCGATCCCATCGCTTCGGGGTTGAGGAACGGCGCCAGCCGTTGGCGCAGGTGCAGCAGCCGGCGGCAGAACTGCCGCAGAGCCCGATCGGCCCCGTCCGTTTGCCAGTGCATCCAGCCGATGGGATTGTTCTGGCACCAGGCGTTGTTGTTGCCCCCCTGGCTGCGGCGCACCTCGTCGCCCATCAGCAGCATGGGCACCCCTGGCGCCAGGAGCAGCGTGGCGAGCAGATTGCGCATCTGGCGCTCCCGCAGGGTTCGCACCGCCTGGTCGCTGCTGGGGCCCTCGACGCCATGGTTCCAGCTGTTGTTGTGGTTGTCGCCGTCGCGGTCGTCCTCGCCGTTGGCCAGGTTGTGCTTGCGGTCGTAGCTGACCAGGTCCGCCAGGGTGAAGCCGTCGTGGGCCGTGATGAAGGTGACGCAACGGCCCGCCTCGGCCGGCTGCCCCCCGAACAGATCCGGACTGCCATTCAGCCGCTGGGCCAGGGCCCAGCAGGTTTTCTCATCCCCCTTCCAGAAGCGGCGCAGGTCGTCGCGGAAACGGCCGTTCCAGGTGGCCACCCGCCTGGCCGGGAAGTCCGCCAGTCGGTAGAGGCCGCCACAGTCCCAGGGCTCGCTCACCAGCTTGAGGTCGCTCAGTTCCGGGTCCGCCTCAATGTCCTCGAACAGGGGCGGGTGATCCAGGGGGGTGAGTCCCTCGCCGCGGGAGAGGGCGATGCCCAGGTCGAAACGAAAGCCATCCACCCCCAGCTCCAGGGCCCAGCAGCGCATCGACTCCAAAATCAGCCGCCGCACCAGGGGACGGTTGGCCGCCACGGTGTTGCCGCAGCCGCTCACATCGAGGTAGTCCCCCTTGGCGGTCTGGTGGTAGTACAGGCGGTCATCAAAACCGCGCCAGCTGAGGGTGGGGCCCTCCTGGTTGCCTTCGGTGGTGTGGTTGTAAACCACGTCCACCAGCACCTCCAGCCCGAGCTGGTGGCAGGCCGTCACCAGCCGGCGCACCTGATCGCGGATGGTGAGTGGATCGCTGCCGGCCCCATAGCCGTGGTGGGGGGCCAACCAGCTCAGGGGGCTGTAGCCCCAGTAGTTGCGGCGGCCAGGGGGGGCATCGTGGGGATCGAAGGCCATCACCGGCAGCAGCTCCAGGGTGGTGACCCCCAGGTCGCGCAGGCCCTGGAGCACCTCGATCAGCCCCAGGTAGGTGCCCTGGAGCGCCCGCTCCACCGGAGAGCCCGGCCCCTGGGTGATCCCTCCCACGTGCAGCTCGTAGATCACGGTGCGCTGCCAGCTGTGGCGGGGCCTCGGGGCGAGATCGAAATCGAAGCGATCCCGCTCGGTCACCACCCCCTTGAGGCAGGTGGCCGTATTCGGGGCAGCACCGGCGCCATCGCCCCGTCGGTAGACCTCCCAGCCGCCGATGGCCCTGGCGCAGGGATCCAAAAGCACCTTGGAGGGGTTGAAGCTGTGCTGGCCGGGCTGCAGCGGACCAAACACCCGGTAGCCATAGAGGGTCCCCAGTCCCAGGCCCCGCACCTCCACATGCCAGTGGTCGCCTGAGCGGTGGCGGCGATCCAGGGGAATGATCCGTTCCGGCTCCGGGGAGGCGCCGTGCTCGAACAGCAGCAGCTCCACCCGGGTGGCCAGGGGGGCCACCACCGAAAAATTCACGCCATGGGTGGTGACACTCGCACCCAGGGGCCAGGGCTGTCCCAATCGGATCGACGCCAAGGGACCGTGCGAGTGGCTGACCCAAGCTAGGCCGATGACCCGGATCGAGCGAACCCATGGCCGACGAGGCTGAAGAGCAGGGACTGGCAGGCGCCCCGATGGAGGCCGGACGTCCGCCCCAGGCGGTGCGGCAAGGGCTGTGGGTGTTCGCCCCCAGCCGCGACAGCCAGGGGGGCACCGCCTGGTGGCTGGAGACAGGCGCCGGAGGTGTGCTGATCGACTGCCCCGGTTTCACTGAGGCCAACCTGGCCTTCCTGAGGCAAAAGGGGGTGGGACAAATCCTGCTCACCAGCCGCGAGGGGCATGGCCGCTGCCGGCGGTTCCAGGAGTCCCTGGACTGGCCGGTGCTGGTGCAGGAGCAGGAGGCCTTCCTGTTGCCCGGGGTGAAGCGGTTGGAGATTTTCGGCCAGGAGGCGGAGCCCCTCAGCGGGCTGCGGCTGCTATGGACACCGGGCCCCAGCCCCGGAGCCTCCGTCGTCCACGCAACCGAGTCAGACATCCTGTTCTGCGGGCGGTTGCTGGTACCCACCGGAGTGGGCCGCGCCGCCCCCCTGCGCACCTCCCGCACCTTCCACTGGCCCCGCCAGCTGCGCAGCCTGGAGCGCCTGGGGGCATGGCTGCCCCCCGGTTCCCCGGCCTGGATCGCCTCCGGCGCCGCCCTGGGGGCCCTGCGGGGTGGGCGGCTGATCGAGAACGGCCGCGATCTGCTGGAAGAACTGTTGCGGGAGGTGGCAACGAAGGGCTGAAATCTGTGTTCCCAGGCACTCAAGGGACCCGATTCGGCAGCAAATCAGGCCAAAACGTTGTCTCTGATGGCTTTTACGGTTGCCTGCATCAGCGAAGACCCATACGATTGGCGCGCTCAACCCATGGCCGCAAGGGACTCTCCGACCCGCCCGGCTCCCGCTGACCCGGAGAATTCCGTTTCCGATGACCAACAAAGCTGATCTCGTCAATCTCGTTGCAGCCCGCACCGAGCAGACCAAGACCGACGTCGCCGAAGTGGTGGACGCCCTGATCGAAACCATTGTCGACTCGGTGGTGGAAGGCAAAAAGGTGTCGATCCTGGGCTTCGGCTCGTTCGAATCCCGCGAGCGCTCCGCCCGTCAGGGTCTGAACCCCAAGACCGGCGAGAAGATCGCCATCCCCGCCAAGCACGTCCCCGCCTTCACGGCAGGCAAACAGTTCAAGGATCGCGTGCAGACCGAGTCCGCCAAGCCCAAGGGCAAGAAGAAATAACCCCACCGTCTTGGCGGTTGAGATGGGCGGCTCCTCGGGCCGCCTTTTTAGTGGGGCTCCCATGGCAGGGGCCTCCCTCCCCCTGCCGCTCCACCTGCGCCAGCGGCTGAGCCTGGGCCCAACAGGATCAGGGGCCCCCTATCGCGGACGCTACGCCCCCTCGCCCACGGGGGCCCTGCACCGGGGCAACCTGCGCACCGCCCTGCTGAGCTGGCTGGATGCCCGCCTGCACGGTGGCCAGTGGCGGCTGCGGATCGACGACCTCGACCGTCCCCGCAACCGCCCCGGGGCCGAGGCCTCCATCTTGGCGGACCTGGACTGGCTCGGCCTGGGCTGGGATGGCCCCCTGGTACGCCAGAGCGAGCGCCGAGGGCTCTACGGCTCCGTGCTCTCCACCCTGCGCCGGGCCGGCCTGCTCTATCCCTGCCGCTGCAGCCGCAGGATGCTGGCGGATCCGTCGGCGCCCCATGGCGAGACACCGGTCTACCCGGGCACCTGTCGCCAGGGGCCTGACCAGCCCACCCCCCACTGGGGCCCCGAAGACCGCCGGCTCCCCAGTTGGCGTCTGGCGCTGCCGGACGGGACCATCCACTGGCATGAACGGCTGGCCGCGCCCGGAGTGAGGCTCGCGGCCCCTGAAGTGGGGGATCCGGCGCTGCGCCGGGCCGATGGGGTGCTGGCGTACCACCTGGCCACGGCGGTGGACGAACTGGATCTGGGCATCAGCACGGTGGTGCGGGGGGAGGACCTCTGGGCCTCCACCGCCCCCCAGGTGGCGGTGATGGAAGCCCTGGGCGGAACGGCTCCCCGCTATGCCCACGTGCCCCTATGGCGGTCGACGGCAGGGGAGCGCCTGGCCAAGCGCTCAGGCGCCGAGGGGTTGGCCGCCTGGCGGTCGCAGGGGCTGGAGGCCCCCCAGGTGATCGGGCTGCTGGCGGCGAGCCTCGCTCTGGTGCCCGCGGGGGCGGAGCTCACCGCCGAGGAGCTGGCGAGGGAGCTGAGTGTGGCGTCCTTCGATCGGGCGCTGAGGCAGGCAGGGGGCTGAGGCAGAGCGGGGAGGGGACCAGCCGGTGGCAAAGACTTAAGGAATCCTTCGGGATTGGAGGCCCCATGGACAACCACACTGGAGGAGTTAAGACCTTCATCGATGAGCACGTCTCACGATCCATCGCCGTCCAAGCGTGATCGCCTCCCCTGCCCCACCTGCGGTGGCAGTGGAGTCCTGCGGATGAATCACCACAGGTTCCGCACCTGTCTGGAGTGCATCGGTCAGGGGGTGCTGCCCCAGTTCAACGCCAGCCCTGAGCTGGCGAGGTTGCTGCAACGCCGGACTGAGCTGGATCAGGCGGCCCCAGCCAGGACGGGGGCCGACACGCAGTCCCCCCTTCCCGCTGAGATCTCCGTCAACGCAGGGATTGCTTCCGCTTTTTCCAGATGAAGAACACGGCGGTGGCCACCACCACCCCCAGGGGCACGGCGGTCAACAGGAGCAGGATGACGGCGGTCCAATCGGTGTACATCGCTGCAGGCGCTTAGGCGTCTGCCATCATCCCCCTAAACAGGCCCCAGGGATCATGGCGTTCAAACTCCGTGGGTTCATTGTTCTTGGCCTGCTGCTGGCCCCCCTCTCCGCCGGGGCCAATGTGCGCTTCGACAACTGCGTGCCGGTCGCGGGAGGCGGCATCACCTGCGACACCCGTCCGGAGGGCAACACCCTCTTCAACGATGAGGCCGCCCGCTACGGCCTTCTGAACGACGCCAGCCCCGGCTGGGACGAATACAACCCCTACCAGGGCATGAACCAGATGTTCGGCTACTAGGCCTGAAGCTGCTGGCTCAACAAATCTGCTGGCTCAGCAAATCTGCTGGCTCAGCAAATCCGTGGCAACTGCTCGCCGCGGCCTGGATCCAGTAAACGCCTGACGCCCAGGGCGTTCTCGAGGCGCACCCGCCCCTCCCTCCGCCCCAGCTCCAGCCCCTCCACCTGGCCGATCCACTGGGCCGAGGGCTGGTGGCGGCGCAACAGGGCCAGGGCGTCCACGGCCTGGGATTCGGGCACCATCAGCAGAAATCGCCCCTCGTTGGCCATGGCGATCGGCTCGAGCCCCAACAAATCGCAGGCCCCGCACACGGCCGGCGCCACCGGCAGTTCCGTCTCCCGCACCACCATCGCCAGGCCGGCGGCAGCAGCGATCTCCTCCAGGGCGGCGGCCAGCCCCCCCCGGGTGAGGTCCCGCAGGGCATGGATCTCCAGCCCGGCGCCCACCATTTCCTGCACCACCCCCTGGAGCGGTGCCAGGTCACTGGGCAGGCTGTTGGTGAGGCCCAGCTCGCCCCTGGCCGCCAGGATCGCCACGCCATGGCGGCCCAGATCCCCGCTCACCAGGATCGCGTCCCCGGCGCGGATGGCCGCGGGGCCGATCGCCAGGGAAGGATCGACACACCCGATGCCGGCGGTGTTGAGGTACATCCCGTCCCCCTTGCCCCGCTCCACCACCTTGGTGTCACCGGTCACCACCGCCACCCCGCAGAGCGCCGCCGCCGCCGCCACCGAATCGAGCACCCGCTCCAGGGTGGCGAGCGGCAGCCCCTCCTCCAGGATCAGGGAGAGGCTGATGGCAAGGGGACGGGCACCCACCATCGCCAGATCGTTGGCCGTGCCGATCACCGCCATCGCACCGATGTCCCCGCCGGGGAAAAACAGGGGGCGCACCACGTAGCTGTCGGTGCTGAAGGCCAGCCGCCCGTCAGGCGGGTGCAGCAGGGCGGCATCGAGGAGAACCCCACCAGCCGGGGCGAACCGGGGCAGGATCAACTGTTCCAGCAGCTGGCGGCTGAGGCGCCCACCGCCGCCGTGGCCCAGTTGCACCGTGCCGATGGGATCGCTGGGCATGGGACAGCCTGGGTTCAACGGCTCGCGATCACCTGTTCAAGGCGGTAGCGGTGGTAGGCGGCGCAGGCCCCCTCCGAGGACACCATCGGCGCCCCCAGGGGCCGATCGGGGGTGCAGCCAACGCCGAAGCTGGGGCAGTCACTGGGTCGGGCCAAGCCCTGCAGCACCCGGCCACTGATGCAGGGTGACTCCACCAGCTCCGGTGCCCGTACCGGTCCCAACGGCAGCAGTCGGGTGGCGTCGAGCCGGTCGTAGGGGGGGCGCAGGCGCAGGCCGCCGGCGGGCAGCACCCCCAGGCCGCGCCAGGTCTGATCGCAGGGTTCGAGCACCTGCTCGACCAGCTGCCGCGCCACCGGGTTGCCCCCCATCCGGACGCCAGTGGGGTAGGCGTTCTCGACGCCATGGCAACCCTCCTCCAACTGGGTGACGCAGCACAGCACCCCCTGCAACAGCTCGATCAGGCCGAAACCCGTGACCACGATCGGCACCCGGTGGCGATCCGCAAGCGACCCGTACTCCTCGGTGCCCATCACGGCCGCCACATGGCCCGCTGCCAAAAAACCCTGGACGCGGCTCCCCGGCGCCGCCAGGATCGCTTCCATGGCAGGCGGCACCCGCACCAGGGAGACCAGCAGCGCCAGGTTTCCGATCCCCTCGCTCCAGGCGCGGTGGGCCAGCAGGGCCGTGGCGGGGGCGGTGGTCTCGAACCCCACCGCCAGAAACACCACCGTGCTCAGGGGGTGATCGCGGGCGATCGCCAGCACGTCGAGGGGGGAGTAGACGACCCGCACCTGTCCGCCCGCGGCCCGCACCCCCAGCAGATCGCTGGGGCCGGACCCGGGCACCCGCAGCATGTCGCCGTAGGAGCAGAGGATCACCCCGGGGGTGGCGGCCAGTTCCTGGGCCCGATCCACCACCGCGGCGGCCGTAACGCAGACCGGACAGCCGGGACCGTGGATCAGCTCCAGTTCAGGCGGCAACAGCTGGTCGAGACCATGGCGCAGGATGGCGTGGGTCTGGCCGCCGCAGACCTCCATCAGGGTCCAGGGCTGGCTCTGGCGCTTCCGGATCGCCGCCAGCAGCGCCTGGGCCTGCTCGGTTTCTTGACTCACGGCTGTTGCCGGGTCGTCGCCCGCAGGGCCTGCCGGGATTCAGGCCAGGCGGAGGGTGTGTAGCTGCCTAAGGCCCGGATGTACTGGGCCCGCTCGTACTCCTGGGGATCGGGGCAACGCCGCTGGCCCATGCAGCCCTGCAGCTGGCGCAGGGAGCCATGGTCATGCTCCTCCAGCCAGGTGCGCAGATCGGTCTCCAGCCGCCGCAGGTGGGCAGGACCATGGCGCAGCAGGCAGCTCACCACCTGGGTGATGCGGGCACCCACCATGAGCAGACGGACCACGTCGGCGGCGGTGTCGATGCCGCCGCTGGCGGCGAAGTCAACCGGGACCCTGCCCTCCAGCAGGGCGATCCAGCGCAGGGGGGGGCGCAGATCGGCCGGGGAACTGAGCAAGCGGTCGGCGCAGATCGAGAGGGTGTCGATGTCGATATCCGGTTGGTGAAAGCGGTTGAACAACACCAAGCCCTGGGCCCCGGCCGCCTGGAAGCGCTGGGCCATGGAGGTCAGGTTCGTGTAGTAGGGGCTGAGCTTGACGGCCACCGGCAGGGCCACCGCCCCGCAGACGGAGCGCACGATTTCCTCCTGTTCGGCTTCGATGGCGGCAGCGCTCAAGCTGGTGTCGGTGGGCACGGCATAGAGGTTGAGCTCCAGGGCGCTGGCGCCGGCCTGCTCGATTGCCCGGGCCGCCTCCTGCCAGTGGCCGGGGTGTACACCGTTGAGGCTGGCCATGATCGGAATGTCCACCCGCCGGCGGGCGGTTTCGATGTCATGGAGATAGCCCTCCAGGCCGAGGTGGCTGGGATCGACGGGCGGCTGGTAGCTGAGCGATTCGGCATAGCTCTCGCTGCCCTGAAGTTGGTGGTGCTGCCACTCCTGCCAGTCCCGCTCCACCTGCTCAAGAAAGAGTGAATGGAGCACCACGGCGGCGGCCCCCTGCTCCGCCAGCAGGGGAATGCGGTCAGGATCGGCGCTCAACGGGCCGCAGGCGCCCACCACCAAAGGGGAGGCCAGGGGCAGGCCCATCCAGGTGGTGGAGAGGTCCACGGAGGTCATGGCGATCCCTCCTGCCCAGAAGCCCCCACCGCTGGCGGGGAGCCGACCGGCGGCTCGGCCAGACGCTGATAGAGCTGCCAACGCCGTTCCACATCCGCCTGGGCCTGGCGGCTGAGCTCCCGGGCCCGCTCCGGCTGGCTCCAGCCCAGCATGCGAAAGCGGTTCTCCGTCGCCATGGCCTCCGCCAGGGGAACCTGGGCGGAGGCCGAATCCACCACCAGGGGGGACTCCCCCCTGGCGGCGCGGCGGGGATCGTGGCGGTAAAGCAGCCAGCGGCCCGAATCGACCGCCAGGCGCTGCTGCTGCAGGCCCTTGGCCATGTCGATGCCGTGGGCGATGCAATGGGAGTAGGCCAGGATCAGGGAGGGACCGGGGTAGGACTCCGCCTCCAGGAATGCCCGCAGGGTGTGGGTGTCCTTGGCCCCCATGGCGACACTGGCGACGTAGACATGGCCATAGGTCATGGCGATCAGGCCGAGATCCTTCTTGGCCATCGGCTTACCGCCGCTGGCGAACTTGGCCACGGCCCCCATGGGGGTGGCCTTCGACATCTGGCCGCCGGTGTTGGAGTACACCTCGGTGTCGAGCACCAGGATGTTGACGTCGTGGTGGCTGGCAAAGACCTGGTCGAGGCCCCCGAAGCCGATGTCGTAGGCCCAGCCGTCGCCGCCGATGATCCAGACGCTGCGCTTGACGAGATCATCGGCCAGCTCCAGCAGGCTGGCGAGGCGCTGATCCGGCTCCGGCCCCACCTGGGCCGCCACCAGGATCCGTCGCAGGGCCACCACCCGCTGGCGCTGGTCGTAGATGCCCGGCTCATCGCCCTGCTCCGCCTCCAGGAGCTCCTGGGCCAGGGCAGGGGCCACCGGCGGAGGCCCCCCCTGGGCCGGCGGGGCCGAGAGTTGGCGCAGCAGCTCGCGAGCCAGCTCGCGCCGTTGGTCGAGCCCCAGGCGCAACCCCAGCCCGAACTCGGCGTTGTCCTCGAACAGGGAATTGGACCAGGCGGGGCCGCGGCCGTCGCCGTTGGCGCTCCAGGGGGTGGTGGGCAGGCTGCCGCCGTAGATGGAGGAGCAGCCCGTGGCGTTGGCCACCACCATGCGGTCGCCGAACAGCTGGCTGGCGAGCTTGATGTAGGGCGTTTCGCCACAGCCGGCACAGGCGCCTGAGAACTCGAAAAGGGGCTGCTGCAGCTGCTGCTGGTTGATGTGCCCCTGATGGAGGCTGCGGCGATCGACCTCGGGCAACTGCAGGAAGAAATCCCAGTTGAGGCGCTCCTGCTCCCGCAGGGGCCGCTGGGGCTCCATGGTGATCGCCTTGAATCGTGGTTCAGCGCGGTTGCGGGCGGGACAGACGTCGACGCAGATGCCGCAGCCGGTGCAGTCCTCAGCGGCCACCTGCAGGCTGAAGCTCTGGCCTTCCCAGTGGTGATCGATGGCCCCCGTGCTCAAGAAGGCGGCCGGGGCGGTGGCCAACGCAGCCGGATCGAAGACCTTGGCCCGGATCACGGCATGGGGGCAGACCATGACGCACTTGCCGCACTGCACGCAGACCTCGGGATCCCAGACCGGAATCGACTCGGCGATGTTGCGCTTCTCCCAGCGGGCGGTGCCGCAGGGCACGGTGCCATCGGCAGCGAGGGCGCTGACGGGCAACCGGTCCCCCTGGCGCTCCAGCTGGGGCCGCACCACCTGTTGAACGTACGGAGGCGCCGCCGCCAGGCGATCGCCAAGGGCGCTGCTGGTGCCTGCGGCCTCAGGCTGTGTCGGCGCAGGCGTCACCGGGGATAGGTGCTCCAGGGCCGCCTCCACCGCCGCCAGATTGGCCGCCACGATCCGCTCCCCCTTGCGGCCATAGCTGTGGCGGATGGCGGCGCGGATCGCCTCCAGGGCCTGCTCCATCGGCATCACGCCGGCAAGGGCGAAAAAGCAGGTCTGCATCAGGGTGTTAATGGCGGGCCCCAGCCCCAGCTCCCTGGCAAGGCAGGAGGCATCGATGGCGTGCACCCGGAGCCCCTTGGCCAGCACCTGCTGACGCACCCGCTCCGGCAATTTCCCCCAGATGGCTTGCGCCGGCCAGGGGCTGTTCAGCAGCAGGATTCCCCCGGGCATGGCCGCCTCCAGCACATCGAAGCGCTCAAGAAAATCCCAGTGGTGGCAAGCGATCAGCTGGGCTCGGCGAATCAGATAGCTGGAGCGGATCGGCCCGGGGCCACACCGCAGGTGCGACACCGTGACCGACCCGGATTTCTTGGAGTCGTAGACGAAATAGCCCTGGACCTGCTGACCGGTGGCCTCGCCGATGATCTTGATCGCGTTCTTGTTGGCACCGACGGTGCCGTCGGAGCCGAGGCCGTAGACAATGGCGCGGAACACCTCGACGGGCTCGGTGTCGAAGCCTTCATCGACCGGCAGGGAGCGATGGGTGAGGTCATCGTCGATGCCGACCGTGAAGTGGTTCAGAGGAGCCTCTCCCCCGAGGTGATCCAGCACCGCCTTCACCATCGCGGGGGTGAACTCCTTGGAGGCCAGGCCGTAGCGGCCCCCCACCACCTTGGGCAGCGGCCCGGGCCAGGCTTCCGCCAAGGCATTGACCACCTCCAGGTGGAGGGGTTCCCCGCCGCTGCCCGGTTCCTTGCAGCGGTCCAGCACCGCCACGGCCCGCACGCTCTTGGGCAGGGCCGCCACCAGGGCCGCACTGCTCCAGGGGCGGAACAGGCGCACCTTGAGCACCCCCACCCGCTCGCCGTGGGCCATCAGGGCATCCACCGTCTCCTGGGCCGTCTCGCAGCCGGAGCCCATCAGCACCACCACCCGATCGGCATCGACGGCGCCGTGGTACTCAAAGAGGTGGTAGCTGCGGCCTGTCAGGGCCGCAAAGCGGTCCATGGCCGCCTGGACGGCCGCCGGCGCGGCATCGATGAAGGGGTTGACCGCTTCGCGGGCCTGGAAGGCCACGTCGGGGTTGTGGCTGGTGCCGCGCACCACCGGCCGGTCGGGGCTCAGGCCCCGGCGGCGGTGCTCCTCCACCAGCGCCTGGGGCAGGAGCCGGCGCAGGTCGTCGTCGCTGAGCAACGACACCCGCTGGATCTCGTGGGACGTGCGGAAACCGTCGAAGAAATGGAGGAAGGGAAGGCGGCAGGCCAGGGTGGCGGCCATGGCGATGGCGGCGAAATCGCCGGCCTCCTGCACCGAAGCTGAGCAGAGCAGGGCGCAACCGGTGCCCCGGGTGACCATCACATCGCTGTGGTCGCCGAAGATCGACAGGGCCGAGGTGGCCAGGGCCCGCGAAGCCACATGGATCACACAGGCGGTGAGTTCACCGGCGATGCGGTAGAGGTTGGGGAGCATCAACAGCACCCCCTGGGACGCCGTAAAGGTGGTGGTCAGGGCGCCGCTCTGCAGGGCGCCGTGCACCACCCCCGCGGCGCCACCCTCCCCCTGCATCTCCTCCACCAGGGGTACGGTGCCCCAGAGGTTCCTGCGCCCTGCGGCGGACCAGGCATCGGCCCACTCCCCCATGGGGGTGGCCGGGGTGATCGGATAGATCGCCACCACCTCACTCAGTCGGTAGGCCACCCGGGCCACCGCCTCGTTGGCATCGATCGTGGCCACTGCGGTGGCAACTGCGTTAGTCAAGTTGGCGTCCTTGGCAGCGTCGAGGGTGGTGGTCATGGCTCCTCCCCGTCGTCGTCGGGGTCCCACACCCCAAGGGCGAAGCCCACGTGCACCAGCAACTGGTCGCCCACCCGGGCCTCGGGCACACAGGCCAGGCTCACCTGACGCAGGATTCCGCCGAAGCTCACCTGTCCCGTGCGCCAAAGGGGATCGGCGTGCTCCTCGATGCGGATCAACTCACCGGGTACCGCCAGACACATCAGGGGCCTCCCGGCCAGACGGAGCGGGCCCAGGGGCCCTTCCGGTTATTGGGGCGTCTGAGAAGACAGGCAGCCGAGTGTTGCGTCTCCCTTCATGGCCGCCGCCAGCAGCTGACCAACGGCGAGGGCGCCGTCATTGCAGGGCAGGCGCACCGGCCGCACCACCCGGATGCCGGCCCGCCCCAGGGCCAGCTCGGCCAGCTCCACCAGCAGCCGGTTCTGGAAGCACCCCCCCGCCAGCAGCAGCTCGCGGGCCCCTAGCCGCTGGGCCAGGTCCACCAGGACCTGGCCCAGATCGAGGTGAAATCCATGGGCGATTGCCTCGATGGGCTCGCCCCCGTCCCGCTGCTCCAGCAGGCGTTCCAGCAGGGGGGCCCAATCCAGCTCCAGGGGAACACCGGAGCTGCAGGCCTGCAGCCGGAAACCACCGGTCTGCGGAGCGGGCGGCGACCCTGACCACCGATCCCGCCAACGCCAGGCGGCCGCCTCCAGCCGCAGGGCCGCCTCCGCCTCGAAGCGGTTGATCGGGCACAGGCCCAGCAGGGCGGCCACCGCATCGAACAGGCGCCCGATGCTGGAGCAGAGGGGGCTCAGGGCGCCTCGGCCCAGCATCGCCGCCAGCACGGACCGTTCGTCGGCGTTGAAACCAGCGGCTGGATCCAGCCCCAACCGCTCCAGCCCCCCGGCGCCGTAAGCGGCGAACAGGAGTCCGCAGGCCGCCCGGCGCGGCTCCCGCAGGGCCCGCTCGCCCCCGGGCAGGGGGAAGGGCCGCAGCCGGGCCAGGCGCTGCCAACCATCGGAGCCCACCCGCAGCAGCTCACCGCCCCACAGGGTGTGGTCATCGCCCTGGCCGGCCCCATCCCAGGCCACCCCCAACCGGGGCGCCGCCAGACCGTGCTCGGCCATCACCGCCAGCAAATGGGCGTGGTGGTGTTGCACCTCCAGGGGCGCTGCTGACGCCTGGTGGGCGGCTAGCTCGTGGGCGATGCGGTGGGAGACGTAGCCCCGGTGCTGGTCACAGACCAGGCGGGTGGCGCTGACCCCCTCCAGGCGTTGCCAGCGCTCGATGGTGCGCCGCAGTCGCCCCTCGCCCGCCTCCGTCCCCAGATCACCGACGGCGACCGAGAGCAGGGCCTGGCGGCCGCGGCCCAGGGCCACGCTGCTCTTGAGCTGGCCCCCCAGGGCCAGCACCCCGTCCAGGGCCAGGCCCGCCGGCAGCAGGGGATCCAGATCGACGGCCAGGGGTGCCAATCCCCGGGCCTGGCGCAGCACCAACGGCTCGCCCTTCACCACCTGAAGGACGGAGTCGTCGAGGGGATGGGCGATGGGGCGGTCGTGCAACAGAAAACCATCGGCGATGGCGCCGAGTCGTTCGAGGGCGTCGTCTTCTTCGAAGCAGAGGGGCTCACCGGAGCGGTTGCCACTGGTGGCCACCAGGGGGCCGCCGAAGGCCCGCAGCAGCAGGTGGTGCAGGGGCGTGGAGGGCAGCATCACCCCAAGACCAGGCATGCCGGGTGCCACCGATTCGGCGATCCCTCCGGGCGGGTCAGGGCAGCGCAGCAGCACGATCGGAGCCACCGCCGAGGTCAGCGCCTCCCCTTCCCCGGGGGCCAGGGGCACCAACGCCCGCGCGGCCGCCAGATCAGCCACCATCACGGCCAGCGGCTTGGCCGGACGACCCTTGCGCCGCCGCAGCTCCCCCACGGCCGTCTCGGAGCCCGCATCCACCAGCAGTTGGAAGCCCCCCAGGCCCTTGAGCGCAACGATCTGCCCCTGGCGCAACGCCGCCACTGCTTGGGCCACGGCGTTGACGCGGGGGTCTGGCTGAACAGGAGTGGCACCTGCTGGCTGGGGATGCCAGCGCAGTCGCGGACCACAGTGGGGGCAGCCGATCGTCTGGGCATGGAAGCGCCGGTCGCCCGGGTCCCCGTACTCCCGTTGGCAGGCGGCGCAGAGGGGAAAGGCCACCAGGGTGGTGCACTCCCGCTCGAACGGCAGGCCCAGC
The DNA here is from genome assembly GCA_037134455.1 of Synechococcaceae cyanobacterium ELA445. GTDB lineage: Bacteria > Cyanobacteriota > Cyanobacteriia > PCC-6307 > Cyanobiaceae > ATX-6F1. The sequence continues at coordinate 19,471 of JBAXME010000024.1, read as the reverse complement.
ACCAGGCTGTGGCGGGGGCCGCAGGAGCAACAACTGATGAACGGATAGCCGTGGCGCCGGTTCGTGGCATCGAACAGCTCGGCGACGCACGCCGGGCAAGGGGCCAGATCGGGTGGCACCCGGGCCCCACGGGCCCCTGGGGTGCCGCTGTCCGGGGGACTGGGCCTGATGGCGAAGCCGGTTTCCCCCAAGGGTTCCTGCCAGCGGCGTTCCAGCCGTTCCAAATGGCTGTGGGCCAGGGGCTCCTGGGTCAGGCGCGCCACGAACCGCTCCAACGGGCTGGTCTCCCCCTCCAGCTCCAGCTCCACGCCGCCGGGGCCGTTGCGGACCCAGCCCCCCAGCCCCAGCTCCTGGGCGAGCCGGTGGCAGTGGGGACGGAAGCCCACCCCCTGCACCAGTCCGCCGATCTCCAACCGCAGGCGGCGCCGCTTGATCAGCCCTGCCTCCATGGGCTCAACCCCGGCTCGGGTCCGCGCCCAGCCAGGTCATCAGCGCCTCGAGGCCCTCACCCGTGCGGGCCGAGACCTCGAAGATGCGCGCCTGGGGAGCCACCTGGGCCAGGTTGGCCAGGGCCTGCTCCCGCTCGAACGCCACCGCCGCGGCCAGATCAATCTTGGTGATCACGATGGCATCGGCCGACTTGAACAGGGCGGGGTACTTGAGGGGTTTGTCCTCTCCCTCGCCCGCGGCCATGAGCACCAGCCGCCGCCCCTCCCCCAGATCGAAGGCAGCGGGGCACACCAGATTGCCCACGTTCTCGATCAGCAGCAGATCGAGGCTGGCCGGATCCAGCTGCTGGAAGGCCCGCTCCACCATCGAGGCCTCCAGGTGACAGACCTGGCCCGTGGTGATCTGCACGGCGTCAGCTCCAGCCTCGCGCAGCCGCCGGGCGTCGTTGTCGGTGGCCAGATCACCGACGATCACCCCGACGCGGCCGTTCCAGCGGCGGCTGAGGGCCTCCAGCAGGGCGGTCTTACCGGAACCGGGCGCCGAAAGCACGTTCACCACCGGCAGCTGCAGGGCTTCAAAACGCTGGCGGTTGTGGGTCGCCTGGTGGTCATTGCGGGCCAGCAACCCCGCCTCCAAAACGACGGTGCGCCGCGGGGGCGCTTCGGGGAGGCCGCAGGAGCAATCACGGCACATGGGGTCCTCAGGAGATCTCCAGGGAGGCGAGTTCCAACTCCTGGCCCCGCAGGATTCGGCGGCTGAGGGTGCCGCAGCGGGGGCAGGCGAAGATCACATCGGAGGGGGTGAATGCCTCCCCACACTGGCCGCAGAAACAGGCGGTGGGGACCACCTCGAGACGCAACGTTGCGCCCTCGGCCGCTCCGCCTTGCATCACCACCTCGAAGGCGAAGGCCAGGGCCTGCGGGTCCACCCCCGCCATCGAGCCCACCCGCAGGTGCAGCCGGTGGATGCGGTGGGCCCCCTCTACGGCGACCCGCTCCTCCGCCAGGCGCCGCACCTCCTCCATCAGGGCCAGTTCATGCATGGCGATCGAGCCAGCGGCGCAGGGCCCGTCGGGCCGGCCCCAGCTGGGCGGCGGTGGCCGGCGACAGGCGACTCCCCAGCTGGTCGTCATGGGCGGGAATGCGCAGGCACCAGGCCGGCGGCCTGCGGCCGTAGAGCCGCTGCGCCAGGGCCAGCAACGCCTCGGGCGTGGTGTGGTGGCTGAGGCGGGCATGACCCCCGGCACGGTCGCCGGGCGCGAGGGGCTCCAGGCGGGGGCCGGGGGCACCGTCATGGGCCCAGCAGTCATCGGCAAAGCAGGCGTCGATGAACAACACTTCGCCGGCGGCGGCCAGCCGGGGGGCCAGCTCCGGGGTGAGCTGATGAACGGCACTCACCTCCAGAAAGGGCCGCTTCCAGCCCCGCACCTGTTCCGCCAGCCGCCAACCCACACCGTCATCGCCGCGCAGGGTGTTGCCGATGCCGATCACCAGCTGGTCTGCCCCCATCGGTGCCCCCATGGGGTCAATCACGGAGACGCTCCTGCAGCAGTTCCCCCCCGGGCCCGTACAGGCGCACCTGCAAGGGCATCGAGCCAGCAGCGTGGGTGGAGCAGGACAGGCAGGGGTCGTAGCAGCGGATGCCAGCCTCCACCCGGTTGAGCAGGGCTTCGCTCAGGTGTTCGCCATCGAGGTAATGGCGGGCGATCTGGGTGACGGTGCGGTTCATGGCGCCGTTGTTCTGGCCCGTGGCGATGATCAGGTTCACCTTCTCGATCAGGCCGTCGCCATCCACCCGGTAGTGGTGGAAGAGGGTGCCCCTGGGGGCCTCGCTCACCCCCACGGCCTCGTGGGCATTCACACCGGCCCGGGCGCGCACGTGGCGCTCGCCGATCTCGGGGTCGTTCAGCAACACCTCGATCCCCTCAAGACAGGCCAGGATCTCGATCAGCCGGGCCAGGTGGTACAGGAAGGAGGCGGTCACCACACGGCCGCCCCGCTGGCGCAGCTCGATCAGTTCCGCATCGGCCCTGGGGGTGCCGATCCGCTCACAGACGTTGAGGCGCGCCAGGGGGCCCACCCGGTAGCTGCCGGCCTCGGGCCCGAGGGAGCGCACGTAGGGGAACTTCAGATAGCTCCAGGGCTCCACCGCTTCGGCCAGCACTGAGGCGTAGTCGTCCTCACTCCAACCCTCGGCCACCACGGCCCCGGCGCTGTCGATGATGCGCAAGCTGCCGCCATAGGTCTCCCACAGACCATCCGGACCCACCAGGCCCATGAACAGCGAGGGGAAGGAACCGAACACCTCCAGTTCCTCCCCCAGCCGTTCATCCAGCAGGCGCTTGAACAGGGTCAGGGCGGCTTCGGCAATGGTGACCATCTCCGGCAGCTGGGCCAGGGTGTGCTCCCGCACCTCCGGTGCCAGGGGGGTGCGCACACCCCCGGGCACGGCCCAGGCGGCATGGATCTTGCGGCCGCCAAGGGCCTCGATCAGGTTCTGGCCGAATTGGCGCAGGCGGATGCCGGAGCGGGCCAGCTCGGGGTCGGCGGCGATGAGGCCGAACAGATTGCGCTGGGCGGGGTCGCTGTCCCAGCCCAGCAGCAGGTCGGGACTGCTGAGGTGAAAGAACGACAGGGCATGGGACTGGCAGATCTGGGCCAGGTTCATCAGCCGCCTGAGCTTCTCGGCCGCCGGTGGGATCGTCACCGCCAGGATCTTGTCGCCCGTCTTGGCAGCAGCCAGCAGGTGGCTCACCGGGCAGATGCCACAGATGCGGGCGGTGATCGCCGCCATCTCGGTGAACGGCCGCCCCTCGCAGAACTTCTCGAAGCCGCGGTACTCCACCACGTGGAAGCGGGCGCTCTCGACGGCACCGCCCGCATCGAGGTGGATCGAGATCTTGGCGTGGCCCTCGATGCGGGTCACCGGATCGATCAGGATCGTGCGCTTCTCCATCAGCCGAAGCGGATCATGTCCGCACCCTCCATCACCGGCGTCTTTCCGAGTAGCAGGGGTTCGAGGCAGGCACGGATCCGGGCCGCATCCGGAGGGCAACCGGGCAGGTAGACATCCACCGGCACCACCTCATGCACGGGCCATACCCGCTCCAGCAGCTCCGGCACGATGCCGGGGGCATGGGGCAGGGTGGCGGAGCCATCGGCCAGCTCCAGGTAGGCGCGGCGCAACACCGGCTCGGCCCCCCCGAGCATGTTGCGCATGCCGGGGATGTTGGCGGTGATGGCGCAATCGCCGAATGACACCAGAAGGCGGGTGCGCGCGCGCACCTCAAGGATCAGTTCCAGGTTGTCGCGGTTGGCCACCCCCCCCTCCACCAGGGCGATGTCGACGCCTTCGGGGTACGTCTTCACATCGGAGCCGATCGGGCTGTAGACGACCTCCGCCAGCTCGGCGAAGGTGAGCAGCCACTCGTCGAGATCGAGGAAGGACATGTGGCAGCCGGAGCAGCCCGCCAGCCAGACCGTGGCAAAGCGCAGGCGGCTCACGGGGTCCACCGCTGGCTGCGGGCCTTCACCAGGGCCTGGAGCTGGTCGGGGTGGGCGTGTTTTTCCTCCGTCCCCTCCCCCTTGTGGAACAGGGCGCCCGTGGGGCAGACCTGCACGCATTTGCCGCAGTCGGTGCAGGCGTCCACCTCTCCCCAGGGCTGGTGGAGGCCGGAGATGATGCGGCAGTGTTCGCCCCGCCAGCCCACGTCCCAGACATGGGCCCCCTCGATCTCGTCGCACACCCGCACACAGCGGGTGCAGAGGATGCAGCGGTTGTGGTCAAGCCCGAAGAGGGGATGGGAGAGATCCACCGACCACTCCGGGAAGCGGTAAGGAAGGCGGCTGTGGTCCATGCCCACCGCCACGGCCAGGTCCTGGAGTTCGCAGTGGCCGTTGGCCACGCAGATGGCGCAGACGTGGTTGCCCTCGGTGAACAGCAGCTCAACCACGCTGCGGCGCAGGTCCGCCAGGAGAGGGGTGTCGGTGCGCACCACCTGCCCCTCGCGCACGGGGGTGACGCAGGCGGGCTGGGGCCGGCTCTCCCCCTCGATCTCGACTAGGCAGAGGCGGCAGGCGGCCACCGGGCTCAGCCCCTCCAGAAAGCAGAGGGTGGGCAGGGGGCGGCCCACGTCCCGGGCGGCCTCCAGCAGGGTGGCGTCGGCCGCCATGGCCACGGCATGGCCATCGATCGTGAGGGTGACCACGCTCATGGCGGTGGGGGTGCGGTGGGCTGCAGCAGGGCGACGTACTCGGCGCGGAAATGGCGCAGGGTGCTGAGCACCGGCGAGGGGGCGTTCTGGCCCAGGCCGCAGAGGCTGGTGGCCGCCACCATGGAGCAGAGAGACTCCAGCTGGGTCAGGTCCGCGGCCGTGGCCCGCCGCTCCAGGTGCTTGCGCAGCAGCTCGTGCAGCTGCACGGTGCCGGCCCGGCAGGGCACGCATTTGCCACAGGACTCCTCGCGGCAGAAGGCCATGAAAAAGGCGGCGATGTCCACCATGTCGGCGGTTTCATCGAGAACCACCATGCCGCCGGAGCCCATGATCGTGCCGAGGGACTTGAGCGATTCGTAGTCCACCGGTGTGGCGAAGTGTTCCGCCGGTACGCAGCCGCCCGAGGGGCCACCGGTCTGCACCGCCTTAATCCGCGCCCCATCGGGCGCACCGCCGCCCATCTCCAGGGCGATGGTGGCCAGGGGGGTGCCCATGGGCACCTCGATCACCCCGGCCATGCGCACATCTCCCGTGAGGGAGAACACCTTGGTGCCGGCGCTGGAGGCGGTGCCGATGGCGGCGAACCAGTCGGCCCCTTCCCGCAGGATCGGTACCACGTTGGCGAAGGTCTCAACGTTGTTGATCAGGGTGGGGCGGCCCCAGAGCCCGTGCTCCGCCGGATAGGGGGGACGGGGACGGGGACTGCCCCGGCGGCCCTCGATCGAGTGGATCAGCGCCGTTTCCTCACCGCAGACATAGGCCCCGGCCCCCACCCGCACCTCAATGGCCAGATCGCCCAGCAACTCCCGCTGGCGGGCCTCCTGGAGGGCCAGGCGCAGACGGGCGATGGCCAGGTCGTACTCGGCGCGGACGTAGAGAAAGCCGAGCCGGGCGCCGACGGCGAAGGCGGCGATGGCCATCCCCTCCAGCACCCGGTGGGGATCCCCCTCCAGCACGCTGCGATCCATGAAGGCGCCGGGATCCCCCTCATCGGCGTTGACGATCACCACCTTCTGCTCGCCGGCCATGCGGGCCACCGTCTGCCACTTCAGGCCCGTGGGGTAGCCGGCGCCGCCCCGGCCCCGCAGACCACTGCGGCGGATCTGCTCGATCACGGCCTCGGGGGTTCCTTGCCGGCGCAGGCGGCCCAGCTGCTGGTAGGCCCCGGCGGCGATCGCCTCCTCGATCGATTCGGGGTCGATGCGGCCGCAGTTCTCCAGCACGATGCGGCGCTGGTGCCGGAAGAAGGGATGGGCTGGATCGAGCCTCCGGGCCCCTCCGGGGCACCAGGCGTCGGGCCGACCGGCGGCGAGGGCGTCGAGCAGATCGTTGGTGTCAGCCCCGCTGACGCCAGCCCACAGCTGGCCGGTCTCCCCCTCCACATCCAGGGCCAGCAGGGGGCCTTCGCTGCAGGGCCCCAGGCAGCCCACGCTGCGCAGCCGCACCCGGTCCCCCAGTTGGCGCCGCTCGATCCCGTCGGCCAACTGGCGATGGAGGGGCTCGCTGCCACAGGCCCGGCAACCGGCCGAGCGGCAGCAACGCAGGGCCACGGACGGGCCGCTCATGCCAGCAAGCTCCCCAAGCCCTGGCGCAGGCTGGTCTCGCTCTGGTGACTCCAGACCGTGCCATCCACCACCACCAGGGGCGCGCCACCACAGGTGCCCAGGCAGCGCACCACGGTCTTGTCCATGGGGGCTTCTGCCTCCGCAAGCACCGCCACGAGCCGGTCGGCCCCCTTGATGTGGCAGGCGGTGCCGGTGCAGACCACCACCCTGTGCGGGGCCGGCGGCTGGAAGCGGAAAAGGTGGTAAAAACTGGCGGTGCCGAAAACCTGGCTGAGGGGCAAGGCGAGGGCCGTGGCGATGTGGCGCAGCAACGGCTCGCCCAGGTGGCCGTAGAGCTCCTGGGCCCGGTTCAGCAGCTCAATCAGGGCCGATGGATCCTCCCGTCGGGCCTTCAGATAGGGCTCCAGTTCGGCGAAGGCCTCGGCCATGGACCCTGCCCATTCAGATGGTTTCAGGCTAATCAGCCCATCCATCACCGTCCTGGTCCAGTTACAGGGTTAGAACGAGATCAGCCCCGATCGCCTCGCCATGGCTTCGTACACGATCACGCTCGAAGACGGCCGCAGCTTCCCCTGTGGCGATGATCAGTACATCCTTGACGCCGCCGAAGAGAAGGGGCTGGATCTGCCCTGCTCCTGCCGCGCCGGTGCCTGCAGCACCTGTGCGGGCAAGGTGCTGGCCGGCAGCGTCGATCAGGCCGACCAGAGCTTCCTGGACGACGATCAGATCAAACAGGGCTATGCGCTGTTGTGCGTGAGCTATCCCCTCAGCGACTGCACGATCCGCACCGCGGTGCAGGCGGATCTTTAGGGCCACGGCTGATCCACGCCCCCAGTGGTGTCGCAGCGTGGATGGGGATCAGGTCTGTTCCAGACGGCGGTGGGCATCCTGGGCGGCCCGATGCTGGCCCAAGCGGGTGCCCACGGTGGAGGTGAGGGTGAGCAGGGCCACCACCGACCAGGAGAAGCCCGGGGAGGCGATCTCCCCGGGCAAGGCCAGCTTCAGGCACTGGCGCATCTCCGCCTCCAGCTCAGGGTGGGCGGTGGGCTCGATCGCGGCCAGGCAATCGATCACGGGAGCAGAGCGGAGGCGGTCGAGGGTGGGCACCAACGCCACGGCGAGGACAGCCAGCAGGCCAGCCAGCAGACCTGCGGACCCCCACAGCATGGGACTGATGGTGCGCCTGCTGAAGGCGTAATAGAGCTGGGGAGCCAGACCCACCGCAGGCAGGTTCTGGGCGGCTGCCCACAACCAGCTGCGCAGGGGCCCCTCCTGCAGCCGACGGCGATAGCAGTCGGCATGGGGCAGAGAGAGGGGGCGGGGGGCGGGGTCGCGGGAGGTCATGGGAGCGGACCGACTCCTGGCTGGACCTTCCGCCAGTCGCAAAGACGAACCCGAACGACTTGCATCAAAGGGTAGCTATGAAGGTTTTGGTGGCTGTTTGGAGTAATCAAATCCCTTTTATCAACCCAGCCCCGCCTATTCTGGAGGGCTTGCGACCGAGCGACCCCAGGGTCAAGCCGCGATGGATGCTTCCCGAGATGCCAGCTATCTGCGCCGCAATGGCGAGAGGAAACGCGATCCAGAGAAGTTCGATCGCATCCTGACGGAATTTGAGATTGCTGGCGAGAAAATACATGTTGGCCGTCTCTGGGATCTCAGCACTGAAGGGGCTTGCATGCAGTTGCTCGGCCAGGTGAAGATCGAAGAGAATGCAATCGGAAACCTAAGATTTCGCCACGTCGATACACTTGAGGAGGTTGAACTGGTGGCAGAAGTCTGCTGGTTGGATTCCATGGATCGACGTACGTTGGTTGGTCTGGTGTTCGCAAAGAAACTGGAAAATGCCGGCCATTTTCTGGCGTCCCATCTTTAAGAGCCCTGGATGCGGTGGGCGGGATCCCGTTCCGGCCCGGGACGGTTGCAGCAGCGTCCCCCCTCGCTGGTCAGGCACGGCACAGGCTCGTTATCTTCTGCATGTGAGGAGTTGAAACGCTCTTCTGGGGTCGAAACGAGGACAGACTCCCAGAATCGTTCCAGTCTCCAAGCCCTGCCTTTGGCGGGGCTTTTTTTTTTGGAATTGGGCGCATGGCTGTGTTTTCGGCCCCGCGCCCTCCGCGATCAGTCGCCCTGGTTCCTGACCCAAGAGGCTCTCCAGTTCAGGGGTTCAGTAGACATACCCGGCCACGAACAGGCTTTCGTCGTTGGAAGGCTGGGAGCCGGCGCGGTAGGCCCCCAGGCTGGCTTCGGAGTTGGCCTGCGCTCGAGCGAGCAGGGCCCCCTGGCCGGCGGCCCGATCGTGGCCTCCCCATTGCTGGAGGCAGGAATGCTGCAAGGCACGGCCAAAGGAAAAGCCCAGGTTCCAGGGGGCTTGGCGGTCAGCAGCCCTGTTGATCGCATCGAGATACACACTCGCCTCCTCTTCCCCAAGCCCACCGGACAAGAAGAGAATTCCGGGCACGGAGGCCGGCACGGAGCGACGGAGCGTGCGCACCGTGGCCTCGCCCACCTGCTGGGGCGTCTGCTCGCCGCCATGGGCAGCGCCGGCGGTGGTCATCGAGGGCTTCAGGAGGGTGCCCTCCAGCAAGACACCGTTCTCCGCCAGAGCCGCGTACACCTGCCGCAGCACCCGCTCCTGCACCAGCGCCGTGGTCTCGATCGGGTGGTCGCCATCCATCAGGATCTCGGGTTCAACGATCGGCACCAGGCCCTCCTCCTGCACGGTGCGGGCATAGCGAGCCAGGCCCCAGGCGTTCTCACGCACCGCCAGCTCTGACGGCGCTCCCTCCGCAGTGATCCGCAGCACCGCCCGCCACTTGGCGAAGCGCGCCCCCCTTGCGTAGTAGCGGGCGGCCCGCTGCTGCAAGCCGCTGAGTCCGGTGCACCAGGTTTCGCCTGCCAGGCCGCCCGCCAGCGGCTGCACCCCCTGATCCACCTTGATGCCTGGAACAACTCCCACGCGGCGGAACAACTCCAGAATCGGCGTGCCGTCGTCGGTGTCCTGGAAAAGGGTTTCCTCGTAAAGGATCACGCCGCTGATGAACTGCTCGAGGCCACCGGCCGTGGCCAGCAGCGTGCGATAGGCGCGGCGATGGTCCTCGGTGTTGTCCAGGGCGATCGCCGCGAACCGTTTGCCGATCGTGCCGGTGGATTCATCGGCGGCCAGCAAACCTTTACCTGGGCAGGCAATGGCGGCTGCGGAGGCCATCAACTCTTCACGGAAGGCTTCAAGTGCCATGGCGATGACCAATGGGGGACGTTCTCCAAGGCTATTGAGATCCCCGGTTTCCACGGCACCTGCTGGAGCCGACTACTCCGATTCAGGGGGGTGGACGGGACCCAGCAACGGTGCGTTCCAGTACTTCAGGGCCGGGAGATTGCCGTAGTGGGAGAGAACGGAGATCGTGGAGGTGTCGAGCAGGAAATGGCTGCCCTGGTCTGGTGTCAGTCCAATCCAGCGGGCCACCAGCACCCTCAGGACGTGGCCGTGGGCAAAGAGCGCCACCGGCCCCCCCAGGTGCCGAACCCGAGCGATCACCCGATCTACCCGCTCCCCCAGCTGCTGGGGGCTCTCACCACCCGGGCAGCCGTCCCGAAAGACCAGCCACCCCGGGGCCTCAAGGTGAATCTCAGCGGAGGTACGGCCTTCATAGGCGCCGTACTCCCACTCGCGCAGGTCGGCGTCGGTTTCCATCTGCTCCCCGAGGCCGGCCAGTTCACAGGTGCGCCTGGCCCGTTGCAGGGGGCTGCTGAGCACGCATTCAAGACCGAGTCCATGGAGGTAAGGCGCCCGCGCTCGGGCGGCCTGCTCGCCCTTTGGGGTCAAAGGGATGTCGGTGATGCCGGTGTGTTGACCCGAGAGGCTCCAGGCCGTCTCACCATGGCGAATGAGCAGCACATCTCCCGCCCCGAGGGAAAGGTTTGTCATCGCAGAGGCCCCAGGTTCTGTAAACGCATGACAGGCACTCTGGCCCCTTTTCCCCAAGCCCGGAACCCAACCTGGGGTGGGCGGGCAGCCGTGCGCATCATCACCGAGACAGTTGGGCATCGGACTGCCAATACTTACGCCAGCTCAGGTGCACTAAAAATGGCTGAATCGCCTCAGCAGAAATGAAGCTAGCTCGAGATGACTTGATTATGAATTTCAGACGTAAGGGTTTCTATGCGGGCGCTCAGTTGTTGGATGACCACCGTTAACTCATTGTTCCTCTCCACCAAAGCCAGCAGCTGCTTGGACTGCTCCAGGGCCAACCCTTGCTCTTTGTGCATCTCCATCGCAATCTCCTCCCTGTGCCTGGCATCGGCCTCAGCGTGGGCCTTGTCACGATCCGCCTGCCTTGTCTGAGCCAGGAGAATAAGAGGAGCCGCATAGGCAGCCTGAAGGCTGAATGCCAGGTTCAGCAGAATGAAGGGATAGGGGTCAAACTTTACAAGATTCGCGACATTAAGATAAATCCAAACGACGACAATGACCGTTTGAGCAACCAGAAATACAGGTGTGCCAAAAAATCTGGCGAACCCTTCCGCCGCGTTGGCAAACCAGCCGCTGCCGAAGACGGATTGCAGATGGGCATGCTCTGCGAGATGTCGAAGGTAGTAGGGCGGTGTTGTGTTCTTGTTTGGCATTCTATTGATGAAGCAACACGCTCCCTATTTGTGGTTAGTGGCACCTACTTGTCAAGATTCAATCCTGCCTCCCTGCCTCTCGATCCAGGCTGGCCTGGCTCGGGAAGGGCAGATTTTTTCGAACCCCATGGGAGGGCCAGCCGCATGGCCGGTGTCATGGCTCGCCCCACCGTCGAGGCCATGCCCCCATCAGCGACTGGACGGACTGAGCTCAGGGGCGATGGTCCTGAGCTGGCCAGGGGTGAGCTGGCGTCTGAGCTGGAACTGGAGCGGTTGACCCGCTCGATACAGCGCTACAGGGGAGGGCATCAGCGCACGCATGGTGTCCTTACCCAGCAGTTGTTGGTCGAAAAAGGCCAGGGAAAGGCCCTTGAGATCGCTCTGGGCCTGCTGGGGATCTGGGCCGATCAGCCAGCCGGGAAGCTTGCCCGTGGCGGCCAGAAAGGACAGGTGGGTGGCCCTATCGAAGACCGCGAGCACGCTGGCTGCCTTCACCACGTTGGTGTAAGGGATCAGCTGCTGGGAGACAGGTGGAGCGAAAATGTCCTCCGTTCCTGAAACAATCAGCACAGGAGCCTTGAGGTTCAGCATTGATGCGGCAGAGAAGATCGGAGTGCTCACAGGATTCACGGCGATCACCACCTTGATGCGTGGATCGGAGAAATCAGAGCGCTTCACCACCTTGCCCGGTGCCTTGCATTGCCAGAGAATGGCGGAGTTGAACTCCACCTTGTTGGGGTCATTGATCAGCGGGCAGGCGCCCTCCAGATTCGGCCAATCGAGTTGGGCACCGCCCAGCGCCAACACGGTGTAACCACCCAGCGACTGGCCCAGTGCGCCCACTTGGCTCGTGTCAATCTGCCGAGGCCAGCGTTGGCTGACCTGATCAATCAGACGGCTCACATCAAGAGGTTGGGAATACCAGGCATTCGGGTCCGGGATGGTGGCGAGGCCCTGGATAGTGGCTCGTACGCGGGTGGCACTGGTGACCGGAAAGTTGAGGGCAGCAACGCCGTAGCCGTGGGACGCCAGGTGCTCGCCCAGGTAAAGCAAGGCGTTGAAATCGGTGTTCAGCCCGGGGGCCAGCACGATCAGGGGGGCTGGTCGCACCGGCGCCTGCCCTGGGCCGGCAGGAGCTTTAGCACTACTGGGGACCAGGGCGATGGCGCTGATGGTGTTGCCGTTCTGGTCCTGGAAGCTGAAGCCCTCTCTGCTGTAGCTGCTGGTTCCCGCTTGGGCAGCCCCGTCGAGCAGGGTGCTGGGCAGTCCGCTGGTGGAGCCGAGCGCCAACAGGCGCGGAAACATCTCCGCATCGCGCGCGAATTGGGCCTTGAGACGACGGGCCAGGTTGATCACCTTTGGCATGCCGATGATTACATTCTCCAGCGGATACTGCTGCAGAACATCAATCAACCGCAGGCCACCGCTGCGTGAGGCCCCAAGGATCAGAGCACCCGAGAGGGCGGGCACGGCCACTGCCTCTGGCTGTTCCAGGAGCTTGGCGAACTGGCGCGCCAACACCCCACCCATGGCCGTCTGCAGGAAGTCCGACACCTCCAGACTGGTGATCGGGAACGGATGGCCAAGGGCGAAACGCAAGGCGCCACGATCCTGCGGGGTGAGGCGATCGAGGAGGAAAGCCAAGTTCTGGTTGACGTTTCCAGTGTTCACAAAGTCGTTGAGATCAGCAACGCGCACCGAGCGCTGCAATTCACCGAGGCGGAACACCACCCGATCGGCAGCCATCAACGGCGTGCCGGGCAACTGAACAAGCAGACCGGCAAGGGTGCAGGCCAGCCATCTGGATCCGGCTTTCAAGGGCTGGAGGCGGTGAAAAGAAGGTAGGGCCATGGCTCCCATGCTAACGGATTCAATCAAACCCTTCAATCACGAATGGGCATTGAACAGATGGCAACAGAATCGACAAGATCCACGATCGAGTCGCCTGAACGCAAAGGCGTAATTCCAACCTATCCCTCGGGATCTCCTTTTTGAGTACCCGCAGATAGATGCTAGCTCACGATTAGCGACGCAGCTCGATTGGGCGCTTGTTCAGCACAATGAAGTGGGGTGAATCAAGCGAAGTGAGAAAGGCGATGGGCTGATGCTGGCCTGGATCGTCGTTCTTTTCCAGCTGAGGAGACGCCACAGCGGAAACCTTATCGATAGGAATATCGATAGGAATATCGATAGGAATGCGGATCATCCGACTCCATTGTATCAATGACTCGTGGCCTCTTCCCATCCTCTCCATTGAATCTCAGGCTGAATCGTTTTGTTTGCAGCCCCATCAAGTCCCAGGCCTGTGACTTCCATCCAGCTTCCGATGGCCTGCCAGTGATTCAACAGCGAAACGCTGCTGCACCTGCTCTTGGGGAGGGAGCGTTGCACCCGGCTCCATGCTCAGGCCTGACCCCAGAGCGCAGGTCACCGACCCTCCGTGGGTTGGTCGCTGGCCATTGGCCCCATTGACCCAAAAGCTCTGCGCTGGAATTGTTCTGCAAACGCCCCCTGAGTGATTCGAACACTCGACCGGCTGCTTAGAAGGCAGCTGCTCTATCCAGCTGAGCTAAGGGAGCACGACTGTGATGGCACCAAGGCATTGTGCCAGTTCGGTCGGGGCGGGAATGCCGCTGCCTCGCCCGGCTATCGTGCATTCAGGAGTAGGCAAGCCTCTCACGTGTCTTGGCAAGGGAGTGCGGCATGACCCAATCGGGCGGGCTCCCACCGCGAAGACACAAGCGCCATGCCCTGCCCTCCACCCTTGCCGTCGTTTCAGCAGAATTTGAGGCCCCCAATGGTGAGACCCTCGCTGGCCAGCTCTGGGATCTGAGCTCAGCAGGGGTATGCCTTCAGATAAGGCGCCACGTCTCCCTCGCTGAAAACAGCATCGGCCCGCTTCGAATTGTGCATCCCTACAGGCAGGAAATCTTGACCCTCTCCGTCCAGGTGTGCTGGACCAACCCATCCCGCCTCGTCACGTTCGTGGGCATGTTGTTCGCCGATGGCCTGCTCAAGCCCGGCACATTTCTGGACGATTACATGAAGGGCTTCCTGGGTCGACCGCATGCAGACCTACCGCGAGGGAGGATTGTTCTGACCTGGGAGTGCTGCCTGCATGAGCAGTTCCGGGCACCAGATCGAGCGGCGCTTCAAGCGTTATCCCCTGCCCACCGCCCTGGCGGTGGTGTCGGCCGAATTTCGCACCGACCAAGGGGAGCTGCCCGTCGGCAAGCTTTGGGACATCAGCCTGTCGGGCACCTGCCTGGTGCTTCCGGGCCGCCAAACCCTGGCGCCTGGAAACAGGGGCCTGCTGCTGATTCACGATCCCAACAGTTCCGAAGAACTGGCCCTGATGGTGGAGGTGCGCTGGGTGGACGCGATGAAGGTGTTTCATGGGGAGGATTTCAGCTGAGGGCCTGCCCAGTGGCTCCCACCCGCGAGGCCCCCTAGAGTGGCTGGCTGCGCAACGTGCTCCATGGCAGCCACCCGGCTCAGCGACAGCCAGAAACAGGAGCTGGTGGAGCGCTACCGCCAGGGCGCCAGCAGCCAGTCCCTGGCGGAGGCCTTCGACTGCAGCCCGAATACCGTCAGCCGCGTGGTGAAGGCGGCCCTCGACCCCTCCACCTACGCCGAGCTGAAGCAGCTAAGGGCGCGGGGGGCAAGCCTGAGCGTCAACGAGCCACCAGCCCCTGCTCCGGAGCCCGTTGCCCCTGACACCACCCAGGATCTCGACGATGAGGACGGTGGGGAGGACCCCCACCGGGTGCTGGCGATCGATGACGCCGACGATTTCGCCGAGGACAACCTCGAAGATGGGGAGCTGGAGGGGGAAGAGGAGGGCGACCCCTTCGATGCCAGCGAGTTCGTCACGGTGCCGGTGACGCTGGCAATCGAAGATCGCCCCCCCACCTCGGCCCAACCGCTGCACGGCGCCGAACTCCCCAGCAGCGTCTACCTGCTGGTGGACAAAACAGTGGAACTGCAGGCCCGCCCCCTGAAGGAATTCCCCGAACTGGGGCCGCTGCCCACCGAGGAGCTGGAGCGCCAGGCCCTGGTGGTGTTCGCCAACCCGCGCCAGGCCAAACGGCAGTGCGGCCGCAGCCAGCGGGTGATCAAGGTGCCCGACAGCGGCGTGCTGGAACGCACCGCCCCTTACCTGCTCTCCCAGGGCATCAGCCGGCTGGTGCTGGAGGGGGCCCTCTACGCGCTGCCGGGGTCCTGATCGGAGCCGGGCAGCAGCAGGGCGGTGCTGACGCCACCGCTGATCACCCCCACCACCAGCGCCAGGCCCACCACAAAGCCCGTCGGCAGGGGATCGGTACGGCCAAAACCCAGCTGGAGGTTGGGCCGGTCGTTGAGGTTCTGGGCCCCCAGGCAGAGCAGCAGCAGCAGCAGCGCACCACCGCCAAGGCTGGCCAGCAGCAGGCGAAGACGCAGCAGCATCAGGGTTCTCCGTTCCGGTGCAGAAGACCGTAGAGCGTCCGGCGCGAAAGGCCTGTCTCCTGGGCCAGCTGCCGGGCGGCATCGCTGGCGCTCGCACCGTCCGCCACCCGCTGGTGCAAGTCCGCCAGCAACTGGACCTCATCGGGCGGCTCGATGGGCACCGGGAGAGCCCCCCCCAGCACCAGGGTGCATTCCCCCAGGGGCGGGGTGTCACGGAAATGCTCCAGGGCGGCCGAAACGGTAGGTCCGATCTGCTGTTCGTGGCGTTTGGTGAGCTCCCTGGCCACCTGCAGGGGCCGGTCGCCCAGCTCCTGGAGCAGATCCTCCAGCACCTCCAGCAGCCGGTGGGGCGCCTCGTAGAGCACCAGGGTGCGGGGTTCGCTGGCCAACTCCTGCAACCGGACCCGGCGGGGTCCGCGCCGGGGCGGCAGGAAGCCCTCAAAACAGAAGCGGCCCGTGGGAAGGCCACTGCTCACCAGGGCCGTGGTGAGCGCACAGGGCCCCGGGATGCAGACCACCGAACGGCCAGCGGCGCGGACGGCGGCCACCAGTTCTTCGCCGGGGTCACAGATGCCGGGCAAGCCGGCGTCACTGATCAGGGCCAGGCTTTCGCCCTGGTCGAGCGCCTCAAGAAGCTGGGGGATGCGCGCCAGCCGGTTGTGCTCGTGATAGCTCAGGAACTTGGCGCGGATACCGAGGCCCGCCAGCAGCAGACCGCTGCGGCGGGTGTCCTCGCAGGCAATCCGATCCACCGCCCCGAGCACCCGCAGGGCCCGGGGGGAAAGATCGCCCTGGTTGCCGATCGGGGTGCCCACCACGTAGAGCACCCCAGCGGTGGGTTCGGTGGACGTGGTGCTCAGACCGGCAGGGGGGCGACGGTGGCCACAGGGGGGGCCTCTTCCTGATCCACACCGCGGAGGGTGAGATTGATGCGGCCGCGGTTATCAATTTCCCGGACCCGGACCCGCACCTGATCACCCACCTTGACCACGTCTTCGACCTTCTCCACCCGAGCCTCGGAGAGTTGGGAGATGTGGATCATCCCCTCCTTGCCGGGCAGGATCTCAACAAAGGCACCGATCGGGATCACGCGGGTGACATGGCCGGTGAACTGCTCCCCTTCGCTGACGCGGCGGGTGAGCCCTTCGATGATCCGCTGGGCCTCCTCGGCGGCGGCGCCATCGTGGCTGGCGATCGTGACGATGCCACCATCTTCGATGTCGATCTTGGTGTTGGTGCGCTCGGTGATGCCCTTGATCGTGCGGCCACCTGGGCCGATCACGGTGCCGATCAGTTCCGGGTCGATGCGGAAGCTGAGCAGGCGCGGGGCATGGGGCGAGAGGGTTTCCCGGGGCTTGTCAATCGCCTCCAGCATCTTGCCGAGGATGTGCAGCCGGGCCGGGCGGGCCTGGTTGACGGCTTCGGCCACGGTCTTGACCGCCAGGCCGGTGATCTTCATGTCCATCTGCAGGGCGGTGATGCCCTTCTCGGTACCCGCCACCTTGAAGTCCATGTCACCGAGGAAGTCCTCGATGCCCTGGATGTCGGTGAGGATGCGCACCTCATCGCCCTCCTTGATCAGGCCCATGGCGGCACCGCCCACGGGGGCCTTCAGGGGCACACCGGCATCCAGCAGGGCCAGGGTGCTGCCGCACACCGACGCCATTGACGTGGAGCCGTTGGAGCTGAGGCACTCCGACACCACCCGAAGCACGTAGGGGAAGCTCTCCTTGGAGGGCAGCACCGGCACCAGGGCCCGCTCAGCCAGGGCGCCATGGCCGATCTCCCGCCGGCCGGGGGAGCGCATCGGCCGGGTTTCGCCGACGGAGTAGGGGGGGAAGTTGTAGTGGTGCAGATAGGTCTTCTCGCTGGACGGGTTGAGGTCGTCGAGCTCCTGGGCATCGCTGGGGGTGCCGAGGGTGGCCGTGGAGAGCACCTGGGTGAGCCCCCGCTGGAACAGGCCGGAGCCATGCACCCGCTTGGGCAACACGCCCACGGCGGCGGTGATCGGGCGCACCTGGTCGAGGGTCCGGCCGTCGACGCGCTTGCCGTCGTTGAGGATCTGGGCGCGCATCAGCTTTTTGGTGACGCCCTTGTAGGTGTTGCCGAGGGCCTTGCCGGCGGCCGCCAACCGGATCGGGTCGTCCTCGCCGAGGGCGGCGATCTTCTCGGAGGCCTGCCCCTTGATCACATCAAGCTGGCCGTCGCGCTCGGCCTTGGTGAGCTCGAACTGCTTGAGCACCTCGCCGATCGCAACGCCGAATTCCTTCTCCAGGAAGGAGGGCAGGGCCGGGTCTTCCACCTTGGGTTCAGGGATCACCTGCTCAATGCCCAGATCGCTGAGCAACTGGAGCTGGGCCTTGATCAGCTCGCCCACGGCCTCGTAGCCGAAGTCGATCGCCTCAATCACATCCTGCTCGGGCAGCTGGTTGGCGCCCGCCTCCACCATCACCACCCCAGCGGGGGTGCCGGCCACCACCAGGTCGAGCTCGCTGCGCTCGATTTCGCGGTAGCTGGGGTTGAGCACGAAGTCATCGCCCAGCAGGCCCACCCGCACGGCCGCCATGGGACCGGCAAAGGGCATTTTCGCCAGCAGGCAGGCGATCGAAGCGCCGGTGACGGCGAGGACATCGGGGGGAACCCGCTCATCGAGGGAGAGGGTGGTGGCCACCACCTGAATGTCGTCCCGCAGCCAGGAGGGGAACAGGGGCCGGAGGGGCCGATCAATCAGGCGGGTGGTGAGGATGGCGCGCTCGGGCGGGCGGGCCTCCCGGCGGAAGAAGCTGCCGGGGATGCGGCCGGCGGCGTAGAGCCTCTCCTCGTAATCACAGGTGAGGGGGAGGAAATCGATGCCTTCACGGCCCTTGGCGCGGGTGGCCGTGACCAGCACGGCGGTGTCACCGCATTCAACCAATACAGCTCCCCCAGCCTGGGGGGCATACAACCCTGTGGTCAGCCGGATCTCCCGACCATCGAAGGAGACCGTCTGAATGTGTCCTGGCACGTGCGCTTATGTCCGTTTTGTGTCGCAGATCATTCTCGCATTCGGAGTGCACCCACCGCCGGCCAGCAGGAAGGGGCCCCCGAGGGAGCCCCTTCAATCAGCCTGGAACTGCACCCGTAGGTCAGATCCACCTGGACCGGCGTGAACTTCACTGGCGCTGGACGAACAATCCAGCGGGAAGACCTACCAGCTGGACTTGGTGACGCCAGGGAGCAGGCCTTTGTGGGCGCGCTCGCGGAGCTGGTTGCGGCACAGACCGAAATCGCGGTAGACGCCCCGGGGCTTGCCGGTGGCCCAGCAGCGGTTACGCACCCGATTGGGGGCACTGTTGCGGGGGAGACCCTGGATCTTGCGGTGGATCTCCAGGCGGGCCATGGGATCGGCCGCCGCCTCGAAGGCCGCCTTGAGATCGGCGCGCTTGGCGGCGAAGCGCTCAACCAGCTTCTTGCGCTTGACGTCACGCGCGATCATCGACTTCTTCGCCATGCGGCTGCTGCTCTGGTGCGGTAATAGCTGACTTTAGCTTCTGGTCGGATGGCTGGGGCAGAGATCCTCGAGGCCACAGCCCCCGCAGGCCGGTTTGCGGGCCTTGCACACGGCCCGTCCGTGAAAAATCAGGCGGATCGAGAAGGTTTCCCACTGGGGCTGGGGCAGCAGCTTCATCAGATCGGGCTCGATTTTTCCAGGGTCGCTGTGGCGGCTGAGGCCGAGGCGGTTGCTGAGCCGGCGCACATGGGTGTCCACGGTGACGCCGGCGTTGATGCCATAGGCGTGGGCCAGCACCACGTTGGCGGTTTTGCGCGCCACCCCGGGCAGTTGCAGCAGCTCCTCCATCGAGGCCGGCACATCGCCGCCATGGCGCTCCAGCAGCAGGCGGGAGCTCGCAACAATGTTCTTGGCCTTGTTGCGAAAAAAGCCCGTGGATTTCACGTAGGGCTCCACCTCGCCGCTCTCCACCGATGCGGCAGCGGCCGCATCGGGAAAGCGCTCGAACAGGGCCGGGGTGACCCGATTGACCCGCTCATCGGTGCACTGGGCCGAGAGCATGGTGGCCACCAGCAGCTCGTAGGGGGTGCGCCAATCCAGGGAGCAGGTGGCCTCGGGGTACAGCGCACCGAGCCGCTCCAGGATCAGCGGGGCCCGCTGGCGGGGGCTGGGGAAGCGGGG
>JBAXME010000023.1:0-40160 GCA_037134455.1 Synechococcaceae cyanobacterium ELA445 | reverse complement strand
GGCCAATACCAGGCCATGGCCAGGGGACCGGCCACCAGCACCAGGGGAATCAGATGCACATGGAAAAACTCCATCGCCACAAAGGTGCCTGCCGCCAAAACCAGGGCCATCGGGTCTCGCCAGTACTGATCAAGGATCTTGAACCCCATGGAGAGAGCCATGCCCGCCGCCGCCGCCACCACCCCCGCCAGCACCCGATCCACTGCGGGCAGTTCGTGGACGTGGAAATAGACGACCCCCAACAGCATCAGGCCGGTAAAGGGAACCAGCAACATGCCCGCCAGGGCGGCCAGGGCACCGGGCAGTCCACGGAAGCTGGTGCCGATGTAGACGGCCATGTTGATCTGGTTCGGCCCTGGAAACAGCCGGGCCACGGTGAGGCCCGTGAGGAAGCCTTCGTTCGTCATCCAACGCCGTTGCTCCACGACTATGCGCTGGCTCCAGGCCGAGAGCCCGCCACCGAACGAGGAGAGGGAGACCTGCAGCATGCCGATGAACAGGTCGCGCAGATCAGGTGGCGGTGCAAGCTCGATTGGGCCGGCTTGCGGGTGCTGGGCCTTGGGGTGATGGTCCTGGGGTTGAGGGGCCATCGGTTCATTCGTGAACGAAGTGGGGATCCGGGGCCAACTCCCCCTCCTCATGGAGGGTCGGATCCAGAGGATCGGGGGCGTGGTACTTCGCGGCCTGCTCCCAGTCCGCCTGGAATACCTCCTTCAAACGTTGAACCACCAGAGGGGCATCGGATTCGATGCCCAGTTCGCGGCGAAGATCAAAGGCACTGCGATCGATGTTCATCGATCCTGTCTGGGCCTCAATGCCATCAACAAGAATCAGTTTGGCGTGAAGTTTGAGATGTTTCTGACGGCGCACCTTCACGCCGAAGCGCTCCATGATCCGCAGGGAAGCGAAGGTGTCATAAATGTCCCAATCGCTGATGCCGTGCTTGCCGCCGCACAGCACGCGCACCTTCACGCCCCGCTCCCGGGCCATGATGATTCGGTCGAGGATCACGGCATCAACAAACTTGGGATGCTGGATCCAGAGGGTCTCGGTGGCCGCATCAACGATGCGGGCCATCTGGCCACGGCTGTGGAAACTGCTCCACACCAGCCCCGTACCCAGATCCGGCTGGAAGAACTGCCGGTACCAATCGGCCTCGAAACCAGCGATCACCTGGGCAACGACCGGAGCGGCATAGGTGACTACCCCGTAGTCGCGGGTCTCGGTGAAGTACTTGTCGGCCAGGTTGAAGGTGGCGATCAGGGCCAGCGCCCCATCCACCACCAGTGACTTCTCATGGGTCACCGGGAAGGCTTCGCTGGTCCAGATGGCCTTGATGCCCCAGCTGTTCAGGCGGTCATGGGCCTCATCGTTCCAGCGGTCGCCACCGGAGGTGTGGGGGTTGAGCATCACCCGCACGGTCACCCCCCGCTGGTGGGCCCGCAGCAGCGCCTGCTCGATCGCATCCGACTGAATCTTGAACTGCTTGAGCAACAACTGCTCCCGCGCCTGGTCAATCAGGGCGACTACGGACTCCACACCGTCGTCGGGCATGACCAGAAGGGTCTGCTGATGGGGGTTGGACTCCGTCATCTCCAGGGGCATGGGGCTGTCCCTTTCTACCGGCATCTGGCCGCCTGGGCAGATGCATGCACCACATCGTTCCAACTCCGGCCCTTGGCCTTAACCTGCACCCACTCCCGCTTCCGGTCACCATCGCCAGGACCCGCTACATCCTGATCTGCTCCGGCAAGGGGGGTGTCGGCAAGACCACCCTCACCGCGAATCTGGGCATCGCCCTGGCCAAGCAAGGCCGCAAGACCGCCGTGCTGGATGCGGATTTCGGCCTGCGCAACCTCGACCTGCTGCTGGGGCTGGAGAACCGCATCGTCTACACGGCCCAGGAAGTGCTGGCCGAAACCTGCCGGCTGGAGCAGGCCTTGGTGAAGCACAAACAGGAGCCCAATCTGGCGCTGCTGCCGGCGGGCAATCCCCGCATGCTCGAGTGGCTCAAGCCCGAGGACATGACCCGGATCGCCCGCCTGCTCGGTGAACAGTTCGAGTACGTGCTGATTGATTGCCCAGCGGGCATCGAGGACGGCTTCAAGAATGCGGTGGCCGCCGCCGAGGAGGCCATCGTGGTGACCACACCCGAGGTGTCCGCCGTGCGGGATGCCGACCGAGTGATCGGCCTGCTGAACACCCATGGCATCCAGCCGATCCAGCTGGTGCTCAATCGGGTGCGCCCGAAGATGATGGCTAACCAGGAGATGCTGGCGGTCAGCGACGTGACCGACATCCTGGCCTTGCCGCTGCTGGGGCTGGTGCTTGAGGACGAGCAGGTGATCGTCTCCACCAACCGGGGCGAACCCCTCACCCTCAACGGCAGCCGTTCTCCCGCCGCCCAGGCCTACAACAACGTGGCCCGACGCCTGCAGGGGGAAGAGGTGCCGCTGATCGACCCCCTCAAGGAGGGGCGTGGATTGCGCTCCAAGCTGGGCCGGCTTCTGCAAACCAAGATCTTCTGAAGCCGATGACCCTGCGCGACTTCATCAACAAACTGCTCGGACGCCAGCCGGCCAGTGCGGACACGGCCCGCCAGCGCCTCCAGTTGGTGCTGGCCCATGACCGCAGCGACCTGAATCCAGAGCTGCTTGAGCAGATGCGCCGGGAAATTCTCGAGGTGGTCTCCCGCTACGTCGAAATCGACCTGGAGGAAGGGGACGTCAGCCTGGAAACCGAGGACCGGGTCACCGCCCTGGTGGCCAACCTGCCGATCAAGCGCGCCCGGCCCGTGCCCCTTGCCGCACCGGCGGCCGAGGAAGCAGCCCCCTCTCCGGCCTGATCGACCGACGCCGGCGCTCGTGTCTTGGCTGGGAACCCTGGGAGGAAACAGCCCAGGTATTCATGTACTCCTCAGGCTCCATTCCCCCCGCGCTGCTGGTGCCGGGGAATGCCATCTCACCAGCCGAGCAACGGGTGCTCGAGGCCCTTCTTGAAGGGCTCAGCAACAAGGCCATCGCCGCACGGCTGGTGCTCAGCCCCCGCACCATCGAGAGCCACGTCTCCCAGCTGCTGCTCAAGACCGGCTGCCGTAGCCGCACCCAGCTCCTGCTGTGGGCCCTAGGGGAGCGATAAACTCCTGCAACGCCGGCTTAGCTCAGTGGTAGAGCAGCGCTTTTGTAAAGCGAAGGTCCTCGGTTCAAATCCGTGAGCCGGCTTTCTGGGTCAGTCCAGTGCAAGGGGAACCCGATGGACCCTGGGGAGGAGGGGATGGCAGTGCTCCCAAAGATCCGTGCGTGGCCGAGAAACTGGGGCTTGCCCCATGGGGAATGCCCCCCTCGCCCAGGGCCTGAAGCCCAGTGCGCCACTGCAACCGTCGTAGCTTCAGCCGAACCATCCAGATCGGCATGGAGAGCACCACCGAAGTACTGAGCCTCTTCCCTCGCTATCTGCTCAAACACCAGCTGAGCGAGACCCTGCTTTCCGATCTGCGTCAGCTGTCCGAGCAGGTTCTCATCGATCCGGCACGCACCCCCGATGCCTCCGCCAAGTTGGCGGGCCAGCTGAGCGTGCAGCGGGAACTGGGGCCCCAGTTCCCTGCCATCACCCAACTGAGTGCGGACGTGATCCTGCCCTCCTGTGAACGCTGGATCCGCCATGTGATCGATCAACAGCCCCCCCAGGGCCGAGGCCCCTGGATCCCCGGGGGCTACCGGCTGCAGATGATTGATGTCTGGCTGAACGTGCAGCGCGCCGGCGATTACAACCCCACCCACACCCACGGCGGCAGTTTTTCCGGGGTGCTGTTCCTGCAGGTGCCACCTCAGATCACGGGTGAACGATTCGACGGGCAGCTCTGTTTCCATGGACCAGAGGAGTGGCACATCCAGAGCTTCCGCACCGGCATGGCCCACTACGTGCTCCCCGTGCCCGGCGATCTCTACGTCTTCCCCGCCTGGCAGCCCCACTCGGTGGCACCGTTCCGGGGGGAAGGGGAGCGGTGGTCCCTGGCCTTCAACGTGGTGGCGATCCCCCAATCCCAGGCCCAGGCAGCGGCGGAGGGACATCCACCAGGCAACGTCTCCCTCTCCAGTCGCCGACCCCGTCCGGGGGGGTTCGCCTGAGGGCGACTTCAGGGCTCAGGATCACGGTCGATCAGCCGGTAGCCAAACCAGTCGGGCACCAGAGGCTGGCTACGCCTCTCGGGGTCCAGCGTCAAATGCAGGTGCCATCCCTGCAACAGCTCCAATCTCAGGCAGTCGTCCACGTCATGGAGGTCGTCCTTGTGACGATCCACCGCCCCCAGGAGCAGCCGTTGCCTGGCGCGCGCTTTGGCGGACGGGGCCGAGGCAGCCACGGTGAGGGTGAACTGGTGCAACTCCGCCAGTTGCTGCGGGTCGTAGGCACCCATGTTCACGAACCAGAGACGCTCAGGTCCAGCGAAGGGCTCCTGGCGTAGCTCGACTCGGTAGCCATCGACGAACTCCACGGCGATGTAGCTGTCGATGTGGAGTCCCCGACGACGGCCGAACCACTGGCGGCGAAGCAACGGAATGGCCCCATCGATCGAGGCAGCCACCACAAAGCGCACGTCGTGGAGCTCAATGGTGCAGCCCGCCGTGCGGCCCCCCAACACCACCAGAAAGAGCCTCACCTTTCCAGCGCGGGATTCTGCGGCACCCATACCTACGTCAACGCTCGCCTGGGGATGCTGACGGATCTAGGTGAGCCAGGGCGACCCGGTCGCATCCGGACATCCCTTCAGAGGTGATGCTGAGCTGGGAATGCCCCTGGCATCGCAGATCACTCGTACATTCGAGCCTGAAGGTCACCCTTCCCATGGATCTGAACCACACGGCAGCGCATAGGCAGCGAGAAGGGCAGGCATGGCGGCGACGACAGGCCCCGCTGAAGGGAACAAGAATGGCCCTGATGGCCCTGTTGCTGGGGGCAACGCCCCTGGGGGCGACCGCAGCCCCCTTCAGTTATGACCCGGTGTCCTTCGCCGGCTTCGCCAACAGCAAGGAGCGCGCCCTGGGCAACGATCTCTTTTTCAGAGATCTGGCGCTTTGCAGCCGCCAAGGGGAAAGCGGCTACAGCTGCCTGGATGGGGAGCTGCTGAAGGGGGAACCCGGAAAACGCGGCAGAAGCTTCTGCAAACTCCGCCTTGTGGCCTATCACCCCAAAACCCAGAGCATCAACTACCTGCTGAAATCCTGTGTGTTCAAGAATGATCGCCAACGGCTGATCGACCAGTCACAGGAACTGCTGCGTAAAGGGCTTGACACCTTGGAGAACTTCGGCAAGTAAGGGCTCGCCAGAGGCTGTCCAGAACGGCTGAGGGTTTGCTTCATCACTCCCCGGCGAGGAAGTGGGCCGGCCGGCCCGAAACCTTACTTGCGGGAATATCAACCCAGAGACCAAACCATCTCCGATTCCGTCGCCTCTGAACTGGGATAGCGGCATAACGGCGGCAATCCCGGTGAGGCACAGAACACTTCAACTATGGAGATAGGCCGCCAGAAATGATCCTTTGATCATGGAGGTGTCGCCCACAAACATCAGGCCGGCAAAGGTGGTCATGCGATCACTGTCCTTCCATTCCAGAACGGCATCGAGAGTGACGCGCTCTTGGCCCAAGCCATCGTCGAGCGTGACCCGCAGGGGGCGATGGACATCCGCACCGAACGGCCCATGCGCCATCACGCAGACCCCCCGCTCGCTGAGGTCCCAGAGCGTGATCTGGATCGTCGTGCCACTGGGCATCTCGATTTCGCCCTCGATGGTGGAGGAGCCGTAGGGCGCAAGGCATCGTTGATCCCTGCGGGGCTGCCGGGGAGGTCGGACAACGGGCTGGGGGAGAGCCGCCGTGGGCTCCGCCGCCGGAACGGAATGGCGATCCTGATGGAAGAACTCCAACAGCCCTCTGTTTGGCATCTCCATGGGCACCTCCCAGGCTGAATTCAACGTAGGGCCGTCAGCCGCAATGGAAGGCTTCGGTAAAGGGTCCACGCCGTTGAAGAAGCCCACATCCAGCAAAGGCGTTTGGCCGTTCTTGGTGGCACCCCCCATCGAGGCGGAAGGCACCTAGGCGAGGGGGCCCCGACGCAGGCCCCTCTCGGTCACCGGATCAACGACCAGGGAGCTGGATCCCGCCCCAGGGGCGTTCCAAGGGAAGGCTGGGGTTGGGGGCTTCGGTCCCGGCCATTCACCGATGGGTGGCCGGATGGCCAGCCTGCTCCAACTCTCGGGCGACAAGCGGCGACCCCGAGAACTCCAGCAGCGGGCCCGCATCGATCGCCACGGTGCGGGCCTCCTGGTGGCGGCGCAGTTCGAAATGGAGATGGGGCGCCGTGGCCTGACCACTGCTGCCCACCCGTCCGATGGGATCTCCCGCCGCCACCTCCTGGGAGGGCCTCACCGCCAGGTCCAACAGATGGGCGTAGAGGGTCTGCCAGCCGCGGCCATGGTCGATCACCACCGTGAGCCCGTAACCGCTCACCTCCTGCACCAGCCGCACCTTGCCCGGAAGCGCAGCACGCACGGTGGTTCCCTCCGGCACGATCAGGTCTGTGCCGGCGTGGATCCGCCAGGCAAGGCGGGACTCCGAATAGCGCCAGCCAAAGGGACTCACCTCCGTAGCCCGCAACGCCAATGGATAGGTCAGCACAAGGGTCTGGCCGGGGCTGGGCAGCGCCGCTCTGGACGGGAGGGAAGCCTGGTCTGCCCCCTCGAGGGGCGGCCTAAACAACGGTGCGAGGGCATCCGGCAGCCGATCGTTGCCACCTAGATCAGACACCTCGGTGTCCAGCGGTGTGGTCGCCGGGCGTGGCGGTCGGATCTTCTCGTTCAGGGGGGAGGGTGGGGGACCGGTGGTGCCGGGATCACCAATGGGCCCTGGTGGTGCGAGGAAGGGCTGGGCCTGGAGCTTCAGCATCGAACTGCCCCAGACGAGGGCTATCGCCACCAGAAGGGGTGCCCGCAGGCACCAATTCAGGAGATGCATTCCTGGAGCCGCACCAGGGCGCATGGTTTCCGCCTCCACGGTCACAGGGGTTCTATCAGTCCCGTTCGATTTGACCAGGGGGCGAATCGATCAAGCCTGGGGTGTTTGCGCTGAGGGCCAAGGCAGGCTCCGCCCCGAGGGATCGCGCCAAATCGGAAACCGGGGCAGCCCTTCAGTCGCTTCGACCCGCCAAAAACCAAGCGCCTAGGCCAAGCGCCACCCAGGGCCCCACACCCTTGAACTGCAGCCATGGCGTCAAACCCTCTATCAGGGGTTCCAGCAGCCAGTTGGTCAGGCTTTGGAGGAGGGCCACCAGCAGCGTCAGGATCAGCATCTCGGTGGGCAGCGCCTTCACACCTTCGGTATCACAGCGCCAGGGCGCAACAGCTGCCAGCCCCCTTCAGCCGCCCAGGCGAGCACCGTGCTGCCCTGGCCCGCCGCCGCCGGCCAAGGCAGGGGACCCAGTAGGGGAACCGAGGGGAACACTTGGGCGGCGGCCTCAGGGGTGAGGCAGGAAGGGGCGCCGGAGGGATTGGCGCTGGTGGTGGCTAGCGGCCCCGTCAGCCGGAGCAAGGCAAGGGCCTGGGGACAGGCGGGCACCCGCAGCCCCAGGGTTTCACCGCAGGGGTGGAGAGCCTCCGCGATCGGCCCCCGGGCGGGTAGCACCAGGGTGAGTGCCCCGGGCCAATGGCGCTGGGCGAGGAGGATCCACTCCTGCCGCAGGGGGATCGAGAGGGCCTCGAGCAGCGGGGCTGGATCCGCCGCCATCAGGATCATCGGCTTGTCGGCGGGACGGTCCTTCAACCTCCAAAGCAGGGGCGCCTCGGAGGGTTTGGCCGCCAGGGCCGGGAGGGTATCGGTGGGGAAAATGGCCGCCGAGCCACCCGCCAGGGCTTGGGCCAAAGCCACTGCATCCAGCACACGGCTTGCCAGGGGCAGCGAAGGGGGGGCCATCGAAGGTGAAATCGTCGGGCTCATTCTCCCGGCTGCGCCGGTGAACTGGGCACCGTTGCCGCTCCAGGAAAGGCCGGGCGGCTGCCGAGGCTGAAGCGATCGTGGCCCTCGAGATCCACCACCGTGGCCACCTCCACCAGGCCTGCTTCAGCCAACAGGTTCCTCACCGCCGGCCCCTGATCATGGTGGTGCTCCAGCAGCAACCAGCCACCAGGAGCCAGGGCTGCGAAGGCACCTGCGGTGATCAATCGCAAAGACGCAAGGCCATCGGTGCCCCCGTCGAGAGCGAGCAGGGGTTCGTGGTCCCGCACCACGGGATCGAGCTGGCCGACCAGCTCCGAGGGGATGTAGGGCGGATTGCTGACCACCAAATCCAGCTGGCCCCAGAAGGATGCCAATGGATCCCACCAGTGACCCTGCAGGAGGTCCACGGCCGAGGCCCTACCGGCCCGCTCGAGGTTGCCCCTGGCCTGGGCCAGCGCACCTGCGCTGCAATCCACGGCAAAGCCCCTGCTGCCAGGGGGAAGGGCCACCGCCAGCGCCACCGCCAGGCAACCTGAACCCGTGCCCAGGTCAGCCCAGCTGAGGGATTCACGGCCCAGGGTGGACACCCGCTCCAGGGCTAAATCCACCAGCAGTTCGGTTTCCTGGCGCGGAATCAGCACGCCGGGGGCCACCGAGAGGTCCAGATCCCGCCATGGGCACAGCCCCACCAAGTACTGCAGGGGAGTGGCCGTGGCCAGGTGGCGTTTCCAGAGATTCTCCAGCTCGGCGAGGGGACGCTGAAGGGACAGCACCCGTTCAGGCTCAAGCCGGAGCCGCTGCAGATCACGCCATCGCAGGCCTCCCGCCAGATCCAACAGCCAGTCGAGTTCTGCCGGGCGCCCACCAAAGCCCAGCAGGCGCCGTCGCCACAGCAGCAAGGCAGCACCCCTGACCTGGACGGTGGACGTCGGGACGGGGGAACGATCCATCCCTGAACCCTAGGCAACACGGCCTAGAGGGGCCGCCAGCTGAGCCCAGGCTCCGCCAGCACCCGGCCGGCAAGTTCCAGATCAAGCAGCAGGCTGGCCACCTCCGGCGCCGGGCGACCGAGGCCGCTGCAGAGCTCTTCCAGGCAAGCGCCGGGCCCCAAAACCTGAAGCAGCTCCATCTGGTCGCGGCCCAGGGAGAGGGGCACCACCCCAGAGCGGAGATCGCTGGCCGGTGTCCCGGCTGACCGACGGGCATCCGCCAGGGGCCCCGGGCCCAGCTGGCGGATCAGATCCGCAGGCTCCAGCAGCGGTGAGGCGCCTTGCGCCAAAAGGCGATTGCTGCCGGTGGCCGTCAGCTTGCCCGCGTCAGCGGGGACCACCCAAAGGGGGAGACCCTGATCCCAGGCCAGGCTGGCGGAATGGAGAGCTCCACTGGCCTGGGGACACTCCACCACCACCACGGCCCGGGAGAGCGCCACCTGCAGGCGGTTACGGGCTGCGAAATTCCCCGGACGCACCCCCGCGCCGGCCGCTTGCTCGGTAATCAGGAGCCCCCGTTCACCCACCTGCCGCTGTAGGGACCCATGGTGGCGGGGATAGGTGCGCTCTAGGGGAGTACCGAGCACCGCCACTGGCCGGCCAGCCTGGGCCAGGCAACCCCCATGGGCGGCGGCGTCGATGCCCTCGGCCAACCCACTCACCACGGGCCAACCGGCTTCGGCCAAGGCCATGCCGAGGGCTCGGGCCATGGCCAGCCCATGGCGGGAGGGCCGACGGGTTCCCACCACCGCCACCGCCAGACGGCGACGCAGGCAAGGCCAGAGGGCCCCATGGCCGCGCCAGTGGAGTGCCAGGGGTGGCCGATCCAGCTCGAGCAAGGACGAAGGGAAGGCAGGATCGCCCGGCAGCAGCACGGGCCCCCCAGAGCGGAACTTGGGCCGCGCGCCGGCAAGGGGGTTGGGACCCCAACGCTGGCGATGGGCGCTCACTTGGAGCAGAACGGCCCTGCCCATTCCCGGCACCCCGGCCAGCCGCTCCAGGGGGGCACTCCAGGCAGCCTCCAGATCACCGCAGTGGCGCTCGAGGGCCGTGAGACGGCTCCAGCCCACCCCTGGACAGGATCGCCAGAGCTGCCACCACAGACGCCGGGTCTCGCTCCAGCCCCGGCACCGCTCCTGGGGCAGCCCAGGGAAGGCATCAGGGCACTGGGCAAGGGCTGCCCCAGCGCCGAATGGAACTCGGACCAGATCCCCCAAGCCGCCTCGAGCAGTACATATGTACCCTAGCGCCCGGGTGTGGCAGTGGGCCCTCGCTCAAGCCCCTCCAGCGCCCTCTCCAAATCGGCAGGCAATCGTCGCAGCAGGCGCCGGCCAGGCCCGTCCCCCCTCCGGAGCACCACCAGTTCCACGTGGGCCTCAGCCGCCAGCAGACCCTCGGCATTGAGGAAGACGCTGCGCCAGGGGAGCCGCAGGCCCCGACGCGGCTCCATCCGGCTGCGAATCTCCACACCTTCCCCGTGCATCAGGGCCTGGCGGTAGTTGATCGAGAGGGCCACCACAGGCAGTTCCAGGCCCTGGGCCGACAAATCGCTGTAGGCCAGGCCGACGGTGGCCAGGGCCTCCACCCGCGCCTCCTCCAGAAATCCCAGATAGGCCCCATGCCACATCACACCGGCATGGTCCGTGTGCTGGGGCAACACCCGCCGCCTCAGGCTCCAACCACGCTCCATTACGTCCTTTTGGCTCATCGCGGATGGCCTTGTGGTTCGGCCATAGGCTGCCTCAATGCCGCACCAGCACAATGTTCCGCAATCTTCTGATCGCCGATTCCGGCAAGGGGCAGGTCGAGGAGATGGTCCGCACGCTGCGGGATCTGCCTACGATTCGAGAGGCCCGGCTGAACCTCTTGCACGTGGTGCCGGAGCAGGCCGGTGAGAACCTCGAGGAACACCGGCAGAACGCCGCCGGCCTCGTGGCCGAGGCGGTGAAACGACTGGGGCTCAAGCCCAGCGAGATCAACACGATCGTCCGCCAGGGCGACACCAAACAGACCGTGCTGACGGTGGCCGATGAGCTGGACGCCGATCTGATCGTGATGGGCTCCCGGGGACTGGGACGCCTGCAGTCGATCCTTTCCAACAGCGCCAGCCAGTACGTCTTCCAGCTCTCCACCCGCCCGATGCTGCTGGTGCGCGATGACCTGTACGTGCGCCACATCAACCGGGTGATGGTGGCCATCGACGGCACCGGCGTCGGTGACGACGCCCTGCGCCTGGCCTGCGAGCTGGTGCGAGACATTCCTGGCGGCACCCTCACCGGCGTGCACATTGCCCGGCAGGACATCACTCCGACCCGCGGCGGCACCTCCCCCGCCGACCAGATTCTCCAAAAAGCTGTGCAACGGGCCCGGGGCTTCGGCGTGGAGCTCAAGGGGGTGCACCGCAGCGGTGACATCGGCCGGGGGTTCTGCGCCGCCGCCGAAGAATTGAAAGCCGACCTGGTGGTGATCGCCTCCCAAGACCGTCGCCCACTGGTGGCGAAGGGGCTGGTGGACATCGACAGGCTTTTGGGGAGCTCGGTAAGCGACTACATCCGGGTCCATGCCCCCGCACCCGTCCTGCTGGTGCGGGAACCGGAGGGGAGCCGCTAGGGGCTCAGCCGCCTTGGCGGCTGCTGGTCTGGATGTAGAGAACGATCAGAAAGACGGCCGGCACCAGCACGAACAGCAGGCTGGCGACAAAGCCGAGATCGTTGGTTTCCATGGCTATTGACCGAAGCAAACGGACCGTATCACCGGCACCCGGCGCCCATCAGGGCGCTTCACCGCTCGTTGTGGTTTCGGAAGCCACCCGACCCGGATCGCCTGCCCCTTCCTTCAGGCTCTCTTCCTCCGTCTCCTTCTCCGGCCATGCCACTGGTCCCAAGGGCAGCGGGGCCTGACGGGCGGCCTCCAGCCGGGCTGCACCGTCGGCCAGGCCCACCTGGGGCCGGGTCAGGACGGACACCGAATGGAGCACCAGGGCCTGGCAGGCGAGGCGCCAATCCTGGGGGCGGCGGCGCAGCTTTGCCTCTTCGACGGCGGTGCGTCCGGTCAGGGCCCCCGGAACACCCTCCGACACCACGCCCACAAAACAGGTGATGCACTGGCCACAGCCGTTGCAGTTTCCCAGCTTGCCCTTGAGGCCGTAGATCTCCACCCCCTCCCTCAGGGCCACCTCCCGGAGGTTCTCGCCCGGGAAGCACTCCACCTCAAGCCCTTCGCGGACAAAACGGATCACGGGCATGGGGAACGACGGCAGGGATGGACCATTCTGAGACCATAGGTTGCGATTTGTAACCGGACCAACGGCCCGAAGGCCGCTCTAGCGGTCACGGCACGTTTCAGCTGAACGGATCAGCGGGTCAGCGGCGTTCAATAACCCCTACCATCGCCAGCACGGATCGATTCGTCCTTCGCGTCGATCGTTCTGCTGCCGCGGCAATCCGCCCCGGCAGCCGTTTGTTACTCCGGACCTAACGCCCATGGGATTGCCCTGGTATCGGGTGCATACGGTCGTGATCAACGACCCGGGCCGCTTACTGGCCGTGCACCTCATGCACACCGCTCTGGTCGCCGGCTGGGCCGGCTCCATGGCTCTCTACGAGTTGGCCATCATTGACCCCTCCGATCTGGTGCTGAACCCGATCTGGCGCCAGGGCATGTTCGTGCTGCCCTTCATGGCCCGCCTGGGCGTGACCGGCAGCTGGAGCGGCTGGAGCCTCACCGGCGAAACCGCCGTTGACCCAGGCTTCTGGAGCTTTGAGGGAGTGGCCGCCGCCCACATCGTTCTAAGTGGCCTGCTTTTCCTGGCCGCCATCTGGCATTGGACCTACTGGGATCTGGAGATCTGGCAGGACCCCCGCACCGGCGAGCCCGCTCTCGATCTGCCCAAGATCTTCGGCATCCACCTGCTGCTGGCTGGTCTGGCCTGCTTTGGATTCGGCGCCTTCCACCTCACCGGAGTCTTCGGACCGGGAATGTGGGTGTCAGACCCCTATGGCCTTACGGGCCATTTGGAGAAGGTGCAGCCCGCCTGGGGCGCTGAGGGGTTCAACCCCTTCAACCCAGGCGGCATCGTCGCCCACCACATCGCCGCTGGCATCGTCGGCATCATCGCCGGCATCTTCCACATCACCACCCGCCCACCGGAACGCCTTTACAAGGCCCTCCGCATGGGCAACATCGAAACGGTGCTCTCCAGCGCCATTGCAGCGGTGTTCTTTGCCGCCTTCGTGGTGGCCGGCACGATGTGGTACGGCGCCGCAGCAACACCTGTGGAACTGTTCGGTCCCACCCGCTACCAGTGGGATCAGAGCTACTTCAAGACCGAAATCAATCGCCGCGTTCAGACGGCTCTTGATGGTGGCGCCACAAAGGCTGAGGCCTATGCGGCCATTCCAGAGAAGCTGGCCTTCTACGACTACGTCGGCAACAGCCCGGCGAAAGGTGGGCTCTTCCGGGTGGGGCCCATGGTCAATGGCGATGGCCTGCCCACTGGCTGGCTCGGCCACATCAGCTTCACCGACAACCAGGGCCGTGACCTTGAGGTGCGGCGTCTGCCCAACTTCTTCGAGAACTTCCCCGTGGTGCTCGAAGACCAGGACCACATCGTCCGGGCCGACATCCCCTTCCGCCGTTCGGAGGCCAAATACTCCTTCGAACAAACCGGCGTGACCGCCACCATCTACGGCGGTGCCCTCAACGGCCAGAGCTTCACCGACCCCGCCGATGTCAAGCGGTTGGCTCGCAAAGCCCAACTGGGTGAGGCGTTCGAATTCGACCGCGAGCGCTACCACTCCGACGGCACCTTCCGCAGCTCACCACGGGGCTGGTTCACCTTCGGGCACGCCACGTTTGCGCTGCTGTTCTTCTTCGGCCACATCTGGCACGGTGCCCGCACCCTCTACCGCGATGTGTTCGCCGGCATCGACCCCGATCTCGGTGAACAGGTGGAGTTCGGTCTGTTCCAAAA
This sequence comes from Synechococcaceae cyanobacterium ELA445, assembly GCA_037134455.1. GTDB lineage: Bacteria > Cyanobacteriota > Cyanobacteriia > PCC-6307 > Cyanobiaceae > ATX-6F1. The sequence continues at coordinate 26,212 of JBAXME010000023.1, read as the reverse complement.
ACTGGGCGACCGTTCCACCCGCCGCCTACCGGAGGGCTTCGTGCCCCCGGCTGGCTCCACCCTCAGCTGATCGCCAGTTCCTCGAGGTAACCCATGGAGAGCTTCGCCTACATCCTTATCCTCGCCCTTGCGATTTCAACCCTGTTCTTCGCCATCGCCTTCCGCGATCCCCCGAAGATCGGCAAGTGATCCCGGCCTGAGGATTGTTCCCAAGCCCCCGCTCTGCGGGGGTTTTTTGTTGGTTGTGTTGAGGTGAGCCTGGGAGGCTCAGGCTGCCCGAAACGGCCCAGTGAAACCATCCCACGCCCCCTCCCGCATCAAGGAGCTGGGGGCTTAGCGCGAAACCCATTGCGGCGGCGGCCTTCTCATTTGGCATAAGTCGGTCTAAGTTTGTCGAGATTGCGTGGAACACAAGGGATGCAATGTCCCTCCTGCCAACACACCGATAGCCGGGTTCTTGAGTCCCGTTCCGCTGACACGGGTCGGAGTGTGCGGCGGCGGCGGGAATGCCTCAACTGCGAATTCCGGTTCACCACCTACGAACGGGTGGAAACCGTGCCGGTCACGGTGGTGAAGCGCAACGGCACCCGTGAAACCTTCAACCGCAGCAAACTGCTCCATGGCCTGCTCAGGGCCTGTGAAAAAACCGGGCTGGAGCCCGCCCGGCTTGAGGGCGTGATTGATGACATTGAGGTGGTGCTGCAGCAACGGAGCGGCCGCGAGGTGAGCAGCAGCGAAATCGGTGAACTTGTGCTGCAGGAACTGAGCGAGATGAGCGAGGTTGCCTACGTGCGCTTCGCGTCGGTTTACCGCCAGTTCAAGGGGGTCAGTGATTTCGTGGCCACCCTCGATGGGCTCAGCCGCAGGCCGGCAAAGCCCCGGAAGGGAACCGCTTCCACCAGTGCTCTGGCTGCGGTGGGCTGAGGGTCCACCACGCTTTGTATAGTCAAACGTTCCGCATCACCTGTCGGCGGGCAGGCGTGTGGCTCCCTTCAACCTGCCTTGGGCAGTCCGCCACTCCTCCATGACCCTGACCCCTTCCGACACGAGCACCACCAGCGAACTGGACCTGGTGGCCGAGGACGTGACCGATCTCGACCTCGCTTTCACGGAAGAGGTTCCCACCGCCGACGACCCCAGCAGCCGGCCTTCCAGCCGCGACAGCGACGGCGTGGGCTTCACGCTTGATGAGTTCGCCTCACTGCTCAGCAAGTACGACTACAACTTCAAGCCGGGCGACGTGGTCAAGGGCACCGTGTTCGCCATGGAGCCCAAGGGCGCCATGATCGACATCGGCGCCAAGACAGCCGCCTTCATGCCGATGCAGGAGGTGTCGATCAACCGGGTGGAGGCCCTCTCCGACGTGCTCGAGCCCGGGGAGGTGCGCGAGTTCTTCATCCTCAGCGAGGAGAACGAGGACGGCCAGCTCACCCTCTCGATCCGCCGCATCGAATACCAGCGGGCCTGGGAGCGGGTACGTCAACTGCAGAAGGAAGACGCCACCATCTACTCCGAAGTGTTTGCCACCAACCGCGGTGGGGCCCTGGTGCGGGTGGAAGGCCTGCGCGGCTTCATCCCCGGCAGCCACATCAGCACCCGCAAGCCCAAGGAAGATCTGGTGGCCGACTTCCTGCCCCTGAAGTTCCTTGAAGTCGACGAAGAGCGCAACCGCCTGGTGCTCAGCCATCGCCGCGCCCTGGTGGAGCGCAAGATGAACCGCCTCGAGGTGGGTGAAGTGGTGATCGGCACCGTTCGCGGCATCAAGCCCTACGGCGCCTTCATCGACATCGGCGGCGTCAGCGGCCTGCTGCACATCTCTGAGATCAGCCACGAGCACATCGAGACCCCCCACACGGTGCTCAATGTGAACGACCAGATGAAGGTGATGATCATCGACCTCGACGCCGAGCGGGGCCGGATCTCCCTTTCCACCAAGGCCCTCGAGCCGGAGCCGGGCGACATGCTCAGCGATCCCGAGAAGGTGTTCGACAAGGCCGAGGAGATGGCCGCCCGCTACAAGCAGATGCTGCTGGAGCAGGCCGAGGAAAACGACGAACCCATGGGCGTCACCCTCGACTGACCAGCAATCGGCACCCCCCCATGGCTCATCTGCTGCTGCGGGGCATCCAACTCGGCGACGTGCAGGCGGTGCTGTTCGACAAGGACGGCACCCTCAGCATCAGCGAGCCCCAGCTCCTCACCCTGGCCAAGGCCAGGGTTTTTCTTTGTCTTGAGCAGGTCGCCCCAGCGCTCAGGCCCCAGTTGGAGAACCTGCTGGAGCGGGCCTATGGCCTTGGCGGCGACACCATTGACCCGGCGGGCATCACCGCGGTGGCCAGCCGCCACCACAACCTGATCGCAACGGCAACGGCCCTGGCCCAGGTGGGGATCGGATGGCCCGACGCGCTCAGCCTCAGCGAAGTGGTCTTCCGCCAGGCGGATGGGCGGGACGAGCGACGACAGGCCCAAGGCCCCGATCCAGTCCGAGCGCGGCAGGGAGCTGGCAGCACCAGCGCCACCACCGATGGACTCCACGACCTCTTGCATCAGTTGCAACAGGCGAGGGTGCTGTGCGCAGTGATCAGCAACGACGACATCGCCGGGATCGAGCATTTCCTTTCCAGCCACCAGCTCAGCGACTACTTCGCAGCCATCTGGAGCGCCGAACACCGGCCGTGCAAACCGGATCCTGAAGCGGTCCATGGCCTCTGCCGGCAGCTCGGGGTGCCCGTGCAGCACTGCGCCCTGATCGGTGATGCCAACAGCGACCTGCGCATGGCTGTGGCCGCCGGCATCCCCCACCAGCGCGCCCTTGGGTACGCGGCCGCCTGGAGCACCCCACCGCCCCTGGCCGAGCCCCACCCCCGGATCCACCACTGGCGGGAGCTGGGGCTGCAAGCCAATGGCGATGGCTGACACCGTTGCTGCCTCAACTACACCGCCAAGAGCGCACGGAGGGATAACCTGATCGCCTTCCAGGTATCCCCAGGAGCATGAGCACGCGCTACGTCTTCACCTCCGAATCGGTGACCGAAGGGCATCCCGACAAAATCTGCGATCAGGTGAGCGATGCGGTGCTCGACGCCCTGCTCGCCCAGGACCCCGCCTCCCGTGTGGCCTGCGAAACGGTCGTGAACACGGGCCTCTGCCTGATCACCGGTGAGGTGACCACCACCGCGCGGGTCGATTTCAACACCCTGGTGCGGGGAGTGATCGAACGCATCGGCTACAGCGGCGCCCGCGCCGGGGGCTTCGATGCCCGCAGCGCCGCCGTGCTGATCGCCCTTGACCAGCAGTCCCCGGATATTGCCCAAGGGGTGAATGAGGCCGACGACCACGACGGCGATCCCCTCGACCTAATCGGTGCCGGCGACCAGGGAATCATGTTCGGCTTCGCGGTGGACGAAACCCCCGAACTGATGCCCCTGCCCATCAGCCTGGCCCACCGCCTGGCCCGACGGCTGGCAGCGGTCCGCCACGACGGCAGCTTGGGCTACCTGCTGCCCGATGGCAAAACCCAGGTGAGCGTCGTCTACGAAAACGACGTGCCCGTGGCCATCGACACGATCTTGATTTCCACCCAGCACATCGCCGAAATCGACGGCATCAGCGAAGAAAAAGCTCTGCGGGAGCGGATCGCCGCCGACCTCTGGACCCACGTGGTCGAACCCGCCACCGCCGACCTCAGCCTCAAGCCCAGCAAGGAGACCACCCGCTTCCTGGTGAACCCCACCGGCAAGTTCGTGGTGGGGGGGCCCCAGGGTGACGCCGGCCTCACCGGCCGCAAGATCATCGTCGACACCTACGGCGGCTACGCCCGCCATGGCGGCGGCGCCTTCTCCGGCAAGGACCCCACCAAGGTGGACCGTTCCGCCGCCTACGCCGCCCGTTATGTGGCCAAGGCACTGGTGGCAGCGGGACTGGCCCGCAAGGTGGAGGTGCAGCTCAGCTACGCCATCGGCGTGGCCAAGCCCGTCAGCATCCTGGTGGAAAGCTTCGGCACCGGCGCCATCAGCAATGGAGACCTCACGGCCCTGGTGCAGGAACACTTCGATCTACGGCCCGGAGCGATCATCGCCACCTTCGGCCTGCGGGAACTGCCGCAGCAGCGCGGTGGCCGCTTCTACCAGGACGTGGCTGCCTATGGCCACTTCGGCCGCAGCGACCTGGATCTGCCCTGGGAGAACGTGGAGGCCATCGCCGACACCTTGAAACAGGCCACGGCAGGCCAGGTGGCCGCTGCCGCCTGAGGTCCTCGGCCCCCTTGGGGTGGAGCCCGATCTTGCCCTAGGCATCGACCTAGGCACCAGTGGTCTTCGGCTGGCCCTGATCGACGGAACAGGAACGGCCGTTGGCGAAGCCAGCGACACCTACCCGGGCCCCTTCGAGCAGCCCCTCGGCTGGCGGGCGGCCCTGACGGGCCTGGTGCAGCGCCTGCCCCCAGAACTCCGGCAGCGGGTGGGGGCCCTGGCGCTCGATGGCACCTCGGGCACCCTCCTGCTATGCGACAGGGCCGGAGAGCCCCGGGGCGAGGCGCTGCCTTACCACCGGGCCTGCCTGGAGCAGGCCAAGGCCACCGCCGAGCTGGTGCCCACCGACTGCCCCGCCGCCAGCAGCAGCGGCAGCCTGGCTCGGGCCCTGGCCCTGCTCCAGCGGGAACAAGTCACTGGATCCGCTGGCCCGCTGCTGCTGCGCCATCAGGCCGATTGGCTGATGGGCTGGATGTTGGGGACCTGGCGCTGGGGGGAGGAGGGAAACAACCTTCGCCTCGGCTGGGATCTGCAGACCAGCAGCTGGGCTGGCGAACTGAACCACCAACCCTGGAGCTCGGCCCTGGCGGAGATCGTGCCCAGTGGCATACCCCTCGGCCGGATCAGCCACCCAGTCGCCACCCTGCTGGGTCTGCCCCAGGCCTGTCTGGTGGTCAGCGGCACCACCGATGCCAATGCCGCCGTGTTGGCCGCAGACCCAGGCCCGGACGACGGCATCACGGTGCTGGGCACCACCCTGGTGCTGAAGCGTTTCGTACCCGCACCCCTGCAGGGGGCAGGCCTGACCAACCACCGCGTCGGTGATCGCTGGTTGGTGGGCGGCGCCTCCAACGCCGGCGCCGGGATCCTGGGGCGGTTCTTCAGCCCCACCCAGATCGAGCAGCTAAGCCGCCAGATCGATCCCCTGCAGGCCACTGGGCTGCGGCTGCGGCCGTTGCCGGAGCGGGGCGAACGGTTCCCGGTGGACGATCCCAGCCTCGAGCCGGTGCTGGGCCCCAGGCCCGTGAGCGATGCGCTCTATCTGCAGGCTCTGCTGGAGGGGCTCGCGACCATCGAGGCCCAGGGATGGCAACGGCTGATCGAGTTGGGGGCCCCTCCCATCCAGCGGGTGATCACGCTGGGGGGTGGAGCCCGAAATCCCCAATGGCGCCGCCTGCGGCAACAACGGCTGGGCCTGCCGGTCCTGAACCGTCCGCACCTTGCACCAGCCATCGGCACGGCCCATCTGGCCCTGCGGGGGTGGAGGATGGAACAGCAATCCTGCGAACGGCCACCGCCATGAACGAACGGCTGCGCACGGTGCTCTCGATGGGGCTCTTCGTTGTGCTGGCGGGCTACGTGGGGTTCAGCGCCCTCCGACTCGGCCTCCTGCTGTGGCAGCGCTACGTCGCCGGCTAAGGGCCGGTCCAGGATCCAGAATCGGACCCACCTCCCCCAGCTCTGCGATGGCCGCCGACCCCCTTACCTCCAGCGTCAGCGATCGCATCTGCCGCCACATGAACGCCGACCATGGCGAGGCGGTGGCGGCCTTCGCACGGCATTACGGCGGCGTCAGCCAGGCGGAGGGCGCCCAGATGAGAAGGGTCACCCCCGAGGCAATGGAGCTGGATGTGGCTGGCACCACGGTCACCGTGGCCTTCGACCACACCCTCAGCGACAGCGAAGACGCCCATCGCACCTTGGTGGCCATGCTGAGGGCCCTGCCAGGACCGGCGCGGGAATCCTGAAGGGTCCACCCACCCTCCCCGACACCGGGGCGTGACCTGCCGTGCTGCCCCTCCTTCTCCAGGGTTGCCTTGATCTGATCACCGTGCCTTGTTGCGCGATCTGTTCCGATCCCCTCTCCGAAGGACAGTCGCGCCAGCTGCCGTGCGAGCGCTGCCAGCAAAGGCTCATCCTTCCGGAGGGCGGCCTGCGGGGATTCACCCCACTGCCCTGGCTGAGCCTGGGGGCCTACCAAGGCGCCCTGCGCCGGCTGCTGCTCCAGCAGCGCCGCTCCCCCTCCGCGCAGGTGATTGCCGCCCTCGGCCGACGGCTGGCGGCGCTGGTGCAGATGGGGGATCTCCCTCCGTTGGTGGTGTCCATCCCCAGTTGGAAGCGGAACGGCAATCCCCTGCCGCCCCTGCTCTGCCGCAGCCTGGGGTTCGAGGAAATGGCGCCCCTGGTTCGCACCCACCCCACCCTTGGCCAGCACCATCTGGGCCGGGATCTGCGGGCCCTTAACCAGGAAGGATCCTTCCTCTGTCGGCCGGGTGCAGCCAGGCCGGGGCCCCTGCTGCGCCGCCGGCCCCTGCTGCTGGTGGACGACATCCTCACCACCGGTGCCACGGCCCGTGCCGCCGCCGGAGCTCTCCAAGCGGCGGGGTACCGCGTGGCAGGGCTGCTCTGTCTGGCCCGCACGCCTCAAAAGGCCGGTCGGGAAAGGCCGTGATCTAAGATCTGGCCGTCGCCAAGGCGACAGGCCGGGATAGCTCAGTTGGTAGAGCAGGCGATTGAAAATCGCCGTGTCCCCAGTTCAAATCTGGGTCCTGGCATTGGTTAACCCTTGTATTCACAAGGGTTTTCGCGTTTTTGGGTATGTGAGTTACAAGTGAGTTACTCCTGACCCCTTGGCACGAGGCAAGGTGGCAGGGGGAATAACTCACACAAGGGATCGCCTCGGGGCAAAGCAAGGACTCTTAGCGAGCACTCAAAGATTCACAATCCCGCTCACACCGCTCCAGGGAACCGTCAAGGTCCGCAAACAGCACCCGAAGCCTTGGTGACTGCTCTGGGAAAGCAGCTGCATTGAGGGTCAACACCGTCAAGCGGTTGGTCATGCTCTCCAGGGCAAGAAGGGCATCAGTCAAGGTTTCAGTGGCAAGGGAACCAGTGGTGAGGGTGGTCATGGGTTCGATGGAACTGCTCTAAGAGTTCCCACTAGCGGCTGAGCTGGGCCAATACCCCACTGAAAGCCAGGCAAAACCCAGTCGCAGCAGGCAAACTGGTAGGACTACTCAGGCACATGTGACCGATTCCGCTGCCTTAGCTGGCCCCGAGACCGAAGACGAGGACCTGGGGGATCTGCTGCTGGAGGTACTCCCTGGTGATGGCAGCACTATCGGCAACCTGTCAGCAAGGGAGGCACTGAGTCGGGCCGCAGAAAGGGATATCGCCGAAGACGAGTACGAAACCGTCAAGGAACGGCTTCTGGGGCTTGGATTGGTCAGGAAAGGTCGTGGCCGTGGTGGTGCTATCGCTTTGGCAGAGGGGATAGAGGGAGGAAGTCGCTACGAGGCACCCTCAGCACCCACCACCCGCCGATCCACTGGTGGCAATAATGTCGCCCCAGAACCCGTCTTCCAGATCGGTCAGCAACTGACCCTCTCCCAACTGGAGGGGTTCCTTTGGAAGAGTGCCGACATCCTGCGGGGAAGCATGGATGCCTCGGAATTCAAGGACTACATATTCGGGATGCTGTTCCTCAAACGCCTGTCCGATGCCTTTGATGAGGCACGGGAGGGCGTTATCCAGTACTACCTGGATCGGGGCAAGACCCAGGAACAGGCTGAGGCCCTGGCAGAAGAGAAGGATGAGTACACCAAGACTTCAGATCTCCCCGCCATGGATGAGGCAACCCATGATCGTGTGCTGAATCTGACCAAGGAGCTGGTGGCCGACTTCAAGGATGCAACCCAGATCGTTGGCTTCTTTGACAAGTGGGATGAGGTTGCCCGAATCAAGCGGCAGATCAAGCGTTCAATCCTGGATCAACCATTCGGGGATAAGGCACTGGTAGATGCCGTGACAGAGCGGTTCATGGACCTGGGCAAGAGGCACTTCAGGTGAGTGCAATTCCAGTGGAGGTCTTAGGTCTGCGGGTGGAGGTGCTCCGCTCTGTAAGGAGAACTGCAGGACTCCACATCGTTGGAAATGACCTGCAGGTAAGGATCCCTGAGCACCTGGAGGATCAAAGGGTGGCAGAGATCCTCAAGCAAAAACGACCCTGGATCAGGTCCAAGGTTGCCGAACTCAAGCGGGTTCCACCCCATCGCCCCAAGGAACTGGTGAGTGGTGAAGCGTTCCCGTACCTGGGACGGAACTACCGCTTGAAGGTCCTAGAGGGGCACAAGGTGGGGGTGTGCCTCTCAGGGGGATACCTCAAGGCAACCATCCGTCCCACTGAGCAGGGTGAGCAGAGGGAAGCGAGGATTCAGCAGTACCTGCAGAACTGGTATCGCACCAAGGCACTGGAACGCCTTAACGAAAAGACAGGGCGTTATGCCAAGGAGATCGGTGTGGTGACAGCAGGGATCAGCGTCAAGAATTTCAGGTCACGCTGGGGCTCCTGCGACAAGAAGGGACAGCTGATCTTCAACTGGAACATCATCAAGGCACCTCATGCCATCGCCGATTATGTGGTAGTCCATGAGTTGTGCCACCTGATTCACCCGAACCACTCCAAGGAGTATTGGCAGCTGGTCGGTCGTCATGATTCCGCCTACCATGAGCACAGACAGTGGCTAAAGGAAAACCGGTCAGCTTTGTTGTGAACAACAATCAACATGACTGTGACTCGCCATCAGCCAGCAGATGCATCACTGAGCCTTAATACTTGCCTCTAATGACCATACTTCAATCACTGCCAATGCTTTTAGCTCTTGTTGCGTCTGCTCCAATTTTGGCGGGAACAGCCAAAACAATTGAGGAATTCAATTGCGGAAAGATTGGAAGTGTGAAACTTACAACCTCAAAAGACCCCGCATTGGCTTCTGGGCATCCTGTTTTTCCAGCAGTACTTGAAATCCCAAGTAAGAAACTAAGTCAAAAGGGATTTATTCATAGTTCCATGGGAGGGAATGATCGGACGTTCACCAAGGGAGCACTGGATAACTTCCGAGCAGTGGACGAAGCAACTCCCGCCAATCCAATAATGATTAGGATCTGAAAAGGTGGCTACTTACATGGGAAAACCAGAGAGAATACAACTGTTGTCTTATTGAAAGAAGCCAATATTTGCATTCCAGGATCAAAGACTTTGACTGCCTAGGGTAAAGCCAAACGTCTCAGTTATGTAGCAATGACCTACCAATCCAGTCAATACAAAATTGAAATGACGGCTGATTCATCTAGTTCCCCATTGCTGCAGAATATAGTTCGTACAGATCTTTGCCGCAGTTGACAAGGTATCGCCAGTTTTAATTGCAGCTCCAGCACAATTGCAATACTCACTAGTCATCTTGGCGGGTGGAGAAACTCCCCGAGAAGAACGAATAAAGCTGCTTGTGAATGAACGGCGACACGCTTTATCGTCCGCCGATGTCCAAGCATAGCCTGCGACACCAGGAAGTCCAATTAGTAGAAATGACAACCCAAGAAGAAGGAATGATCCACGATATAGATGCACGGCTTGGTTTCAATTATTTCAATTTATATTAATGTTTGACAGCTATCTGCAGCAGGGTTATACTGCTAATTATTGATATATCTTTACGTGATTGCTGCATCTATCTGGGTCGCCTGTGCTTTTATCTGCTATGGGATGGCCACTACAAAGAATAGAAATCCCATGCTTTGGGCTGGCGTAGGCATATTGACGGGGTTTATTGGCGTAATCATCCTGGCTTTCTTACCTACGATTCCTTAATGGAGGCGGAAGTAAGGGGCCCTTCCGCAAAGCAACCCCCATAGCCACTACGTCCATCCAAGAACTCCCAACCCTGCCAAGTGCGTTCTTCTGCCTCCCGACATAGTCAAGTCATTTGTGTCGGTCGGCTGTCTGCTTTGGAGACGGCAATGATCCTTGGCCAAAAGTGGCAGATGATCACAAAATAAAATTTTAATTCAGCTCTACCTACTGATCAATAATTTCCAATAAGTCCTCAATCCCACAATCCAGCACGGTCACGATCTTGGACGCTAGATCCAGCGATAGTGCGGCTGCTGCCTTGTCATCGGCTCGTGCCAATCGGGTAATGGTGGTTGCGGCCACCCCCGCCTTAACCGCTAGGGAGTTCATGGTGATGGGCTTCTCTCCTGCCTCAGCACGACGCACATTTGCCTTGGCAATTGCCTTGGCGAGGGTCAGACGAACCTGTTTTGCCATAAGGGCACCATACCCTAAGCGCCCCAAGAGAGCAAGGCAGCGCCATATGCAAAAGAATCAGTGTTATATGCTATAATTCATGTGTCCATGAAACCCACAGAGGTTCAGGCCATGCCTTCCGATCTCTCCACTCTTGACCTGGCGACCCTCAACGCAGCAAGTGAGGTAATTGTCGCTGCCCTTCAAAGCCACTGCATTCAGTGGGAGCAGCAATCTGCCGATGCCGCTGCTGACGGGAATCTCACCAGCGCCTTGATGTTCAAGCAATGGGCATTTGCGGCTGAATTGATGGCTTCCACCGCAAGCGCCGAGGTCACCATCCTGTTCTGCCAGGCAGTTAATGCTCGTTTCGGATCCATTGACCCCAATAAGCGATCGGTAGAAGATCAGTTTCACGATGCCCTTGCGCTGGAGGTTGCATCTGCACAGGAGGAGCCCGTATTGGTAGCCGCATAGCCGGAGCTAGCTCTGGAAACGGGTCGCCTGCCTCCGCCTCCAGGGCTAGCACTATGCAATGGATTCCTAGTGCTATATGCTATAGTCAATGTGTTGAGGGGCAAGAGGCTCATTGAAGCCCGCCCCTCCAACCCAATCCAAGAAACCCATAGAGGTTCCCATGACACCAACCGAACTCAATCAACTGGATCTGACCACGATCAGTGCCGTTCAGGGCATCGTGTCTGCTGCCCTTCGCAATCAATGCTGCCAATGGGAACAGGACAGTGCTGATGCCGCTTCAAGACTCCTCTCTCATGCCCTGATGATGGAGCACCTGGCGTTCGCTGCTCAGTTGCTCACCAGCATCACCGCCTCTGAGATCAGCAATTTCTTCTCTGCGGTGCTGGATGTCCAATTCTCCTCAATGCCACCGCTGGAAGAGGAGGCAAGCGTGCTCTCCACGATCCCATGAGGATCACCGTTCCTAAAGGGGCAGCAATGCCTCCTTGAGGATTGCGGAAGCATCACCTCTACTGATTCCCCGTGCGGCAACTTCTCTGGCACAGTTGCCTTCTGCTGAGTAAAGACCCCAATGGCACAAGAGCACCCCGATGCCCCAAAGCAGTTCGGCATCCGCCTCACTGAGGAGACCATGAAACTGGTCAGTGCCATTCAGAGATTCCGCCAGCGCACCAATCAACCCACCACCCTTGCCGCCATCGTGGAAGATGCCATCGGGGTCTATTACGACCGACTCGTGGAGGACGGTGCCATCTATGGAGAAAAATGAAATCACCCATTGCAGCGATCCTGCTCACAGAAGCAGAAATCACAACCACCCTTGAATTCCTGAGAACGGCAATCCCTTTTCAGTTCCCAGATGTGCCCCCGAATGCCCTTCGTTCGGTGCTGGTCAAGTTGGAATGCTCGCTGAGCGATGACCCCACCGATTGACCCCGCCGACTTGAAGCGTCTTCTCCAGACCCTTCCACCTGAACGGCAAGACCCATTTCCCCATCTGGCGGACCTGAGCACCGAAAGGCTGTTGAGTAGGCGGGTTGAAGTCTCAGAGCAAATCAAGCACCTGGAGCAAGAACGACAAGCCATTGACCAGGAACTACAGGAGGTTTTCTCAGATGCTGAACTGCGGTTCGGTGTTCGTGTCCCTGGTGGATGGATGCTCAAGCAACGGTCACGAACAAGCTGGGACTACTCAGGCGAGGTTCGTGACTCCATCAAATCCATCCAGCAGGAGGCACAGCGAAGCGGTCTGGCACAACCACTGGTGAGCACCTATCTATGCCTTGTCCCACCCATCACTCAAGGCTAGCTTCCTAGCTTCTTGTGCTACACTTACAGCAGCAACCCACAGAGGTTCAGTTCCATGCATTCCACTTCCAACGGTCATCAGGCATCTGGCGTCAAGTTCGCCCTACGCCCTACTGCTGAAACACTTTCGGACTTATCCCGTCCCATTGACCCTCGGCACCTCAAGACCCGCAAGCAGGGGAACACCACCCTGACCTACTGCCCCTGGAACACCATTGCCCGACACCTTCATCACCGTGCTCCTGGTTGGTGCTGGGAGGTTCAATCGGTACAAGAGGTCGGTGGTGCTGTGGTGGTCACTGGTCGCCTGACCATCCCAACCTCAGATGGCGACTTGCTTCACTACTCCGCAGTGGCATCAGAGCCACTGGAATCGAAATCACAGGCTCCAGCTGCTGAGGTTGCTGCTTCATCCTGCCTCAGGAGGGCGGCAGCATTGGCTGGGTTGGGTCTGGAGTTGTGGGGTTAGTGGGAGTCGCTATGGTTTTGATTGACCGAAAAGCAGAAACCGAGGTAGATAGGTCACTCGGATGGGGTAAAATAGAAAAACAATGGTATAGTTTAGATAGCAATAGCTACTAAAAATGCTCAGCCCAAAAAGTCTATGTTATTGCCAAAATTTAAAACCGTTACTCAGGCTTCTACTCCTGGCTTCAATATGGCCAGGTTCGCTGAGTGGCGCCCAAGCAGAACCGACGCAAATATCTATAAAAACACTGGCACAAGACTGCCAACAGGCGATATTTTCAAACGCACCAAATGAATCCAGGAGGATAAAAATAATAGGCCCTGAGGTACACAAAGATAAAAACGGAGATCTATCGGTAGCCTGGAACAGCACAAGCGGAAGTTTTTACAACGGTTCGGATCCAGAAGGCAGCCTTGTTTATGCAGCTAGGCAAATAGGAGCTAAATGCAAAAGAGTTTATATTGTTAATTTTAGTGGACCAACGGGTGGATCAGAAAAATGGCTAATACGAAGAGATGGATTTACGGAAATACACTATCGTGACAGTGGACACCCTGGCGATCAAAGCAAATACTGGAAATGGGAGAGTGTTCCTTTTAATTATGATCCAAGTAAAACTTATTAGAAGAGGAGCGATAGCCGTGTGACGTGACCCTCTCTATCGGTCTATGCCTTATGAGAGTGGGTGTATGTGGTCATGCTGCAGCCCCCAGATGAGCTGCCTCCAGGGGCTTAAGCCCCTAAAGGAAGAGTGCGGCCTGATTGAGTTGTACTCCCAGCAAAAGCCTAAGCTCCATGAATACCTAATTTGACAGGGTAATTCTAGATTGCGTTGCTAAAAAGACTTAGAACTTGTCATCTTAGAACTGAGGAGTTACTTCCTTGTAGAAGCTAGTGCTTCGTTCCAATATAGAAAAAGGAATTTTCTTGTTCTCTGGTAGGTTAACATATCCTTGCCTACCACTTTCAGTGACCTCCTGATAAAGGTTGGCACCCGCCTTCTTGCAAGTTAACCCCCCACCGCCTTTGTTTTCGTATTTAAAGGGCCAAGAATTGCCTGCCTTATCATTTATAAAACCCCAATGAGGCCAACGCCTATAGAACTGCTCAACAACGAGCAAGGTCAACAGGAAAGCGTCATCGCCTTGTGGATGACTCTGGGCGGCTTCTGGACCTGATTGATCCATGAGGTCCGGTAGAGATTCCAACCGTCCCTGAGGAGGCCCTTTCATTTGGGGAGCTACTGTAGGTGATCCCCACAGTCGTAGAAAGACTCGCTACAGAGGGGCCATGGGCTGAGGTGGAGATTCCCACTCCAGATCATCGCAGAATGCTGCTGAGGCTGCTTCATCCGGTTTACGGAGAGCTGCAGCATTGGCAGGTTTGGGATTGGATCTATGGGGGTAGTAGAGAATAATCGCCTGGATCCAAGAAATTAATTACTTTCTTGTATTGCGTTCAACAGCCAAAATGGCTGCCATAAGTGAACTTACCGCGATCACGCCTAGTCCGCAAGCCGCAAGAGTCGCTCCCAACAATAGCTTAGCATTAATTTTTAGCTCAATAGCAGCTTTCTGAGTTTTAAGTTCCTCGTTTTTGCTCTCAATATCTTGATACTTAGACTGAGATGCGCTCCGAAATTCAGAGAGCTGATCGGTTGAATACTCAAAGCCTCTGCAGACGCCATTAACATATTTACTTTCTTTTGCGATTGTCCCGTCCATGCTACTTGCCGAACAGAATTTGGGAAAATATTTGTCCTTCCCAATGGCTTCGCGATTCCACCACATAGTCTTCTCGCACAACCATTCATGCTTAACCTTATCCTGATTGGCACCTTGATTGAGGTTAGAGCATTCTGATTCAAACCAATCGTCGTAGGATTCCCATTCGATAAGAGTTTTATTTTTTATTGCCCATTCGTCCTTGGTAAGATTATATGAGTCAAGAGCAGCAAGTCCCCCGCTTGCCAATGTAATAAAGCCACATACAGCCACAAAATTCCAAAAGTGCCTCCCTACAGAAAACAAAAAGCCTCGCTCAAACTGTGTAGCATTTGATTCCATGAAATTGAAGCAAGAATCAATCATAAATAGCACTATCGAGAAATAGCCTAAACAAATGCCAAGTAAATCGTTGTAAATGTATAGAGAACCATGTAGAGGATAGAAATGAAGTTAGTTTCAGGAGTTCGGTGGAGCCATAGTTGCCACTGGCAGGTTGACCATCCCAACCTCTGATGGTGACTTGCTTCACTACTCGGCATTGGCACCAGACCGCTATTCGACAAGTTAACGGCAGGAGGCTTCGTCGAACCACGAAGACTTCAAGTATCAATCAATATCATGATAGTTACCTTGGGCGTCAGTGTATCCCCTGAACCGACGCCCTTTTGACCTGTTGAAATTAGGCGAATACTGGACCTTACTCTTCTGCCCATAGGCATTAGTGAAGGTCTTACCATCTTGACTCACACCAAACTTGATCTTTCCAGGCTTTGAAGCAGAACTATCGGCCTTAGATGACTCAGCCTTACGCTCTGCCCTAAACTTCACCTGGTCCCACTTTAAGCCAAACTGTTTGCGAAGGTGATTCGCGCGGTCCTTAGCTGCCTCATAGCCATCAATCCCCCTGGCTATGACCGCATTGGTGTCTGTCCTGAAGATGTAAAAGCTCGTCTCTGCAAGGGTCTCTGCAAGTGTTTCCTCAGTTACATCAAGAAATCTCGTGACCTTGTGAAGAAAGTTTTTGAACGATATCTTTTTTCTGACTGGCTGACTTCCCATTACGCTTGAATGCATCTGTACTATTTATGGATTCAGGTTTTGGGTTGGGACAGTTGTGACCCTTTCCAATGGTCCTTGACTGATGACGTTCAAGCTGGTAACTGCGGAACAATTCAGGATTGAGGGACCGTATAAAGTTTGAAAAGTTCATGTTATGAGAACATTCCGCTGTCCCTCCTTTGGCACAATGAAAAACCCAAGAATGCTGGAGCTTATTCCACAGAAGGACTCCCTTTCGGTGAGTCTTCTTACCTTCAGTCTTACCCAAAGAAGCACAATGAGGGCAACGGAATGTCCACTTATTGCCACTTATTGCCGAGGTGACATCCTGCAAGTAATGAGCAAACACAAGCTCCCTATACCTCTTATCAATTAAAGATTCCATATCGTATATTTACTATCGAACTTAAACAGATTACTTCCATCTTATGTATATGTCAAACTTGACAAAGTATCTGACTTTCAGTAGAGTAACTACGCAGGGTATTGAGGGATTCAATATCTTGAATATTCAAAATGTCTAAATAGCTACGCAGTGCTTTGATGATTCTCTTTGCCTTATGATTCTTGAATCATTCTTCAGCATTATCAACTCAATATAACCACTACCTAAAGAAAATCCAATAGGAACGCCGAAGGCAATCCCCGAAGGGGATTCAATTAAAGCTCATTTAAAACATAAACCTGTTGTTACACATCACCAGGACCATAGCCATCTAAGAAGTCAATTTACTTTATGCCTACCGTTCGGCAGGCATAAATAGGTATATCCAATAGAGTTTATATACATGAAGACAGCAATGCCCATAAGAGAACAAATTTCCTACAAACAGCATGAGGACTACATCAGGTCTATTCGTGACAATCTTTGTGCCCACTATAGGCTAAACAAGTCTGATTTGGTCAAGTACCTCATCAGAAAAGAAGAAGTCCAAATCAATGACTCCTCAAGGGTAATGTTGATACCTGGAGGTCAATGATGAACAAGACTGTAGCCTTCAATCGTGTTGAGTACACAATGCTAGAAGAGCTGGCTAACAGGGCAAGACAGAAGCCAGATCAATACATCAAGGCTCTCATCAAGCAACTGTATGAAAAACTCAAGTAGGCATCAAGCTCTATTGAGTCTATGTGTCCCGCATAAAATCTCTATCTAGGCAAAAGTATGTACCAAGAAGAATTCTCACTTGATGGTCCTCCAGTCAACCCTCTGGGCGACTTTACTTACGAGGAGGTATGTGATGCGGCAGAGGAACTAGATTTACCCGATGAGGACTGGGAGTTTATTAACTGTTGCTTTTCATTATATGAGTAGCCTGAACTAAATGCAGCAAACCTAAATATGAGCGGTACTAGGGAAGGGATGGATGCCTATGGGGCAGAACGGGGGAGGATGAGTTTAGAATCAAGGACTATCAATACTTTACAAACAAGCAGAGATAGAAAATGTCTATCTTTTGGCAACAACAAAGCGATTAACCTTGCCATCACCTCTTCGTATTCGTAAGAACGGATCGATTAACCTCGCCATTACCGCCCTGTCCACGACTTAGCTGTGTATAGACAACCAAGACATTCTGCTCTATGGTATATTTAGTAAGATAGCAGGCCTGAGAGAAAGCTTGCGCCATCCCAATAACCCCACCCTGTGTTACAGAAATTTTCCTATTAGGTATACATGCCTTATCATTAAAACTGTTCCAGTAAAACTCTACTCCTACAGTCGCTACATATCCGCATTTTTTAACCTGCGGAATCCCAGTTCCAAGATTGCCTGGGGCTGCGAATATCTTATTGCTGTTATCAACCATCCAGTAAGAATTGATTTCACCACCAAGAATCATGCCTCCAGCCCCCTCATATTGAGGATTTTGATTCTTATATTGTGCATTTTGAATAATCTGTTGACACAAGCATTCGTATGATTGGCGTTGCCTCTCAGCGTCATCCTTCTGGTTCCTGTATTGGGTTTCAAGCTGAGCAAAGGCTGGGTAGCAGCAGCTCAAGGACGCAACCAACGCAAGGGAAATTCCAGTGGAAATCCTATGGAGAAGCATTGGAGAAGGCATTTCTTAATTAGATTTAACGTACAAAGCTTTTAGCAGTTGCGAAGCCAGGTGTCAAGTATATAGTGGCATAATTCACAAAAGCAAGCTCTATCACTAAATCATAAAGCCTGACTTCTTGCATATAAACGCCTCATCCATAAGCAAGGAATCATATCCAAACCCGAGTTCAGAACCAAGGCTTAATTAATTTCGCTCGAGAATATGTAACGACTTGGTCTCATTATTCGTCCTCGTCAGTCCCACCAGCCAATCGGCCCAAACTAAGTGAGTAGGAACGCTCACTTAGCGGTTGTGATTTCTACTTCATGAATGAGAAGTATGATATCTCCTATGCGCGGAAATCCCTTTTAGGCACCTCTGCGTCGCACTGATTGCAGTAATACTTTGGAAGAAGAATGTCGTCGTAGTGCCACCCAATGATAACAAATAACCATATGCCACCGGTTGCTATCATGAGAACAACTGCTATAAGCCAAGTGAGGAAGCCCCACTTTTCTATGAAGCCAAATCTTCCGCGCCTAACTGCAAGCACGGTGTTTTGTTCAGACATGTGCCTACATTCGCATACCGCTTTTATCGCATCCATAGAGATCTCAATCAGTGCCTAACGTACGACAGTCCGCCGTGGTGTTCGTTTTTTAGTTTAACACCAAGAGCTAGTGAGATGTTCTGACATTACTGACAGGCCTCATATTTATCTCTTGGGCTTGACATTGCTAATGAATAGTAATGGGGCTCCCATCGATGATCTGCACACCCGCATTGAAGAAAGATGTCACCCCAGGCCGTGACAAATCACTCCTCATTATCAGTCTCACCAGCAGGAATCAACCGAATCTGCTTCCGCCCCAGCTTGCGTTCAAACTCATCTACATGAACAAGGGCAGTGACAGCTATTGCTAAAACTGGATCTGAATCATATCCATGCTATCATCTCTTGATATATTTGTACTAAAGTAGGTTAAAGGTGCTTACGACTGAGCCTTCTGCCTAATCAAGGTGCGAAATGAGGCACAGTTGGCGTATAGTAGAAAAGCATAGAGCTTAGTCCATGAAGAGAAACGCTGTGATCGCCACATCTGGCATTTCTTTGTTTGCATTAATAATTATACTCTTAACCCCTAATATTTTTTTGTATATTCTTCCCTACAAAATCAACGACGGTCCCTGGAATCCTCCTATATTCATGCAAGCTTTGACAGGAAAACTGCGAAAGGTGACTGACACAGGATACTCCTCCTTGAGTGTCAGTAAAAGCTGTGATGAACTCGCCCCTAAATTCCTTAAAGAGAGTTTTTCGCTTGCGAATAAAAATAATGGAGAGCATACGGAGAGTATAGCAGTAATAAACAATTTATTCTTGAAAAGCCCAAAGACTATCGACATGCGAGCAATATATATTGCGAAAGGTACATTGTACAAGGTAGAAAGCACTGGCACCGTATCCTCACTCAAGTTTAAAGTAGAAACCACTTCGGGCAATTCTCTAACAAAACCAAAGATCTTGTCAAACGACCAAATCGTGTGCGAATATCCAATGATTGTCATTGATAATAATGTTATTGGGAATCTAAGAGTCCGTGAGAACGATACTGCGATAAATTGGGAAATGATGGATATTAATGTTGATTAAAATGAGTTAACTGCACCATTAACCGCATCCCCCAAGACTAGGACTGCATGTCGGTGGCGTCATTCGTGGATTGGGACAACCACCAGCATCGTCAAACCGACATCAAGTTCGTGACGCCCCACCAGAGAGAGAGGGCCACGTCCATGCAGCCAAATCTGCAGGCAACGCGCCGATGTCTACCGAGTAAGCATTAAGAATATTGTAATAAAAATCCAGTTCAGAGATAAATTGAATAATCCATTATATCTTGATTGTTAGAGTATGCTCATCTCATGGCTTCACTGCCGCATCCGGATTCTAATAGCAATTGGAAGAGAGCAAAAGAAGCAATATATTGGGGGTGGGAGAAGTCATTAAGTCGTTACAGAGAGCCTCTTGCCCACCTTTTCGCCACTCAGTGGTTTGACATTTATCTTCTGACCACTGGTTGGTTAGACATACTAACCGTGCTCAATGATCGTCTTTGGAATTATGATGCTATAACTCTTCTATTGGAAACACTGTATGTATTAGTTGGATATCCAATTCTATCTGTCTCAGCGATTAACCGCTATAGGGGTCTCAAGTTTTCTGATAGGATATTCAAAAGATGGATTCTCTTCCTTTCGACTGAATTACTCTTATTTATTGTAACTTGTATAGGACTCTTGTTTTTTATTCTACCTGGTTTAGTTTTTATTAGCCGTCTTTGGTACTCTCCTGTTTTATCGACCGTCGAATTGATAAGCCCTGTTCATGCCTTAAAGCAAGCTTGGCGTTTAACAAGGTCTAACTGCATAGAAACAAGTCTGCCTGTTTATTGTAAATTTATTCTCATTGCAGGCCTTGCTTTCTTGCAAATGATTGTCCCAAAGGGTCCAATCTTATTATTATTTCTACTTACTGGCACAACAAGTTGGCTAGAATCTATTGTTCAGCCAATCTATGGCTATCTTTCCTACAAGAATGATTTTCAGTTATGGCAAAATGAAGCCTGATTTGCAATAAGGAGAATCTAAGCAGCCTGCCGTGAGGCTTGCGTGGAACAAGTCAAAGATGTCTAAATATTTGTTAACTGAAATTCCATTAGGAGCCAGAAACTTTTAAGTTTTAAAAAAATAAAGCTTTTACTCTTGACCTATATTCTAAATCGCTTTTTTCTTTTATCCGCCTTCTTCTCAGTAGTCGGACTTCTGATTTCGCAATCAGCCTATGGATTGATCATAGGTTTTATTGCCGGAGTCTCAATATTTATTTTTTTTGTTCCTTATTTTATTGCATCAGCAAGGCGTCACCCAAACAAATATCCAATTTTGGCTATCAATCTTTTCCTTGGTTGGTTTATAGTTGGGTGGGTAGTAGCCCTGGTGTGGGCATTAACCGTAAATCCAATAATACGCTGACAAAGGATGGTATCTAAAAGCTCTGAGCCGAGTTGCATATTAATCCTTAGGACACGAGACTTTTGTATAAATTTATGTTAAGACGGTATTCATTTTTTTGATACTTGGTTAAACTTATATTTTTAATGATAGAAAATGGTAGCTTTGTTTGTTTGAACGCTATCAGAATTTGAATGTGATCCTTCTCTTCAATATACTAATCATTTTGGAAAATCTAAGCTTAATGATAAGCGCTTAGAGCAAGAAGTTGAATCTACATTCAGTTTTGCGAAAAAAACCGACGTCTTTAAATTTCCATTTGTGCTTTATGCCAATCGCATTCACCGCTATACTATATGGAACTATTATGCAGCTCTTGCAATATTCTTGGCAATCTTTGAGAGAATGCTTGGATCTAATAAAAGCTGGTCTTTATTCGCTACTCCATGGGGATTTATTATGGACGCAATGGGAATGCAAATGACTTTTTTATCGGGATTTCCATTAATAACTTTTTTGATTTTTCTTGCTATTTTTGCAGTTACTTTATCTACCTTTAGTGCTGCAATGGCAAAAGCATATGTAATTGAACTAATCGGAGCAAAGAGACTGTCTACCAAAGCTGAAGATGGCTGGGTTTATTTAACTGATCCAAAAATTCTAGATTATGCAAAATGCCTGCTCTATATACTAGCCTTAACCGCACCTGTAGCCATTATACACTCATTATAACAAGCGTATCTTGTACATTCTAGAATAATGATGATCTCAATTGGGTTCAAAAGAACATATTTGTAATCCAATAAAGAGGTTACATAAGCTCAACAAAACATCTTGCGGTACAGGCCTACTCCCTCGCCAGGTCAGAAGCGTCAAAAGGCAAACAGCCGATAGCAAACAAATGAGAAATGGCGATTATCCCAATCTAATTAGAGACAGATGTGTTCAGCTCGAACATTTAAGCTAGAGCGACCAGGGGACTCTTGCTGGGAGAATACCAATAATCTGCCTTGAGTGGGTATTTATTCTAAACCTAGCCAACGGTAAAGCAGCCCAACGGATATTCCTAAGTGTGTAGTCACGCCACGTTTTTCAGGTGATAAGTGATGTAATGTCCTCAAGGATTCCAACTTGCTGCCTGAACCTACAAGATAGAGAGTTTCCACACTTTTCTGAAGCAGTACTGCGAGGAGCCTTTTCACGATCCTCTTTGCCATTGATGTGCTCGCCTCAGTTAAAGCGGAAGCCACCGACCCACCCAGTCGGGTAGCGGCTATAGAAGCTCATCCCTCCTCGGCAGCGCTGAGGGGGATGAGCTTGATCAGCTCCTCGTCAGAGTCGAGGTGGATGAGATTGATCTGCTTAAGGACCGGCTTGATCTCGAACTCGTCACCGGGGTCAAGTTCCAGCAACGCTGTATAAGCCCTTCCAATACACAGGTTGCCGTTTCCCTGGACTGTGGCCACGTAACTTAGCTTCCGGTCATCGAAATTTCTGGCCATTCCGCCACCTTCCTCACGACTGCCGAGGTCCTCGAACTCATTCTGAGCTTCCAAAACTGCCTGATAAAAGTCGGTGAAATTTAAGCGCTCTGTGCCGTCCAGTTTGGTGGAGACGTAACCGGCGGCCCGCACCAGGTCGAACTTGGAGACATCTCCCAGCTCCTCTATCTTTGCGAGGAGATCAGCACCGGTGAGCATGATGTGGGAGTTGATCCACATCTGCTTTCGGCCGAGCTTGATCTCGAACTGATCCCCTGGTTCCAGGCCCATCTGGGCCGTGTAGCTTTTACTGATGTTCAGGTTGCCGTCGCCCCCTACGACGGCCACATCGCGGCCGCCATTGCGCTCTCTCACGCTGGCTTCAAGCAGAGCTTCAGAAAAGGCGGTGGAATCCAGGCTCTCTGTGCCGTCGTCCTTGGTGGTTACATAGCCGCAGCTGCGCAGCAGTTCTGAGTTGGAGGCATCGCCCAGCTCCTTGAGCTTGGCGAGCAGTTCAGCTCCAGTGAGAGCCATAAAGGAGATGAGGTACTGAAGGGAAGGTAGCAGCTCCAGCTACGTGGTCAATCCCCTTTTGCTGCGGCTCACCCCACTCCAGCGCATCAAAGGTAAGCCTGACCACACTGACACCAACAGTCTTGAGGCCCTGGTCTCGTTGATACGAGAGCGCCCAGGGGAGAGAGCCTCATGGGTGAGGCAAAAGCCAGTGCCAGCAAGGCATTTACTTGAAGTTGACGACTCAAAATGCTCATACTCTCCAACTTAGATCTAATTTCGGCCTGCATACTAAGGATTCAACTATCTCACCGTGAGTCGCAGATATCAAGTACCTCTTAAGCAACTGTCCCTAACACCGCCAATGCTCGATATAGTCATGGTATGCTATGTAGATAGCGATGGATGCCCCAGCAGGGTTGGCAAACGTTTTAAATAGAAAACCTTAATAGCATAGTCAAAGTCAAATCAAGTTCAACAATTAGACAGAACAAGTCTATTGACTGACCCGAAAAATGGTTTAGCGCAGCTTGCTGCCATCGTTTTGACGACCGCAAACCGTCATTAAACCCTTGGATTTATTCAGGGTGATTGCGTGGATTCATATTGCTTTTTTCTTTATGACCGTAGGATTTGGATCAACCACAGAAACCAAGACTCAGTATATCAGGAATTACATGCGACATTCCAATCGCCTATTGTGCGGCTTCGAGTCTTTGGAAGAAGCAGTTGAAGAGCATCAAAAGGCTTGGAGTCAACGTTCGTCGCTACGACATTTTAACTTTTCAAAATATGACCTGCTAAATCCCAAGTACTCCATTCTCGAAATTAAACAGGGCCGCATGGGGCACCAGAATACTTTAACCAATGGGGCCAATTGTGTTTTCATCGGTCACAATGGGCTTTGGCAGCTAGCCATCAGTACGTCTGCCTCGAGCAAGAAGGAATTCACTATACTGGTCAACTGCGGCGGATTCTACACCTTTAATCCTGACATTATCGAGGAAGTGATCACCACTAAATTTGACGCATCAACTTACATCAATTGGCGGCAATTGATTTTTGATGATATCAATTCACTCCACAACCTGGTCAATGCGGTACGAACTGAGATTTCGCAGGTTGTCAATTCTATGACTTGCGGCAGTCGGTCGAAACGACTCTGCGAGCGAGTTGGTATTCCTGTTCACCGAGATGTGGCATTCTTGTTCCCAGCCAAGTACAACTAATTGACTGACGAACAAAGACCGTCATTAAACCCTACTCTGCCGTCCTACAGGAACTCCGCATTCGGTTAATGTGCAGCATTTGTCCACATATTTATTTTATTATGATTACTGATGAACTATGTCCTGATGAACTATGTCCCGACAATCTAGATCCTGATGATCTAGATCCTGATGATCTAGATCCTTGTGAACTATCTGTTGATGATCTATCTCCTGATGATCTATGTCCAGAGGCAGTCGATCTTGTCACGCTCTTTACCAAAGGGATATCAGCCTCAGACGGCGACAACGCCATTTATCGCAAAGGTGTTGCTCTCTTTTCAGAATATGTATCCGACGATATGGAGTATTGTATTGTTTATGCCATTAATAATGGTGTAGCCGTATGGGACTTCTATGGAGAGCATGAGAGGCAATGGGAATACTGGAGTCCTCAAGTCAATGATTTGTGGGTCACTTATCTTATACAACAAGCTGATGCCAAAAATGCGGATATAGCTGACTAGGGTGCTATCTCGGCCAACACCACAAGTGAATGTGTCGTGCCCCCCTTTGTCGCCCTAGTCCTTATGCGAGTGGGTGGTCGTGGTCATGCGGCAGCTCCCTGTTGAGCTGCCTCCAGGCGCTGACGCCCTTGGAGGTCCGAGTGCGGCCTGAGAGTGATGTACTCCCAGAGCAAAACTATTATTCAGGCAAGCTCTCGTAGAAACTCACTCCAACCTGATGTTCCTCTGACTTTTTAATCGCATAGATAGGAGGGCTTCACAGCCCTCTTTTTTTGCATGGAAGGCATCTTCACAATTCAGGGGGGGGGGCAGCTAGAGCGAGTGCCTTAAGTGGCATTGATGGTTTGAACCTTGCGGGTTGCGTAGGACGAGGGTTTATTGACCCTCGTCCTCTTCAAGTCACAGAGACATCATCGAGCCAATCAATATTCACGTAAGCAGGCTCCCATGTTGAAAATCCTTAATTCTGCGCCTAGCTTGAATGTGGACCAAGTATGTACTCTCCAGCATCTCCACACTTGTATGTCCATTTAACGCTAGGGTTTTAAGATCAACCTTCCCTTCATTGCGCTCCAGAAAGAGCATGAAGCAGGTATGCCTGACTGAAGTCAGAGTATGAGAATTTCCAAATCTGTCCTTTTCAAGACCTGCTTCTTTCAGCACACACCTAAAGCAATCTCTTGCTGCACGTAGCATAGAGCCGCCTGTGTGCTGCACAGCATCCTTGGGCCTCTCGTAGTGGTCGAAAAACAAATATGAGTCTGAATTGGCGGCATAAGCTGAAGACCGCTTCCAGTATTCAATTGCCCGCTCCGTAGAGGCCGTAGTCTCCCTGACCGTCCCTGTTTTGGTTTCGGAAAGACGAATCGCAAGATAAGGGAGGCCATTTTTATCTTTACTTGGGGCAAATGTCCCAACCTTTAATCGATACAAATCTTGAGCACGTATGAACGTTTGACCAAAGAGAGTAAGCAGATGGTATAGCTCAAAGAAATTTCGCTGAGACCTGTATAGCTTTTCATCATGAGGAATACTTAAAAACTCCTCTCTAGTGAGAATCTGAGTCGTCAGCCATTTGCCTGCAGCATCCTTTCCTGCTAATTGTCGGCATTTCAAAAGCAGCTTGTTCCATTCCCCACCAGTAAAGTAAGTCGGATACCTATCGGTTGAATGAATTTTGGGAAATCTTGGATAAACCAGGTCGGGGAAATCCTTTTCCATTGCCCGTTCATACACCGCACGAATCGTAGTTTTAATAGCAGCTATCTGCTTGTCACCGTACTTTGCTGATAGGTCCTCAAAGTATCTACGAATCTCAAGCAATCCAATTTCGTTAATGTCCCAATCTGCCCAAGTCTGCTGAAGAATTCCAGTGCCTTTTCCGTTCGTCAGGCGCAATTCGTGTTCATACCAAGCCCTTTTACTCTTAAGGCCTTTGCTGATCCGACGCTCAAAATCTTTTTTGAGCTCTTCCGCATAGTGCCTGAAAGTACTCTTGAGAATGATTCTCTCTTCAGCGACTGCCTTGATTCCCTCTGTCTTGCCCCTTGCCCATGCAATTGCTCGTCTAAACGCTTCCTTGTTAGGAGGGAGAATTTTTCCATGGTGGTCAAAATCCGCCTTAACCCCAGTGGAAGCACAGACCCGCTTGCCACGCTTTGCGTTTTGCATCCCGAGGTCCTCCTTCGTGGCATAGAACTCGGCTACCCAGTACGGAGAATGTGCCTTTACAAAGATCCGCAATGATTTTGGGTAATTCCCCCTGACGCCCTCGCCAGCGAGTGTGACCGTCTCCAGGACCCTGTACTTACTCACACAGCTCACCCCGAGGAAGCGGTACTAGGACGACCAAGCACCAAGCTAGTGTGAGTTATGCGTGAGTTATCCGCAAGTCTTGACAGTCTCAGGGCATACAAGAGAGCCCCCCAAAAGCCTTGATATCACTAGGCTCAAGCTGTGTGCTACGCTTTACTCATTCAGTTCAGGACCCAGTTCAAATCTGGGTCCTGGCATCACCCTCCGCTTCCTACGGCCCCTGGGCC
>JBAXME010000022.1:0-42070 GCA_037134455.1 Synechococcaceae cyanobacterium ELA445 | reverse complement strand
CCACAAAAAAGCCCCCTCGAAAGGAGGGGGCTCAGGATCAATCGCTAATGCGATCGGTGAATTCAGGGGAACCCTGGGATCAACCGATGGCCGGAGCGGTCAGGGCCACGGGGGTGGCGCTGGCGGCTGCCAGGTCAAGGGGGAAATTGTGAGCATTGCGCTCGTGCATCACTTCCATGCCCAGACCAGCGCGGTTGACCACGTCAGCCCAGGTGTTGATCACGCGGCCTTGGCCGTCAAGGATCGACTGGTTGAAGTTGAAGCCGTTGAGGTTGAAGGCCATCGTGCTCACCCCCAAAGAGGTGAACCAGATCCCAACCACCGGCCAGGCGGCCAGGAAGAAGTGCAGGCTGCGGCTGTTGTTGAAGGAGGCGTACTGGAAGATCAGGCGACCGAAGTAGCCGTGAGCGGCCACGATGTTGTAGGTCTCTTCCTCTTGGCCGAACTTGTAGCCGTAGTTCTGGGACTCGCTTTCGGTCGTCTCACGCACCAGGGAGCTGGTGACGAGTGAACCGTGCATGGCCGAGAAGAGGCTGCCACCGAACACACCGGCCACGCCGAGCATGTGGAAGGGGTGCATCAGGATGTTGTGCTCGGCCTGGAACACCAACATGTAGTTGAAGGTGCCGGAGATGCCGAGGGGCATGCCATCAGAGAAAGAACCCTGACCGAAGGGATAGATCAGGAACACGGCGCTGGCAGCTGCCACGGGGGCGGAGTAGGCGACGCAGATCCAGGGGCGCATGCCGAGACGGTAGGAGAGTTCCCACTCACGACCCATGTAGGCAAAGATGCCGATCAGGAAGTGGAAGACCACCAGCTGGTAGGGACCGCCGTTGTAGAGCCACTCGTCGAGGCTGGCGGCTTCCCAGATGGGGTAGAAGTGCAGGCCGATGGCGTTGCTGGAGGGCACAACAGCACCGGAGATGATGTTGTTGCCATAGAGGAGGCTGCCGGCAACGGGCTCACGGATGCCGTCGATGTCGACGGGGGGAGCGGCGATGAAGGCAACGATGAAGCAGATGGTGGCGCTCAGCAGCGTCGGGATCATCAGCACACCGAACCAGCCCACGTAGAGGCGGTTGTTGGTGGAGGTGACCCACTCACAGAACTGGTTCCACGCCGAAGCGCCGGAGCGCTGCTGAAGGGTGGTGGTCATGAGAACGAGCGAGAAGTCCCGTAAGGGACGGGTAGGTAAGGCAGGCACCCAGAAGCGCCGCCTGATGGAGTGTAAAGGAACATTGCGGGATGTGTGGAAAGCCCGGCCAGGTCGCCAGGTGCCAAACCCCTTGCCCTGTCAGCCGATGCAGCCATTGCCCATGGCCAAGCGCCCCTCGAGTCTTAAGATTGACTTCAGCTTTCCGGTGCTTGCTTTTGGTCTTGATCTGTTGGGACCACCAGGGTCAGCGCCGTCAAGAGACCGTGCCGATCCACATCGCCCGCCACCGTCGGCTGCAGCTGGAGGAGCAGGGTGCCGTCGTCTACTGGAGCGAGCGGCTGTTCAAGGGCTGAACGGCACTGCTAGGAGTGCAGGGCACCCTTGCGATCCAGACGATGCGTCTGCGCCGCTCGCCGTCGAGCCCCCTGTCCATGCTCGGCCTGATCGCTTTGGCCTGCGGCCTCACAGCCTGCCAACCCGGCCAAGAGGCCAAGCGGCTCGACAAGCTCGAGCAGCGGGTGCTGCAGTTGGAACAACGCCACGCCACCCCGGAGAACGCCGACCCCGCCGACCCCAAGGGCAAGCCCCCGGCCGGGGTGGTCAAGTCCCTCACCTTCCGCATCGGCAGCAGCGACGACCGACTGCGCATCTACTGGGCCGATGGCACCACCACCAACCTGCCCTGCACCAAGGAACAGGGCACCTGGGCCTGTGGCTGATCGGAGGCGCCGGAACGGGCGTTCCGTCCTAAGCAACCCTTACTTCCCCTTCCCTGGCCATGGCCATCCGTCACCCCATCGCCGCCCTCCTGCTCGGCGGTGCCCTGTTGGCCAGCCCCCTGGCCGTCCACGCCCAGTTCAGCGATTCCAACAGCCGGGTCCGCGCCCTCAACCTGGCCCGCAACAAAGCCATTCAGCTCAATGGGGGCCTGAACCTCTACGTTCCGGCTGCCTGCATGTTCAACACCGACCAGGGCGGCGGCGACTGCCTGGTGCGCAGCAATGCCAAGGAACTGGTGTTCCGCTTCCCTGGCGGAGTGCCGGGCTGGCAGCAGACCAACACCCCACCGACGGTGGAGACCGAGATCAAGGTGTCCGCCGACGGACGGCAGATCCTCGCGGTTCCCTACAACGGCCAACCGCGCTGACGGCATTGACCCTCAATTGCCACTGATCATCAGAGCGATGAGCGCCTCGGCCCAGCCCACCTCGGTCGGCCAGCGCTCCCGCCGGGTCAGGCTCAGGGCGATGCCTTTTTCGCCATAGGCGGCCTCGTTGATGAACACCGGCCAGACCGGCACCTCGGCCCCCTCGGCGGGCTGGTAGGGGAGCGGGGTGCCATCGGCGCTGATGAACAGGGGATCACCGTCACCGATCGGCACCCAGTCGCGGTGCTGGCGGACCGGATGCACGCAGGCAGCCGGCTCGCCATCGGCTCCCCGGGGAAGATCGACGCTGCCCAGGTGGCGGTGGACGGTGAGGGCCTGGGGAAGCCTTAGCTGGCCGTCACGGGCCCGGGCCAGGGCGCCCAAGGCCGATTCCAGGGCCAGCTGGCTCTGACGGCAGATCGGTGCGGTGATCACCCCCTGGGGCACGGGACCCACCTCGATCACGAGGCCGCAGGGCCAGCGCTCCACCAGAAAGCCACTCTGGGCCCCGTCGGCCTCATGCAGGTAAATGGGCAGCCCCAGGTCCGCCTGGATCGCGGCCGCCAGGGCCAGATCCATCGGCCGCCGGCCGTAAAGCACCAGGGAATTGCCCATGGCGGCGGTGGTGCTGTGCAGGTCCAAGGCCACGGCACAGGGGCTGGTGCCGGTGGGTCCGTGCAACGCCAACAGCGCGCGGGCCCGGTCGAGTTCCCGGTCCTGAAGGTCGGGATCGTTCAGCAGTTCCAGCGCGAAGGAGCGGTTGAGATCGCGGTCGAGATAGCGCCGGCGCGCCCCCCAGGCCTGGGGGTTTCCGAGCATCAGTTCCAGGTCGAGGCCCTTGCTGGCGAGCGCATCGGGGTGGGTGCCCCAGTGGCGCAGCAACCACGGGGCATTGCACTCGTTGCCATGGGTGCCGGCCACCACCAACACCCTTGGCGCCTCCGCCCCCCCCTGCTCGGCCATCGCGCCCCGTCGTTCCCTGGGGCGCCAGGTTGGGACCAACCTGGGGGGACGTCAAACCCCTGACCGCCATGCCCATCCCTCCCCTGGTGGTCACCGCCGTGCGCCGGGCCTGGCATTGCCAGTGGCGGCAGCTGATGGGGGGCCTGGGGCCAGCGGACGGCGAGGGCAACTACCGTCGCCCCGCCGGGGCCTTCGCTGTCCTGCCGGAACTGCCGGCCCATGCCGCCACCCCCGGCGGCCACGTGCTGATCGTGGGCCGCAGTTGCCCCTGGGCCCACCGCACCTGGCTGGTGTGGACCTTGCGCCAGCTGGCGGGCAGCATCGACCTGCTGGTGGTGGAGCCCGATCCGGAGAAGGGCCGCTGGCGGTTCAGCGAACCATTCGAAGGAGCTAGCACCCTGATCGAGCTCTACCGGCGATCCAGCAGCCCCGCCGGCAGCCGGGCCACGGTGCCGGCGCTCTATGACCGGCGCCAGGGGCGCATCGCCTGCAATGAGAGTGCGCTGTTGATCGAGCTACTGAACCGCTGGCCCGCACCGGAGGGGGCCCCAGACCTGGCCCCGAGCGAGCACGCCGAAGCCATCCGCCACTGGCGCGGGCGCTTCCAGGAGGCGGTCAATGATGGGGTCTACCGCTGCGGCTTCGCCCGCACCCAGGCCGCCTACGACCGGGCCGAAGCGGCGCTGTTCGATGCCCTGGCCGACGCCGAGGCCGAACTGGCGGTCCGGGGCCCCTGGTTAACCGGCAAGGCGCCCTCCCTGGCGGATGTGGTGCTGTTTGCCACCCTGATCCGCCTGGAGATGGTCTACGCGCCCCTGTTCGGCTGCAGCCGCAAGCCCCTGGCCCACTTCCCCGCCCTCTGGCACTGGCGCGCGCGTCTCTACGGCTGGCCCGGGGTGGCCGCCACCTGCGATGCGGAGGCCTGGCGACGGGACTACTTCGGAGCCCTGTTCCCCCTCCATCCCTCCGGCATCGTTCCGGCAGGCCCCGACCTGGCCACACTGGTGAACGGATCCCCCACCCTCGCCCCGCCATGACCGATCCCGTCTTCGAAGGGGTCTACGGCTCGTACACGATCACGGACAAGGACCGCCGCGAGGTGTTCAGCTACCGGCTCTCGCTCCTGGCGGTGGCCGTGGCGGAAAGCGCCCTGTTGCTGCAGTGGAATGCCCTGGGCGAACGGGGCCTGTGGCCCTGGTTGCTGGTGATGGCGGCGGGGCTGGGCCTGGCCCTGCGCTGGATCCACATCTATGTCAAGCCACTGCACCGGGCCCTGCAACTGTTCTGGCTGCTCGGTTGCCTGGGTGGGGTGGCCCTGGCCGCCCGCTTCGGTGCCGACGGGGTCGTGACCACCCTCGCCGCCGACGGACGCTGGATCTGGGCCGTGGGACCCTTCTTCGCCGCCCTGGCGGGAGTGGGGTTCAAGGAATTCTTCTGCTTCCGCCGGCCCGAGGCGATCGGGGTGACCCTGTTGCTGCCGCTGGCACTGCTCGGCCGGCTGAGCGGACTCCTGGGGGATCGGGCCACCTTGACCCTGCTGGCGGTGCAGGCGGGCCTGCTGCTGGTGCTCACCCTGCGCAAGTTCCCGATGGAGGCCGCCGCCGACGTGGGCGACAAAAGCGTGTTTGCTTATCTGGAGAGACAGCAGCCCCCCTCGATCGCGTGAGCCTGATCAGCCTGGTGGAGGTCGGCAAGGATTTTGGCCTCCGCACCCTGTTCTCCGGCCTCACCCTCCACATCGGCGAGACGGAGCGGCTGGGGCTGATCGGCCCCAACGGTGCCGGCAAGAGCACCTTGATGAAGCTGCTGGCGGGCCAGGAACCACCCGGCAGCGGCAGCCGGCGCTGCTCCCCGAAGCTACGGGTGGTGTTGGTGGACCAGGAGCCGACCCTGGATCCTGAGCTCACGGTGCTCGAGCAGGTGCTGTCCGCCTGCGGCGAGAAACGGGAGTTGCTGCTGCGCTTCCTGGCCATCAGCGAAGCCCTGGCGGAGCACCCCGACGACGGCGCCCTGCTGGCGGAACTGGGGGAACTGGGGGGCCGCATGGACCAGTCGGGCGCCTGGGGCCTGGAGCAGCAGTGCCGGGAGGTGCTCGATCGCCTTGGCATCCAGGACACCCATCGCAAGGTGGCGGAACTCTCCGGCGGCTACCGCAAGCGATTGGCCCTGGCCTCCGCTCTGGTGGCCGAACCGGATGTGCTGTTGCTGGATGAACCCACCAACCACCTCGACGCCGATTGCATCGAGTGGCTGCAAGGACGGCTGGAACGGTTCGCCGGCGCCCTGGTGCTGATCACCCACGACCGCTACTTCCTCGATCGGGTCACCCGCCGGATCGTGGAGGTGGAACGGGGTGAAGCCCGCAGCTACGCCGGCAATTACGCCACCTACTTGAAGGCCAAGGCCGAGGAGGACGCCTCCGAGGCGGCCAGCGCCGCCAAGTTCAAAGGGGCGCTGCGGCGGGAGCTGGCCTGGCTGCGCCAAGGTCCCAAGGCCCGCAGCACCAAGCAGAAGGCACGCCTGCAGAGGATCGAAGCGATGCGGGAGGCACCGGCCCGGCAAGCCCGGGGCACCGTGGCCCTGGCCACCGCCAGCCGCCGCCTCGGCAAGCGGGCCATTGACGTGGAGGGTCTGGGGCTGACGGTGGGGGAACGGCAACTCCTGAGCGGCTTCAGCTACGACTTCGACCCCGAGGACCGGGTCGGGATCATCGGCCCCAACGGCAGCGGCAAGTCGACACTGCTGGATGCCATCGCCGGCCGTCGCGCGCCCAGCGCCGGTCGCCTGGAGCTGGGGTCCACGGTGAAGCTGGCCTACTTCGACCAGCACGCAGAGGCCTTCCTTGAGGGGAAAGGGCTGGAGCGCAAGGTGATCGACTTCGTGCAAGAGGCCGCCAGCGCCATCGACCTGGACGGCGTGCGGGTGAGCGCCTCCCAGCTGCTGGAGCGGTTCCTGTTCCCGCCTGCGCAGCAACACAGTCCGATCTCCAAGCTTTCAGGCGGAGAGCGGCGGCGCCTTTATCTGTGCCGGCTGCTGATCGGGGCCCCCAACGTGTTGCTCCTGGATGAGCCCACCAATGACCTGGACGTGCACACCCTCACCGTGCTCGAGGACTTCCTCGAGGATTTCCGGGGCTGCGTCGTGGTGGTCTCCCATGACCGCTACTTTTTGGATCGCACCGTGGACCGGCTGTTCTGTTTCGAAGGCAACCGGCTGCGGCGCTTTGATGGCAACTACAGCGCCTATCTGGAGCGCCGCGCCACCGAAACCCTCCCAGGGCCTTCTCCATCAGCCACGTCAGTTCCCCAAGGGGTGGCTCCCCCTTTGGAGGCCCCCAAGGAGGTGACCGCAAAAGGGGCCGGAGCCACAGATCAGCTTCGACGGCGCAACTTCAAGGAGAACCGTGAGCTGGAGGAGCTGGATCGACAGCTGCCGGCCTGGGAGCAGAAACGCCAGAGCCTGGAGTCCCAACTGGGTAGGGGCGGGGCGGGGCCCCACGGCGACCTGGAGCGCCTCACCCAGGAACTGGCTGAGTTAGTGGACCGGATCCACCATGGCGAAGAGCGCTGGCTGGAGCTGAGCGACCGACCGGCATGAAGGGCGAGGGCGGCGGATCAGGGAGAGCCCACATTCGCCTGCAGCCCCTGGCCACGGCCCGTATGGTGGTCAAGACGTCGACCGGTGGACGAGCACCGGAGAACCCCATGAAGACCATCGACGACCACATCCTCGAAGACCTCACGGAGCTCGAGGCGGCCAAAGCTGCCGGTGATGCAGCCAAGTTGGGTCACCTCACGGACGAGCTCAAGTCCCTTGAGGAGTACAAGGCCCACCACCCTGAAGACAATCACGACCCCAGCCCCCTGGAGGTCTACTGCGACCTCAACCCCGAAGCGCCCGAGTGCCGCGTTTACGACGACTGAGTCAAGCAGTTCAGTCGTTAGTCGACTGAAGCGCCGACGACTCAAGCAAGGCAGCTTCCTCCTGTTTTCGGCGCTCCAGTTCTCTCCACACCTCCACCAGCAGGGGCTCCAGCCCCTTGGAGGTGGCGGCTGAGATCAACAGCACCGGTTGTCCGCAGTGGTCGGCAACCCGCTCGCTCACGTCGGCAAGTTCCTCCTCCAAGAGCAATTCCACCTTGTTGAGGGCCACCAGCCGGGGACGGTCCTCCAACCCGTGGCCATAGGCCCTCAGCTCCCCTTCCACCACGGTCAGGTCCCGCACCACATCTTCGGCGCTGGCATCGACCAGGTGAATCAACAGCCGGGTGCGCTCGATGTGGCGCAAAAAGTCGTGCCCTAGGCCGGCCCCCTGGGCTGCACCGGCGATCAGGCCGGGGATATCGGCGAAGACCGTGCCGTCACCGCTCGGGCGTCGCACCACCCCCAGGTTGGGCACCAGGGTGGTGAAGGGGTAGTCAGCGATCTTGGGCCGTGCGGCGGAGAGCACGCTGATCAGGGTGCTCTTGCCAGCATTGGGAAGGCCGATGATGCCCACCTCGGCCAGCAGCTTGAGCTCCAACTGCAGGTTCCAGGCTTCCCCTTCCTTGCCCTCGGTGAACTTCTCCGGGGCCCGGTTGCGGTTGCTGAGGTAGTGGGCGTTGCCCAGGCCCCCGCGGCCACCGGCCGCCACCAGGAGGCGCTGACCCGGCTCCGTCAGGTCACCCAGAAGAATGGTGGTGCCAAGATCCCGCACCTCCGTGCCGCAGGGCACCTTGATGGTGAGGGTCTCGCCGCTGGCTCCACTGCTGCGGTTGCGGCCGCCCCGTCGCCCCTCGGGCGCCACGAACTGACGGCGGTACTTGAAGTCAAGCAGCGTCTGGAGGTTGGCATCGGCCTCCAGCCAGATGTCGCCTCCCTTGCCGCCGTCGCCACCGGAGGGGCCCCCGGCCGGCACATACTTTTCCCGGCGGAAGGCAACGATGCCGTCGCCGCCGCGGCCGGCCTGCACGGCGATGCGCGCCTGATCGATGAACTGCAAAGGGCTCGGGCCTGCGGGGTGCGTCGTAGGACCAACCCTAGGATCGGCCGGTCTGAGGGCTGGTCTTGGCAGAGGTTCGCTTCCAGCAGGTGAGCAAGGTCTTCCCCCCCCGCCGCGGAGGGGCCCCGGTTCAGGTGCTGAACCAACTGGATCTCACGGTGGCCGACGGCGAATTCCTGGTGCTGGTGGGGCCCTCTGGCTGTGGCAAGAGCACCCTGCTTCGGCTGCTGGCCGGGCTGGAGGTGCCCAGCTCAGGGGATCTGTTCGTGGGCGACCGCTGCGTCACCGGGCTGCGGCCCGCCCAGCGGGACGTGGCCATGGTGTTCCAGAGCTATGCCCTCTACCCCCACCTGAGCGTGGCGGACAACATTGGCTTCGGGCTACGCCGCAGCAGGCCCCGCAGCCTGGGGCACCAGCTGCAGGACGGCCTGCATCGCTTTGGCGGTGGCCTGCCCGCCGCCCTGAGGGTGCCCTCAAAGCGGGAAGAGCGGATCGAGCGGCGCATCGCCGAGGTGGCCGCCACCCTGGAGCTCACCCCCCTGCTGGAGCGCCTGCCGAAGGAGCTCTCCGGCGGCCAGAAGCAGCGGGTGGCCCTGGGGCGAGCCATTGCCCGGGAACCGGCGGTGTTCCTGATGGATGAGCCCCTCAGCAACCTGGACGCCAAGCTGCGCACGGGCACCCGGGCCCAGATCGTGGAGCTGCAGCGCCACCTGGGCACCACCACGCTGTATGTGACCCATGACCAGGTGGAGGCCATGACCATGGGCCACCGCATCGCCGTGCTCAACCAGGGCCGCCTGCAGCAGCTGGGCACGCCGCTGGAGCTGTACCAGTGGCCCTCGAACCTGTTCGTGGCCCAGTTCATCGGCAGCCCACCCATGAACCTGCTGCCGGTGCGGGCCGTGGGGGGCGCCCAGCTGCAGCTGGGCAGCAAGCGCTTTGTGGTGGAGGAACCGCTCGGCTCAGCCCTGGCGGAACTCTCGGGAGCCGAGCTGACCGCCGGCCTGCGGCCCGAACACCTGACCCTCGCCCCCGCCACCAACCGCAACCTGGCGGCAGAGGTCACCCACATCGAGGCCCTGGGCAACGAGCAACTGATCAGCGCCAGGCTTCAGGAGACAGGCCACCTCGTGCAGCTGCGGGCCGATCCAGACCAGCGGGTGGTGCCCGGGCAGACCATCCATCTGGAGGTGGCGGCGGTGGGCTGGCGGCTGTTTGACGCCGCTGGCGAGGCGCTGCCTTTACCCCGGGCCCCAGGAGGGGCGCCGAGCGCCGGGGAGGAGCCCCAACTCCCCAATCTGATGTGATCGGTCCAGCGCCATCGGGGCAGCCCCACACGCCCGCCCCCCACCAGAGGGACCCCTTGGATCAGCAGCCGATCGCCCTGGCCCGTTCCGAGGGGGAGCTGGGGCTCACTTCGGCCAGACCACGCTGCAACCCGGCCCACCGTCCCCCTGCTCGGCGTCGCTGACCCGTTCCACCCAGGGGACCGTGGCCAACCACTGCCGCAGCCCACGCTTGAGCTTGCCCGTGCCGATGCCGTGGATCACCCACAGGGGACCATTGGCGCCCCGCAGCTGCTCCTCCACGGCGGCCTCGGCCTCATCCACCCGCAGACCGCGCACGTCGACGGTGTTGCGTTCCGTGCGCACCTGGGGGCCCGCCCCTGGCCGGGCCTGGGTGGTGCGCACCTGCACCCGGACCTGAACCGGCTCCGGCGGCACCGGCTTCTCCCCTTGCAGGCTCTCGATCACCCCCAGCTCGACGCTGAGCCGCATCACCCCGCAGCGCACGCTGAGCTCACGGCCGTCGGGGCTGATGGCCAGCACTTCGGCGGCCTTGCCCAGAGGCAGCACCCGGATCCGCTCACCCACGGCCGGTCGCCAGCCCCGATGCTGACGCCGCTCGGGCAGGGGACGGTGCTCCTGCTCCAGCCGCTTCAGGCGCTCGCCGGCCAGCCGGGCCGCCTCGCCATCGGGCTGGCCCTGGCGCAGACGGCGGATGATGCGACGCACCTCCTGCTGTCCCTCTCGGATCGAGGTTTCCAGCCGACGGCGGCGCTGCTCCTGCAACTCCGCTGACTGCTCCTTCTGCTGCTCCCAGCGTTGCAGCAGCTCCTCATGCAGCAGCTCCGTGGTGGCCAGCAGGGCGGCGGCCTCCTCGGCGGCCTCCTGCTGGCGCCGCCGCTGGTCTTCCAGACCCCGGATCACCTGGTTCAGTTCCCCTTCACCCCGGGGGGCCAAGAGCTGCTGAGCCTGATCCAACACGGCGGAGTCCAGGCCGAGGCGCGAGGCGATCGCCAGGGCGTTGCTGCGGCCAGGGATGCCCCATTGCAGGTGGTAGGTGGGGGTCAGGGTCCCGTCGTCGAAGGCCACCGAGGCGTTCTCGAAGCGGGGATCGCCGAACTTGAGCGCCTTGAGCTCGCCGAAGTGGGTGGTGGCGATCGTGAGCCGGGCCAGGCCCGCCAGATTTCGCAGCAGGGCAATGGCCAAGGCCGCTCCCTCGGTGGGATCGGTGCCGGCCCCCACCTCATCAAGCAGCACCAGCGAGGCGCCGCGTTCACGCAAGTCTGGGGACTGGGCGCCGGTCAGGGCCGCCAGGATGCGGGCGATACGGCGGATGTGGCCACTGAAGGTGGAGAGGTTCTGCTGCAGCGACTGCTCATCGCCGATGTCGGCCAGCACCTGGCCGCACCAGGGCAGCCGGGGCGTGCCGCTGCAGGGCAAAAACAGGCCGGCGCGGGCCATCAGGGCCGCCAGGCCCACGCTCTTGAGCGTCACCGTCTTGCCGCCGGTGTTGGGGCCGGTGATCGCCACCACCTTCAGCTCGGGGCTGACGCGAACCGTCACCGGCACCACCGCAGCGCCTGCCTCACGGCGCTGCTGCCAGAGCAGCAGGGGATGGCGCAGATCGCGCAGCTCAAAGGCCGCCTCGGCGGTCGCCGCCAGCTCGGGCCGCACCGCCCCCAGCCAGGCGCCATAGCGGGCCCGGGCCAGGCCACCATCAAGGCGCACCAGGATCGACTGCAGGTGCTCCAGGGGCTGCGCCTGCTCCCCCACCAGGCCGCTGAGCTCCAAGAGCAAGGCCCGCTCCAGCTCCCGTTCCTGGCCCTGCAACTCCCGCAGCCGGTTGCCCAGGCCAATCACCGCCTGGGGTTCAACGAACACGGTGCTGCCGGAGGCGGAGCTGTCATGCACCAGGCCCCGCACCTGGGCTGCGGCGCCGGCCTTGACAGCCAGCACGGGCCGGCCGCTGCGTTCGGCCACCACCGTGTCCTGCAGCAGGGGGGCATAGCGGCGCATCAGCTCCTGCAGGCGATCCCGCCGCTCGGAGCGCACCCCCTGGCTCTGGCGCCGCAGGGCCGCCAAGGGGGCACTGGCCCGGTCCGCCAGCCGCCCCCCCTCCTCCAGACAAAAATGCAGCCGCTGCTCCAGCTCCGGCAGGGTGCGCATGGCCGCCACCAGGGCACTGCAGACGGGCCGCACTTCCGGATCATCGATCTGGCGCCGCAGCCGCCGGGCCGTCGCCAAGGTGCCGGCCAGGGCCAGCAGCTCCTCGCCGCCGGCGCAGCCTCCCTTGGCGCAGAGGATCACG
Source organism: Synechococcaceae cyanobacterium ELA445 (assembly GCA_037134455.1). Classification (GTDB taxonomy): domain Bacteria; phylum Cyanobacteriota; class Cyanobacteriia; order PCC-6307; family Cyanobiaceae; genus ATX-6F1. The sequence goes on along the minus strand of JBAXME010000022.1, from coordinate 30,227 downwards.
GTGCCGAAGATGTCGGCCGCCCCCTGGAAACTCAATCCCCCCTCCACAAGGCCATCGAGGCCCAGCAGCTCGGTGGTTTCGGCCAGCAGCGCCTCACTCTCCTGCCGATCGCCGGGCAGGGTCAGGGCCCGGCAATGGCGCACGCCAGCGGCGGTGCTGGCGAAGTTGGCCAGATGCTCCGCCAGCCGCGGCCACTCCAGCAAGGTCAAGGTCTCCTGCTCGATCGCCGGCTCGCTGCGGGGCTCCAGGAGCCCGCTGGGGCCGAGCCTGGGACTGGATTCCAGGGCAGGGATCTCCCTTGGCCCAGCAGGAAACTCGCCCAGAGACGGCTCAGGCTCGTCGATCCTGGCCATCCCCGTGGACTCGCTGCCGGTACGCAAGGCCTGATTCACTCGGCCGCAGGCGAAGAGGCGGGCTGCGGCGGGATCGGCGGCTCGCCCACATTCGAGGGAATACCACTGGCCGGCTCATAGAGCAACTCCAGCCAGTTGCCTTCCGAATCCTTCATGTAAAAGGAGGCGGTGCCATCACGGTGGTCGTGCACCGGGCCCACGGTGTGGCCCTCGGCCTCGAGCCGGTCATGCACCGCATCCACCTGGGCCCGTTCGTCGTAGTGGAAGGCGAAGTGGGGGCCGGCGGCGGTGTAGGCAGGGCTTAACAGGGCAACGCCATCGCCGTTGGCGGGCGATTGCAAATAGGCCCAATCCTCCGCATCCCAGGTGAGCCTCAGGCCAAGGGCCTGATAAAAGGCCTTCGCCCGGTCCATGTCCTGCACCCGCACCGCCACGTGGCCCAGCCTGCTCATGGCCATCTACCCGGTCCCATCGCTGCCCCCATTCAAGCGGTTCCCGCCGCTCCGCCGGGGCCTGGCTCGCCGCCCGCGGTGCCACGACCGGTGCCCGGGCCGGCGCTGGCCGCCTGCACCACCACCAGCAACCAGAGGCTGCCGGCCATGGTGAACAGCGGATAGGTGAGCGGCGGATCGGGAATCACGAACGGCAGCAGGGCCAAGCCAAGGGCCGGCGGGAACGGCAGCCGCGCCAGCTTCAGCAACACCAGGGTGACCAGCACAGCCAGGAAGGCCGCGGCCGGCCCCACTCCCAGGCACGTCACCAGGGCCAAGCCCGCGACGGCGGCTCCATTGGCCACCATCCAGACACTGAGATAACGGCCGCGCCAGGGACAGCGCTGCCGGTGCACGATCATCTCGAAGCCGATCACCAGCAGCGGCGGGAACAACACCAGCGGCGACCCGATCAGGCGCACCAGCAGCAGGCCCCCCAGCAAGAACACGGCAAAGGGCACCAGCCAATCCCTCAGGGGCGGCAGGGGCTGCACGCTGCCCCTCAGTCGCCAAAGGGCTGGGGCTGGGACCTCAGGCCCCTCCTCCGGCCCCGGGGGAGGGCCATGGACCCGGCGCGCCCGCAGAGCGATGACCAACGCCAGACCACCGGTGCCGATCAGGATCGAGAAGGGATAGGTCCAGGTGTGGATGCCCAGGGCCAACGGCAGCAGGCCGGCCGAAAGAGCCGGCACGATCGGCGAACGCAGGACGGCGATCAGAAGCAGGGTGATCCCCACATTCAGGAGCACGGCCGGGGGGCCGTAGGCCAGGTGACGGGTAATCCACAGCCCCTGCACGGCCGCCAGGAACGGAGTGAGGACCAACAGGGCCGGCGAACGGGCCCAGGGATGGCGCTGATCGCTGAAAATCACCCACCCCAGGGCCCCCAGCTCAGGGAAGAGCACATAGGGCATGTGGGTGACGTTGGCGATCAGGGTGATCAGCGCTAGGAAGCAGGCGATGGCCAGATCGGCACGGCGGGGCTTCAGCCGGCCTTCAACCACTGGGCAGCATCGCAAGCGTGATAAGTGAGGATCAAATCGGCACCCGCCCGCTTGAAGCAGAGCAGGGTTTCCAGCACCACGGCCCGTTCGTCGATCCAGCCCCGCTCGGCCGCCGCCTTCACCATGGCGTATTCACCGCTGACGTTGTAGGCCGCGATCGGCAACTCGGTTTCGCCCCGCAGCCTGTGAATGATGTCGAGATAGGCAAGGCCTGGCTTCACCATCAGGATGTCTGCCCCCTCCTGCTCGTCGAGCAGGGCCTCGGTCAGCGCCTCACGGCCGTTGGCCGGATCCATCTGGTAGGTGCTTTTGTCGCTGGGGATCGGTTTGGTGCCCGTGGGCCGGGGGGCGGAATCGAGCGCTTCGCGGAAGGGGCCGTAGTAGGCGGAGGCGTACTTGGCGGTGTAGCTGATGATGCCCACGTGCTCGAAGCCCTCCTCATCGAGGGCCTCGCGGATCGCCCCGACCCGGCCATCCATCATGTCGCTGGGGCCGATCAGGTCGGCACCGGCCCGGGCCTGGGCCACCGCCTGGCGGCAGAGCTGGCCCACGGTCTCGTCGTTGAGCACCACCCCCTCCTCGCTGACGATGCCGTCATGGCCGTCGCAGGAATAGGGATCCAGGGCCACGTCGGTCATGATTGCCATGCCCGGGTGCTCCTGCTTCAGTCGCCGGATGGCACGGGGGATGAGGCCGCCCTCGTTGAAGCACTCGGCCCCGTCCTCCGTCTTGAGGCCGTCGGCCACCTTGGGGAAAAGCACCACACAGCGGATGCCCAGGCTCCAGGCACGCCCCACCTCCTGCACCAGGCCCTCCAGACTCCAGCGCTGGGCACCGGGCATGGCGCCAATGGGCTCGTTGCTCACCCCTTCGTGCACGAACAGGGGATAGATGAAATCGGCGGCGCTGAGCTGGTACTCCCGCACCAGGGCCCTGAGGGCCGGCGTCCGCCGAAGGCGACGGGGACGGTAGGTGAGTTCCATGGCCGCAGATCCGATGGGGCGGATCCTACGGATTGGCAGATCTCGTCCCGCTCAGAGCCGGGCGGCGTTCATCCACTCCCGGCGTGGGTCGCTGCTGCGCACCTGACGCAGCTGGTCAAGCAGCTCCTTCTCCGGCTCGCTGAACTCGGGCGGCAGGTGCAAGCTGAGGGTGAGCAGCAGATCACCGCGGCCGTCCTTGAGGGGCCAGCCCTTGCCCTTGAGCCGCAGGGTGCGACCCACGCCCATGCCCGCCGGCACCTGCACCGTGGCTTCGCCCTCGGGGGTGGCCACCCTCACCTCCGCGCCCAGGCTCAGCTCGTCGAGGCTGAGGGGCAGGTCGGCCCGCAGCTGGTCGCCGTCGAGGGTCCAGATCGGGTGATCCTGGAGCTGGAGGGTGAGGTAAAGATCGCCGCGGCGGCCGGTGCCGGGCTGCAGGTTGCCCTTGCCCTTGAGCCTCAGGCGGCTCCCCCCCTTCACCCCGGGGGGAATGCGCACCTGCACCCGTTCGTCATTGACGGCGAGGGTGCGCTCGCAACCGCGGAAGGCCTCAGACAGGCTGAGGTGGATGGTGGCTTCCGCATCCAGGTTCACCGGCTGGGACCGGCCGGCCGCCCCCCCCCCGAAGCCCGAGGGGCCACCGAAGCCCCCAGGGAAGCCTGAGGAGAACCCGAAACCGCCGGGACTGGCCGCGCCGCCGAAGCCGCCGCCACCGGCTGGACCGCCAAAGCGGCCAAGCAGGTCGTTGATGAAATCGTCGAAGTTGCCGTAACGGCCGAAATCCACATCCACCCCGGCGCCAGCACCTGAACCAGCGGAACCGGCCGAGCCCCAGTACTGGCCGAATTGCTCGTAGCGACGCCGCTTGTCAGGGTCAGAGAGCACCTCGTAGGCCTCGCTGATCTCCTTGAACTTGGCTTCGGCGGACTTGTCGCCGGGGTTCACATCCGGGTGGTACTGGCGAGCCAGCTTGCGGAACGAACGTTTGACCGCATCGGCATCGGCTCCGCGCTCCAGCTCGAGCACCTTGAAATAGTCGCGGTAGCCGTTGGCGCTCATCGAAGCTGGGACGAAACGGACGCTGAGGGATCCAGTCTCCCAGTTGAAGGGACGAATGAGAGCGGCACCCGAGGGCGGAAAACCACCTAGGTTCATGCCCCAGCAATCCTTCCCCATGGCTTCCGACCTCCGCCTCGGCCGCCGCTTCCGCCCCCTGTGGACGGCCCTGCTGGTGGGCTTGAGCACGGCCCTGATGGCCACGGCCCACGCCGCCACCACACCGGCGGCAAAGGCGCCCGCGACCGCACCGTCCATGGCCGCTGGACTGGAGGCGGTGAGTCCCTCCACCCCCTTCCAGCTCGCCCTGGCCAACCACCTGCGCCTGAGCGGGGCGATCTTCTACGGGGCTTGGTGGTGTCCCCACTGCTTCCACCAGAAGAACCTGTTCGGCACCGAAGGCGCCCGGAAGCTGCCCTACGTCGAATGCGACAAGGATGACCAGGGGCGTCAGCAATGCATCGCCGCCAAGGTGAAGGCCTTCCCCACCTGGGTTCTGGGGGGCGAACGACGCGAAGGGCTGCTGAGCCTGGAGGATCTGAGCACCTGGAGCGGGTTCAAGGGAGCGGGTGCCAGGTCCAGGCCCTGAATCCAGAGGCTATGGCCTAGGCGCCGGCCCAGAAGGGGCCAGCATGGGGTCATTCGCCAGCCACCATGGCAAACTCCCGTCGCCGCCTCTGGACCCTGCTGGCCCTAACGGTGCTGCTGCTCGGACTGGCGGTCTACGTGGCCCAGAACTCCCGGGGAACCCAGAGGGACGCCCGCCGGGAACTGCGCAAGTTCTGAAAGGGGCCTTCCAGCCCCCACGGATCATTTGGGTGATAAGGCTGATCTACCCCATCTCCCTAACTAGGGTCAGGCGGCCACAGGGGCGGTCTGACGGGAGAAACGAACGATGTTGTTCGCTGTTACGTGTGTGCTCTTACCGAGCAGGCTTCAGTCACCCTCCTGATACCCCGTCGAAACCATTGCAGCCCCAAGGAATGGAGCTGAGCGGAATCGAACCGCTGTCCGAAGCATTGGTGTGAGCCACCTAGTCCGCCCAAGGACGGACCTTGTCATTGTGGCAGCCGTTCTGGGGCCCGTGGAGAGGCAAGGTGGTGGGCATGACCGAACTCTTCGCCGCCGTGGCGGTGTTGCCCGGGGGCCTGGAGTCAGAGGGGGCCCTTGAACTGGCGGCCCTCGGGGCCAGCGAGATCAAATCCCTGCGGCGGGCGGTGGGCTTCCGCATCGATCGGGCGGGCTTTGCGCGCCTGCACCTGCGGGCCCGGCTGCCGTTCCGGCTGCTGCGCCAACTGGCGGAGTTCCCCTGTGCCAGTGCTCGGGACCTGTATGCCGGCGTGCAGGCCGCCGCCGATTGGGAACACTGGCTCCCCCCCAGTCGCCGCTTCCGGGTGGAGGTGAGCGGCAGCGCCCCCGGCCTGGCCCACAGCCACTTCACCGCCCTGCAGGTGAAGAACGCCCTGGTGGACCTCCAGCGCCAGCGCTGGGGTGAGCGCTCCAGCATCGACCTGGCCGATCCCGATCTGGCCCTGCACCTGCACCTGGGGGGCGGGCGGGCGGTGCTCAGCCTCGAAGGATCCACCACCAGCCTGCATCGGCGGGGCTACCGGGCCGCCATGGGCCTGGCGCCCCTCAAGGAAAACCTGGCCGCGGGCCTGATCGCTCTCAGCGGCTGGAATGGATCCGTTCCCCTGGCGGATCCCCTTTGCGGCTCGGGCACCCTGCTGATCGAGGCGGCCTGCCGGGTGCTGGGCCGGGCGCCAGGGCTGCAGGAGGCGGCGGACGGCAGCCCCCTTCCCCGTTGCTTCGCCTTCGAGCGCTGGCCCGATTTCGACCCCCTGATCTGGCGCCAGGAGGTGGAGGCCGCCGTCGAGCTGCGCCGCGACACCCTCTCGGACGGCAGCCCCCTGGCCCCGATCGTGGGCCTGGAGAAGGACCCGGCGGTGCTGGAACAGGCCCGCGGCAACGCCGCCGGCGCCGGTGTGACCCCCTGGCTCCAACTGCAGCAGGGAGATGCCCGCGATTTCCAACCTCCCCAGACCCCCGGGGTGCTGGTCTGCAACCCCCCCTATGGCGAGCGTCTCGGAGCCAGTGACGACCTGGAGGCCCTTTACGCCGACCTGGGGGACATGCTCAAGCAACGCTGCTCCGGCTGGAGCCTGTGGCTACTGAGCGGCAACCCGGAGCTCACCGGGGCCCTGCGCATGAAGGCCCGCCGCAAGGTGCCCGTCAGCAATGGCGGCATCGATTGCCGCTGGCTCCACTACGAGATCCGCTGATCCATCCCAGCCGCTCCGGGGCTGAGGAAACAGCCTCCGAAGCGGCGGGACAACCCCTCAGTCGCGCCCCAGCACGGCCCGGGTGGTGCGGGTCAGGCCCGCGGTGGTCTGGGGCAGGTAGGGCCCCTTGGTGAGTTGGCCGCCGATGCGCAGGAACAGCCCCGCCAGCACCAGATCGATCGCGCCCACCACCAGGGCGGCCTGGGTCCAGTCCCAACCAAGGTCGGTGTGGAACCAGATCAACAGCGCCACCTCGGCAGCGATCAGCGACAGAAGCACCAGCACCAGACCTCCGGAGAGGAGCAAGGCGCCACCGATCAGCCGCCGCCTTTCCCGGTCGACCTCCTGCAGGGCAATGCGGACGTGCAGGTCGACCACGGAGGCGACGATCGCCGTAACCCGACCGGTGCTGCTCATGCGGAGCGGCGGCCCGAGGCCAGCAGGAGGCCGGTGAGCAGACCCACGCCGGCAGCGATGCCGAGGGCCACCAGCGGCTTCTCGCGCACGGGCTTCTCGATCTTCGGCCGCAGGGTGGTGTTGAGATCGTCCAGCAGGTTCTCCAGCTGACGCTCCAGGGGCTCAAGCGAATCGGCCAGACGCTTGGTGCGATCTCCAGCCGCGTGCAGCAGCTCCAACAGCTGCTCCTGAACGCCGTGGGCGGTGCGGCCGGTCTGCTCAGCGATCACCGACACCACGTCATCGAAGCTGCCACGGGTGGCCTCCAGGGTGTCGCGGGCCACCTGGGGCCACTCCCGCTGAATGGTGGGCAACAGGGTTTCGAAGCGCTCCTTGAAGCGCTCTTGGCTGCCTGAAGGGGTGTCCAGCGTCATGGGGAAGGGTGCGCGCAGGGGTGTGCCCACAACGTAGGCAGCGCACTTGAGAATGGCAGCGCAGCCGCTACATTTGCGTCGCTCGGCGCACACGGGCCGGTTGGTTCATATCAATCAGGTCGGCCTCACCCACTTCAAGTCCTTTGGTGGATCGATGACGATCCCCCTGGACGAGGGCTTCACAGTGGTCACGGGGCCGAACGGCTCCGGCAAAAGCAACATCCTCGATGGGATCCTTTTCTGCCTCGGGCTGGCGAACAGCCGGGGCATGCGGGCAGAGCGGCTGCCGGATCTGATCAACAGCGCTGTTCTCCGCGACGGCAAGGCTGCCGAAACCGTCGTCAGCGTCCGTTTCGACCTCAGCGACTGGGAACCAGACGAGGCCGAAGAGGGCCTGGAGCCCAGTGTAGAGGGCCCCTGGATCCAGCCGGGCCAACGGGAGTGGACGGTGACCCGTCGCCTGCGGGTGGCGCCCGGCGGCACCTACAGCAGCAGCTATGCCGCCGATGGGGTGAGCTGCAACCTGCAACAACTGCAGACCCAGCTGCGGCGCCTGCGGGTGGACCCGGAAGGCAGCAACGTGGTCATGCAGGGGGACGTGACCCGCATCGTTTCGATGGGGGCCCGCGACCGCCGCGGCCTGATCGATGAACTGGCCGGGGTGGCCCTGTTTGACACCCGCATCGAGCAGACCCGCTCCAAGCTCACCGAGGTGCAGGAGCGGGAGGAACGCTGCCGCATCGTGGAGCAGGAACTGCTCAGTGGTCGCCAGAAGCTCGAACGGGACTGCGCCAAGGCCCGCACCTACCAGGACCTCCGCCAGCGCCAGCATCTGGGCCGGCTCCAGGAGCAGGTGCTGGTGGTGGAAGCGGCCCGCCAGCAACTCGAAGACCTGCGCCAGCGCCAGCAGTCCCTGGGCCAGCAGCAGGAGAGCGAGCGCACCGCTCTGGTGGCGGCGGAGCAGGAGCTGCTCAGGGCCGACACCGCCCTGCAGGCGCTGCAGAGCGAGGTAAAGGCCCTTGGGGAGGACGCCCTGCTGGCGGTCCAGGGGGAACTGGCGGGCCTGGAGGCCAGCGGCCGCGAACTGGCCCGCCAGGGGGAAAAGCACCAGCAGAGCGCCGAGGAGTTCCAGCGCCAGCGCCGCCAGCTGGCCCAACAGGATGTCGACCTGCGGCAGCAGCACCGGAACCTGGGAGAAAGCGGTGACGAGGCCGAGCTGGAACGGGCCGAGGAAGCTTGTCGTGCCAGCGAGTCGGCCGTGGAGCTCTCCCGCCGCCGCCTGGGGGAGGTGGCCGGTCGCTCCGGCACCTGGCTGGAGGAGCAGCGGCAGCGCAGCCGCGAGCGCCAGGAACTGCAGGGCAGCATCGGCCCGCTGCAGGCGGAACAGCAACAGCTGCAGGAGCGGTTGCGCCAGGAGCAGGAGCGCCTGGCGGAGCTGGAGTCCGAGCTCAAAAACGGGGGCAGCAGCAGCGAGAACGTGCTGCAGAACCTGGCGTCCCTGGATCTGGAGGGCCAACAGGTGCTCGAATCCCTGCGGCAGGATCAGACCCGGGCCCAGGAGCTGGCGGAGGCCCTGGCCCTGCAGCAGCGCACCCGCAGCCGGCTGGAGCAGGAGCAAACGCAACTGGAACGGGAGATCGCCCGGCTGGAAAGCCGCCGCGAGACCCTCCAGGAGAGCCGCGGCACCGGTGCCCTGCGCCTTCTGCTCGAATCCGGGCTGGAGGGGTTGCACGGGCCCGTGGCCCAGCTGGCTGAGGTGGAGGACCGCCACCGGCTGGCCCTGGAGGTGGCGGCCGGGGCCCGGCTGGCCCAGGTGGTGGTGGACGACGACCGCATCGCCGCCCGGGCGATCCAGCTGCTCAAGAGCCGCAAGGCGGGCCGGCTCACCTTCCTGCCCCTCAACAAGATCCGGGGCACGGGCAGCAGTGGGGGCTCAGCCGCCCTGGAGCGGGGTCGCGGCGGTGGGACCCAGGGATCGGGCGGCGGTGGTCTGGTGGGTCGGGCCGTGGATCTGGTGCGCTTCGAGCCCGTCTACGCCGAGGTGTTCCGCTACGTGTTCGGCGACACCCTGGTGTTCGCGGATCTGGCGAGCGCCCGCTCCGAACTGGGCCGCTGCCGGGCCGTGACCCTGGAAGGGGAACTGCTGGAGAAGAGCGGCGCCATGACCGGCGGCAGCCTGCAGCTCAGGGCCGACCGACTCAGCTTCGGCAGCGCCTCCGACCAGGACGAGGCGGAACCGCTGCGGCGCCGACTGCTGGAGCTGGGGGAAACCCTGGTGGCCTGCCGCCGGCAGGAGGGAGCCCTGGGCCAGCAGCTGGAGGGCCTGCGGCCCCAATTGGCCGGGCGCCAGCAGCGCCAGGCCGCCCTGGAGGCCGAACGCCAGGCCGCCCGCCGCTCCCACGCCCCCCTGCTGCAACGCCAACAGCACCTCACCGGCCGCCAGGAACAGGCCAAAACCGCCCTGGCCAACCACGGCAAGCGCCTGGAGGCCCTGCAAATCGAGCTGACCCCGCTGCTGGAGCGGCTGGGGGTGATCGAGGCCGCCGAGGCGGCAGCCCAGGGCTCCGGCGACAGCGCCCGCTGGCAGGGACTGGAGGAGGATCTGACCCAAGCCGATCGCCAGCTGGCGCAGGCCCGCAGCCGCCGCGACGAACTGCTGGCGGCCCGCCGGGAAAGGGGCCTGGCCCTGGAGCGGCTCAACGACCAGCTCAACGCCCTGGCCGGGGAGGAACAGAAGCTGGGCCAGGCGGTGCAGGCCCTGGCCCAGGAACACGGCCGCTGGCGCGAGCAGCAGAAGCAGGAGCAGGAGCGGCGAACCGTTCTGGAAACGCAAGCGAAGGAATTGCAGGAGCTCTTCGGGGAGCGACGCCGCGCCCGCGACGGGGCCGAAGCCCAGGTGGCGGGCCTGCGGCAGGCCCTGCAGCAGCGCCAGTGGCAGCTGGAGCGGCTGGGGGAGGAGCAACTGGCCCTGGCGGAACAGGAGCGCAGCGGGGCCCTGCGACTGGGGCAGTTGGAGCGGGACCTACCCGATCCCCTACCGGAGGTGCCCGAAGAGGTGCGCGAGAACGGCCTGGAGGCCCTGCAGCAGGAACTGCGCCACCTCCAGCAGCGCATGGAGGCCCTCGAACCGGTGAACATGCTCGCCCTCGAGGAGTTGGAGCAACTGGAGGCCCGGCTGGCGGAGCTGGAGGGGCGCCTCGAGGTGCTCTGCAAGGAGCGGGAGGAGCTGCTGCTGCGCATCGAAACGGTGGCCACCCTGCGCCAGGAAGCCTTCCTGGAGGCCTTCCATGCGGTGGACCGCCACTTCTGCGAAATCTTCGCTGGCCTCTCCGATGGCGAGGGCCATCTGCAACTGGAGAACCCGGAAGCCCCCCTCGAGGGGGGCCTCACCCTGGTCGCCCATCCCAAGGGCAAGGCCGTGCGGCGACTGGCCTCGATGTCAGGGGGCGAGAAATCCCTCACCGCCCTCAGCTTCCTGTTCGCCCTGCAGCGCTTTCGCCCTTCGCCCTTCTATGCCCTCGATGAGGTCGACAGCTTCCTCGATGGCGTCAATGTGGAGCGCCTGGCGAGCCTGATCGCCCGTCAGGCGCAGGAGGCCCAGTTCATGGTGGTCAGCCACCGGCGGCCCATGATCGCCGCGGCCACCCGCACCATCGGGGTCACCCAGGCCAGGGGCTCCCACACCCAGGTGGTCGGCCTTCCCCCTGCGGCGTAGCCCCGGTTGGTGGGCCACAATGAACCGGATGGCAAGCCTCCCCCCCTCCGCCGATCCCGCAGGCGCAGCCCCCAGCGATCGTCTCTGGCTGCGCTCCGAGTTGATGGGCACCCAGGTGATCACCCGGGACACCGGCCGACGGCTAGGGGTGGTGGGCGAAGTGGTGGTGGATGTGGACCGCCGGGAGGTGGTGGCCCTGGGTTTGCGCGACAACCCCTTGACCCGTTTTCTGCCCGGCCTGCCCCGCTGGATGCCCCTGGACCGCATTCGTCAGGTGGGCGATGTGATCCTGGTGGATTCGGCCGATTCCCTCACCGAGGGTTTCAACCCTGAGCGCTACAGCAAGGTGATCAACTGCCAGGTCATCACCGAATCCGGTGAGCAGCTGGGGCGGGTGCTGGGATTCAGCTTCGACATCGAAACCGGCGACCTCACCACCCTGGTGTTGGGGGCCCTGGGCCTGCCCCTGCTCGGCGAAGGGGTGCTGAGCACCTGGGAGCTGAGCGTCGAGGAGATTGTCAGCAGCGGGCCCGACCGAATCATTGTTTACGAAGGTGCCGAGGAGAAGCTCAAGCAGCTCGGCACCGGTTTGCTGGAGAAGCTGGGCATCGGCGGCCCCAGCTGGGAGCAGGAGGAGCGCGATCGCTACCGGCTCAACATGGTGCCGGTGGAAAACCAGTTGGCGGCGGGCCAGCCCACCGAGCAGGCCCAACGCCGCATCCAGCCGGCCACCACCCGCGCCTTCGAGCCCGAAGAAGAACTCGAGTACGTCGAACTGGAACGCGGCCGGGAGGAACCGCTGCGCCAGCGCCGCTACCTCGACGAAGCCGACGACGATCGCTCCGGGCGATCCCGTGGCAACAGAAGTGCCGAGGAGCGGGAGGATTCCTGGTCGGAGCGGGCCGCACCCACTCGCTATGGCCAGGACCGCTACGGCGACGAACGCTACCCGGAAGACCGTTACGAACAAGAGCGCGACGAAAGCCGCCCGGGCCGGCCCCGCGATGTTCTCCAGGACCAGGACCGTGACCAGGAACGGCCTCGCCACGAACCGATCGGGCGCTCGCCGATGGAGCCCCAGCGGGAACTGCCCCTCAAGCCCCGCGTCAGCCGGCAGTCATCCCTGGAACCCCTCGACGTGGAACCGGAGCCCTACGAGGCTGAGGCCATCACCGACCCCCGGCGTGACAACCGCGGCAGCGGGTCCGCCATCGACGATCCCTGGTAATTGGGCCCGCGGTGATCCGCTCAGCCCGCCGACCGATCAGGCGCCGGATGCCTCGCCCGGGGCTTCGAACGACAGCGAGGCCGAGTTGACGCAGTAGCGCTCTCCCGTGGGTTTTGGTCCATCGGGGAACACGTGTCCCAGGTGGGCATCACAACTGGCGCAGCGGATCTCCGTGCGCACCATGCCGTGGGCGCGGTCCACCAGGCGGGTGATGGCGCCAGGGGCCGCACCGTCCCAAAAGCTGGGCCAGCCGGTACCCGATTCAAACTTGGTCTCCGAGGCGAACAGCTCGGCGCCGCAGCAGACGCAGCGGTACATCCCCTTGTCCTTGTGGTTCCAGTAGCGCCCGGTGAAGGCCCGTTCAGTGCCTCCCTGGCGGGCCACCTGGAACTGCTCGGGCGTCAGCCGCGAGCGCCATTCCTCCTCCGAGCGCTCATCGCGCTGAAGGCCGGAGGGGATGGAGCAGGGGGCTGCACCGGAAGGATCGGAGCTGGACGCCGTCATGGCGGCAGGGGGCGTTGGACTCCTTGCCAACCTAGGCAGCAGCTCCTGCACCATGCGCGACAGGGCCGCCACGGCGCCGGGCTGCCCCCGCAGGCTGCGCAGGTCTTCCCGGACGCCCGCCAGGCGCTGGGGGTGCTCCAACCAGTCCACCGCCTCGGCAGCGATCCCTTCGGGCGTGATCGGGCCCACCCGCTCCGGCACCACGGACCGCCCCGCGGAGATGTTGGGCCAAGCCAGGAAGCTCCGCTGTCGCATGCGCCAGGCGGTCAGGGCCATCCCCAGCAGCCAGCGCAGCAGGGGTAGGCGGGCCACCAGCCCCATCCAGCCATCCCAGGCCTGCATCACGTGCAGATGCTGGGTGGGCACCAGCACCAGCATCGGAAGCCCCAGGGCCCCGAGTTCGGCGGTGTTGGCCCCCACCGTTGTCAGGGCCAGGGTGCACTGGCTGAGCACGCCATGGGCCGGTTGCTCAAGCACCAGGAGGATGCGGGTGCCGGCGGGGGTCACAAGCCAACGGTCCTCGCCGTTCTCCACCAGCTGCGGTTCACCACTGCCGTAAAGGCGCGCCAGCGGATTGGTGGAGCCGCCATAGGCCACCAGCTCCGCCACCGAGCTGGTGGGGGCCACGGGGAGCAGGAAGCGGCTGCCGGGCCGTTGGGCCCGGATCCGGTCGGCGGTCTCCAGCAAGAAGGGGACGCCCACCTGCAGCTTGGCCCGCTTGGAGCCGGGCATCAGCGCCACCCACTCGCCGGCGGGGAGGGAGGCATCGGAGCGCGCCGACTCGGAGAGATCGGCCATCAGATCCCCCACCACTTCGCAGCGGGTCCGCCAGCGCTGGGCCAACCGGTCGGCCGCCTGGGGGCCCATGGCGGCGATGCGATCGTTCCAGCGGGGCCAGCGGGCCACCCACTCCGCATAGGTGAGGTGGCGGTAGCCCAGGCGCCAGGAGAGCAGCACCGTCCAGAACTGGTCGCCCCCAAGGAACACCACCACCCCCTGCTGGGGCCAGGGGCCATGGCGCCGCGGCCGCAGCAGCAGCCACCAGAAACGATGGGCCGGCAACACCCGACTGAACAGGCCCATCCGCCGGGCCACCGCCGCCTCGGTACCGGTGGCGTTGGGGCAGGGCACCAGCACCAACTGGAGATCAAGCGGTGACTCCGGCTTCAGCGGCTTCAAGGCCAACTCCCTGTGCAGGCGCTGGGCCAGGGGCCTCACCCAGGTGGCCAACTCACCGGGCCCGTTGCATACCAGAACGATGGCTGCCGAGGCTGGGGAACCTGAACCCGGCAGTCCCGGACCCGGCAGGGAGGCGCTCAAGTTGGGAGAAAGGAAAATGCGGATGGCGAGACTTGAACTCGCAAGGCCGAAGCCACACGCCCCTCAAACGTGCGTGTCTACCAATTCCACCACATCCGCGTGGTCGGATCGTCCCTTGCGGGCCTCCGGCTGTGCAATATACCCACCGGCTTCCTCAGTCAGCGCTGATACAGTCCGCAACGGCCTTCCCTCTCCTGCCGTTCCGGATGCCCATCGGCAAGTTGCTGATCGCCAACCGTGGCGAAATCGCTCTCCGGATCCTGCGCAGCTGCCGCGAGCTCGGCATCGCCACCGTCGCCGTCTACAGCACGGTCGATCGCAACGCCCTGCACGTGCAACTGGCCGACGAGGCCGTGTGCGTGGGCGAAGCCCCCAGCTCCAAGAGCTACCTCAACATTCCCAACATCCTGGCGGCCGCCACCTCCCGCGGAGCCCAAGCGATCCATCCGGGTTATGGCTTCCTGGCGGAGAACGACCGCTTCGCCGAGATCTGCGCCGCCCACGGCCTCACCTTCGTGGGGCCCTCTCCAGAGGCCATCCGCGCCATGGGCGACAAGGCCACGGCCAAGGCCACCATGCAGCGGGTGGGGGTACCCACCATCCCTGGCAGCGAGGGGCTGCTGGCCAACCCCCGAGAGGCCGCCCGACTGGCCGATTCCATGGGCTATCCGGTGATGATCAAGGCCACAGCCGGCGGCGGCGGCCGTGGCATGCGCCTGGTCAATGGGGCCGACCAGCTGGAGAGCCTGTTCCGGGCAGCCCAGGGGGAGGCGGAAGCCGCCTTCGGCAATCCGGGCCTTTACATGGAGAAGTTCATCGACCGGCCCCGGCACGTCGAGGTCCAGATCCTCGCCGACCGCCACGGCAACGTGGTGCACCTGGGGGAGCGGGACTGCTCGATCCAGAGGCGCCACCAGAAATTGCTGGAGGAGGCCCCCTCACCGGTGCTGGATCCCGATCTGCGGCGCCGCATGGGTGAGGCGGCCGTGGCGGCCGCCAGCAGCATCACCTACGAGGGCGCCGGCACGGTGGAGTTTCTGGTGGATCGCTCCGGGAGCTTCTACTTCATGGAGATGAACACCCGGATCCAGGTGGAGCATCCGGTGACCGAGATGGTCACGGGCATCGATCTGATCGCCGAGCAGCTCCGCATCGCCGCCGGCGAACCCCTGAGCTTTCGGCAGGAGGACATCAAACTCTGCGGCCATGCGATCGAGTGCCGCATCAATGCCGAGGATCCCCGCCAGAACTTCCGCCCGGCCCCGGGCAAGATCACCGGCTGGCTCCCCCCCGGCGGCCCCGGCGTGCGGGTCGACAGCCACGTCTACACGGGCTACGAGATCCCACCCTTCTATGACTCCCTCATCGGCAAGCTGATTGTGTGGGGGGTGGACCGTGATCACGCCCTCAGGCGCATGCGACGGGCCCTGTCCGAATGTGCCGTCACCGGCATCCCCACCACCATCGACTTCCACCTGGCCCTGCTGGATCGCCCGGAGTTCCAGCGGGGCGACGTGCACACCAAGTTCGTCGAGCAGGAAATGTTGCCGGCCCCGGCGGCGGCCAAAGCGACCGCCGACAAACCCCTCGCCTAGGAGAGGCCAGCGTCCACCAGGGCCTGACCGCGGAGCATCACCAGGGTGAGCAGGCCCTGCTGCCCCACCAGCAACTCCCGCACCAGGCTGAGCAGTCCCACCCAGATCACCGGTGTGACATCGACACCACCGATGGGGGCCACCAACCGCCGGGTGAGGCGGAGCAAGGATTCGGTGGGCCAGCCCACGAGCACCATCACCCCCTGGCCCAGGTCCACCTGGGGGTACCAGGTGAGCACGATCCTGAACAAAAACAACAGGGTCCAGGCGGCCAGCAACAGGCCCAGGGCCAGGTGCAGCGCCGGCAGAAGGGAAAGTAGGCCCGTCACAAAGCCCTAAGAGCAGGGGGATCCCATCGTATGAACCGGGCGACGCTGCCTAGGATCGCCGCCGGAACCGAATGCGCCATGACCCCTTCCCTCGCCAGTTTCCTCAACAGCCTCGCCTGGGGCGCGGTGATCGTGGTTGTCCCCATCAGCGTGGCGCTGCTATTCATCAGCCAGAGGGATCAGGTCGACCGCAAGCTCTGATCCCGGGCCCGGGGCTTCGCGCACCAACCCGGGAAGACAGGGTCCCTAAACTGCGTTCACGGGTTCTCCCTACGGAGAACGCGCACTTGCGTTCTGCCTGAGGAGCTTCAGCCGTGGTCAATGCCAGCCTGAATTGGGCCAGCATCGTTGGCATCGTGCTGGCGGTGGGAGGGGCGCTGCTCTACTTCATGCGGAGCTTCAAGCCCGCCCTGGCCCGGGACTACGACGTTTTCTTCGCCGCCATCGGCCTCCTCTGCGGCGGCATCCTCTTTTTTCAAGGCTGGCGACTCGATCCAATCCTGCAGTTCGGCCAATTCCTGCTGGCCGGCACCACGGTGTTCTTCGCCTACGAAAGTGTTCGGCTGCGGGGGGTGACCACGGAGCAGGCACGCCGCTCTTCCTACTTCGACGACGAGGAGCCCGGCCCCAAACCGCGCATGGGCGGTGGCCGCGACCAATGGGGCACGGACAACGATCGATTTGATGAGCCCCAGCCCCTGCGCCGCCGCATCCGTTCCCGGGGCGAGGAGTTCCCCGAGGACGAGGACCTCTATCGCCCCCGCCGGCCAGCCCGCACCGCCATTCCCGAGCGGGCCGCCAGCCGTGGCCCCGCTCCGTCCGAAGACTGGGATACCCCCATCGAGCCCAGCCCGCGCAGCAGCCGCCCGGCCACCGATGTTGAACCCCGCCCTGGCCGCTACAGCGCCGGTGGGTCAGCGGCAGCCCCAGCCACTTCCTTCGGCACCCGCCGCCGCGACCGGGACGAACCCCGCCGAGGCAGCCGCCCGGTGGCCAGCACCGACCCTTTACCCCGCTCGAGTCGCAGGGTCGCACCAGGGGGGGAGCCCACGGGTGAGCCCCGCAGCCCAGGCGGCCGCACCCCGGGAGTGCCCCAGGGGTCACCGATCAGCGACGCCGACTTCACGCCGGTGCGGCCCACGGGCACCGCTCGCAAGGCCCCTGGCCGTCCCGAGTCCGCCAGCCCCCGCAGCCCGGGGGGATCGCCACCACCCCGCGGCGGTGAACCGCCGGCCGGTGGAGGCCTGCGCGACAACAGCTCCCGGTTCGACGACTGACGGATCGACGGCAGCCTGCGGCTCCGCTGCGGCCGCACCGGGCCGCCACCGGCCTACTTGTGCTCGCCCTTCTCCCCTCCCTCTGGGGTTGTGATGGTCCCTGGGGCGTGCGCCGCAGGGCGGCAGCTCCCCTAGGCCTGGGCCTGGAGGGCCGTGAGGATCCAGCGCTGAGCGGGGATGGCCGCTACCTGGCCAGCGTGGTGGAGCGGGGCGGTCGCCGCACGGTGCTGCTGCAGGAACGGCTCAGCGGCCGGGTGGTTCCCCTGCGCCTGCGGGGGCAGCAGCCCCACAGCTCCCCCTCCCTGAGCTGGAACGGCCGCTACCTGGCCGTGCTGGTGCAGCAGGGTGCCAAGCGTCTGGCCGTGGTCGAGGATCGGGCCACGGGAAATCGACTGCCCCTGATGCTGCCGGGGGACCTGGAACCCGAGCGGCTGAGCCTGTCCCCCGATGGCCGCAGGATCGCCCTTCAGCTGCTTGACCAGGGACGGATGCGGGTGGAGGTGTTTGATCTGGGGGGTCTGCTGGAACCCGATCTCGCCCCCGCCCAACCGGTCCAGGGCGGGGGGCCACCGTGATGGCCCAGGGGCGCAGCCTGCTGCTGAGCGGCTCCCTGGTGCTGCTGCTGGGGGGGTGCGGATTCGGCACCCTGCAGCCCCTGAGGGGTCTCAACGACCAACTGCAACGCGCCGGCACTGGCCAGTCCCCCTCCCTGGCGATGGGTTGGCTGGCCCTGATCAGCGGCCAGAGCGGGCGGGAGCAGGTACTGCTGGTGGAGCTGGGCCGATCGATGCCGGTGCCACTGCCGGGGTTGAACCGGCCCGATGCCCAGCCCCTGGGCGTGAGCGTGGACGGCAGGGGCGAGCGTCTGGCGCTGGTGCGCCAGCTGGAGGGGCGCACCGAACTGGTGCTCTACAACCGCCGGACGCAAAGCCTGCAGCCCTTGCCGATCAAGCCGGATGGGGTGCCCCGCCAGGTGAACATCAGCGCCGATGGCCGCATCCTGGCTGTGCAGGTGAGCCGGGGCGGCCTCTGGCAAGTGGATCTGCTGGCGCTGCCCTAGGGCACCAGCCCGGCCCAATGGAGGAAGGTGTCCTTGCCGACGGCCTCAATCAACAGCACGGCCGCGAAACCCACCATGGCGAAACGGCCATTGACCCGCTCGGCGTAGGCGCTCCAGCCAAAGGCGGGCACATCACGGGTGGTGGCGCTGGTGGCCGGTGGGGCCGTTGGGGCCACAGGGTCGCCTGCGGGGGGAGCGGACTCAGGGGAGGAACTCATCGTGGCTCTCAGGTGTGGTTGAAGTCGTAATCGGCGGCGGGCACCAGCCGCCAGCCCCCTGCGCCGTTGAGTTCGAGCACCCGGGTGTGGAAATCGGTGAGGGTGGGGCGGTGACCAACGCTCACGAAGGCCATCTCCCGCTCCCGCAGCAGGGCATAGAGGTGCCTCTCGGTGGAGACATCCAGGGCGCTGGTGGCCTCATCAAGCACCACGAAACGGGGTGAGTTGAGCAACAGTCGGGCAAAGGCGAGACGCTGCTGCTCGCCGAGGGAGAGCAAACGGGGCCAGTCCAGCTTGATGTCGAGATTGGGATAGCGGCTCACCAGCTCCCCCAAGCGCACCTCCTCAAGCACGTTGCGCAGGTGGTCGTCGCTGAAGCGATCGGGATCGAGGGGATAGCAGAGCTGTTCCCTCAGGCTGCCCAGGATCATGTAGGGCTTCTGGGGGATGAACAGCAGATCGGCCTGGGCCGGTCGCTGGATGCTGCCGGCCGCGGGCGGCCACAGACCACTCACCAACCGCAGGAAGGAGGTTTTGCCACAGCCGCTGGGGCCCACCACCAACAGCCGTTCATGGGGCGCCACTTCCACGCTGAGGTCGTGGATGAGCACCCGGCTGCTGTGAGGTGGCACCAGATCGGCGTGATCCACCACGATGGCATCGACCCTGGGCCCCTCATCGGAGGCCTCCAGGGCCAGGGCGTTGGCGCTGCCGGAGATCTCCTCAATCTTGCCCTGGAAGCCCTCGAGGCGGCTGATGCTGGCGGAGAAGGCCGCCAGGCGGTCGATGTTGTTGACGATGTAGCTGACCGAGGAGAGCACCTGGGAAAAGGCGATGCTGGCCTGGCCGAAGACGCCGAAGTCAACTTCCTTGGCGAAGTAGATCGGTGCGATCACCAGCCAGGGCAGGAAACGGGAGAAGTAGTCGTAGGAGCGTTGAATCACGTTGATCAACGCCTCCCAGATGATCAGGCGGTTGTAGTTGGTGATCGCTCCGCCCAGGCGCCGCTCGGCCTCCTGGGCCTCCTGCCCCTCACCCCTGTAGAAGGCAATCGACTCTGCGTTGTCACGGATGTGCACCAGGCCGTAGCGGAAATCGGCCTCAAGTTTGAGTTGCTGGAAATTCAGGTTCACCAGCTTGCGACTGGCTAAGATCACCAGGGCCGTGCCCGCGACCGAGTAGCCAAGGAGCAGCAACGCCAGCTTGGAGTTGATGCTCCAGAGAACAATGATGAAACTGAAGAACGTCAGCAGGGCGGCAAGAATCTCCACCGTAACGCTCAAAGATGTACCCGTAAAACTGGCCGTATCCTGGGAAATCCGCTGATCGGGGTTATCGATCTCAGAGAACGATTCATCGTTCGGGTTGAGAACGTAATAGGCCCGATTGGAGAGATAGCGACTCAGCAGGCGGCCGCTCAGCCATTCACGCCAAAGCAGGCCGAGCTTGGGAATCAGGTAGCTCTGGAGCGCCCGAATCGGAAGGGCCAGCACCAGACAGAAGGCGTAGATCGCCACCGTCTTCCAGAAACCATCCTGGTCGTAGGCCACCAGGGTGTTGTCAACGTTGCGGGCAATGAAGCTGATGCCCACGTTGATGCCATTGATCACCAGAAGCAGCAGGGCGATCACCCCGAGCAGCACCCAGGGCAGCCAGCGTCCCTGGCGCAGCTTGGACCTGAGGCTGCCAAAGGCCAGCAGACCGGCGACGAAAGCCACCAGCACCCCAGGGCCGATTGGTCCAGACCAGAGGGCAGCCACCTGCTGGGGTACCCCGGGCAGGAAGCGATCACGCAGATCGGGGATGAAGGCGCCGGTGAGGGCCACCGTGCCCGTCAGCAGCAGCAGGGTGAGGCCCACCACCACGGCCAGAAGGGAAACCACCAGCAGCAGGAACTGCCAGGTGCTGGTGTCCTCCACGGGGAGGAAGTAGGGCTGGGCCAGGCGCTTCAGCTTGCCGAGCTGATCGCGGAAGGCCTTGAAGGGGCTCATGGACGGCTGCATGTCGGCCCATTGTCGCCGCTAGCGGCCAGGAGCGAGTTGCTCCGGACTACCCAGGTGGCCATTGCAGGGGGCGCCCGCCGATCACATGCACATGGAGGTGGAACACCGTCTGACCAGCCCCGGCGCCACTATTGATCACCGTGCGCCAATCGGTGAGCCCCTCGGCTGCCGCCACCGATGCCGCCACCCGCAACAGGTGACCCAGCAGAGGTCCATCTTGCTCGCCCGCATCGGCCAGGTTCACCAAAGGCTTGCGGGGGATCACCAGTACGTGTACGGGCGCCTGGGGGTTCACATCCCGGAAGGCGAGGCAGAGGTCGTCGGAGAAGACAGAATCACAGGGGATCTCACCCCGGAGGATGCGGGCGAAGATCGTGTCTCCTGCAGCCGGCGGCGGCGGGGAGCTGGGGGAAGTCGGGAAGGCGGCCATGTCGCCAGCGGAGCAAGGGTGAGACAGCCCGGGAACTGATGAAGTGTTCCCTGGCGATCGAAGGATGCTGGCACGGTGCAGTGGGGCGGCCCTGCAGGGCCTCGATGGTGTGGAGGTGAGCGTGGAGGTGGACATCGCCCCAGGGCTGCCGGGCCTGGCGATGGTGGGTCTGGCGGATGCGGCGGTACAGGAATCGCGCGAACGGGTCCGGGCCGCCCTGCGCAACAGCGGCTTTCGCGTTCCCCTCACCCGGGTCATCGTCAGCCTGGCGCCGGCAGATCTGCGCAAGGAGGGCCCAGCGTTTGATCTGCCGATCGCCCTGGGGCTGTTGGTGGCCAGCGGGCAGCTGCCCGCCGAGCAACTGTCAGGCATCTGGTGTGCCGGGGAGCTGGGCCTCGATGGCCAGTTGCGGCCAGTGCGGGGAGCGATGGCGGTGGCCCTGGCCGCCCGCCGCTGCGGCGCCAGAGCCCTGGTGCTGCCGGCCGCCAATGGGGCAGAGGCGTCGCTGGTGGAAGGGCTGACCATCTGGCCCGCCCAGAGCCTGCGCCAGGTGGTGGAGCTGCTGGCGGACCCGCGTCATGCCAGTCCCAGCCTGCAGCCGCCTGCAGCCGTTGGGCCCGAACCCCTGGATCTGGCGGACGTCAGGGGCCAGCCCCATGCCCGCAGGGCCCTGGAGATCGCCGCCGCCGGCGGCCATCACCTGCTGCTGGTGGGGCCGCCGGGGAGCGGCAAGACCATGCTGGCCCGCCGACTGCCTGGCCTGCTACCGCCCCTCAGCAAGCCGGAGATGCTGGAGCTGACCCAGCTCTACTCCGTGGCGGGTCTGCTGGAGAGCCATGGGGGCCTGCTGCGGCGACGGCCCTTCCGTGCCCCGCACCACAGCTGCTCAGGGGCGGCGCTGGTCGGCGGTGGCGCTCTGCCGCGTCCAGGGGAACTCTCCCTGGCCCACCATGGCGTGCTGTTCCTCGATGAGTTGTCGGAATTCCGCCGGGACGTGCTCGACCAATTGCGCCAACCCCTGGAGGAGGGGGAGGTATGGATCAGTCGGGCGCGGCAACGCAGCCGCTTCCCCGCCCGGGTAGCCCTGGTGGCGGCCACCAACCCCTGCCCCTGTGGGCAGTTTGGCGATCCCGAACGGGCCTGCACCTGCGGTGAGCACCAGCGCCAGCGCTACTGGTCACGGTTGTCGGGGCCCCTGCTGGATCGGATTGATCTGCAGGTGATCGTGCGCAGGCTAGAGGCCGACGAACTGATCGCGGACTTCCATGGCGAGAGCAGCGGAGAAAGGTCTGCTGCGAACAGGCCTGAAGGGAGCGGCCGTGTGGCCCAACGGGTGCAGGCGGCCCGCTCGCGCATGGCCCGCCGCAATCCTGGCGGCTGGACCAACAGCCTGCTGGGGGGGGCCGACCTGCGCCGCCACGGCCACGTGGCCCCCCAGGCCCTGGAACTTTGGGAGCGGGCCATTCGACAGCGACGTCTGAGTGCTCGCTCCGCCGAAAGGGTGCTCCGGGTCAGCCGCACGATCGCCGATTTAAACGACGAACAGGACGTGGGAGCTCACGCCATCGCCGAGGCGCTCACCTACCGCTCGTTCGATCGGGGCTGAGCGCGATCGCCCCAACCAATCTCAGCAGACGATGTCCTGAAGTGACACCCCCTGCTGATGGCGATCAGCGGCGGCGGCGGCGTTGCTGGGCTTTGCGCTTGTACTTCTCTGTTGGGGTCTCGTGGTGGCGAAGCCGCTTCAAATCGGCAAAAATGCCCGCCTTCGACACCTGGCGCTTGAAACGGCGCAGAGCGGATTCGATTCCTTCGTTTTCGCCGACGGTGACCTGGGTCATGAAGCAGGGATAGGACCTGGAGAGATTGATGGTAGCAAGTGCCCCTTCAGGCCCTCAGCTGGGGGGTTTGGCGGGATTGGCGGGCGGGATCGGGGGGGCTGGCGGCTGCTGGGTCACGGCATCTGAGGGCCAGCTATCGCGATAGACGTAGACGTGACCAAGGGCTCGTGTGCCGTAATGGCGGCGCATCACCTTCCAACCGGGCTCCGGCACCAGCAGGAGGAAACCAGCGCCAGGGCCCTGGGTGCGGGCCACCACCATCTCTGGGCCTGGGTTGGACTTGGTGGGAGAGGCCATCAACAGGGTGTCGTTCGGCAGCCTGACGACGCTGAGGCGGTAGACCGTGGCCAGATCAGTGCCGCCGACCCTCAAGGAGTAGCCATTGCCGTCGATGTAGCGGTTGCAGATGCCGGTGAAATCGAAGGTGCCCAGCAGGGGGTTCACCTGGGCCGGGGCCGCCCCGGCGGTGGCGTAGCAGGGCCTTCGGTTGTTGAGCTGTTCGTAGATGTTCAACTGTGCCCGCTCGCCCTTACCGATCGGGGCCGCCACCAGCACGAAACGCTCCTGAACCACGTCACGGGCTTCGAACATGGCGGCCTGCGCCACGGTGGCGGGGGCCTTCGCGGCTGTCTGAGCCTCGACGCGAAGGGGAACCACAGGGGAGGCAACCGCAGCCAGACCAGCCCCAAGCAGGGCAACGGGCAAGGATTGAACGGCGCGTTTCACGGAGGGATCGATAGCGGTGCCGTGATCGTAGAAGTGGGGCGGAACCGCGCCAGGGGGCTCAGGCCGGCTTGTTGAGACGAATTGCGACCAGCAAGCTGACCGCCGTGAGCGGCAGGCTGAGGCCCAGGATCAGCAGGGTGGTGGCCACCCCCAAGTCGGGATCGCCATAGGCCAGTTCGAACACCGATCCGGTGGCGGCGATGCCCAGTACGCAGGCCAGGGCCAGGAACAGCCCAGCCAGGGGTTTCATCGGCATCGAAGGTCAGCCCAGGGAATGGACATGGGCCCGGTCGAAGCCCTTCTGCTGCAGTTCCTCGTTGAGGCTGAGCTCGTCGGTGACCCGGTCCACGAACAGCACACCGGTGAGGTGATCCATTTCATGCTGGATGCAGCGGGCCAGGAGGCCATCGGCCTTGATCCGGCGGGGCCGGCCATGCTCGTCACGGCAGCTCACCTCGACGCTGCTGGGGCGCACCACGTTGAGGTAGACCCCCGGAATGCTCAGGCAGCCCTCCTCGTAGGTGTCGAGGCCACCGCCGGTGGCGGTGATTTCGGGATTGATCAGCACCAGGGGCGGGGTGGCTGGATTTTCCAGATCAAGATCAATCACCAGCAGTTGCTTGTTGACCCCCACCTGGGGGGCTGCCAGGCCGATGCCCCGGGCTGCATACATGCTGCGCAGCATGGTGCGGGCCAGCTCACGCACGCCCTCATCCACCTTGCTGATGCGGCGTGCCGGCTCCCGCAGCTCCCGAGCTCCGAGGGTGTGGATCGTCAGAGGGGAGGTCTGGTCGGGATCCTTCGGGACCAGAACGCCCCGGTTGGTCTGCTCCGCGGTGCGGGCCATCTGGGCGAAGAGGCTGGCCACGACACCACCTGAAACGATGGACCAATTGTAAGAGCCATGCCGGAGGGCCGATTGGGCGAGGCGCCGTTGGCGGCAACTGTTCCGCTCGCAGCCGAGCAGGTGGTGGGCAGCACCCCTTCGCTGAGCGAACCCCGCTGGCTGGGGGAGCAGTTGTTCTGGCTGCAGCAGCGCCCCTGGGAGAAGGGCCGCGTCACCCTGTGGATGCGGGAGCGACCGGAAGGGGATCCGGTGGAGCTCACCCCAGGGGCCTGGAACCTGCGCAGCCGAGTCCATGACTACGGCGGTGGCGCCTATGCGGTGGGCTCCATCCCTGGAGGGGAAGGGGCCCCCCAGCCAGTGGTGGTCGTGATCGACGACCGGGACCGGTGCCTCTGGCGCCTCGATCCCTCGAACAATGGCGCCCCACCCCTCCGGCTCACGGCACCCGGCGAGAGGGCCTTCGCCAATGGGCTCATCGACCCAGGTCGCCACCGCTGGATCGGCGTGATGGAGGCCGGCGGCCGCGACCAGCTGGTGGCGGTGGACCTCGACGGAGGCGAACCGCAGCTGCTCCACCAACCGGCGGACTTCTGTGGCTACTCCGTACTCAGTCCCTCGGGCCACCAGCTGGCCTGGGTGGAATGGCAGCAGCCCTTCATGCCCTGGGAGCGCAGCCAGCTCTGGCTCGCCCACCTCGACGACCAAGGGGCCCCCAGCGGCGGCAGGGTGGTGGCGGGATCAGCGGCGAGATCACTGAAGGGGGTTTCGGTATTCCAGCCCCTGTGGCTGCCGAACGGCGACCTGGTGGTGGCCAACGACCGCAGCGGCTGGTGGAACCTGGAGCTCCTCGCCGGGGCTGACCGCCTGGAGGACAGCGAGGATCCGGCATCCTCAGGAGAGCTCAGTGCCAGCCCATGGCGCCCCCTGCTGCCGCGGCAGGCGGAATTCGCCATGCCCCAATGGGTCTACGGCATGGCCACCACCGCCTGGGACGGTGAGCAGCTGGTGGCGGCGGCCTGCGCCGGTGGCCGCTGGGAGCTGGGGCGGCTGGCCCTGCCGCTGGAGCCCGGGGGTGATGCCATCTGGACGCCCCTGGCGTTGCCCTTCGACGACCTGGGCCAGGTGGTGGCGAGCGGCGGACGGCTGGCCTGTCTGGCCAGCGGCCCCACCGCGTCCCAGGGCTTGCTCGAGCTTGACCTGGCCAGCGGACGCTGGAGCCATCAGCCCGCTGGCACGAACCCCCTGCCCTCGGAATTGATCAGCCCGCCGGAAGCCCTCTGGTTCGATGGCCACGGCGGTCGACCCACCCACGCCTGGTACTACCCGCCCCTGGGCGGTGCCCAACCCGGATCGCCCCTGCTGGTGAAGGGCCACAGCGGACCCACGGCCATGGCCCGCACAGGACTCAACCCCCTGATCGCGTTCTGGACCTCCCGGGGCTGGGGGGTGGTGGATGTGAACTACGGCGGTTCCACCGGCTTTGGCCGCGCCTACCGGGAACGGCTGGATGGCCAGTGGGGGGTGGTGGACGTGGCGGACTGCGCCGCCGCCGCCAGGGCCCTGGTGGCCGCCGGCAAAGCCGATTCCGAGCGGATCGCCATCGAGGGCAGCAGCGCAGCGGGCTTCACCACCCTGGCGGCCCTCTGCTTCACCGATGTGTTCCGGGCCGGCGCCTGTCGCTACGGGGTGGCCGATCTGGCGGCCATGGCCACGGACACCCACCGCTTCGAAGCCCGCTACCTCGATGGGCTGGTGGGCCCCTGGCCCGAAGCGCGGCAGCTCTACGAACAGCGCGCCCCTCTCCTGCACGCGGGGAGGATCCGCTGCCCGGTGATCTTCTTCCAGGGGCTAGAGGACAGAGTGGTGCCGCCTGAGCAAACGGAACACATGGCCGCCGCCCTGCGGGATAACGGCATCGACGTGGAGGTGCACCTGTTCCCGGAGGAGGGCCACGGCTTCCGCAGCGGCGACGTTCAACTCCAGGTTCTGGAGGCCACGGAGGCCTTTTTCCGCCGTCATTTCGCCCTGCCATGAGCCTGCCCGTCGAAGCGATTGCTGCGGCCTGGCACGACTGGGGCTTCACCCTGGTGCAGGCCGCAGGGGTGCTGGCGTTGCTGCTGGCGCTGGGACGTTGGATCGGCAACCTGGTGGGCCTGCACCTGCTGGGAATTCCGGAGGCCCTGCTAGCTGGTGTGGTGGGGCTGACGGTGGCCCCTAGCGGTTTGGTGCCACTGGTTCCCCAACCCGTGATCGAGCTCTGGTCGGAGCTGCCGACGGCGCTTCTCACCCTGGTGTTCGCCAGCCTGCTGCTGGGCAAACCTCTGCCGAACCCGGCGGGCCTCTGGAAACCTTTGTCAGCCCAAGTACTGATGGCCCTCACCCTGGCCTTCGGCCAGTACCTGGTGGCAGGCCTGGCGGTGCTGTTCCTGCTGCAGCCCTGGCTGGGGGCCAACCCCCTGATGGCCGTCATCATCGAGGTGGCCTACGAGGGGGGCCACGGCTCCGCCGCCGCCATGGGGCCGATCTACGCCGATCTGGGCTTCCCCGGGGGCGAAGCCCTGGGGCTGGCGATGTCCACGGTGGGGCTGCTGGCGGCCACGGTGGTAGGGGGGCTGGTGGTGGTGCTGGGGCGCAGTCGCCGCTGGTTAAGGGCGGATGGCCTGGCCATCTCCGCCCCGGCCGCCGCGGCAGCAACAGACCTCACCGTGGAGGGGCCCCTGCCGCCCGATCCTGAGCCCAGGGCAGGGGGAGGCGTCGAACCCTCAAAACTGGTGCGCTGGGCGGTGAACCTTGCCCTCGCTGGGGTGGCGGTGCTGGTGGGGGTGCTGCTGTGGGAGGCCCTGCGCTGGCTGGCGGAACTGGTGGGGGGGGGCTTCCGCACCGTGATTGACGCGCTGCCCGTCTTTCCCCTGGCCCTGGCGGGGTCCCTACTGGTGCGGCTGGTGCTGGAGAAGACCGACAAGGGCTCCTGGACCTCAGCGCCGATCCAGACCACCGTGAGCACCCTGGCGGCCGACCTGCTGATTGCCGCCGCCACAGCCTGCCTGGATCTTTCCCTACTGCGCCAAGACTGGCTGCCGCTGTCGGTGCTGGCGGTGGTGGGCCTGGTGTGGAACCTGGGGGTGCTGCTGCTGCTGGCGCCGCGGATCCTGCCGTCCCCCTGGTTCGAGCGGGGGATCATCGAGTTCGGCCAAGGCACAGGCGTGGCAGCCAGCGGACTGCTGCTGTTGCGCATGGCCGATCCCAACGATGAATCCGACGCCTTGCCGGCGTTTTCGATCAAGCAGCTGATCCTGCAGCCCCTGATCGCCGGCGGGGTGATCACGGTGGCGGCGCCCCTGGCCGTGATGCAGTTCGGTCTGGCGACCTGGACTGGCCTTTGCCTGGCACTGGTGCTCCTATGGATCGGCCTGGGGATCTGGCTTGCCAGGAGGTAGGCGCGCTCAGCGCACCATCGCCGCCACGTTGCCACCATCGACAGTGAGCAGGGCGCCGGTGGTGCGCTCCAGCTTCGCCAGGGCCACGAAGGCATCGGCCACGTCAGAGGCGCGCACCTCCTGGCCCAGTAGGTTGCCACCCATGTAGGCGGCCTCGGAGACCCCCCGGGCGGCGGAGCGCTCGCGGATCAATTCGTCATCAAGCAGGCCGGAGCGGATGCGGTCGGCATTGATGGCATTGACCCGCAGACCCTCGGCGCCGCCCTCAAGGGCGTATTGGCGCACCAGGGCCAGCAGGGCCGCCTTGGCGATGCCATAGGCGCCAAAGCCCGCTCCCGGGTTGAGGGCCTGCTTAGAGACGTTGAACAGCAGCTGGCCGCCGAGCCCCTGGGCGCGGAAAACAGACACAGCGGCCTGGGCCACGGCTTGGTGGGCAAACAGGTTGAGCTCGAAGCTGGCCCGCAGATCAGCGTCGGGCAAATCGGCAATGGCGCCGGTCCAGGCGGCGCCGGCGTTGGAGACGACGATGTCGAGGCCACCGAAGTGGGTCACCACCGCATCGATCGCGGCCCTCACCTGGGCCGGATCGGTGAGATCCACCGACCGGCCGAGGGCCCTGGGGCCGCAGGTGGCCGCCACGGATCGGGCACCTTCGCCTTCGAGATCAAGCACGGCCACATCGGCCCCCTGGGCGGCGAAGGCCCGGGCGGTGGCGGCACCGATGGCGCCGGCCCCACCGGTGACGAGCACCACCTTGCGGGCCAGGGGTTTTTCGGAGCCCTTGCCAAGTTTGGCCTGCTCCAGGCTCCAGTACTCCATGTCAAAGGTGTCCTCCTCTCCTACGGGGCGGAAGGAGCCGAAGCCTTCAGCGGCCAGGAGCGTCTGGGCCCAGGCTTCGGCAATGTCGGCGGTGACGGAGGCGTTGACGGCACTGGGGCCGATACCGATCAGGCCCAGCCCAGGAATCGCCACCACCCGGGGCAGGGGATCAAGCGGTTTCTTGCTTCCACCCACCCGGGCGTTCTGGCGCTCGAAATAGGCGCGGTAGTGGGCGGCATAGGCGGCCAGGGCCCCATCAACGGAGTCGGCCCAGCCGGCCAGGGACTCGGGCTGATCGGAGGCCGGCGGCGGCAGCACCAGGGGCCGAGCCTTCGTACGGATCACATGGTCGGGGGTGGCGACACCACGGGTGGCCCAATCGACAAGGCGCTGGTCGTCGACCAAGGCACGAGCGACTTCGCTGGAGCGCAGGTCCATAAGCCAGTGGGAGCGCAGGCCTGCGGCGCCGGCGGCACGGCCCAGGGCCCCGCGCACCAACGGCAGCACAGCCGCCGCAGGGGCCGGGCGGCTCGGCAGGGCCAAAGGGTGGAACGAGCGGCTTGATTGGCCCAGGGCCTGCTCGGCCTCCCCCACCAGCCCAATCATGCGTTCGTAGCTCTGCTGCGCCGTGGCACCGAAGGAGAAGAGACCGTGCTGCAGCAGCACCAGGCCCTCCAACTCCTGGCCCCGATCGGCCAACCGGACGGCGGCGGCTTCATAGGCCTCGGCAGCAGCCTTGGCCAGGGCAAAGCCGGGCATCACGTAAGGAACCAGGGCAACCCGATCGCCATAGACCCGGCGGCACACCTCGGCCGCGTCCGGCTGATCCGCAAGGGCCAGCAGGGCGATCGAATGGGTGTGGTCGATGTAGGTGTGGGGCAGGTAGGCGTGCAGCAACGCCTCCACAGAAGGGTTGGGGGCAGCCGGATCGATGAGGTTGCGGCGCTGGGCGGCAACCATGTCCTCGTCGCTGAGGGCGGCAAGTGCCCGCAGGGCGAGCAGAGGTTCAAGACGCACGGCCGGGTGGCCGGGGGGCTCGATCGTGGCCAGGTCCCAGCCGGAGCCCTTGACGCAAAGCACGGGGATCGTCTCCCCCAGCAGGCCCGTGACGGAGGTTTTCACCGACGTGTTGCCGCCGCCATGGAGGACCAGCTCCGGGTCGGCACCGAGCAGGCGGGCGGAGTAGGTGCGCAGGGCCAGGGCCTCACTCACCCCCTGGGCGCCGTAGTGGGCAACGGCCGCAGCGGCATCGGCATCCGACCAACGGTTGCGGATCGACATCGGCAAGGACATGGAATCTGGTGGGGAGATTACGGGGGAGGTGATGACTTGGCCGGCTGGGCGCGAATCCATGGGGCCAGTCCCCCTTAGGGCGCGCCCTTCGGCCATAGGGGAGGCGCAGGTAGGGCAGGTCGACGGAGGCTCAGCTCCGTAGAACGCATGCGGGGAAAGCGGGAGATCCGCCAGCAACACTTGTCACAAAGGAGGTTGCAGGTCCCAAAAGAGGGAGGACGGAGCCAGCAGGATCAGATGGTCATCGTGATCCAAATACTGCTTGAAAAACCGAACACTGTGGAGCGCAAAGAAGTCGTAGCCAGCCTCCCCGACCACCTCCATTACCAGTGTGTCCAAGCATTGGAATGGCGTAGATCAGTGAACCGATCAACAAGGGCGCTGCCGCTATTGATTTCCCTTACAAACGCAGGAACGAAGCCCGCAGAGACACGACCGCTTGGATGAACGGCGGAAGAAAAACGTTAATTACTCAATCCGCATTGATCGAAGAAAGCATTTACAAACCACCGCCTCTCACAACGTACCCCCAGCAGCATCTCCAGCCAACAGTCAAAATCACCACACACAAGAAAGCCACCCTTTCGGG
>JBAXME010000021.1:0-42911 GCA_037134455.1 Synechococcaceae cyanobacterium ELA445 | reverse complement strand
GGCAGGTTCAGGGCGGGGAGAGCCATGGGGAGGGTGGACTCAAAAGGAGAGTTGCAGGTCGTCCATCAGTTTGCGGATGCTGTCGGGGGTGCCCTGGGCGAAATCGCCCCCATTGGAGGTGGCGATCCCCTTGAGCACGCTGGCGTCGAAGTCGCCGTTGGCGCCGAAGCCCACCGTGAACACACCAATCCGCTCATCGCCGCTGAAGCCGCTGCGTCGCAGCTCCGCCTGCAGGGCCTGGAGGCTCGTGCGCGAGCCCTGGTCCATGCCATCGGTGAGCACCACCACGGCGTCGATCTCCCCCGGACGGCGGTGGAGCCGCAGCCAATCGCGGGCCTGGAGCACGGCGTCGTAGAGGCGGGTGCCGCCGTCGGCCTGGAGCGAGGCGATGAAGGCCTGCCCCCTGGCACGGCTGCCGGGTTGCCCATCCACCACCACCGGCGGCCGCAGGGTCGAATCGAAATCGAACAGGGCCACGCTGTCCCGGGGGGTGAGCTGGTTCAGGTAACGGCTCAAGCTGGCCTGCACCGCCGGCAGCTTGTTGCCCTGCATCGAACCAGAGCTGTCCACCACCAGGGCCACCCGGGAGGGCTTCTTGGCCACCGCCACCCAGCTGCGCAGCATCGCCTCCACCACCTGGGGGCGGGGGGAGCGAAGGGAGTCGAAACGGGCCCTGGGGTCGACCCCGTTGGCCCGGGTCACCAGGGAGGCCGGCACGGCCGGATTGGCGGGGCGCAGGCCCTTCTCGGCGGCCAGACGCTGGATCTCGGGGGTCAGCAGCTCCTGGATGATCACGCCGGCGGCCTCCTTTTCCTTGGCATCGATCCAGGGGGCCGTGGGCAGGATCGCCCGCATCGTGCTGGTGAAGGTGGCCCTGGGGTACACGGCCACCCAGGCCTCCTCCCCAGGGGCACGGCCCAGGTTGGCGTTGATCACCGACGACTCGTAGACCGAGCCGATGGAGGCCCAGTACGGCCCATTGCGCACCATCGCCTGGGCCAGCTGGTTGGTGGAGCTGCCGTAGCGGGTGATGTGGCGGTGGATCGCCGCCACCTTGCCGGCGTAGGCCTCCACCTGGGCCAGGGTGAACTGCTCTGGGCGCACCCCGGAGACGGCAACGAACTGGGCCACGAGCGTCTGTAGGCCCGAGTTGGAGCGGGTCGGGGCCGTCTGCACGAAGCGCACCGGCTGCTCGGGGGCGCCGGGGTCCAGCTGCCGGTGGGTCGTGGCGGAGGTGAGTGCTGTGAAGGGATCGGCCAGGCGCTCCAGGCCCCGGGCCAGGGCCGGGGTGGTCATGAACACCATCGGGCTGCTCGCCAGGGCCGGCGCGTCCGTGACCGCAGGAATCAGGGTGCGGCTGGGGTCCAGCTGCAGCAGCCGGTCGCGCAGCTGCTGCTGGTACAGCTCCCCGTCCACGGACAGCAGGGTGGGGATGCGTCCGTCGTTCGGAGGCATGCGGCCACTGAGCACGTCGCGGGCCAGGGACTCCATTTCCTGGACCACATCGCCGCTGCCTGCGTCCCGGCAGTGCAGGCTGACGACGGTGCCATCCCGCAGGCGCGGTCGCCTGCGCTCGATCGCGCCCGCGGCCGAGCGACAGAAGCCGCCGAGGGCACTGCCCACCAGCATCGACACCGGGTAAGCGGGGGCGGAGATGGCGAAGTGGCAGCCGGAGAGCCCCGCCACCATCCAGGTGAACAGGCAGGCGAGCAGGGGGGCCGATCCTGGTGCCACGGGCCGTGGTGCCGTTGCCATCCCTGCCGCATTCTCCGACAATCAACGCTAACCGGACTGTTCCCGTTGACCCTGAGCAGCCGTCAGCGCCGCCAGCTGTCCCTGGTGATCGCGGTGGTGGCGATCGTTCTGGCGCTGGCCCCGATCCCCGGCCTGCGCCGGCCCCTGCGGGTGGCGACAGGTTCGGAGCTCGAGGAGCCGATGCGGCAGCTGGAGGCGCGCTTCGAGCGCGCCAATCCCGACATCGATCTGATCGTCGAGGTGCAGGGGGCCCAGGACATGGTCAACCGCAGCCAGGACGGGGGGGACTCTGGCCCGCAGCGCCGGTCTCGGGTGCTGATCCCCGCGAACGGAGCGCTGCTGACTGAACTGGCCGAACGGCGTCGGGCCCTTGGCCTGCCTCTCCCCTTCCACAGTGAGCCCCAGCCCGTGGCCCGCACCCTGCTGGTGGCGGTGGTCTGGGCAGAGCGGAGCCAGGTGCTGTTCGGTTCGGGCCCCTTCTCCTGGCCGCGGCTGCGCCGGGCCGTCGAAGCAGGCAACTGGCGAGCCCTGGGGGGGCCGCCGGCCTGGGGCAGCTTTGACCTGCGCATCACCGATCCGGCCCGCTCCAACAGTGGCCAGCTGACCCTTGCCCTCTGGACCCGGGATCGGCTCGGCCCTACGGCCCTCACCCAACCCGCCGCCCAGATCGGGGCGATTGAGCGGGCTCTGGTGCCCCTGCGGCGCGCGGTGTATCAGCCGCCCCGCTCCACGGACATCCTGCTGCGGGAGTTCATCGCCGCCGGGCCCAATGACGGTGATGTGGCGATGGTCTACGAGAGCGCGGCCCTGGCCCGCTGGGCCGAGGCCCTCCAGCGCCAGGGGCAGCCGTACCGCATCCTGTATCCCAATCCCACCTTCGAAACCGTGCTGACGGCGGTGGTGATGGACGGTTCCGCCGAGGGAAGTGCCGCCGATGGGGAGCGCTTTGTGGCCTTCCTTCGCCAGGGGGAGCAGCAGTTGCAGTTGCGGCGTTGGGGGTACCGGCCCGCCCAGGGACCCCTGCCCCAGGCGGCCCTTGCCGGGACCCCCTGGGGTCTGGTGCGCTCGGGTGTCCTCAGCGATCCAGGAGCGGGGCGGCTGCCACCGCCCTCGGCCCCCATTCAGGCGGAACTGCTGCGGGGGTGGCAGCGGGCCGAAGCGGGCTCCGGTTAAAAGAGATCCAGGCCCAGCTGGCCCGCATAGGCGCCCCGGCCCCCGACACAGGCCGCACCGCAGCGGCCCCCCAAGTCCAGCGCCCGCTTCAGGTCCCAGCCCGCCGCCAGGGCGGTGGTGAGGCCGGCGGCGAAGGAGTCCCCGGCTCCGTAGGTGTCGCCATCCCCTTGGGCCGGTGCTCCGGTGGGGAGCTGGGGGGCGGCAAAGCGGCCGCCGGGCCAGGTGAAACCGCCCCGGGCCCCCTCCGTGCCGACATAGACCCCCGGGCAAGGATCCAGATCCCCGGGTGCGTAGACCTCGCCCTGGTCGGTGGCGCTGCCCACGAGGGCATCGAGGGGCACTCCGGCGGAGCGCAGCAGTGGCAGGCCCACCCGGGGGGTGGCCGCCAGCACCCGGGCTGACCGGGCCAGCCGCAGGGCATCCCGATCGGCGGCGGTGACGAACACGCCGTCGCAGTCGGCGAGACGCCCCCAGGGCAGGTCATCGCTGGCGCAGGGGCTCAGCCGCTCGCCGAAGACGGTGATCGTGCGCTCGCCCGTGCCGTCGATGAAGGTGATCGCCCGGCGGGTGGGGGCGTCGCGCCAGGCGATGTGGAGGCGCAGACCCCTGGACTCCAGCTCCTGGGCGCAGCGCTCCCCCAGCCGATCGCGGCCGAGGGCGGTGAAGAATTCGGCCCCGCCCGCCAGACGGGCCATCTGGGCCGCCACCACGGCGCCTCCCCCCGCCGCCTGCTCCAGCAGATCGCTGGCGCGGAGGATTTCCCCAGGCCGCGGCAGGGAGGGCACCCGCAGAAAGGTGACCCACTCCACATGGCCCACCACCGCAAGTTGCAGGGGATCGGCGGTGGCCATCAACGGGCGTTACCGGGGCTAGAACGAAACCAGAGACAAGGGTGCATGGGATGGGCCACGGCAAGCACAGGGGGGGGCGCCACCCGTCCCGCCCCCCCGGTTCCGGGTTGGTTGGCGAGTCTGCGGCGGCGACAGGGGGCGCAGCTGAACGGATCCATCGCAACACGGCGGCCCATTGGCGCACCCTGATCGACGATCCCGACCATCCCGGCCAGCGGGTGGAGCTGCAGGCCTACGAGCATCGCCAGCGGGCCCGCTCCCATCGGTTGGAGTTGGGGCCGGTTCCGGCCGAGCCCTGGACTCATGGGCCCTCCGATGAGCGGTAGACGAGCACGGGAATGGTGCTGTGGGTGAGCACCCGCTGGGTTTCACTGCCGAGAAGAAAAGCTGCCAGACCCCGGTGGCCGTGGGAGGCCATGAAGATCAGATCGCAACCGTTGCCGGTGGCGGTGTCGATGATCGCCTCGTAGATCACGCTGCTCACGAGGGTTTCGCCAGTGCAGGGAACGCCGACCGCCTCGGCCTTGGCCCTGGCCTCCTCAAGCACGTGGGCGGCGAAGACCTTGTTGGAGCGCACGATCTCCTCGTTCCAGCCCGGGTTGATCACCACCCCATCGCCATAGAGCGCCACATTGCCGGGTCCGAAAACCTCCGGTTGCACATACAGAAAGGTGATGCGGGCTCCCCCTTCGCGGGCGAAGGACACGGCCCGGTCGACGGTTTGCTCGGAGAGGGTGGACCCGTCGGTGGGCACCAGCAGATGGCGGAACATGGGCGAGCCAGATGGTGGCCTCCAGGCTAGGGACGGCCCTCCAGCAGGTTCAGGTCCTGAAACTGGGGCACCAGCCAGAGGGGGATGCCGTCCCTGTCCCAGTTCCAGTAGGCACCCCGCCCGAGGTACACCGGCTCCCGGGCCAGATAGGCCTGAACCAGGGCCGCCAGTTCGAGCTGCTGCAACGCATCTTCCCGGTTCACCTGGCGCAGGCGCGCTGCGGGGGTGCCCTTCACCACGGTTTTGGAGAAGCGCTGCACGAACATGGTTGGGCTTCCCGGCTGGGCCACGTTATCGGCATGTCAGATTCGGCGCCCGTCCGTTCGTTACCGGAGGCATGAGCAAGATCCTGCTGCTCCTGCTGATTGTCGGGGGGGTCTTGGGCCTGCACAAAGGCATCCTCAAGATCGATTGGTCCGTGCTGGCGAAGGATGTGGGCTTGCCATTCACGGTGGGGCCCCTGAAGTTGATCACGCCGGTCTGCCCAGGTCCAAAGGAGGGTGCCGGTGGGAGGCCCTGAGGGGCGTGCCCTGGCGAATGGCCCATGCTCAAGATGATGAGCTGCCACCCATGCTTCAAGATCAAATTTGAGCTTGTGATGCTGTCCCGATGGGCCAGAATCTCCCTGCCGTAGGCAAGGATCGGCCCCCGGGGATTCGACCGGGTGGCTTAGGCGCCATCCTCCAGCAGTTGGCTTTCCACCTCCTCCGTCAGTCCGCAATCGGAGTAGGCCGATGCAGCAGGCAGGCGGAGTTCCCGTAGCCATTCGATCAGAAACCGCCGGTCCATCATGGCCACCGCTACTTCCTGGAAGTCGGAGTATTCGATTTCCTTGTGATGGATCACCTGTTGCAGCTCCTCCAGTTCGCGGCAGATGGCCCGGTAGAGGCTGTAATCCCTGCTGTTGAGTTGGGATAACTGCCGTCGTTGAGGAAGTGGCATGGGCGAGAATCTCCTACTTCAAGCTACTCAAGGGTGCCTCTTAAAGATCGGAGATCGGGCCACCGGCCCCTGGGGGGTCCCAGGCGCCGGTTGGCCATGGCTTCACCACATGCCGCGGACGGGGTTCAGGGGCGCCGCTCCTGTGGTCTTTGTGAGGGCCGGCGCATTGGCCACCTGGTTCGCCTGGATGCAGGCGGGCAGGAACACATACCAGCTCAGCAACGAGGTGCACTGGGCTTCGCCGACGCAGCGGCCTTCGGCACAGATGTTCTGCTTGCCGTCATAGGTGTTGCAGGTGTGGGCCAGCCGGTAATCCACCGGCAGGTTGGCCATGATGTCCAGTGAGGAGATCGTGCCATCGGCTGCGGCACCGATGATCGCCCCCCGCAGGGACTCCACCGCGTAGGTGGACTGGGTCCAGTAGGGGAAGTAGCTGCGGGAAGCATTCTTGAGGAACTTGATGCCAGCGTCGGAATAGAGATAGGTGGCGACGTTGGCCACATCAACGCTGTAGGTCTTGGCGAGACCTGCCCGCAACTCACTGGCCGTCCAACCGGAACGGGAAATGCCATCGGAGAGGCCCCGGTCGGTCACTTCACCGGTGTTCACGAAGCTGTTGATCGCGGCCAGATCGGTGGACCAGACGGCGCCACCGGAATTCCAGCGGATCGTGTTTTTGTTGTTGTCGTTGCCAAGGTCGTAGGCCGACGCGGGCATGGCCGTTGCGACCACACTGGCCCCCACCAAGAGGCCGACCGCAAGATACTTGAACATGGCCTTTGTCCCTTACTTCACCTCAACGCTAATCAGGTGTGATGGGTTTGATTGCACACGATCACCGTTGAGGCGTCTCGCAAATCTTTCGATTTGATTCGCGCCGTTGTTCTGCCACTCATGTGCTGTTTTTACTGTCGATGTGGCAGATCCGTTTACTCTTGAGCGCTGGCGAACCAGGGGTGCTGCCTCGGGCTCAGCGCGGGGAGGTCCAGTCCTGGAACCATTGGCGTCGCCACAGCCAGTACACCTGGATCAAGGCGATGAGTGCCATCAATCCCATGGCATAGGCATAACCGTAATGCCATTTCAATTCGGGCATGTTTTCGAAGTTCATGCCATACACCCCCGCGATGAAGGTCAGCGGCGCAAAGACGCTGGTGAGAATGGTCAGCGTCTTCATCACCTGGTTCATCCGATTGCCCACGCTGGCCGCATAGGACTGGGTGATGGCATCGCACTGATGGCGCAGCAGTTCACAGTTCTCGAACAGCAGATCCACCAGTTCCCCCATGTCCTGGAAGCCGAGGGTGGCCTCCCGGCCCAGGAGATCCTGGCGTTGGCGCAGCAGCACCCGGATCTGATGGCGCAGGGGCCAGATCTGGCCGCGAATCGTGAGCAGGTTGCTGCGGTACTGGAAGGTGCGCTGCAGCAGCCGGGGTTTGGGTTCCCGCAGCGCCGCCTCCTCCAGGGCGCTGAGCCGGTTGGCGATCTGCTCAAGGATGGGGAACAGCTCGTCGAGGATCTCGTCGATCAGGAAGTGGAGGATGTCGTCGAGGTCGCGCAGCTCCACGGCACCTGCCTGGGATTCGAGCCAGTGGGTGAGCTCCGGGAACGCCTCTCCGACCGGTGCCTCCTCGAAGCTGACCAACAGGCCGGGCAGCAGCAACGCCCCCACCTGGGAGCTGATCAGGTGGGCGGGATCACGGGCGAAACTGAAGCGGTGCAGCACCACCAGCAGCGCCTCGCCGAGGGAATCCGCCCGCGGCCGCTGGGGCACCTCCATCAGGGGGGGCAGCAGCAGGCGCGGCACCGCCAATGGTTCGAGCATGGCCCCAATCAGCCGGGGGTCGCTCAGGCCCATCACCCGCAGCCAGAGGGGATGACCGCTGCGCCTCAGGTCCTCCAGCTCCCCGGGATCGACCACGGGCTGCAGCCGTGGTCCCGCCGGTTCGAACACCACCACACTGAATTGGCTGGGCCGGCGTCCCCCGTGCACATACAGCGCGGCGGGGATGGCGCCAGGTCGCTCCTCCAGCCGGTTGGAGCGGAGGGCACCTGGTGTGGGTCGCAACAAGGAGACTCCCGCGGGATCCGGCCATGGGCCATCTCAGGCCAGGGGTTGCTTTCCTGCCTGTCGCGCAGGCGACATGGGCTCAGGGGGTTGGTCGGCGCAACTGGGCCTTGGCCACCTGCACGTAGGCCAGGAAGGCGTCGTATTTGTTGTCGAACTCCCCCAGGGACTCGCGGTTGCCGTTGATCAGGATGCGGGCCCGGAAGCGGCCGTTCTGGGGGTTCAGCGTCACCCCCTTGAAGCCCGTGGACTGGTTGGCGGCGGGAATCCTTCGACGCCCGGTGGACGCCGTGCCGCCGACCCGAAGGTTGTTGATGCGGTGGTCGTCGCGGTTGCCGTTGATTGGCGTGATCTCCCGGTTGGCAGGGTCAACCCCATGGTGCAGGCACCAGATGATGCGGGTCAGGGCATAGCGCTGACCGTCGATCACCACCTGCCATCGGCCGCCAGTGTCCTTGGCGCCGGCCCGCTCTCCCGCGCGGATGCGACTCCGCGGCGGGAGGCTGTCGGTCCATCGGCAGATGCCGCTGCGGGCGTCATAGGCCAGGCGCTGGCGCAGATAGTCCGCCGGTGGTAGCCGCTTGTGGTTCGCCATGGGCCAGACCCCGAGCCCAGCCAACTTTACGGGGGTGACGATCGATCGCGCTGGTCAGCCCCGGCCCGCCACCAGCTCCTTGGGTTCCGCTTCGCCCCTGTGCTCACGGGCCCAGAGCAGCTGGGCTTCCACCTGCTGGCGCACCAGTTGGCGGTACTCGAGGAAGTGCTCATGGATCACGAGCAGGCGCAGGAAGGGGGCCAACTGCCCGGGCCGTTGCAGCGCCAGGCCCAACAGCACCCGCCAGAAATGGCCGGCGTCGGGATCCCGTAGACCCCGCCGGGCGATCAGGCCGGCGACGCCGATCAGCTCGGCGGGCCTGCGGCCGTGGAGCCCCAGGTCGTGCCAGCGCGGCCGCAACCCCTTCCAGCGGGGAGCCCCGAGTTTGCGGCAATAG
Source organism: Synechococcaceae cyanobacterium ELA445 (assembly GCA_037134455.1). Taxonomy (GTDB): domain Bacteria; phylum Cyanobacteriota; class Cyanobacteriia; order PCC-6307; family Cyanobiaceae; genus ATX-6F1. Next base: position 34,358 of record JBAXME010000021.1, on the reverse strand, counting down.
CGGTCGATTCGATCCAGGAAGGCCCTGGGTTCGTAGAGCGCATCGAAGGCCGCCATGAACTCTCCGCCGATGGCCTCGATCGCTCGGGTGGGCCGGAAGTTGAGCAGGTGGGTCTGCACCCCCCGATCAAAGTCGTTGTCAAGGTCCATCAGCCGGCCTTCCCGCTGCAGCCGGTGCCATAGGGCCGTGTTGGGCAGGGCCTGCAACACCCCCAGCATGGCGATCGGTATTCCCGTGCGCTCGACGAAGGCCACGATGCGATCCCCCGCCCCCGCCGCCTCGCCGTCAAAGCCCAGGATGAAGCCTGCCATCACCTCCAGTCCGTGGGCGGTGATGGTGTCCACCGCCTCCTCCAGGGGATGGCGGGTGTTCTGAATTTTATGGGCCGAGGCAAGGCTGGCTTCGTCCGGGGTTTCGATGCCCAGGAACACGCGCTCGAACCGGCAGGCGGCCATCAGCTCCAACAGCTCGAGGTCACTGGCCAGGTCGACGGAGGCTTCGGTGATCAGGCCAAAGGGGAAGTTGTGATCGACTTGCCAGGTGAGCAGGGGCGGCAGCAGGCGTTTGACATTGCGCTTGTTGCCGATGAAGTTGTCATCGACGAGAAAGAGACTTCCCCGCCAGCCGAGGGCATACAGCCGATCAAACTCGGCCAGCAGCTGCTCCGCTTCCTTGGTGCGGGGCTTGCGCCCATAGAGCACGATGATGTCGCAGAACTCGCATTGGAACGGGCAACCCCGCGAGAACTGGACGGCCATGGCGTCGTAGGCGTCCAGCTCCAGCAGATCGAAGCGGGGAATCGGCGAGCTGGTGAGGTCGGGCCGCACCTCTCCGGCGCGGTAGAGGCCCCTGCTCTCGCCCCGCCCCACGGCCGCCACGAAAAGGGGGATCGTGATTTCCCCTTCATCGAGGATCAAATGGTCGGCGGCCGCCAGTTCGGGTGCCTCGGGGGTGGAGCTGGCGAAGGGTCCCCCCACCGCCACGGGCACACCATGGGTCCGGGCCCGGCTGATCTGTAGGGCCAGATCGCGCCTCTGAACCAGCATGGCCGAGAGAATCACCAGATCCGCCCAGGCCCAGTTCTCCTCGGCCACCTCGCGCACGTTGACGTCCACCAGCCGCAGGTTCCAGCTCGCGGGCAGCAGCGCCGCCACGGTGATCAGGCCCAGGGGCGGCAGCAGCACCTTGCGGCCCACCCGCTCAAGCGCCCGGTTGAAGCTCCAGAAGGTCTGGGGAAATCGGGGGTAGATGAGCAGTACGTTCATGGCGACACCACGCCCATGGCAGGAGATGTTTCCGGGCGAATGCCTGGAGGGCCCATCACCCCAGATCCGGGCTGGTCAGAGGGGTTCGCGACGGGCCCGTTTGGATGCGTCGGTGGGCAGCGGGTGGGAGGTGCCCATGCCGGAGCGATGGGGAAGGCAGAGGCTTGCCAGGATCCTGCTGCGCCAGAATTTGTGCCTACGGCCATGGTTTTTTGTGTCGTTTCTTCTTCCTGAGGACGCTGCCAAATGCCTGCCACGCCTCGCCATTTCCTTCACTGTGAAGCGATGCCTGTTGGTTGAAGGCCAACCCTGTGCCGCTGATGTGCCGCACGACCAGGGACCGTTCTCTCATTAGCATCAGATCACCTGCGCCCGTTCACGTTTCGGCTGCTGAACGTGCAGTCGATTGCGTGGGCTATGCCCTGGTAATTGATTGTATTGGAGCAGCAAAATGCGCATTGCCCAGATTGCTCCACTCGATGAAAGTGTGCCACCCAGGTGTTATGGAGGCACCGAGCGTGTGGTTCATTACCTCACCGAGGAGTTGGTCCGTCGTGGCCACGAAGTGGTGCTGTTTGCCAGTGGCGATTCGCTCACCAGTGCCGAACTGTTCGCCTGCGTACCTGAGGCCCTGCGCCGCTCCGGTTACCAGGGTGACCGCAGCGTGCCGTCGCTGATTCAGCTCGACCACGTGGCCGACCAGCTGCACCGCTTTGACATTCTCCACTTCCATACCGGCCACGGCCACTACCCCCTCACGGCCCGCCTCGATCGCCCCCACCTGACCACCATGCACGGGCCTCTGGCGGCACCGGAAATGGCGGCGTTGCATCGCCATTTCGACCAGGTGCCGTTGGTGTCGATCTCCGATGCCCAGCGGCTGCCGTTGCCCCAGGCCCACTGGATCGGCACCATTCACCACGGGCTACCGGCCCACCTCTACCGCTTCGAGCCCAACCCCGGCGACTATCTCGCCTTCGTGGGCCGGGTATCCCCTGAGAAACGGCTCGATCGCGCCATCGCCATTGCCGTCCAGGCGGGGTTGCCCCTGAAGGTGGCGGCCAAGGTGGATGCGGTCGACAACGCCTATTTCCAGTCGGTGATTGAGCCGCTGTTGCAAAGCCACCCCGAGGTGGAGTTCATCGGTGAAGTGGACGACGCCGGTAAACAGGAGCTCCTGGGCGGGGCCCTGGCCCTGCTCTTCCCGATCGACTGGCCGGAGCCCTTTGGTCTGGTGATGATCGAAGCCAACGCCTGTGGAACTCCGGTGATCGCCTGGCGCAATGGCTCCACGCCGGAGGTGATCCGCAACGGCACCAATGGGGTGCTTGTGGATTCGATCGAGGCGGCGGTGGAGGCGGTGCGTGGGATTGATCAGCTGTCGCGCCAGCGGGTTCGTGCCGACTTCGACGAGCGCTTCAGCGTCGAGCGCCAGGCCAATGCCTATGAGCAGCTGTATCACTGGTTGATTCAGCACCACCGTTCCAGCATCCGCTCCGAATCCAGGATCCTTTCGTCCCTGCTCCATGCGGCCTGATCAGCTGCCCCCCTTCGTGCTCAAGGATGGGGAGACCTTCGCCATGCTCGACCGTCGGGGTGAGATCTGCCCCTCCAGCCATCCCGATTCGGGTGTGTTCCACAGGGGCATGCGTCATGTCAGCCGACTGGAGCTGTCCATGTGGGGGGATGCCGTCACGGTGCTCTCCTCCACCGAGCGGGAGGAGATGGGGCTGCACGTCAGCCACCTCAGCAACGATGGGATCGCAGCAGGTTCTCCCCCTGCCGGCACGGTGCACCTGGAGCGCAGCACCGTGCTCACCCCCACGGCCCTGCTGCAACAGTTCTGTTTCACCAGCTATGCCTCGGGCTCGGTGACGGTGCCGATGGACCTGCAGGTCGATGCCGATTTCCGTGACATCTTCGAGGTGCGAGGGCACCATCGCAGTCGCCGTGGCACCCGTGTGCATGGCAGCACCTCGGAGCGGCTGGAGGTGGTGTACCGCGGGCTGGATGGGGAGGATCGCTGCACGGCCCTGCGGCTGGGGGTGCCGTTGCTGGAGGTGTCGGAGACCCGGGTGCATTTTGCCCTCGATCTCGAGCCCCGCTGCACGCGTCGCTTCTGCCTGCAGCTCGATTTCCATCCCCATGGTGGACCGGAGCTCACGCCCCAGGAGGCCTTCGAGGCGGCGCTGGTGGCCACCATCGAGCGCTTCCGGCTCAACCGGATGCTGACCGCCTCGATCAGCAGCAACAATTCGGCCTTCAACAGCTGGGTGGCCCGCTCCACCTCCGATGTCCACCTGCTCTCCAGCCAGCTGGACCATGGCCTCTATCCCTACGCAGGCGTTCCCTGGTTCAGTTGTCCGTTCGGCCGTGACGGGCTGATCACCGCCCGCCAGATGCTGCTGGTGGAGCCCCGCCTGGCCCGGGGGGTGCTCGGGTTCCTGGCGGATCAGCAGGCCCGCCACGAAGATCCCTTTAGTGATGCCGAAACGGGCAAGATTCTCCATGAGGCCCGGCTGGGGGAGATGGCGGCCCTTGGAGAGGTGCCTTTCGGCCGTTATTACGGCAGTGTCGATGCCACGCCCCTGTTTCTGATCCTCGCGGGTGACTACCTCCTGCGCAGCGACGATCGGGACTTCATCGACAGCCTGAGGCCCTCCCTCGCCAGTGCCATGGCCTGGATTCGCATGGCGGAGGCCCGCAGTCCCGATGGCTTCCTGCGCTACCTCTGCGCCGCCCAGGGTGGTCTGCGCAACCAGGGCTGGAAGGACAGCGACGATGCCGTACACCATGCCGATGGTCGGCTGGCGGAGGGCTCTATCGCCCTGTGTGAGGTGCAGGCCTATTCCTACGGTGCCCGCCATTCCATGGCCGCCATCGAAGAGCGCTTTGGCAGGAGCGACGAAGCAGAACGGCTGCGGGAGGAGGCCCGCCAGCTGCGCCGTCGATTCCATGACGCCTACTGGTGCGAGTCGATCGGCAGCTATGCCCTGGCCCTTGATGGCGTCGGGGATCCCTGTGTGGTGAGGGCTTCGAATGCGGGACACTGCCTCTGGACCGGCATTGCCAGTCGCTCTGCAGCCGGGTCGATCGCCCGGCAACTGCTGGCCCCCACCAGCTTCAGCGGTTGGGGGGTGCGCACCCTCGATGAACGGGAGGTGCGTTACAACCCGATGAGTTACCACAACGGCTCCGTTTGGCCCCATGACAACGCCCTCATCGGTCTTGGGCTGGCCCGCTACGGCTACCGGGGCGAGGCGATGCGGGTGATCACAGGTTTGTTCGAGACGGCCTGCGCCATGCCCCAGTACCGATTGCCGGAGCTGTTCTGCGGCTTCGCTCGCCGGGAGGATGAGGAGCCCACCCACTACCCCGTGGCCTGCAGTCCCCAGGCCTGGGCCAGTGGGGCGGTGTTCGGCCTGCTCGAGTCGATCACCGGCATGGGTATTGGCCGTGACCGTGGGAGTGGCCGCGTACAGGTGATGTTCCGCAATCCCGTGCTGCCCAAGGGAATCGATGTACTCGAGATCTCCGGGCTGCGCCTTGGGGAGGAAGAGATTGACCTGCAACTGCACCGCAGCGACCACGACACCGGCGTTCTTGTTCGCCGTCGGACCTCGGGCGTGGATGTGATGATCTGCAAGTAAGAGCGGCGATGGTCTGTAGAAACCAACCGCTGGGCTGAGTTCTGCCGAGTCAGGTGCGCCATTGTGCGGGTAATCCAGCCAGGGAGAACACTCCTTCGCATCGATTCTCTGCCGACCTACGGCGAGCCCCAAGGGCACTGCGCATAAAAAAGCACGGCTGGGTTCAGCAGCCGTGCTTCAGGAGTCTTGACGTGGTCGCCGCGACCATGGAGTGAACCTTCAGAACCGCTGGTGTTTGCCAGAGGGGCAACAAAGCCCCTCATCGGCCCTGCTGGGGGAGAGGCTCAGTAGCGGTTGCCGCCGCCGCCACCGCCGTAGCCGCCGCCACCACCGCCGCCGCCATAGCCGCCACCGCCACCGCGGTTGCCACCGCCACCGCCGCCGGTGCGGGGCTCGGCTTTGTTCACCCGGATGTTGCGGCCCATCCACTCCACGTTCTGGAGATCGTCGATGGCCTTGCTCTCTTCGGCTTCAACGGCCATTTCCACAAAGGCGAAACCGCGCTTGCGGCCGGTTTCCCGGTCGAGGGGCAGGCTGCAGGTGCGCACCTGTCCATAGGTAGCGAACAGTTGCTGGAGGTCTTCCACTTCGGCGTCGAAGGAAAGGTTGCCTACGTAAATCGTCATGAACTCAAGAAAACTATGAATCGATTCGTCGATGGCCCTGAAGAAAGTGGTCAGCTCGCTTGAAGAGAAATCTATGAACCAGCTTCAACCTAGTGCACCTTCGCGCCACCGGTTGGTTCGGTTCCCCCCGGGGGCGCGGCACTGGGTGACGTGTCGGCTTCCAGGCCCCGCAGATCCGGATGCGCCTGGAATCCGCCCCAGGGCCTGAACGGGCCTCCAGGGTCACCACCACCGCAGGCCCGACTCCGGAGCGGTGTCGGTGCGGACACCAGCACATGGTGGGCTTGTGCGTCAAAGGGATTGCAAGCAACCGTTACATTTGAAGCAGTTGCCTAGGCGTTTCTGCTCACTGTGCTGCCCGTCCTGGGGGGGGCTGCCGTTCTCCGCAGTGCAGCCCACTGCAATTGATGTTTCCCCACCCGTCCGACGTCCTGTTCCTTCGCACTCGATCCGCCATGACTCTCGAATCAGGCACCTTTGTGCAACTGGCCGGCAAGCCCGACGGCACCTATCAGGTGGTCAGTGTTGACGACAGCTCGGAATCCGCCTGGGTGCGCCGTTGGCCATTGGGCCGGGACGGCTCACCCCCGTTTTCGGTTCCCTTGCAGCAGATCACTTCGGTGGAACTGGCTTCGCGCTAAGCAGCTCCCAGGTTGCTTGATTCCAGGTCTGCGGGTGAAACGGCCTGCGTTTTGGCTCGTTAAAACTTGGAATAGCCTTAGCCAGGCCGGTTTTGTTCGCTTGTTTGGATCCTCATGGGGGGCTGAGAGGGTTGATTCTGGTACGGGGAATTAATTCTTCTCTGTCGCCTGGGATCATGGCCTGACGAGCCACACTTGTGCCAAACGATAGGAAGCTGGTTCTGAGAAAATCTATCGTGAGTCGAGCCGATTCTTCCTGGTTTGTGTATACCTTTTAGGCTCCATTGGGCAAGGCCTATCCAAGCCTCGATCTTCCAGATCAGTGCCGCATGAAACCAATGGGGTCTTGCTTTTCCACTGCAAGGGCTCAAGTGGAAAAGATGCGGGATGCCTTGCAAGGCAAGGACTGATTTGGCCGGGCAATCTGGCCCTCACTATCCAAGCCGACCAGTCGCCATAAGCCGGGCCCTTCTGCGCTAGATAACATGCTACAATAGCATAACCGAAACAGGGACACGGCTCCGCCTCTCCTATCCGATGCTTAGGCAACTCTTTGGCGATCTTCTAAAAGGGTCAAGTCGCCAGGATCGTGATAATGATGATCCACGCAGAAAGTTTAAGCGCAAGATCATCCATTCCAGTCCGCCGAAGGGCGAGCTCCTGTCTTCTAAGGGGCGAATCTGTTACGTCACCTTGTGGGACGTGAGCAAAGGGGGGGTCTGCGTTGTGGCGGGCATCAGATTGACCAATCTCGAGTCTACGGACGAGCTTCTGACGCTCTCGTTGAACAAGTCCTTTGCAACTGAAAAGATTGAATTTATGGTAAAAGTAAGATGGGAAAAAGTGGATTCGGGCAGTACATACATTGGCCTGCAGTTTAGAGGTCCTCTTCTGCCTCCTAAGGCGTTCCTGCAAAAGTATTGCCCCGCTGAGTGAGTGATATAGGCGCTGGCGGGCAAAGGTTCGACGATAGTTTTGTCTCTATTCTCGATTTTGGTTGAAAACTTGGCTGAATCTCCCGCGAGTACGGCTTCTCGAGCAAGTCGACCTTCCCGGTCGCACACCTCCTGGGCCAGTCCCCCCAGGCGATGACCCGTCGGCCCTGGCTGCACTGCCAGGCGCTGCAGTTGAGACGCCGGTCCCATCTGCGCTGCGGCCCCTGTGTTGGCGATGGCTAGCTCCACTCTCACGAGGTGCTTGTCGAACAGCTGTGTCGCATTGGCTCCCACCTGGAGAGCAGTTTGGTGGCGACCCGTTTGGTTTCCTTACCCCACAAGGTGCGTCTAAGAGCGCCCTAGCAGCGAGGTGGGCAGGCCGCTTGTGGTCTGCTCGTCAAACCATGGGCCTCCCTTCGCGTGGCTGCTACCCGTAGAGGGGTGCCAACGCGACCAAGGATGTGAAGCGAGGGAAGCTGTGCCCGTAACGGGGATCAGATTAGCCTGCAGTGGTATCAACTGGCTCCCCTTCTCAGCTCATCCAACCATGGCAGATGGAGCTATCTACATACCCCCAAAGGTATGGACGTGGACGAAGGCCAACGGCGGAATTTTTGCTTCCATTAACCGCCCGATCGCAGGCGCGACCCATGAACAGGAGCTGCCAATCGGCCGCCACCCGTTCCAGCTCTACTCCCTGGCCACTCCGAATGGAGTGAAAGTCACAATCCTGCTGGAGGAGCTGCTGGAACTGGGCCATTCCGGCGCCGAATACGATGCCTGGCTGATCAAGATTCGCGAGGGTGATCAATTCGGCTCTGGGTTTGTTGCCATCAACCCAAACTCCAAGATTCCTGCCTTGCTCGACCGCACAGGGCCCAAACCGATCCGTGTTTTTGAGTCGGGATCGATCCTGCTTTATTTGGCCGAAAAGTTCGATGCCTTTCTCCCGAAGGACATACCAGCTCGCACCGAAACCATGAACTGGTTGTTCTGGCAGATGGGTAGTGCGCCCTATCTGGGGGGTGGCTTTGGCCATTTCTATACCTACGCCCCCACCAAGATCGCCTATGCGATTGATCGATTTGCCATGGAGGTTAAAAGGCAGCTGGACGTTTTGGACCGTCGCCTTGCCGAGAGCTCCTATCTGGCTGGAGATGACTACACGATCGCCGATATTGCCGTTTTCCCCTGGTATGGCGGCTTGGTTAAGGGCTGGACCTACGGCGCTGCCGAGTTCCTGAGCGTGCAGGAGTATCGACATGTTCAGCGCTGGGCCGACGCCCTCCTGGAACGACCGGCCGTGAAACGGGGGCGGATGGTCAATCGAACGTTTGGCGATCCTTCTGAACACCTGGCCGAGCGCCATGGGGCCAGTGACTTCCACTCCATACCCCTGGCGAAGGTGAATCCGGATGACTCGTCCTCAAGCCCAGCCGATTGACCCCGTCCGGTGTTGGCAACAATTCCAGCCAGGTCTCCACCGGCATGGGATCTCACACCCAAGGATGTGGTCTCTCCCGTTTGGTGAGCACCCCTAGATCACCGCGTCATCGGCCAGCGTTGTGTTCTTCTCGATCACCACGATGCCGCTGCGAATGGTGAATCCCAGCTCACTGCGATCAGCTTCCTGCACCCGATCCTTGTTGATCACCTGCACGTTGGCGCCGATGCGCACATTTTTGTCGAGAATCGCTCGCTTCACCACGGATCCAGCCCCAATCCCGAGCGGCACACCACCGCGTGAGCGCACTAGAGCGCGCTCAGCCTCCGATTCATAACGATCGGCTCCCATGGCCAGCGTGTCCTCCAGCACAGCGCCCTCCTCCACCCGTAACCGCAAACCCAGCACGCAGTGCTCAATCAGACACCGATCCAGCAGGCAGCCCTCGCTGAGCACCGAGCGGTGAACCCGAGCCTCCCGAATCTGGCTGGGCGGTAGATAGCGCGACCGGGTGTAGATCGGGGCCTGTTCGTCGTAGAAGCTGAAGGCAGGCTGCTCATCGGCCAGGGCAAGGTTGGCGTCGTAGAAGGCCTTGATGGTGCCGATGTCTTCCCAGTAGGCATCGAACAGATAGCTCTGCAGCGATAGCCCACTGCCCAGGGCGGCTGGAATGATTTCCTGGCCGAAGTCCGTGGCCTGCGGGTAACTGGAGAGAAGGTTGAACAGGGTGTCCCGCTCGAACACATAGATGCCCATCGAGGCCAGAAACGGTCGGCGTTCCGCTTCGCTGGCCGACAGGCCCAGTGCCCCGGTGTCGACCCGCATCGCCTCGAGGGCCTCCCCCTTGGGCTTCTCTCGGAACTCCCGTATTCGTCCGGCTGCATCGGTGCGCATCAGGCCAAACCCCTCTGCCGCTGAGCTGTCCACCGGCAATGCCGCCACGGTCAGCGCGGCACCGCTGGCCCGATGGGCCGCCACGAAGGCCGCGTAATCCATGCGGTAGAGCTGATCACCGGAGAGGATCAGCACCTGATCCACATCCCAGGCTTCGAACAGTTCGCGGTATTGGCGTACCGCATCGGCGGTGCCTTCGAACCAGCTCGGGCTGTCGGGGGTCTGCTGGGCCGCCAGCACCTCCACGAAACCGCTGCTGAAACCGGAGGAGAGGTTGTAGGTGATGCTGAGGTGGCGGTTGAGCGACTGACTGTTGAACTGGGTGAGGGCGTAGATCTTGAGGATCCCGGAGTTGATGCAGTTGCTGATCGGGATGTCAATCAGCCGGTATTTGCCACCCAGCGGTACTGCCGGTTTGGCACGGGTGAGGGTAAGGGGCTGTAGGCGGGTGCCGGCCCCGCCCCCAAGGATGATCGCCAGAACACGCTTCACGCGCTGATTTCCCGCTTGAGGTGGAAATAGAGGTGGTTGGGATCCTTGTAATGCCTTGGCAGGCAGTGATGCAGCTTCTCGAGGCGATGCCAGCAAACGCTCCGCTGGATCTGCTCGATGGATTTCTCCTCCCGGATCAGGATGCGCAGGGCCTTGCAATACAGCGGAAAACTAGCTTCCAGTTCGCCGATCGTAAGGGCGGCGGTGAAGGTTGCCTGGCCCATGGCAGCCACGTTTCGAACGCTCCGAATCTTCGACCAGCCGCCCGGTTGGGAGAAGCCCCCGCTTGGGGGCAATTCACCCTCAGACGCCCTGGGTCGACGAGAAGGCATAGCGGGTGTGGAGCCTCGTGTTGGCGCCGGGGCGCAGCTCGAGTTTGCGGTCGCCGCTCAGCAGGGCTTGCCGCGGTGCGCTCCAGGGTTCGATGCACACCATCGCCCGCGGAGGCTCCGTCCAGAGCACCACCAGATCAAGGGGGTGACTCAGCTGCAGTTCGAGGCTGGTGCCGGCGGCCCCATCCACCAGCCGCACCGTCCCCGTGGGCCGCACCAGCAAATCGATGCCATCGGCCAGCCTCTCCATCTGATCCGCCGTGGAGGCCTCCTCCATGGTGAGGTGGTCGAGGCACCGGTCCGGCAACCCTTCGAAGGTCACGCTCTCCAGGCTGGAGAGGTTGAAGTAGGGGTGCAACCCGAAGCTGAAGGGCATCGTGTGGTCGCCCCTGTTTTCCACGATGGTGCTGATCTCCAGTGCCCCGGGTGCCAACCGCACCTCCATGGTGAGCAGGAACTTGAACGGGTAGGCCTTCAACGTCTCCTCGGTGTCGGCCAACTGCAGCTGTACGCCCGCTCCATCCGCCAGGGCCTCCAGCCGCCAGGGCAGCTGGCGCGCAAAGCCGTGCTGGCCGAGGGTGAACACACCCTGGGGCAGGGGCAGCCGGTTGTCCGGCAACCCTCCGGTGATCGGAAAGAGCACCGGAAAGCCTCCCCGCACCGATTGGGCAGGGTCGAGAAAGCGCTCGAGATCGAGGTAAACGACTTCATGGCCAGCGCAACGCCAGCCGCTGATCAGCCCCCCGCGTTCGGGCACGACCCGCAGGAGATCACCGCTGACGGGATCACTGAACTCCCAGTGGGGATAGGGCGTTTGCCGCTGAATCAGGGTCATGGAAGGGCCTTCCGGGCCGACAGCTGACTCAATCTGCTGCAACGGGCTGGGAAGGGATGCCCCCAACTGGGAACAGTGGTTAATCGGGAACAGTGGCTCTGCTCAGATCTGAACCATGCCGCAGCGCATTCCCTTCAGCACAGCCTGCAGCCGGTTGTGCACGTTGAGGGTTTGCAGGAGCCGCTTGGTGTAGGTGTGGGCGGTTTCGTTGCTCACCACAAGACGCTTGGCGATCTCCCGGTCGCTGAGGCCACTGGCCAGCAGGTCGAGAACTTCATACTCCCGGGGGGGGAGCCGGGGACAGCTCAGGTAGGGCAGGACGCCCGTCCGCAGGGAGGGACTGCGGTAAGAGTGCCCGCCAAGCACGGCCATCACGGCGGCCCGCAGGGGCTGCTGATCGTCCACAAAGTCCGCCTCGGCCACCACGGCTTCCAGCCAGGGTGCCTCATTGCACTCCGCAGGAATCGCATCCCCCAGCGCCAGAATCACGGAGTGGAGCTTGGGATGGAGCTGGCGGGCCTCTCGAACCAGATCGAAGCCATTGCCGCTTTCCAGGAAATCTGTGCAGACCAGCAGCTCGTAGGTATCGTCGGCTTCCGCCGCCAGATAGCCGAGGCAGGCCTCCTGATCGGTGACGGTGCAGGTGATGCGCGAATACCCCCCAAAGCTGCGGCACAGGGCCCGCAGCAGAAAACGACCTTTGGCCGCCACCGCGACTCGGCCGGGTATTTCGATCGACTCCAGTCCTTCCTCAGGGGTGCCATGACCTTCATTGGCCAGAAAGGGAGTGAGATCCATGCTTCTGGGATTGCCCCTTGCTGGGAAGCGAAGCGAGCCAGGGGCAATCTTCGGCGGGAGAGGCCTGCCAGCGAACCAATCGAGGTTCAGTCGTCGTAGACGCGGCAGTTGATGTCGGAGGGGTTGAGGTCACAGAACACCTCGAAGGGAGAGGGGGCTTCGGATTCCTCGGGGTGGCGTTGCTGGAAATCCTCCAATTCCCTGATCTGCTGCTGGATCTTGCTGGCAACTGCCTGCTCGCCTTTCGCCTGGGCCTCGGTGAGGGCGGAGCGATAGGTCTGGAGCTGCTCTCCGATGGTGGCCATGGCACACAGCCCCAGCAGGGGCCCGATTTGTCCCGGTGAATGTAACCCTGCCGGATCCCACGACAGTTCACTCGATCCGTCGATCACTGGCCAACGTCTACCGATCGTCGCCATTCAGGTATTTCTGCTTATCCTGCGGGGCCCCATCGTGTTGGTGGGCCTGGATCCGGCAGGGTGGGCCAGCCCCCAGGATCGATTCCATGGCCGATGCTCCCTATCTCCTTGCCCTGGCCCTGGTGGAGTTTGGGGGTAAGCGCGCCCTGCCGCTCACCGGCAAATCCCAGTCAGCCGCCGCTGCCGATGCCGTCGATCCCGGCGATGACGGACGCACCCTGGCGCTGGAACTGCTGCTGCGCCTCTGGCAGCGCAGCGACGAGGGCGCTCTCCAACGGGCCGCTGGGGAGTCCAGTCTGCTGCTGATGGAACTGCCGATGGAGGTGATGAGCGAACAGCTGCCGCTGCTCAAGGCGAACTGGATCGCCGGTGGTGAGACGGCGTCCTTGCTCACCAGCCTGCAGGGCCTGGCGATCAGGGCCTGGCGGATCACCATCGCCAAGTACGAGCCGGTCAGCTTCATCGCCTGGCCCTGAGCGCCCGTTGGCCATGCCCCCATCTGGGGACAATTGCCAATCAGGTTCGCGTCGTCACCGTTGTGGTGCAGCCAGAGCGGCAGTGTGGATTCCCTTGTTGCCACCCATGGCAATGGGCACCTGCCTCTATCGCAACACCAGCAATCAGATCTTGGTCCTGCGCTGTATCGGTCCGGAGGCTTTCTTCCAGGAGAAGGTGGTCTTCCCGTTCGAGGATTGGCTGTTTTGCTGTCCCCCATCCAGCCGCGTTGACATCTGGACCCATGGGCTCACGGGAGCGGAGCAACTGGATTCGATCAACGCCGAAGACTTGCTGCTGCCAGCCGAGGTTGGGACCACCGCAGGGGAACTGACGCAGGAAAGCCTCAGCGCCCCAGCTTTTTTCTAAGACTCATTTAGGGGGCAAAGCCTCCCCGGATGGGGACTTGGCCTTCCTGTCACCGACAAGCTCACGTTCGTGAATACCAACGGCGGATGGAACCGCACCCTCGACTGCGCCGATCAAGAGACGATTTGCGATGCGGCGACGACCGGCATCCAACGCAGGGGGCTCCCCTTCTGTCGAGAACGGTGACGGCTGATCGATCAGGCTCCGTCAATCCTGCAGCTTAGGTACATCCTTTGGATGGGCAGGCCATGGCCCCAGCATTCACGACTTTGGCGCCCACGGCTTCGGCCCAGGCCTGGTTGGAGTCCTTCGCGGCGGCGTTGGCTCAGGGCGATCCCCAGGGCGTGGTGGCCCTGTTCGGCCCGGAGTGTTTCTGGCGCGATCTGGTGGCCTTCACCTGGAATCTGCGCACGGAGGAGGGGCCGGAAGCCATCGCCTTGATGCTGGAAGCCCGCCTCGCGGATGTGGCGCCCAGCGCCTTCGCCCTGCGCGGCGAGGCCAGCGAGAGCCAAGGCGTGGTGGAGGCCTGGTTCGACTTCGAAACCCGTGTCGCCATCTGCAGCGGCCACCTGCGCCTGCGCGAGGGCCGCGCCTGGACCCTGCTCACCGCCATGGAGGAACTTAAGGGCCACGGGGAGAGGGTGCGTGAGCGCAGGCCGGTGGGGGCGGAGCACGGCGTGCATCCCGGCCGGCTCTCCTGGGCGGAGCGGCGTAGTCAGGAGCTGCAGGAGCTTGGCATCAGCCGGCAACCCGATGTGGTGATCGTGGGCGGCGGCCAGGCCGGGCTCATGCTGGCGGCGCGCCTGCGGCACCTGGAGGTGCCCACCCTGGTGCTGGAGAAACAGGCCCGTCCAGGCGATCACTGGCGCCGGCGCTACAAGAGCCTCTGCCTGCATGACCCGGTTCACTACTGCCACTTTCCCTATTTGCCCTTCCCAGAGGGCTGGCCCCTCTACACCCCCAAGGATCAGCTGGCCGACTGGATGGAGGCCTATGTGAGCGTGATGGGCCTCAACGTCTGGGGTGGGTCGCCGGCCCACAGCGCCCACTTTGATCCGCAGGAGGGCCGCTGGCAGGTGACGACCGAGCGCGATGGTCAGTCGGTTGTGCTCAGGCCGCGCCACCTGGTGATGGCGCTTGGGGTGTCGGGCTACCCGACCGTGCCGCAGATCCCCGGAGCCGAGAGCTTCGCCGGCGATCAACACCACTCCAGCGCCCATCCCGGACCCGATGCCTATCAAGGCAAACACTGCATCGTGGTGGGCTCCAACAACTCCGCCCACGACATCGCTGCCGCCCTCTGGGAAGCCGGGGCCGCTGAAGTCACGATGCTGCAGCGCAGCTCCACCCTGGTGGCGCCGATGCCGGCCCTGGCCAAGTACGCCTTCGCTGGTTCCTATTCCGAGCAGGCCCTTGAGCAGGGCATCACGCCGGATCAATCGGACATGACGACCGCCTCGATCCCCTACCGGTTGCTGCCGCGCTGGCAGAAGCCGATCTACGACGCCATGCGCCGCGATTATGCCGATCTCTACAGCCGCCTGGAGGCGGCGGGTTTTCAGCTCGATTTCGGGGCGGATGACTCGGGCGTGTTCATGAAGTTCCTGCGGCGCGGATCCGGTTACTACCTCGATGTGGGGGCCTCGGAGCTGGTGGCCGATGGCCGCATCCGGCTGCGCAGCGGCGTGCAGATCGAGCGGCTCACCGAGACCACGGCGGTGCTCAGCGATGGCAGCGCCCTGCAGGCCGATCTGGTGGTCTACGCCACCGGCTACGGATCGATGAACCGCTTCGTGGCGGAGCTGATTTCAAAAGAGGTGGCCGATCGCCTCGGCAAGGTGTGGGGCCTGGGATCGGACACCCCCAAGGACCCCGGTCCCTGGGAGGGGGAACTACGCAACATGTGGAAGCCCACCCAGGTGGAGAACCTCTGGATCCACGGCGGCAATCTGCACCAGTGCCGCCACTATTCGCTCTATCTGGCCCTGCAGCTCAAGGCCCGTCTTGCCGGGCTCGCCACCCCCGTCCATGGCCTGGCCCCCAGCCATCACACCAGCTGAATACGGGGGCAGTCGCCGTTAGCTCGTCATGACAGCCGCACGTATCATCGAGTTCTCCGACCGGCCAGGGCCGATCCGGGTTGCAGGATTTGACATCCAGACCCTGCTTTCGGGAGATGAGGCCCAGGGCTTCGAGGCCTTTTACACCAGTGGCAACAACGGCACCGGACCGGCACCCCACTGCCATCCCTGGGATGAACGTTCTTCGTGATCAGGGGGCCGGTAGTGTTCGGCGTGGGGGATCAGGAGCATCCGATCGAAGTGGGCACCCTGCTGCATGTGCCGGCAAAAAGGCGGCGGTGATGTACCGCGACCTGGCAACCTTGCCAGCCGATGCCCCCAAGACGGACTACCGGGCCGTGGCCATTCGCCATGGCCAGGCGGCCCGCCCCGAGGGCTGAAGAACGGTCAGCCCAATCCCCCTTGGGGGGCTCGATCCCCAATTCGGGCTGGTCTTTGAACAGCTGCGGCTGCCCATCGGCAGGCCGGGGGCCGGTTGGCCGCGACCCAGGTCCCTTAGGGCTCCCAGCGCTGCGAGCCCAGGATGGTGAGGTCCACGTAGCTGCTGCCGTTGTGGTCCTTGGGGCTTAAGTGCACCCGGAAGCCCCCGAGGTCCACGTTGCGCATGGTTTCGAGGGCCGCCACAAACCGCTGGCGGGTGGGGGCGGGACCGGCCCGGCGCAGGCCCTCCACCGTCATTTTTGCGGCCAGAAACCCCTCCATGCTGGAGAAGCCGAAGTGAGGTTTGACCTGCTCGCGCCGCATCAGTCGTTGGTATTCGCGCACCACCGGCACCCGCCCATTCCAGGGGAAGGGCACCACCTGGGTGACGCCGATGCCGCTGGCTTCCTGGCCCTTCAGGGAAGCGCGCAGGGCGCTGGTGCCCACAAAGGAGACGTTCATCAGCTGGGCCGTGCTGCCCTGCCTGTTCATCTCGCGGGTGAAGGAGGCAGAGCTGGGATAGGCGGCCACGATCACCACGGCATTCGCGTTGGCGCGCTGCACCGTGCGGGCTGCCCCCTCCGTTTGGGTGGAGTTGCGCTCCACGCTGCCTGTGGCCACCGGCTTGAGGCCGTGGCGCTTCAGGGCCTTGAGGGCACCGTTGAGCCCATCCTGGCCAAAGGCGTCGTTCTGGATCACCACCGCAATGCGATGGCGACCGCTACGCACCAGATCATTGACCATCCGGTCGATTTCCATGTGGTAGCTGGCCCGCAGGTTGAACACCATCGGCCGATGGGGTTGGCGCAGCAGCTGGGCGCCGGTCAGGGGGGCGATCAGCGGGATCTGTTGACTCTCCACCAGGGGCAGCACCGCCTTGACGGTGGGGGTTCCCACATAGCCGAACAGGGCGAACACCTTGTCGCGCTCAATCAGCTGTCGGGTGTTGCGCAGGGTGAGGGGAGGCTCATAGCGGTCATCGAGGCTCAGCAGCTTCAACCGCCGTCCATGGATGCCGCCCTGGCGATTCACCTCGGCGAAGTAGGCCAGGGCCCCTTCCCGATACTCCTGCCCGAGCATGGCGGAGGGGCCGCTGAGGGGGGCCGACTGCCCCAGCACCAGCTCCGCCTGCGGTGGTGTGGGGCCGGGGGCGCCCAGGGCGGCCAGGCCCGTGACCGCCAGGGCCAGGGTGAGCCCGAGGACGCCCCGTTCCGCCCATGGCCCATGCCCGCTGCCCAGCTTTAACTTCAGTGAACAGCAGCTGGTTCGCATGGGGCAACGCAGGCAAAGACCGTGGAACGTTCTGGCGATGGTGGCCGTTGTTCTGGCGGCCATCCTGGCCATTCTCGGGATCAGCCGCATCGACGTGAGTCCGGTGCAGAGCCGCGACGCCCTGCGCCTGTCTTCGGCGTCTCGCGCCCTCACCACCTTGCCCCTTGGCCAGAAGCCACCCATCGGCGTCTGGAGCGCCATGCGGGGCGATCAACTCAGTGCCGGCGAGGAGCGGATCGATCGCGCCGAACTGGAGCAGGCCCCCTACAAGGTGGAGGTGGGGGTGTACTCCACCAGCAATTATGAGCTGGATCTCACGGTGCCCAGCTATTCCAGCAGTGGCTATGTGTGGCTGCGCTGGGAGGAGCCCATGCAGCGCTATGTGGAGAGTCACGGTGGTGATATCTCTGGCCTGTTCATTGTTTTGAATACCCTGCTATCCGATAAAGACTCCGGCCTGACTCCCGTGGGCCGGGCCCCTGTCAAGCTGGCTGATGGCAGTTATTACCAGCTCTTCACTTACGTTGGGCGCTATTACATTGACCGAGCCAGTTTCCGTCATTATCCCTTCATGACCATCAGTCTTCCCCTGGTGATTGAGGCCAATGATGTGGATGGTCAACTTGGCTACCGCGATCTTCGCCTGATTCCAGAGATTCGCAACAGCGGGATGGGCCTCTATGCCCGTATCATCGGCTGGCTTAACACGGGGTGGTCGATTGCGGAGTACCGCCACCACTACGCCACCAACTTCGGGCTCGGAGGTGAGGAAAACGACTACAGCCAGATTCTGTTTGAGATCTCCTACGGCACCTCCTCGTGGTCGTCCTTCTGGCGGCTTCTGCTACCCCTCGCGGTGCTGATGACGATGGTGTTGCTGGTGTTCAAGGTGCGTCCGGATGAACAGGATGCCCGCGCCAGCATTCCGGTCACGGTGTTGCTGACCCTGGTCTTTCTGCAGCAGACCTACCGCGATCAACTGCCGGATCTGCCTTTCCTCACGTTCCTGGATCAGGTGTATGTGGTGGCCTACGTAGTAACCCTGGCGGCCTTTGTGCTCGTGCTTTGGATTGGCCGTCGCTACGCCGTTATGGAACAGATGGAGGATCCTGTTGCCAAGGAGGCCCTGCTGCGCCATCTGTATCGCCTGGATGACATCTGGCCGCTGGTGGTGGTGCTGGTGGGTGGTGCGGCCATCACCTTCTGCTGGATCACGCTTCCCCAGGTGGTGTGAGGCCAACCTTCCCCCGATCCATCAGCCTCTCCAGTTGCATCCCCAGACCTCGGCGACCCCATGGGCCTGCCCGATGGGAGGTCGTACCCAGGGATCCAAGCAAGCGAAACGCGATCGCCCCCTTCCCTAGGGTGGCCAGCCTCCGTGTACGTCCCATGGCCGCCGAAGCCTCCCCTGCTGCAGCCCTGTTTGAGGCGCACATGCAGGCAGAGATCAACGCTGATCTCGAAACCACCCTGGCCACGATGGTGGACGAGCCCCATCTCCTCAACCTGGGCTCGGGAACCGGCGGCCAGGGCGCCGAGGGCGTGAGGACGTTCTATGCCACCAAGCTGATCGGCCAGTTCTTTCCGCCCGATGTGGAGTTCATCCCGATCTCGCGCACGGTGGAGGGGGATCGGTTGGTGGATGAGCTGGTGATTCGCTTCACCCACACCGAGTCCATCGGCCATCTGCTGCCGGGGGTCGCCCCCACCGGCCGCCGGGTGGAGATGGCCCTGGTGGTCATCGTCGGCGTGCGCGATGGGAAGGTGGCCTACGAGCACATCTACTGGGATCAGGCCGGACTGCTGGCCCAGCTGGGCCTGCTGGATCCTGCGGGGCTGCCCATCGCCCCGCACACGGCTTCCCAGCTGCTGGCCTTCACAGGAAAGGCCTGAATCAGGTGAACCCCACGGCTGCGGTGGAGGAGCCAGCCAGGCCACCAGGATTGCGGTCGTTGATGCTGCCGGTCCGGGGCGGTTCCCGTTGCCTTTGGGCTGGCTGTCACCTCCCACCTGCTCCTACGGATGCACTGCCATGGCTCGTGTGTCATGGCGGAACCGGCATACCGAGCGACTCTCTTTTCCCCTTGGTGGGGCCATGGCACCGACCCGTAATCTTCTTCGACCAATTGGGATGTGGCCGCAGTGAGCGGCCTGACCCTGGGGTCGATGCACGGCTGGCAGAAACTCGCCAAACAGCATCTTGTGGTCATCCCCGGTGCGGCGCACCATGCCCTGCTCGTAAGGCCCGAGGTCTATGGAGCCCAGCTGGAGGCCTTCCTGCAGACCCACGAGGAATCAGGTGTCGATGCTGGGTAGTCCCGAACAGGGGCGGTGGGAATTTTTTGATCTGGGGGGCGTTTCAGTTGTATTCGCCAGGGATGTCCTGCTTGGTCACGGTCACCCGGCCCACCTTCTGGCCGGAGAGGCGTAACAACTCATCGCCGGAAAATTCGTAGCCCAGGGTCCCAGCGATCTGGGCCACATCGTCGGCGGTGGCAGCTGCCATCACAACCTCGCGCAGGGCGGCGTCGTTTTGCATCTTGCCCAGAAAGGCCTTCAGCTGATCGAGGGACATGGTTTGCGATCCAGGCTGTCCTGGGTGCAGGGTGGCCACATCCTGATCCACCAGGGCCAGTCGCTCCATCACCAGGGCCAGATCCAGGGCCGTGAGTTCGCCATCGACGCCCCATTTGAGGCAGGTGCGGCCCAGGCAGCTGCTGGCGCCGATCGTGATGGTGGGGGCCGCCGTGGCGAGCCTCCTTGCTGTTGATGGTTCCAGTGTGGGGGGAGCTGGCCTTCCTGTGGATCGAGCTTGGGGAAGGAGTGGGGGTTGTCAGCTCGATCGATTGAGATAGGCACCCGCCTGCATGTCGTGGCCGTTGTGGGGATGCGCCGCCACTAGAGCCCACTCAGAAACCTTAAGAGCATGGGGCTTTTCAAGACTATGGCTAAGGGTCTTTGCCCTGGCGACGACGCACAGAAGCCCTCAGATGACTACTTTTTCGATTCCGTCAGCAGCGGTGCCACGTTCCATTGCGATCGATACGGCCAGCTGGGCCACGGGCAAGCCTTGGTTGGCTGTGAGCGGGCTCTCCGCCTAGATCAGTCTCCATAGGGACCTAACCAGCTCCTGCTGCAAGCATCAACCCGGGCCCATTGTTGGTGCGCTCAAACGCACCCACTTTGTGAGTTCATGCATTGATGAAAATACCGCACAAGGCAGTTGGAGGGCTGCCGCCCACCCCCCGTTTTTTTGACGTGCTGTTGGTTGCTCGTATGTGGTCCGCAGCGTTTGCAACGTCGAGCTGCTCCAGCCGTTAGTGATTCTCCTGGTTCTCGGATATGATTTTGGGCTGATTGTAGGCGCGGATTTTGGTGGCTCCCCTCTTCAGATCCAGGTCCACTCCCATAGCAAATGGGTGCCGATGAGGCGCTTGTTTGTGAGCCAATCGGCCTTGGGGATATCAAATCCCGCCTCCTTGGCAAGGGTTACGGCCTCATCGAGGTCGGCAGCACCTTTGAGTTTTTCCTGTAATTCCGCATCGTCCTTGAGCTTGAGCAGCAATGCTTGCAATTGCTCCAGCGCCATCGTTAAACCGCATTGAACCCACCCTTCCTAACCCACTTCTGCCCTGACGCGACCTGGAGAGGGCTCCAACCATGCCCGTCTAAGGGCTCCCTGCCCCCGATCAGAACCAGGCGGGCAGCATCACAGAGCGCCTGAGCATCACAGATCTGGGTATGGCCCGAACATCAGTCCCCGCAGAGATTGGTACGGTGACCCTCAATCCCTGGGTTCGCCCCAGGCCAGGACCATGGGCCCTATTCCTGATCAGATCCTGTCTCCGGGGCGGAACCAGTGAACTTGGCTTCAGCCTGGGCGACTTCCTCCTTTGTGGGGGGCCTGTCTGCTGGGGCAGACCAATGCCTGGCAAGAGTGATTAGGTCGGAGGGAAGCATCACGACGGTTGTGGTGTTGTTTTCGGCTCCGATCTCCGTGAGCATCTGCATGCGCCGGAGCTCAAGGGCCAAGGGATTCTGCAGGATGGTCTTGGAGGCTTCTGAAAGCTTGATCGACGACTCCTGTTCGGCTGATGCTTTGATCAGGCGAGCACGTTTTTCGCGCAGTGCCTCCGCTTCCTTCGCCATGGCCCGTTGCATCGCCAAAGGGATCTCAACGTCCTTGATCTCAACGCGTTCAATTTCAATACCCCAAGGATCCGTGATGACGTCAACGATCTCCTGAACCTTGTAATTGATTTTGTCGCGACTCTGCAACACATCATCCAGCATGTTCTGCCCCACCACGTTGCGGAGTGTGGTCAGGGCAACTTGATACACAGCCATCTGATAGTTCTCGACACGATTGATGGCCTTGTCACCATCAAGGATCCGGTAGTAGAGAACAGCATTCACCTTGATCGTCACGCTGTCGGCTGTAACGGTCTCCTGCGGCTCTATGTTGACTGTTTTTGTCCGCACATCGAGCTGTATCTTTTGGTCCACAAATGGAATGATCCAGTACAGCCCCGGACCCATTACCCCCTTCAGGCGGCCCAAGCGGAAAATCACGCCGCGTTGGTATTCACGATCGATTTTGATGCCCTTACCGCCAAGTAGAAGCAGCAGAATGAATAGGAGTCCCGTCAGCGATCCCATGGCACATCCCCTTGATGGTCTAGGCCCTCACCATGTTAGGTCTTGTTTTGCAGCAGGGTTTCCGCTCCTAGGTAAGAAGGGGCTGCTCCCCTGGCCCACCCTTGCCTTGGCGATCGATCCCCCACTGCCACCCTACGAATCACCTGGCAACCATGCTGGATACGGCTAAACAATGATCTCTTTCGATCGGGCTGATCATTTCAGGAGTCAGACGGGGCCAGGCCGCGGACTCTGGAGCCTGTTCGGACAGAATTTGTTCGCCCCTTTCCCATGCGCATCGCCGTGATAGAAGCTCTAAATCGTCAAACCAAGTTGTTTTGGTCATCTGCCCCCCATGCAGCCGAATATGATAAACATAGTCATCAATGACAACGCCTGGTGCCATGCAGGTGACGGCCATCATCATGCCAATATCTTCCCCTTGAGGTAAGCCCATCCAGCCACCAGCCTGCTTCAGAAGGTTGGCCGCTGCGAGCAACGTTGTGGGCCCAAGCGGGATGCTGGCCTTCGGCGTTGGCCAGGCACGCCAGATATCGCCGGGGAAACTGGGGCCAGCCCGCACAATGCCTGGGTCTAACTTGGAGTCATCCGTGCAATATCCCGCAGACCAAAGTGCGCCGGCATGCCCATGGATTGCATTCAATCGCTTGTCAATGGACTGCGGATAAAGCCAGTCGTCGTCATCGGCGCTGGTGATCCACTCACCTTTCGCCACGACCAGGCCCAGATTACGAGCGGCGGCTTGACCTATGGGTCGACCTGTCGCGATGACCGTAGCCCTTTCGCGTAGCTCACGTGGTAGTTCTTCTTGGATGGCGCCATCAACAACAATAACGTGTTCTATGGGGCAATGATTGTTGCTTAGGCTCTCGTTCAACTCCACCAGCATGCTGAGCCGATCGGGGAGTAGCCTCGTGGGTGTGATTACGCTTACAGTCATCAAGTTGCCAATGGATATGCCGTTGTCTCTTCACTGGAGACACCCTTGGTTTGGGTGCCATGGGGGCTCTGCTATCCAACCTCAGTGGTGATCAGTGCA
Source organism: Synechococcaceae cyanobacterium ELA445 (assembly GCA_037134455.1). Taxonomy (GTDB): domain Bacteria; phylum Cyanobacteriota; class Cyanobacteriia; order PCC-6307; family Cyanobiaceae; genus ATX-6F1. The sequence continues at coordinate 11,692 of JBAXME010000021.1, read as the reverse complement.
TGAATTGGTTGATTCATGCCAGTACGCAAATCTTTTCTTTTCACTGTTCTTTCATCACACTAGCAGACTCTAGGCAGTCAAGGGAAAGCCCGTGCACGATCGCCGCACCTGTGGATTGCTCTGGAGTGGCTTTTGGTTTCATCATGGGGGGATAGGACCGGCAGCAACAATCCAGTCAGGCTCTGCAGTTTTTTGTCTTCCGAGTCGATTCCTTGGGATAGATGGGTGCAACATCACAGTTCAACCAAGTCTAGGTACTCGCTCATGCAGTGCATTGGCTTGTCTTTCCAGGGGTTCATGGCTTCCGTTTTCCCAGCTCCTGTGTTTGCTTCCGCCTGGTGATCTCCTGCTGTAGCAGTCGTTCACCCCCGGCAATCCTCAGGAGTTGCAACCTCGTTTGCCCCTTGAGTGCTGCCATAACGCGGCCCCTCTGGCGGCGTTGACGTGACCCCCAGCACTCCGCGAGAGCCCTCCCCTCAGTGGAAGCCCCCCAGCCGGATGCCGGCCCCCACCACCACAAACGCGATCGCCAGGGCCGTGATGCCGCGAATGTGCCAGGCCAGGCCGCTGAGGTTCTCGTCGGTGAGCTGGGGGATCAGCCGCAGGCGGGCATGCACGGCCAAGGCCAGCGTGGCGGCCAGCAGCACGAGCTTGGCGCCCACCAGCGCCGCGATCGGGCTCTGGGCGGTGAACAGGCCCTGGAGCCCCGGTAGGTAGATCCATCCCATCCACAGGCCTGTGGCCACCTGAATGGCCAGAGCGCCGAGGCCCAGGGGCTCGAAGGTCTGTTCGTAGGCCCTGATCAGATCGGCGCTTTGCAGCTTCAGGGCCTTGGGCAACACCCCCAGATCCAACACCAAATGGCCGCCGGTCCATACCGTGGCTGCCAGGGCGTGCACGATCACCAGCACAGAGAACACTGTCAAAACGAGGGCTCTCCCCTACACCCACCGTGGGTCACGTTCCAAGCGCCGAGCGCAGCAGATCGGCCATCAGCAGTCCGTCGAGGGAGAAGAGGCCGCCACCGGAGGTGATCAGCACGAGGCACATCACCACATACATGGCTGCCTTCTCCCAGCTGGGTGGATCACCTACGCCCATGGGACCGGCGTAGTCGCCCTGGGGAATCTGGTAGGGATCCGGGGCGATGAATGGGAAACCGGAGACCAGCTCCAGCACCATGGCGTAACCCATCGACACCAGGATCGCCAAGGCCGCCAGGGGGGTGAGCAGCCCGGGAATCAGGGCGATTCCGGCACCCCACATCGAGGCGGCCGAGAGAAAGCAGAGCCACTCCGGCGTCTTCATGGCCGTGGACCAGGTTTTGAGGTTGCGCAGCTTCGGCCAGCCGTGGCGGATGAAGGCCACCCCCACGAAGAGCCTCAGCACCAGCAGGGCCACGCCCGCCGCCAGGGAGGGGCCCGTCGGGACGAGCAAGGTGACGATTTCTAGATCCATCGAAGGCCGCGCCGGGGCGATGAGAACTGAGGCCCACACTAGGTGGGGATTCCGAATCGGCCCAGCCAGCTCCGGCATCAACCCAGCTCCAGCCATGCCGATGGCGCTTGCCTTTCCTCTGCCAAGGCCATGACCCCAACCACAGCCGCTCAGCCGTCTCCAGGAAGCAGTGCACCGCTGGGGGCCACGGTCAGCGATGGCGGTGCGAACTTCAGCCTCTACACACGTCGGGCCACGGCGGTGGAGCTCTGCCTGTTCAACGAGGCCGGCGATGCCGTGCCGAGTCGCCGCGTGGTTCTCGATCCCGCCCATCAGCGCAGCGGCGACTACTGGCATTGCCGTGTCGAGGGAATCGGACCTGGCCAGCTCTATGGCTGGCGGGTGGACGGACCGGATCAAGGTGAGCCGAACCGGGGCCTTGATCCGGCCAACCTGCTGCTCGATCCCCATGGGCTGGCCGTGGTGATGCCGTCGGGCTATGGCCGCGCCCCAGGCCGCTCCAGCGCAGGCGACTGGAGCACGGCGATGAAAAGCGCGGTGGTCGATCCCCTCGCCTACGACTGGGAAGGGGATCGCCCCCTCCAGCGGCCCTCCCGCGAGAGCGTGATCTACGAGCTGCATGTGCGCGGCTTCACCGCCCATCCCAGCGCCGGTCTGCCGCCCGGACAGGCCGGCACCTACAGGGGCCTGATCAGCAAGATCCCCTACCTGCAGGATCTGGGCATCACGGCGGTGGAGCTGCTGCCCGTGTTTGCCTTTGATCCCCTGGCGGCCCCCAGCGGCCTCCGCAACTACTGGGGCTACCAGCCGGTGTCGTTCTTCGCTCCGCACCCCGGTTATGCCTGCAGCACCGATCCGCTGGCGGTGATCGATGAGTTCAGGGATCTGGTCAAGGCCCTGCACCGGGCCGGCATTGAAGTGATCCTCGACGTGGTGTTCAACCACACCGCCGAAGGTGATGCCGAGGGGCCGGTGTTCTGCTTCCGCGGCCTGGCGGACAACGATTACTACCTGCAGGCGGACGATGGCACCTACATCGATGACACCGGCTGCGGCAACACCTTCAACGCCAACCATCCCGTGGTGCGGCGCCTGATCCGGGAGAGCCTGCGCCACTGGGTGCAGCATTTCCATGTGGATGGTTTCCGCTTCGATCTGGCCTCGGTGCTCGACCGGGACCAGACCGGCAAGCCCACGCCCCTCTCGCCAATCCTGTGGGACATCGACACCGATCCGGTGCTGGCGGGCACCAAACTGATCGCCGAGGCCTGGGATGCCGCCGGGCTTTACCAGGTGGGCAGCTTTGTCGGTGACAAGTGGCAGGAGTGGAACGGTCGCTTCCGCGATGACGTACGCCATTTCCTTAAGGGAGACGCCGGCCTGGCCCGCAGTGTCAGCCAGCGGCTGATGGGCAGCCCCGATATCTATGGCCACAAGCAGCGCGAAGCGGAGGCCAGTGTCAACTTCATCACCTGCCATGACGGTTTCACCCTGGCGGATCTGGTCAGCTACGACGGCAAGCACAACGGGGCCAACGGCGAGGACAACCACGACGGCAGCGACGACAACGCCAGCTGGAACTGCGGCGTTGAAGGGCCTACGGAGGATGGGGGTGTGCTGGCCCTGAGGGCGCGGCAGAGCCGCAACCTGCTGGCCTTCCTCTTGCTCTCGATCGGCACACCGATGCTGGCCATGGGCGATGAAATCGGCCGCAGCCAGCAGGGCAACAACAATGCCTATGCCCAGGACAACCCCCTGAGCTGGCTGGACTGGAGCCTGCTGGAGGGCAACGCCGACCTGCATCGCTTCGTGCGTGAGTTGATCGCCTACCGCCTCCGCCGCGATGTGGTGATCAACGAACGCAGCCTCAGCCTCTGTGACCTGGTGCAGCGCCATCAGGTGGCCTGGCATGGGGTGGAGCCGAACCAGCCCGATTGGAGCGAGTCCTCCCGCTCCTTCGCCGTGACGATGACCAGCATCGACCACCAGTTCCGCTGGTACGCCATGGTCAACAGCTGGTGGGAACCGCTGACCTTCCGGCTACCGGCCGCCGATGGCGGCCAGGAGTACTGGCATCGCTGGATCGACACCTCCCGAGCCAGCCCGGAGGACATCGTGCCCTGGCTGGGTGCCCCAGTTCTGGAGGGGGACACCTACACGGTGGGCCCCCGCTCCATCGTGGTGCTGATCGTGGGACTCAGTCCTGCAGCAGCTGCAGCTGATGGCCATCCGGATCCGCCAGCTGCAGGGCCCGCCCAGCCCCAATGATGGCGGCTTGATTCCCCAGTTCCACGATCCCTGGCGAGATCAGTCGCCCACCGAACTGATCCACCCGTCCCGCGATTGCCTCCAGATCCGCCACCCGCAGCCGCAGCTGCCAGTGGGCCAGATCCTGAATTCCCTGGTCGGCGGCCATCGATCGGCCGCCGGTGGGTTCGCGGTAGTCAAGGCACTCCACACCGGCGCCGCTGGGGCAGCGATGGCCGGTGATGTGCACCTGGGTACCGACCAAGCCATCGAGACCATCCTGCTCCGGCCCGCTGTTGACGCCGTCCCCACCGGCACTCAGGCCCAGCAGCTCGCGGTAGAAGCGGCAACTGGCGGCGGTGTCGGCGATGCTGATGGCGCTGTGGTCGATGCCCAGCAGCGGACCGGGTGCCTGGGCGTGCCAGCGGGTGTCCCCCTTGTCGGGCGGGAACTGCAGCAGCTCCAGCGGATGGCCTTCCGGATCAAGGAACTTGTAGGCTACGATGCCAGCGGCATCGATATTCCAGTCCGGTAGCCGCTGGGGAGCCGAGGAGATCGGCTGGATCCGCCCGGACGCGAAGGCCGGCTGCAGGGCTGCCAGGGCCGCCTCCATCGAGTTCACCACCAGGCAACTGTGCTGGAACCAGCGGTCGTTGCTGCGCGAATCGGCCGGAATCGGCAAGCCCACACGGGCGCCAGGACCTGGATCGAGGACCTCGGTGATCTCAAACAGCTCTGCCCCGATCACCAGCCGCTGTAGCCGGAAACGGGCGCCGGGCAACCCCACCAGTTCGGCGTAGGGCCCACCAAAAAGGATCGAGGTCTCCCCTTGACGCTCAAAACCCAGACACTCCTCAAAGAAGGTTGCCGCGGCCTCCGCATCGCCACTGGTAAAACCGATGCTCTGGAGATGCGGGAGGGTCATGGCAGATCGGGGAGGAAGGGACGAGTGTCGCTGCAGAATGCAGAGGCTGACCATCGATCGCTTGCCTGAGTCAGCTCCAGGCGGCCCAATGTCATGGGCCTAGAAACACCAACCAGCTGGAATCCGCAGCATGAAAGCTGTCGACATTGAGAGCCCGAAAAATGATCCAGCCAGGCGAGGCGAGCTATGCGTGGAGTGACCACCCTACCTGATCCACATTGGGGACGAAAATGAGAGAGACTTTGCCGACCCAAATATGCCACTGCCTGGACGTGGCTCAGGATGTTAGTTTCCGTAGGCAGGGGATGAACCTGTCAGGCGAATGATGCGACTACCAGTATTGCCGATGGCCTGGCTAAAAGGCGAGGCAATGCCATAGGGAACAGCAGCAGGAACAGCGCCTGGGCCCGGCGGGTGAAATTGATAATGGAATTGAATCGTCGCGCCTTGGCCATTGAGACTGTCGTAGTTTGCGGACAGCGCAACCGATAGAAATTTATTGAAGCCATAAACAAGCTCAAGCTGACCTCCAGGAGCTTTATCACCAATCTGATCATGGACATAGTAGAATCTTGGGGCGATTGCTAGATTAGGTATTCCCGTGGGGAATGATGCCTGGATATTGAATGAAGACAATAATGATTTGTCAAGGCCTTGATAATACAAAGTACCAATACCTTGAGTCAAGGTGGCCACGAGGGCCACATTAGGAAAAATTAATTCAGCGCCAACACCGAGCTGCTGGTACAAATAGCCCTGCTGCAAGGCATTGTCGTACCCACCATTCAACCCAAAGTATCCACGGCCGCCATTGATGAATTTTCGATAGCCCAACCGAAAACTTTCGCCCCAGGTTTCGATGGCAGGCAATCCTTCACCAGCTTGGCCGAAGGGCCTGGCTTTGCCGTAAACAGTATTGTCAAAAAAGAGTATGGAGTCTGGTCTTCGCTCGAGGGGTTGAAAGTGGTTGATCTCAAGTCGGTTGGATGCATCAGCCGGCGCCAGCGTCAGCTTGAACATCTGAACAGGTACGACGTAGCCAGTTAGGTCAATCGCTCCACCAGGATGATCTCCATGACCTGGGTCCAATAGCGATTGACCACTGAGAGGCTCCTCTTCAAGAGGCTGCTCTTCTGCCTTGACCTCTGACTGGAGCTGCAGCAAAGCAAGCAATAACATGCAGCACTTCGCAGCTGATATGAGGTGCTGCATGAGATTTAAGGCCCTTGGATCTTCACCTTGAAGAGATGGAACGGAAATTGTAGTTGAGATTTTCCAGTCGTGCTGTTTCCAGCAAAGCGATTGATTTGGGATGAAGGGAAGTAAAGATAGCCATCGGGCCCGATTCTGGATGCGTCTGGCCAGACCAGAATGGAAGCTGGACCACGGGCTACAACTTCAAAATGTCCATCAGGGAAGCGACGTGAGATCCCGCCTAATTCAATGTCACTGAAGTAAATGGATCCATCGGGGGCCATGCTCATGCCAGCATTGAATGGACCACGCCCCATGGATTCAATAGCCTTGGAAAGCACTGAGTCGGCGGTGGTGAAATCTTTGAGCAGACGGGTTTCGATGCGCATCAGCGTTGGACCACCACTTGGCTGAAAGTAGAAGTAGCGTCCATCTGAGCTGAGTTCAACAGGATTCACACTCATGTTCCCGTTCGGAAGTTGCCCGTTGACGTTGAGGTATGGCTTCCCGCTCACGGTGAGCTTGAGTGTGCGGTCAGAACGCAGACGTGGGTCATTGGCCAAGACGCGTCTTGAAGCACCTGTTTCGAGGTTGACAACAATCAAAGCGCCGAGGCTTGAATCGGGAAGGTAGGCATAGCCGTCACCAACTCGCACATCGTTGATAAAGCCACCTTCAGGCACAACTGTGGCATCAAAACGATAGACTCGTACCACTTTCTTCGAAGCGATATCGATATGCACAAGCTTGGCCTTGCCCTTCATTGGCTTGCCACCAATTCCAGCAGGATCGACGACCCAAAGCTGGTCCTTGGCATCGGAAACTACGGAATTGATTCCAATAAACTGATCTTCACCTAAATTCCCATTTTTGTAACTATTCCAATGTCCACCTGGAAAGGGTGATATCTGACCATTTGGAAGAATTTCTCCTACGGACGGAGTTTTGGAATCGTTAAAGTCTCGTTGCATGCTAACGAATAATCTACCAGTAGTCGAAACAGTGACCCCGTTCCACGTGAAGGTTGGCGAAATTGCCACCACGGTAGCCTCCGGCACTTTGGAGGTTTGAGACTTTGGCGGATTGTTGGCCACCAAGGTTGGTGCACAAGGCTGGGATTGGGCTAAAGAGGAACTGCTAAGGACAATCGCAGAGGCGAAGGCGAGTCCAAGTGGGCGGATGAGGTTGCGCATAGGTTTTGGTTGGTTTGTTTTTTATTTTATGAACCCAAGTAATAAAGCTTGGTTTCTCCCATCACATAGGCACCACCATCAGTGGTTAGGGCAAAGTTGCTCACACCACCATCAACGGGGAATACGACCAAGGGAGTACCATCTTTGTCGAAGACCTCGAGGCCCGCACCGGTACCTGTCCAAACCCTATTTTTCTCATCAACTTTTAGTCCATCTGGGATGCCTTTGGTGACGACGCAGAACGTTATCCGATCAGTGGCTAAAGGACCTTCTGGAGTTTCAATGACTCGATAGCGGTAAATGGTTCTGGGCAAAACACTGTTGCGCTGTCCTTCACCTGCAATGTAGCCCGAGTCAGTTACGTAGATATATTTTTGATCGCGACTAAATGCAATTCCATTTGGCTTGGAAAATCCATCCATCATCAGTCTTTGGATTTTGCCGCTGGCATCTAATCTCCAGACCCAGTTTCCGATTGTTGGCTTAGGCCGGAACCCTTGCTCGTAGCCATACTGAGGATCCGTAAACCAGATTGATCGATCGTTTGCCTGTACAACATCATTGGGGCTATTAAATTGATATCCCGCAAATCCACTGGTCAGGATAGTGACCTTCTGGTTCTTCAGGTCATAAGCAGCCAATCCAGCTGGTTTGGTGAAATCGCCTTGCATGGTCACCACAATAGATCCGTTGTGAAGGCGAAATGCCCCATTGGCCATCGGAATAGAGTCAGTGAGGCCAAGATCTGTTGTTTTGCCAGTTTTTGTATTGAATAGTGAACTGATTACGTATTGGCTCCCATCTGTTCGACGCAAGCGATTAGACGTGAAAAACAGCGAGCTTAGTTCAGGAATGAAAACCGGACCCTCGTGGGCCAACGGCTTGTCGTAGGTTGCGAGCACCCGCAGCTTCAAGGAGCCGATGGTGTTGTCAGCGGCCTTGGCAACAGCAGACGTTGCACAGAGCAAAAAGATCGCCGTAGCACTTTTCCACTGAATAGGAATGGAGAGGCTACGCAAAGAAAGGCCCACAATTGCCTGCAAACTGTTTTTAACTCAGACACTTTATCAAAGAATCTAGGCTCCCTCGCATTGTCGTGTGCATTTCCTTGCTGAGGGTCTCCAGGGTTTTGATGGCGCCCTCCAGCTATCAGGGGTAGGAAAGCTCTGAGAATCGAGGGTTTGACGTGGACGTCCGTTTAGTTCGATGCTCGTACTTTGCTTCAGGACCATGCGCCGCTGCTTGCGTTGTGCCTTGACCGTTCCAACAAATTGCTGGCCGAGGATATCCCATTCCAAGCTAACGCATTAACGTCAGAGCCGTTGAATCGTCAGGGGGGATCGATCACTGATCAGTTTGAGTCTTGCGAACAGACATAGGCTGGCACCTCAAAAAGCGCATTGTCCTTCGATGTCTCACTAAGAGCGTACCACTGCTTCATCAGGAGAATCCTCGGCAAGATAGCCATTCGACAAGGAAGATATCCCCCTTGCTGCATGCGGTGGATCAACAGGGTCGATCCAATCAAGCAAGGGCTGCCTAGGCACCAATTGGTCCAGCCTGGCCAGGAACTTCTCCGGTTGAGTGCGCATTGTGCAGTGATCGGTTCATCATCAGCAAAGCCAAGCGGCTGACAGCGCACCACTCGATCCCTGGACGTGGCCGATCCCCCTCCTATCGCGCGGAAGGCCTGACTCTCCAGACGCTACCTAGGAGCGTGTCAGGCAACGATCCCCGAACAGAAAATTTGTTTGCCAGTGGCGTTGGTCGAAAGATCTGTGACGCTTCCTTTGGGTAAAGGCCTGCAGGATTAGGAGCGGGACATCGTTGGTAAGCTTGGCGCTCGCCAAAGGAATCCTGATTGTGAGCCGCTGATTGCCTGCATAGGCTGTGCACCCAGAAATCAATCCACCGCTGTGATTCGCGGCAGGATTGGGTGATGAGCAATCGGTCGACGTCAGCTGATGAATAGGCCCTTGCTCATCAGGCATTTGAGTGGAACTCGCCCTGGCCAGAGGTGAGTGCCTCCCGCCAGAATCATAGGCAGCAGAACGAAAAACCAACTAAGCCGCAGAGGCACCCTATCCAGGCAGATTGAAAGGTTGCATGAATCACAAACAGCTGTTTGCCTGCAACCATCAGCTGGCTGCAGATCAATTCAATTCAATTGGATTGGGCTAGCCTAGCTGGCCTGGTCCAGAGAATGCTCAGCACCCCACCGAGACAGATCAGGGCTGTTCCGACCACAACCCCGAGGTTGGGAACCTGCTGAAACCAGACCCAACCGATCAGCCCGGCAAAGATGACGGAGGAATACTGGAAAGCACCGATAGCACTAGGTTCAGCATAGCCATAGGCACGAATCAACAAAAACTGAAAGCTAAGCAAGCACACCGACGAGGCGAGAACCAGCAGAATCTGAGATACACTCACAGCATGAAAACGTCCGATCATCATCAAACTGGAGACCAGGCAACCAATCACCAAGAAGTAGGCAAGCTGGGTGAAAGCGGATTCTGTTTTATCCAACGCTTTCACGGCCAGGAATTCAACTGCACAAACAATGCCCGCCGCCAAACCGAGAAGATCGCCAGGCTTGTCAAGAATATCCGCGTTGGGCTGAACCACAATGACCATGCCAGCAAAACCGACAGCCAACGCTTTCCAGAGATTTTTCGGAATCTGCTGCTTCAGCACCAGCCACGCCAAAAGAGGAATGAACATTGGCGTCGTATTCAGCAGGACATTGGCATTGACTAAATTCACCAACTTGGCGGCCGCCATGAACAACAGAAATCCGACCATGCCCATGCCTCCGCGCAACAGGTGCAGATGCAGAACACCGGTGGGCAGGTCCCTGCCGCGCCGCAGAACCAACACAGGCACCAGCAGGACCAAAGCCAGGATGAACGTCATCCAGGTGAACAGCAGGGCATCCATGCCCTGTCCCACGGCTCGGGCAAAGGCGCTCTGAGCCGTGTTGGCCAGAAAGGCCGCCACCAGAAAGGCCGCACCCTTGACCACCGACGGGCTGACTTTGCCAGGGTGAGCGGTTTCTCCCGGACGGCCGCCAGCTGTATCAACCACGTCCAGGTCTTCTCGAGCGCCCATCAGGCGGGATTTCCAGAGTTGCATGCAAGCTAGTGAGCTGCCGCGGTTCTGGGCTGTATCACCGCGTTCCGCAACAGCATCCCGTAACCTGACAACGGGCTCAGCTCTTCCCAGGGGCTGGGAGTTGACTCGCGCCTGCTGGCTTTTGAAGCGGGTCGACAACGATCGGTGCCGCCGAGCCCATGCGAAAGCTTGTTATGGCGGCTGCGGGGTTCAGTCCGACCGAGTTCTGACTCACACCCATGGTTCGGGTGCCGAGCGGAGCCTCTGTCGAGGCTGGAAGGGCAATCCTCCGATCTCCCGCCTAACCGGGGACCGATCAGGACGCCAGCAACGTTCACGCTGCGACGAGACGACTTGAAGCGAGGGGACTATGAGCTTGATCGGCAAGCGTCACTAAGGTGCTGAGAGTTGTCACACTGCGCGTCAGCCCATCACCCCATGACCAGTTCCAACCCCCTGGCCGGCAAAGCCATGTCCACCCTGCTGCAAGGCAAGGTCGCCATCGTCACCGGTGGCAACAGCGGTATCGGCAAATCCATCGTCGAGTATCTGGCCGAACTCGGCGCCAATGTGGTGATCGACTACCGCTCCCACCCCGAGGCCACCGAAGAGCTCGAGCAAGAGATCGGTGCCTATGGCGGCAGCAGCTACGGGGTGCAGGCCGATGTCGCCAATTTGGACGACCTGCAACGCCTGGTGGACGCCACCGTGGCCAAGTACGGCCGCCTCGATGTGATGGTGAACAATGCCGGTATCGAGACCCGCACTTCGATCCTCACCACCACCCCGGACAACTTCGACAAGGTGCTCGACGTCAATCTGCGCGGTGTCTTCTTTGCCACCCAGTTCGCCGCCAAGCAGATGATCGCCCAGGGGGGCGGTGGCCGCATCATCAACATCTCCTCAGTCCACGAGGACTGGCCCATGCCCGATAACACCCCCTACTGCTGCGCCAAGGGCGGCGTGCGCATGCTCACCCGCACCGCGGCCCTGGAGCTGGCGCCCCACGGCATCACGATCGTCAACGTCGGCCCCGGCGCCGTGGCCACGCCGATCAACGACTCCACCATGAACAACCCGGAGCTCCTGGCCAAGCTCAACGCTGCCATTCCCATGGGACGCATGGCCCAACCCGAGGAGATCGCCAAGGTGGTGGGCTTCCTTGCCAGCGATGCCGCCAGCTACATCACCGCCACTACAATCTTTGCCGATGGTGGCTTGATGCACAGCAGCCCCGGCCTCTGATCCCTCGGGATGCGACAGCCTGAATTTCAGGCTGTCGCAGGGGTCTCCTGCTGCTCCGGCCTCGGATCCTCCACCCGTTCCGCCCGCTCCAGGCCCACCTCCACTCCCATGTGCTGATCGGGCCGACCGGTGATCAACAGCCCTGCCCGCTGGCGGGTGGCGATCATCCACAGCCACTTGACCAGCAGGGTGAGGCGATTCTCCGTATCCGGCATGAAGGCCAGGTGGGCCAGGCCCCAAAGCAGCCAACCGAAGGAACCAGTGAACTTGAGGCCGCGCAGATCGGCCACAGCGAACAGGGGCCCGACCACCGCCA
>JBAXME010000020.1:0-46271 GCA_037134455.1 Synechococcaceae cyanobacterium ELA445 | reverse complement strand
GCCCCCCTCCGACCCCACCCTGCTGCTCCAGCAGGCAGAGCGCTATTTCGCCTACGCCGAGTTGCTCAGCCAGCAGGGGTCCGGGGATCTGGCTGGAGCGGTCTACCGCCAGGCCTATGTGGGCCTCCGGGCGGTTTTTGGGGTCCAGGGCGCCCCGGTGGTGGGTTTGCAACAGCCCGTGCTGCCGCCGTCCCGAACGGCGCCCGCGGCGGTCCAAGCCCCCCAGGGAACGGACCTGGAGCGCCAGCTGCAACCGCTCAAGGAGCGTCTCAGTTCAGCCACCGCTCCTGAGGTGGAGCAGCAACTGCTCCACCTCTTGCGCCAGGGCCACCGCCACGAGGATCTCACCAACCTGCTGGGCCTGGCGGCCCTCATGCAAGATCGGCGCGATGACGCTGAGCGCTGGTTCCGCGAGACGCTCACCCTCAACCCCCGCCACCACCGTTCCCTGGTCAACCTGGGGGGGCTTTTCCTCAGCACATCCAGGCCCGAGGAGGCGGTCCAGGTGCTCTCCCGGGCCATCGAGCTGATCCATCCCCAGGCTCCCGAGGCCCTGGCGGCCCTCACCAACCTGTCGTTGGCCCACCAGCAGCTGGGCCGTCCGATGGATGCGGCCCAGCTGGCCTTGCGCATCTTCCGCATCAAGCCCGACCACCTGCGGCCCGAAAGCCTGGCCGCCGTTTCCCAAACCCTTGAGGAGATGGGGGACGATCAGGCCGCCATCGAACTGCTGCAGTACCTGCGCGGTCGGGGCGCCGGCCCGGATCTGATCCGCCGCCTGGCCCAGCTGCTGGAACGGCGGGGTGACTTCCAGGAGGCGGCCATGGTCTACCGCGATCTGCTGGCCAACCCCGGAGCCGCCGCCACCCAGCCATGAGCGACCAGAACCTGCCACCGGCGGTACGTTCCCTCAGTGACAGCCTTCCCCTCCCCGGCCACGACCTGATCCGGGAACTGGCGGCGGTGGAGCTGCTGGAGGCCTACCTCCAACGCCAGCTGCTCGAGGGGCTGTGCGACCAGGTGGTGGGGCCGGCCGTGGTCCCAGGCGGCGAGGACCACAGCGCCCCCCTGCTGGCCTATGCCCGGCGTCAGGGGCTTGACTCCCTCGACACCCTGGACGGCTGGCGCCAGAGCCGGGGCCTGGGTCTCGACCAGCTGGAGCGCCTGGTGAGCTTTGAAGCCCGCCTCCAGCAGGCCACGGAAACGCTCTGGGCCGGCGAGGTGTCGTCGTTGTTTCTGGAGAAACGGGCCGAGTTCGACCAGGTGGTGATGAGTGTGGTGCGCATCGACGATGCCGACCTGGCCACCGAGCTGTTCTTCCAGCTCCAGGAGGGGGAGCTCAGCTTCCCCGAGCTGGTGGAGAGCTACGCCAACGGTCTCGACCGCACCAACCGCGGCATCGTGGGGCCGATCCGGGTGCAGCAGCTCAACCCCCTGTTGGCCAAGGTGGTGCGCCGCTACCGTCCGGGAGTGCTCATCCCCCCCCTCGACATCAGCGGCCGCGTGCACCTGATGCGGGTGGAGTCGCTGCAACCGGCCCAGCTGGATGGCCCCCTGCAGGACCAGCTGCTGATCCAACTGCGCAACAAGTGGTTGACCCCCCAGCTCGTGCGCCTGCGGGAGCGGATCCTTGAGGCCGCCGACGACGTTCCCCTGGCCCTGGAGGTGATGGCCCCATGACCAACGGCAGCCTGGCCCAGATCCTGGGCCGCACCCCCCTGCTCCAGGGGTGCCCCCCCGCCTTCCTGGCCGCCCTGGCCGAGCAGTGCCGCATTGTGCAGCTCTCCATGGGCCAGCCCCTCCAGCGGGCCGGCCAGCTGCCCCCCGGCGCCGCCCTGCTGCTGGAAGGTCGCCTGCGGCGCCTGCTCTCCAAGCCGGGGGCGGCCCCCTGGAACCTGGGGTTCGTGGAGCCGGGTGAGTGGGTGAGCTGGACCGCCCTCTGGCGCGGCGAGCCGGAGGTCACCCTCAGCGCCTCCAAGCCCAGTGCCCTGCTGCTGGTGCCGGCCGCCGTGGCCGTGGCCGCCCTGCGGGCGGAGGCCAGCCTGCGCCAGGCCCTGGCCAACCCCAGCTTCGAGGAGGTGGCCGTGCTGATGGCCACCCAGTGGGAGCAGCAGGGGGTGTTCGAGCAGGATCCCCTGCGGCGCCTGCGCCAGCTCCAGCGGGACAGCCGCCTGCTCAGCCCCCAGGAGGAGCTGCCGGAAGGCCACCTGCTGATCTACAGCGGCCCCCGCCAGCCTGGAGGCCTCCAACCGGGCGACCGCCTGGCCCCGGAATCCAGCCAGTGGCGCACCCCCATCAATGGCCTGCCGCCCCGGGTGCTGGCCGTGCCCGAGGGCGCCCTGGCGGCCCCCCTGCCCGTGGAGGTGGAACCGGACACCAGCGGCGCCGCCGCCCTCACCGTGCGACCGCCCACCGCCCTGGTGGGCGGTCCCCTCGAACCCGAAGGCCACGACGACGGGGCCCATGGCCTCCAGCCCCAGGCCAACGATGTGCCGTTCACGGCCCGGGCCGCCAGCGCCACCAGCCGCGTTGACCAGGCCCTGGCCTGCATCGTGCACCTCTCCTCCTCCCGCCGGATCTCCTTTTCCGAGGAGCTGGTGCGCCGCAACCTCCAGGATGTGGAGGAGCGGCTGGGGGGCCTCCAGCTGCCCCAGGTGGGTCTGCAGCTGGAGGCCCTCGGCTTTGAAACCCGCCCCCTGCGGGCCCGCCCCTGGGATCTGGCCCGCATGGAGCCCCCCGCCATCCTCGATGTGGATGGCGCCCTGGTGCTGCTGCTGGCCGCCGGCGGCGGCAACGTGCTGATCGGTGATCCCCGCTCGGGGCTGCGCCGCTACCGGCTCAAGGAGCTGGAGCGTCGCTTCCCGGAGGGCCTCGATCTGCTGATCGTGCGCCTCGGGCGCCTGGAGCGGGAATCCACCACCTTTGGCCTCAGCTGGTTCCTGCCCGCCTTCCTGCGTTATCCGAACCTGCTCAGCCTCACCCTGATCACGGGCTTCATCGCCCAGCTGCTGAAGGCGGTATTCCCCCTGGGCATCATGCTTCTGCTCAATGAGGTGGTGGGCAGGAACAACTATTCATTGTTGGTGCCGCTCACCCTGATCCTGGTGGTGGCCGCCATTGCCAGTGCCCTGCTCAGCGCCACCCGGGCCCTGATCACCGCCGATCTCTCCGACCGGGTGGATGTGCGCCTGGGCTCCACCGTGGTGGAGCACCTGCTGCGGCTGCCCCTGCCCTATTTCGAAACCCGCTCGGTGGGTGAGATCTACTACAACATCAACCAGCTCTACCAGATTCGCCAGTTCCTGGTGGAGCAGATGCTGGGGGTGGGGCTCGATGTGGTCTTCAGTGTGGTGTTCCTGGTGGTGCTCTTCGCCATCAGCCCCACCCTCACCCTGATCATCCTCGTGATGGTGCCGATCCTGGCGGTGATGAATGTGGTCACCACCCCGATGCTGATGCGCCTGATCAAGCAGAGCACCTTCTATGCCTCCCGGGCTGGTGCCTACCTGGTGGAGGTGCTGGGGGGCATGCGCACGGTGAAGAGCCAGAACTTTGAGGTGGAGGCCCGTTGGGAATGGCTGGATCGCTACCGCCGCTACACCAATGCCCGCTTCCGCATCACCCAGCTCAGCAGCCTCACCGGTGAGGCCGCCCAGCTGGTCAGCAACCTGATCGACATCACCGTGTTCGTGGTGGGGGCCAACCTGATCCTGGCCAACCAGCTCAACATCGGTGCCCTGATCGCCGTAAGGCTGCTCTCTGGCCAGATGGTGGGCCCCTTGATCAAGTTGTCCTCCCTGTGGCAATCGTTTCAAGAGATGCGCAACTCAATCGGATGCATTGGATCTGTCGTTCAGGCGATTCCCGAAGTTGGGGAAGAGGATCTCCAGGCCCTTCCCCTCCCTCCCGTTCGCGGTGAATTGCGTTTCGAGCAGGTGAGCTTCAGCTACAGCGACCGCGGCCCACTGTTGCTTGACGAACTGGATCTGGAGATCGAAGCGGGTCAGTTGGTGGGCATCGTGGGCCTGAGCGGCAGTGGCAAAAGCACCCTGGTGCAATTGATTGATCGTCTGTATACACCCAAGCAGGGCAACATTTATATCGATGGCTATGACGTCGCCAAGGTGCAACTGGCCTCCCTGCGCCGGCGCATCGGCTACGTGCCCCAGGACAGCCTGCTCTTCGAAGGCACGGTGCTCGACAACATCCGCCTCAACAACCCCGATGCCGACATCGAAGCGGTGATCGAGGCCGCCAAGGTGGCGGCGGCCCATGAGTTCATCCTCAAACTCTCCAATGGCTACGCCACACCCTTGGGCGAACGGGGTGCCGGCCTCAGCGGCGGCCAACGCCAGCGCATCTGCCTGGCCCGCACCGTGCTGCAGGACCCCTCCTTCCTGATCCTCGATGAGGCCACCTCCGCCCTCGATGCCGACACCGAGCAGCAGGTGTGCACCAACCTGGCCCACCGCTTCACCTCCAGCACCGTGCTGTTCATCACCCACCGGCTCACCACCCTGGTGAACTCCGATCGCATCATCTTCATGGAAAAGGGCCGCATCATCGAAGACGGCACCCACCAGGAGTTGATGAAGCGGGGTGGGGCCTACGCCACCCTGTTCAACCAGCAGACCCGCACCCCCGTGCCTACCTGAGCCATGGCGCCCACCTCCTTCAGCTGGAACCCCCTCACCTGGTTCAGGCGCAAGCCGGCCTCCAGGCCCTCCATCACCGTGGCCTCCGATCGCGGCAGCCTGGCGCGCCCCATGGATCTGCGCCTGGAGAGCAGGCCCACGCCCCTCTTCCCCATGGTGCTGGGCGGCTCCGTGGCGGTTCTGGTGGTCACGGCCCTCGGTGCAGCGGCCCTGGTGAAGGTCGATCAGATCGTCACCGTGTCGGGCACCCTGCGCACCCTGCGCTCCACCCAGGACCTCAAGCCCGATCAGCCTGGTGTGGTGACCGAGGTGCTGGTTAAGGAGGGCCAGTTGGTGGTCAAGGGAGAACCTTTGGTGGGCCTCGACACCACCATCCTCGAGGGCCGCAAGCAGGCCCTGGCCACCCAGAGCAGCCAGATTGGCACCAGCAGCAGGGCCGAAGTCGAGCGCCTCAGGGGATCCCTGGCCCAGCTGGATTCCACCGAAATAGGCCTGCGCAGCCAGATCTCCATCAATCGCCAGCAGCTGGAATCCCTGCGGGCCCTCGAAAGCCAGGGGGCCGCCTCCCGCTTCCAGCTGCTCGACTACGAAAAAACGGAAGCCGATCTGGAGGCCAGGTTGCGCCAGAACAACGATGAACGCATCAAGCTGCGGGCCGAATCCCAGCAGAAACAGGCGGAGCTGGCCCGGGCCGACGCCGACAACCGGGCCAACGCCGTGGAGAACCGCGAACGGCTCCAGCGGGTGGTGCTGCGGGCACCCGTGGCCGGCACCATCCTTAACCTCAAGGCCAAGACCAGCTTGGTGGTGGGTGGAGGTGAGGTGCTGCTGCAGCTGGTGCCCACCGACAGCCTCCTGGTCCAGGCCTTCATTGGCAACCAGGATCTGGCCTTCGTGCGCCCGGGCCAGAAGGCAGATATCGCCTTGGCCGCCTACGACCGCAACAAGTACGGCACGATCCCCGGCTCTGTCACCACCATCGGCACCGATGCCCTGCCCCCCGATGGCACCTACAAGTTCCCTAGGTTCCCGATCGATCTGAAGCTCTCGCGCCAGTACGTTTCCTCCGATGGCAAGCGCTTTGCCCTCCAGGCCGGCATGGCCGTCAGTGCCGATCTGCATCTGGAGCGCCGCACCGTGCTTGAGCTGTTCTCCAGTTCCATCCTCCGCAACGCCAACGCCGTGCGCACCATCCGCTGAGGCCCGCCGTGCGGGTGCTTCTGATCCACCAGAACTTCCCTGGCCAGTTCCGCCACCTCGCCCCCGCCCTCGCCGCCGCCGGCCACCAGGTGGTGGCCATCGGCAACCGCACCGATCGGCCCGCGCCGCCCGGGGTGCGCCTGCTCTGTGCCGGCGGCAGCGTCGGTGATGAGCTGCGCCAGCCCACCGCCGAAGCCCGCTGCTCCCGCCAGTTCGCCCAGGGGCGCCTGGTGGCCCGCCAGCTCCAGCTCCTGGCCCAGGAGGGCTGGTGCCCCGATGTGGTGGTGGGCCACCCCTTCTGGGGCGATCTGCTCTTCCTGGATGATGTGTTCCCCCAGGTGCCCCTGGTGGCCCTGATGGAGATGGATCTGCTGGGGTTGCCCCAACCCGAGGCCGGCCCCCGGGCTGCCGGTCCCGGCCTGTTGCAGTGGACCACCCTCCAGGCGGCGCGGCGCATGGCCGCAGGGATCACCGCCACCCAGTTCCAGCGGAGCACCTTCCCCCCCTGGCTGCAGGGCCGCATCGCCGTGATCCATGAGGGCGTTGACCTGGAGCACTGCCGGCCGGCCCCCGTGACGACGGCGCGCCTTCCCGATGGCACCGTGCTGCGGGTCGGCGAGCCCCTGATCACCTTCAGCTGCCGCAGCCTTGAGCCCCTGCGCGGCTTCCCGGCCTTGATGCGGGCGTTGCCGGTGGTGCTGGAGCGGCACCCCACCGTGCGGGTGGTGGTGTGTGGGGAGGACCGCAGCGCCTACGGCCCCGCCCCCGCCGGCGGCAGTTGGGTGCGGCACCTGCTGGAGGAGTTGCGCGGCCGCCTTGACCTCAGCCGCGTGCATTTTTTGGGTCTGCTGCCCCATGCCGCCCTGCTCAACCTGTTCAGGTTCAGCTCAGCCCACGTCTATCTCACGGCTCCTTACGTGCTCAGTTGGAGCCTGCTGGAGGCCATGGCCTGCGGTGCCCTGGTGGTGGGCTCCCGCACGGCGCCCGTGCAGGAGGTGATTGAGCACGGGGCCGAAGGCCTGCTGGTGCCCTTCGATCAGCCCCAGGAGCTGGCCGCCACCCTGCTCGAGGTGTTGGCCCAACCCGCCGGCTTCGCCCACCTGCGCCTCGGGGCCCGCCGCCGCATCGCCCGCGACTTCGACCACCGGGTCTGCCTGGCCCGCCAGATCGAGCTGATCACCACCGCCGCCCGGGGCATCGATCCCCTGTCTGCTGCCGAGGCCGGTGCCGATGGCTGAGGTCGATCCACGGCAACTCTGGTGGGAGCAGGCCCGCTCGGCCCTGGCGGAGCAGAACTGGCCCCTGCTGGAGGGCACCCTGCTGCGGCTGCTGGAAGCGGTGCCGGGCCAGCCCGAACTGCTCGATCTGCTGGGCCACGCCCTGCTGATGCAGGGCGAGTATGCCCGCTGCCGCGACGTGCTGGAGCAGGCCCTGCTCCAGGGCAGCACCAACTTCTGGACCCCCCACAAGCTCGGCGATGCCCACCGCGGCCTCCAGCGGGCCGCCGCTGCCATCCCCGCCTATGAGCAGGCCCTGCAATGGGGCAGCGACAGCCCGATTACCGTGCGCAACCTGCTGGAGGTGCTGCACGGCGAAGCGGTGGCCTCCGCGATCGAGCGGCTTGGCCGCTTTGCGGCCGAGGCCCCTCCCCCCTGGAATTGGTCGGAGCCGCCCGCCTGGCTCCGGGGGGGCTGCGATGCATCCACCCGCGTCCACGGCAGCGCCCTGGCCGAGTGGCTGTGCCTGAGGGGCTGCCCCGACAGCGCCGTGCGAGCGGTGGTCTGGCAGGAGAGCCTCCATCGGCTGGAGCTGAGCGCCACCCTGCAGTTGCTGGCCGGCAGCTCCGGCGGCCTGGAGCGGGCCCTGGCCCAGCGGATCGAAGCCCTACTCCAGGTGCCGTAGGGCGTGGTCCGCCGGCAGGGCCTGCAGCAACTCCGCCCGCCCGGCCTGCCGCAGCAGGCAACCCAGCCGTTGGCGTACCACCGCCGCCAGTGCCTCCGGCGCCAGCCGCCCCTGGACGGCAGCCCGCCCCGCCAACGCCTGGCGCCGGTGGTGGTGGGCATCGAGGGCCAGCCGCCGCAGGGCCGCTGCCGCGGCATCCAGATCCGGTTCGGCCCAGGGCCAGCCCTCCCGGTAATCGCCTTCCGTGCGGCCGATCGGCACCAGGCGGTAGGGCACCAGTTCGGCGCTGCCCGGGGGCATGAAATCGAGGTTGCCGGAATAACCCGTGGCCACCACCGGCAGCCCCGCCGCCATGGCCTCCGCCAGGGTGAGCCCGAAGCCCTCGGCCCGGTGCAGGCTCAGCAGCACATCGGCTTCGGCGTAGAGGTCATCCAGCTGCTCCAGGGGCAGGTGGCCATCCAGCACCTGGATGCGGGGGTCAGCCAGGGCCCGCTGCCGCAGCTGATCGGCCGCGTCGGGGAACTGGCGGCCGCTGGAAAGTTTCAGCACCAGGCGGGCGGCCGGCAGGCTGGTGCTCCCATCGGTTGGGGTCCCAGCCGGAAAGGCCCGTTGGAACGCCTCGATCGCCCCCAGGGGGTTCTTGCGCCCCAGGGTGCTCCAGAAATCAAAGGCGAACAGCACCGTGAACGGCGCCTCCCGCTGCCGTTGCGGTTGGCCCAGGCGCCGCTGGGCCAGGCGGTCGGCCCGCCCCCAGTCGATCAAATGGGGCAGGGCCGACACCGGCACCGGGCTGCGCAGGGCCAGGGCCTGGGCCGTGAACGTGGAGGGGCACCACAGCTGGTCCAGGCCGGCGAAGCCGAACTCCCAGCCGCAGGGAAAGGCTTCCAGCTCCCAGGCCCAGTAGCCGATCCGCAGCGGCGCCTTCAACTCCAGGCGGGTGGCCAGCCCATCGGTCTGGCGCAGCACGTTGGGGTTGGTGTGCAGCAGATCAATGGCCGCCGGCACCCACTCCGCCGCCTGCGGCACGGGCTGGTCGTTCACATGGGTGGCCAGGGGCAGATCCCGCCACTGCACCCGCACTCCCGCCGCCTCCAGGGCCCGGGCCGTGCAGCGGGCCCCCTCCCCCAGCCCGAAGCCACCGCTGAGGTGGCCCCATAGGTTGACGGTGAGCTCGATCGCCGGCACCCGCGTTCAGGCGATCATGGCACCGGTGCCCTGCGGTGCTTCGTGGCGCTTGACCTGCCCAACACCGCCGACCACTGGTACCGCCAGGGGGCGGACGCCCTGGAACAGGACGACCTGGAGCAGGCCACCGCGGCCCTGTGGCAATGTCTGGCCCTCGATGCCAGCCATGCCAGTGCCCTGCACCTGCTGGGCAAGGTGCGCCTGCGCCAGGGGCAGGAGGAGGCCGCCCTGGCGTTGCAGCTCGGCAGTTGGCGCCAGGACCCCTCCCTCGGCTGGAACGCCTTCGCCGCTGCCGAATTGCTGGGGCGTCTGGGCCGCTGGGGCGAGGCGGCTGCCGCCTACCGGGCCGCCCGCCAGGCCCTTCCCTCGGACCCGTGGATCGATGCCCTCCAGCAGGAGGCCGAGGGGCTGGGGGTGTTCGGAGGCGAGCGCTTAGCGGCCGGTTTCAGCGACGCGGCCTACCGCACCTGGTGCCGGGGCTTCGAGCCCCCCCTGCAGCGGCCCCATGCCCCCCTCAGGGCCCTTGATGGCTGGCAAATTGACCGGGCCGCCGATGCGGTGCTGCGGCCCGGGGCCCAGGAGTGGCTGGCCGCCTGGCTGGCGGACCACCCCACCGATGGCGATCAAGGCGCCGATCTGCTCTACCCCGACGAGGACCGGCTGGGCCCGGATGGCCAGCGCCGGGATCCCTGGTTCAAACCCGGCTGGGTGCCCGAGAGCTTCTGGAGCACCCCCTGGTTGGAGAGCTGTGCCTTCTGGCGTCGGGACTGGCTGCGGCAGCAGGGCCTGACCCCACTGCCTCCAGGCGCCGATCCCCTGGAGCGCTGGCGCTGGCAGCTGGCGGCCCTGGAGCGGGGCCCCCGCATCGCGCCTCTCGATGCCGTGCTGCTGCACCGCCGCTCCACCACACCCCCAGCCTCCACAACCACCGCCTCCCCCGCCGCTGCGGCCCTGCTCGCGGACCATCTCCGCCGCCTCGGGGAGGGGGCCGTGGCCGTCGAACCCCAGCCACCGGGCGGCTTCCGCCTCAGCTGGGCGGCCCCCCGCAGCTGCCGCCTGAGCGTGGTGGTGCTCACCCGCGATCGCCCCGATCTGCTGGAGCGCTGCCTGGCCACCGTGGAGGCCTGCAAAGGGGATCTGGAGCTGGAGTGGCAGGTGGTGGACAACGGTTCTCGCCTGGAGGCCACCGCCGCCCTCTTCGCCCACTGGCGCAAGCGCCCCGGCAGCCGCTTCCGCGTTCTGTCCCTGGATCAACCGTTCAACTGGAGCCTGCTCAACAACCGGGCCGCCCGGCAGACCCGCGGCGAGTTGCTGCTGTTCCTCAACAACGACGTGGAGGCCCCTGTGCCCGCCGATCCCGGTTGGCTGCGGGCCATGGCCGCCCAGGCCCTGCGCCCCGCCATTGGCTGCGTGGGCGCCCGTCTGCTCTACCCCAAGGGCACGATCCAGCACGCCGGCCTGTTGCCCCCCATGGGCCGCGGTTGTGAGCACCCCTACCGGGGCCTGCCTGCTGACACCCCCGTCCACCGGGGCCGTGCCGGCTTCCTCAGCGGCTGGTCGGCGGTCACCGGCGCCTGCCTGATGGTGCGCCGTCCCCTCTGGCAGGAGGTGGGCGGCTTCGATCCCGTCCTGCCGGTGGAGGGCAACGATGTGGACTTCTGTCTGCGCCTGGGCCGCGCCGGCTACCGCCATGTGGTTTGCCCCGAGGCCACCCTGCTGCACCATGAGGCGGCCAGCCGACCCACCACCGCCAGCGCCACCTGGGGGCCTGCCCAGTCGTTGCTGATGCGCCGTTGGCCGGGGGCCATGGCCAGCGCCAGCCCCTGGTGGCCGGCGGCCGCGGCCCTCGACAGCACCGATGGCCGCCCCAGGGAGTTGGGGGGACGGGGCTGGACCTAGCTGCCGCAGGCGTCTCCCTCCAGCTGGTCCAGGTGCAGGCGAAACATTTCCGTCACCAGGGCCAGTTCTTCGATGGCCTCCAGGCGCTGGTCCGGGCCCAGGGGGGGACGATCCGACCAGAGGCTGGAGGCGGCGGCCTGCCGCTCCGCCAACAGCGCCTTGCCCTCCACTCCCTCCAGACTTCTCTGGAACATCTCGGCGTGGCGGGGATCCTGGGACTCCTGCAGGGCAAGGGCCCGCTCCAACGCCGCCTTGGCGGCGGCCACGTCGCCCTTGGCCAGCTGCAACTGACCGATCTCGTACCAGCACCAGGAGAAATTGGGTGCCAGGTCGGCGCAGCGCTGCTGGGCTTGGAGCGCCTCCGCCCGCCGGCCCATGGCCGCGAGGGTGCGGCCGTAGATGTGGTGGCAGTAGGCGAAATCGGGGCGCCCTTGCACCGCCCGGGTGCCCAGGGCCAGGGCCTGGCGCAGATCCCCCAGCTCCAGGCAGGCCTTGCTCGCCAGGTAGCAGAGATGGGCCTCCATCGGGCTGCCCCGCTGCAACCGAGGCAGCTGGTCCAGCATGATCTGCTGGAGTTCCTGCCAATTCCCCTCCTCCTCCAGCAGACTGCCCAGGGAGCGCAGCAGCCGTTCATCCCCGGGCAGGGCCCGCAGCCCTTCCAGCAGGGTCTGTTTCTGCACAGCGCGCCAAGGAAGGCGGCCCCATTCTCCAGCGAACCGCCGGCAGGTGACAACCAAGGTGATGCCCCCAGATCAGACCCTCCTGTCGCAGACCGGTCCGTCCCCAGGCGATGGTCTCCAGCCGTTGGCGGCCCTAGGGCCTTCCCTTGGCTTCTGGATCTACGGGTTGCCGGGCAGCCGTCTCGGCCTTCGCCGTTCCGCCGGTGCCCCTGCCCTGGAATCCCTGGCCCGCGGCGCCCATGACGGCGAGAACTGGCGCGCCTGGATCTTCTATGGGCCCCCCGACCAGGCCCTTGCTGAATTGGCCGATCAGGGCTCCTCGCCGGAGCCAGAGGGCGGGGCCCTGTTGGCCTGGCAGCAGACCATGGAGCTGGCGGTGCAAGTTAAACGCCAGGGCCGAGAGCGTCTGCAGCTGGTGAACCTCGGCCACTCCACCCCTGCCCTGGAGGCGGCCCTCGGCCGGGAGCTGCCCGAGCTGGAGCAGAACGTGCGTCGCCACCGTTCTTCCCGGGTCAGCAACCTGCCGGCCGATGTGCTGCGGGCCACCACCCATGCCCTGCTGCAGCTTCGTCCCTCCCTGCTCAATGCCTACCTCGACCTGGAGAGCTGGGCCGACCGTTTCGGCCGCGATGGTGACGGTGCGCTCTGGCGCGAGCGCTTTGAGGGGGGCGAGCTGCTCCAGGCCCTTCGCCGCTGGGACGACCACCACGGCGCCCTCGGTGCCCGGGACTCACGCCTGGTGGATCTCGAGCGCCAGCTGAGCCGCGACCAAGAGGAGCGCGACCTGCTGCTGGCCCACCTGCATCAATTGGAGGTGGAGCTCGACTACTACGTGGCCGAGCACGAGCGCCTGGCGGAACTGGTGGGCCGTGTTGAGGCGCAGATGGGGCGCGCCCGAGGGCTGCTCCGCGGCCTGGAGCTCAGCACCGCAGCCAGGGCCTCGGCCGGAGGCGTCTGAATTGGCAGGCAGCAACTCCGTAGGGCTTTGGGTCGACCTGGATTGGCTGTTGGGGCTTCCCCTGGAGGGGCCGGCCCTGGGCACCCTCTGGGCTGCCGTGCGGGATCAGTTGGCCGCCGACCCCGTGCCCTCTGCGCAGTCCGAGGCGGCGCGGGCAGCCCTGGAGCAGGCCCTGGCCCGCCAGGATCTCTTCAACCTCCGCCGGCGGTGCCTGGGGGGAGATTGGTTCGCTGGACTGGATGAGCTTCAAGCGCTGTTAGCGGAAGACCCAAAGGACCTCAAAACCGCCGAATTGGCGGCCCGGGTGGGGGCGGAGCTGGTGCTGGAGCTGCACCACCGCCTCATCGATGACGATGCCCCCCCCTGCCCCTACGACGGCGATCAGCGGGCCGAGCTGCTCTGGCGGGCCCACGCACTCCTCGGCCACCTGGAGCCGCTGCCGGGGCCTCGGCCGGTGCGCCTGCCGGTGGTGATCGAGCAGATCAGCCGCTACGGCGCCCTGGCGTGGATGGAGCGCGATGGCTCCCCGGCCCGCCGCCGCGCCGTTGAGCTGCTCCTGCGGCTCTGTGCCGTGAACCCGGAGGCGCGTTCGTGGGCCTTGCCTGCGATCCGGGAGCGCGTATCGGCGGAGGCCCAGGAGCAGGCTCGCGCTCCAGACCCGGCCGATACCGAGGGACTCGCTTTGCTGTTGAACTGGATTGAGGGTCTGGCGGTCGTCGATCCGCCCGCCGACCAGGCCCTGGAGGCCCTCCGGCAGGCGCTGCTGCGGGGCCGGCTCAGCCTGGAGTTGCTCCAGGCTGGGGGGGGCTGAATCCATGGGCACGGCGGTCTGGCTGGAGTTGGAGCATCTGCTGGCGCTGCCCCTCGATCCCGTGGCCCGCGCCACCCTCTGGCGGGAGCTCTTGACGCTTGCGCCGCTCGCCAAAGATGGAGCTGGGCAAGATCAGGTGCGGGCCACCCTGGAGTTGCGGTTGCTGGAGCACGAGCTGGAGCGCTGTCGCAACCTTGGCCAGGCCGGCGAGTGGCTTGAGGCGCTGCAGCGGCTGGAGGCTTTGGCGCCCCAGTTGCAGCAAGGCGAGGCAGGGGATCTCCCCACTGCCGTGCTCATCGAGCTGGTCATGGGGGTTCACCAGGCGATCGTGGTGGAGGACCGCTCCATGGACCCCCAGCAACGGGCCGAGCTGCTCTGGCAGGCCCATCGCTGGCTCAAGGTCGGTGGCCGGGTGGAGCTACCGCCCCACGACTGGCTAGCGCTGACCCGTGAGCAGATCTGCCGCACCGCTGCCCTGGCCTGGCTTGACCAGGCTGGGGCCATCGAAGGGCGGGAAGCCAGGGCCATGGCCCGCCAGAGGTCCCTGGTGCTGTTGATCGATCTGGTCCCTTTCTGGAGTCCATGCCCCGATTGGATTGCCCTCTACCTGCAGGAGGGGCTGCGTTCCGCCTGTGAACCGGCCAATCGGCCCTTCCATTCGCTCCAGGAGCGGCTGGGCTGGGCCGCGGCCCTCGCCGGTCTCGAGCGGGAAGGGGGCGCCTCCGAAGGGCTGGTTGAACTTCTGGGGCCGGCCCATGCGGCGATCGAGGTGGGTCGGGCCCTGCGGCTGCCGGCGTTCTCGTAGCGCTCTCGGGGCCTGAGTCGGGGTGGTCAGGCCAGCAGCCGCTCCAGGCTGGTTTCAACCACGCCCGTGAGCAGCGCTTCGAGTTCGTCCTCGCTGGCGCCAAACTTCCGTGCCTGGAGAAGCTCCAGCGCGGCCTGTTGCTGGGCCTGGAGCCGCAGGGCCGGGGACCCCCCCTCCACCTGGAGCAGCTCCCGGGCCCGGGCCAGGGCGTTGGTACAAGCCCCTGGATCGCCCGATGAGCTGGTGGGGTCAGACACGGGAAGGCTGCCCAAGGACCAACCCCGAGAGCCTAGGGCGGCTGCAGGGCCCTACTTGCGGATCCAGTCGGTGGTGCCCGTGGGGCGGTCGATCAGCTCGATGCCATGGCGCCGCAGCTCGTCGCGCAGGCCATCGGCGGTGGGGTAATCGCGGGCGGCCTTGGCGACGCGGCGCTGCTCGATCAGCTCCTGGATCCGTTCCTCGCTCGGTCCGCTGCCCTGACCTGCGTCCAGGGGCTTGGCGGTGCTCTCCGCCTGGAGGCCGAGCACCCCGGCCAGCTCCACCAACAACCGCCAGCGGGGCTCCAGCCCGCGGTCGTCTTCGCTGGGGGCATCGCCCCGTTCCAGACGGTTCGCCAGGGCCCGCAGGGGCCGGGCCAGCTCGAACAGCACCGCCACGGCGGCGGAGCTGTTGAGGTCATCGTCCATGGCGGCGGCGAAGGCATCGCGCCGGCCGCCCAGTTCCCCGTCATGCCCGTCGTCAAGACCGCCGGCCGCCCAGTCCAGGCCCCCTCCCACACCGAGGGCGGCATTAAGCCCTCTCCAGCCGGCTGAGGCTGCCTCAAGGGCTGCCGCGGTGAAGTCCAGGGGCTTGCGGTAGTGGGCCTGGAGCACGAACAGGCGCAGGCCCATGGGGCTGACGCCACTGGCCAGCAGCGCCCGGATGGTGGTGAAGTTGCCCAGGGATTTGGACATCTTCTCGCCACCCACATTGACCATGCCGTTGTGCAGCCAGGTGTGGGCCAGGGGCACCCCCGTGGCCGCCTCCGACTGGGCGATCTCGTTTTCGTGGTGGGGAAAGATCAGGTCGGCGCCCCCGAGGTGGAGATCGATCGATTCCCCCAGCTCGGCGCGCACCATCGCCGAGCACTCGATGTGCCAGCCGGGCCGCCCCGGCCCCCAGGGGGAGGGGAAGCTGGGTTCGCCGGGTTTGGTGCCTTTCCAGAGGGCGAAGTCAAAGGGGTGGTGCTTCCGCCGTTCCTCCTCGCCCGTCACCCGGCCGGCGGCATTGTCCTGCTGCTCGTCCAGATCGCGGCCCGACAACTTGCCGTAGCCAGCCGCCTTGGTGACGGCGAAGTAGACATCGCCATCGGCGGAATAGGCCGCCCCCTTCGCCTCCAGTTCAGCGATCAGCTGGCGGATGCCATCCAGGCAACGGGTGGCCCGCGGCATGCGGTCGGGCGGCAGGATGTTGAGGGCTGCCATGTCCTGCTGGAAGGCGGCGATGTTGCGCTCGCTCACCGCCTCCATCGAGCTGCCCTCGGCCTCGGCGCGGGCCAGGATCTTGTCATCGATGTCGGTGACGTTCTGCACGAAGGTGACGGCGTAGCCACTCCAGATCAGGTAGCGGCGCAGCACGTCCCAGACGATGTAGCTGCGGGCGTGGCCCAGGTGGCAGAGGTCGTAGACGGTGACGCCGCAGCAGTAGATCGACAGCTTCCCCGGCACCAGGGGTTGCAGGGGCTCAAGGTGCCGGGTGAGGGTGTTGGTGAGCCGCAGGGTCAAGGAAATGGGTCGCTCGATGGCTGCAAACTAAGGCCTGGCCCAAAGCCAGGGCCGCATGGATTCCTGGCTGATCCAGGTGGAACGCTGGTCGGGGACCACCACCCAGCGGGCCAGCTGATGGGGCCCCTCACCAGGCCCCAGCCCCTACCGGGGAGCCGTTGGGGCCCCCAGAGCTCCACCGGCTCCTGGCGCCTTCTTCTGCATCAACTTCTTGACGTTGACCACCACGTCGGCGGGCACCTGCTTGGGGCACATCTGCACGGCGCCGACCACGGCCGATTCGGCGAAGCCGCTGCGCAGTTGCTGCAGCGTCAGCACCTTCGATCCGAGCGCCTTGATCATCGAGCCGTGCTTGCCCTTGAGCACCTGGGCGATCGTTTCAGCGGCGATCGGCACCGCCTTCTTGAACTCCACCCCCGCCGCCCGGGAGATGCAGACATTCAGGGCAGCCAGCTTGGCGTAGAAGTTCATGTCCGCCTCGGTGGCCGCAGCGCCCGTGGTCACTTCCCGGGCCGGAGCCGGTGCCGTGAGCAGGGGAAGGCTGAGGAGCACCGGCAGAAGAAGGGTCCGGCAGCGGCGGATCAAGACGTGCACGCTGGAGCGTTGGAGGTCATGGTCATGCTGGCCTGCCGGGGTTCACTTCGCCTCCATCCAGTTCGGCCCCACCCCCGTTTCCACCACATGCTCGTCGTGCACCTGCAGCAGCACCATGGCCCCCGGGTGGATGGCGGTTTCCCTGGGGCGGTGCCATCGTCAGCTGACGGCTCCTGATCCGCCTGGATGAACCGCTCCGCCGATTGGTTGCACCAGGCCTTGGCCGATCTCGATCTCGCCCGGGTCAGTGCTGAGGCGGGCCACCATGAGTGGGCCTGTTTCGCCAGCCATCAGGCGGTGGAAAAGGCCCTCAAGGCCCTTCATCTGCAGCGTGGTCAGCAGAACTGGGGCCATGGCCTCGGCCGGGCTTTCCGCGAATTGCCGCCATTGGATCGGTCGGCGCTGGAGAAGACGGTGCCTGATCTGGAAGATCGTCTGCGGATCCTGGATGCCCTCTACATCCCCACGCGCTACCCGGATAGCCTTCCGGATGGAGCCCCTACCGACCATTTTGGGCGTCTGCAAAGCAACGACGCCTTCCGCCATGCCCGTGCGCTTGTTGACTCAATCCGTGATGCGCTGGCCTGATGCGGCCCAGGTTCTCAAGGAAGCATCCGTTTGGGCCGAGCGTCTGGGCGGCGCCCATCCCTCCTTGCAGCGGGTGGCGGTGTTCGGCAGCTACGGCCGCGGCACCGCTGGCGTGGGCAGCGATCTGGATCTGCTGCTGATCGATGGCGACGCCGAGGGCCCCCAGCACGAGAGGCTGCCGCGCTGGCCCCTGGAGCTGCTGCCCCTCAGCTGCGATGCCCTAGTGCTCACCCCGGGTGAATTCGACACATTGATGGCTTCGGATCAGCGGATGGCCCGGGAACTTCAGCGCGATGCCCGCTGGATCTGGCAACGCGCGGCCTAGCCCTCACTTCGCCTCCATCCAGTTCGGTCCCACCCCGGTCTCCACCACCAGCGGCACGCTGAGTTGCACGGCGTTTTCCATCACCGTTCGGGTCAGATCCCGCACCGCTTCAAGCACCTCGGGGGCGGCCTCCAGCACCAGTTCGTCGTGCACCTGCAGCAGCAGCCGCGCCGGCAGCTGTCGCCGGATCAGCTCGTGGTGCAGTTGCACCATCGCCAGCTTGATGATGTCGGCGCTGGAGCCCTGGATCGGTGCGTTGGCGGCCGCCCGCAGTTGCTGGGCCTCCATGCCCGCCCGCCTGGCCACCTCCAGCTCGATCTCCAGGGGGTCCTTGCCCCGCAGGCGCCCCAGCCCGTGGGGATCAAAGGCAAAGGGACGCCTGCGCCCCAGGATCGTTTCCACGTAGCCCCGGCTCAACGCCAACCGCTCCTGCAGCTCCAGGAAGGCGAACACCTTCGGGTAACGCTGCTTGTAGAGGCTCAAAAACTCCTTGGCCTGGGCCTGGCTGAGGGCTGTCTCCCGTGCCAGCCGCTGGGCCCCCATGCCGTAGATCACCCCGAAGTTGATCGTTTTGCCCAGCCGCCGCTCGTCGGCGCTCACCTCGTCTTTCTCCAGCAGCAGCCGGGCGGTGAGGGCGTGCACGTCGGCCCCGTTGCGGTAGGCCTCCACCAGCACCTCCTCGCCGCAGAGGTGGGTGAGGATGCGCAGCTCGATCTGGGAGTAGTCGGCGCTGATCAGGCTCCAGCCCTCCTCGGGCAGAAAGGCCTTGCGGATGCGGCGGGAGAACTCCGTGCGGATCGGAATGTTCTGCAGATTCGGGTTGCTGCTGCTCAGGCGCCCGGTGGCGGTCACCGCCTGGTTGAAGTCGGTGTGGACCCGCCCCGTTTCCGGTTCCACCAGCAGGGGCAGGGCATCCACGTAGGTGCTCTTGAGCTTGCTGAGGATGCGGTGCTCCAACACCGGGGGCACCACCGGGTGGTCGTCTTCGAGTTTTTCGAGAACCGCCGCATCGGTGCTCCAGCCGGTTTTGGTTTTGCGCGATTTCTTGCGGTCAAGGCCGAGGGTTTCAAACAGCAACTCCCCCAGCTGCTTGGGCGACGCCAGGTTGAAGTCCACCCCCGCGGCGGCCTGGGCCTCCGTCACCAGATGCTCGAGCTGGGCCCCCAGCTCCACACTCAGCTCCGCCAGGTAGGCCGTGTCGATGCGGATGCCCGTGGCCTCCATCAGGGCCAGCACCGGCTCCAGCGGCAGCTCCACCTCCGCGAGCAGCGCGCCCAGCTGGGGCCCCATGGCGGCCAGTTCGGCCGCCAGCAGCGTCGAGAGCCGGCGGGTGAGGTGCACGTCCATGCCGCAGTAGAGCGCCGCCGCCTCGATCGGCACGGAGGCAAAGGTTTCGCCCTTGGCCACCAACTGGGTGAACGAGGTGGGCACGAAGCCGAATTCCCGCTCCGCCATGGCGTCCAGGCCGTGTTTGGCGTTGGCGTCCCGCAGGTAGTCCGCCAGCAGCGTGTCCATCACCACCCCAGCGAGGGGCAGGCCGTGGCGGAGCAGCACCAGCCGGTCGTACTTGGCGTTCTGCAGCGCCTTGGGGTGCCCCTCGCTGGCCAGCCAGGGGGCCAGGGCCGCCAGCACCATCTCCAGGGGGAGTTGGGCCGGGGCCTCCGGCGGCGCACTCAGCAGGTCGGCGGCGATCGGCGGGTGGTGGCCGATGGGGATGTAGGCCAGATCGCCCAGCCCCTCGCCCCAGCAAAGGCCCACCCCTACCAGCTCCGCCTGGAAGGGGTTGAGGGCCGTGGTCTCGGTGTCGAGGGCCACCGGTGAGGCCGGATCGGTGGTCGCCAGCAGGCGCTTCACCAGGGATTCGAGCTGCTCCGGGGTGGAGATGATTTCGGGCCGCAGGGCCGGCAAGGCGGCGGGCTCGGGCTCGGGGTTGGGCGGGGCTAGGGGTTCGGAGGCCGGTGGGGCCTCGGCTGCGGGGGCAGGCTCCACCACGGTGTGGGGCCTGTGGTCCGACGAAAAGGCCCGCTCGAAGGCCCCCAGCTGGCGCACCAGGCTGCCCAGCTCCAGCTCCTCCAGCCGCCGCGCCAGGGCCGGGCCATCCACTTCCCCCAGGGCCAGCCGGGGCTCGCTGGGCAGGGGGATGTCCACCAGGATCTCCGCCAGCATCCGGGAGCGGTAGGCGTTCTCCTTGTCGGCCGCCAGCTTGGCCTTGAGGGCCCCCTTGAGGGCGCCCTTGCTGTCCTTCTCGCCCGTCAGGCTCTCGAGGGCGGCGTAGACGCCGTCGAGGGTCCCGTTCTCCTGCAGCAGGGTGATGGCGGTCTTCGGGCCCACCCCCTTCACGCCGGGGATGTTGTCGCTCGAATCACCGGTGAGGGCCTTGAGGTCCACCACCTCCTCGGGGCTCACCCCCAGTTTGGCGATCACCCCGTCGCGCCGGATCAGGGTGGGCCCGGAATTCTTGGCGTAGGGGCCGCCGCCCATGTAGAGCACCGCGATGTCGCGCTCGTCGTCCACGAGCTGGAACAGGTCGCGGTCGCCGGAAAGAATCCGCACCCGCCAGCCGCCTGCCGCCGCCCTGGTGGCCAGGGTGCCGAGCACGTCGTCGGCCTCGTAGCCCGGCGCCATGCAGAGGGGCAGATCCATGGCTCCGGCCAGGATCTCCTGCAGGGTGGCCAGGTCGGAGAAGAAGTGCTCGGGCGCCTCGTCGCGGTGGGCCTTGTAGGCCGCGTCCGCCACATGGCGGAAGGTGGGTTCGGCGGTGTCGAAGGCGATCACCACCCCCTGGGGGGTGAGCCCCTTGACATTCTCCAGCAACGCCTTGAGGAACCCGTAGGTCACGGAGGTGGGCACCCCGTCCTTGGTGGCGAGGCCCCCGTCGCCCCCCTTGGCGAAGGCATAGAAACTGCGGAAGGCCAGGGAGTGGCCGTCCACCAGCAGCAGCATGGGGGCGTCGGTTGTTGTGCCAGACCCCTGCCGCTCCACCGCCATCCGAGCTCCGCCATGTCCGTTCCGTCGCCACAGCCTGCCACCCCTTCCGGTCCGGAGGGGGCTGGCGGGGCCATGGTCTGCGGGGCAGAGGTCAGTGACTGCGGCCATTACCGCTGGTGGTTGCGACGTTGCTGGCAGCCCCGGCGGCCGGAGCTGCTGTTCATCGGCCTCAATCCCTCCCGGGCGGACGCCGAGCGCGATGACCCCACCCTGCGGCGCCTGCTGGGGTTTGCCCGCCGCTGGGGCCACGGTTCGCTCACGGTGGTGAATTTGTTTGCCCGCATCAGCCCCAGCCCGGTGGCCCTGCGCCGCTGCGCCGATCCGGTGGGGGCCGCCAACGACCGCTGGATCCGCCAGGCGCTGGCCGATGTCCTCGCCGCCCAGGCTGGCCCAGTGGGCACGGTTGGGGGCGCGGGTCCGGCGATCTGGCTGGGTTGGGGCAACGGTGGCCGCTGGCGGGGCCGGCAGGATGCGGTGCTCGATGGGCTCCGGCCCTGGGGCGTCGAGGGGCAGCTGGGCTGCCTGGGGCTCACCGCCGGCGGCCAGCCCCGCCATCCCCTCTACGCCCCGGGCGATGCGGTGCTGAAACCGTTTGTTGTGGCGCGATTGCAGCCGGCTGCGGCATCCTGAGGGTGCGCCGCCCCGCTGCCATGTCCCGGATCCCCCGCCGCTTTGCCGTGCACCTCCTCATCAGCGGCGGCCATCACGAGGTGGTGAACTTCGCCACCCTCGATGCCTTCCAGCAGTGGTACGGCGGCGTGCTCAACGCCGGCTCGCCGGACGCCTACGTGAATGTGCCCATCAGTGAGCTCCAGAGCGAGTATCTGGTGGTGCGCCCCAGTGCCGTGATGGGCATCCGGGTGGAACCCATCTTCGGCGCTGACGACGATTGAGCGCCCCCAGTGACCGGCTCGGCCTGCTCTGGGGCATCACCGTCTTCGCCGGCTCCCTTGCCCAATTGATTGCCCAGATCAGCGGCCTGCCCACCGTGGTGCTGCTGCTCTCCGCCGGCCTGTTAGTGGGTCGCGCCGGTTTCAATCTGGTGAATCCGGAGCTGCTGGGGGCTGGCCTGGAGCCGATCGTGGGGCTGCTGGTGAGCCTGGTGCTGTTCGATGGCGGCCTCAACCTGCGCCTGGCGGGTCGGGAGTCGCGCCAGACCCTCGTGCGGATCGTGCTCGTGCGCGGCCTCCTGGGGTTGGCGGGCGGCGCGGCCCTCGCCCATGTCCTCGCTGGCCTCGACTGGCCGGTGGCCGTTGTGTATGGCGCCATTGTGCTGGCCACCGGCCCCACGGTGATCACGCCGATGGTGCAGCAGATGCGCCTGGCGGCCCCCCTGGCCCAGGTGCTCGAGGCGGAGGGCCTGGTGCTCGAACCCTTCGGCGCCGTGCTGGCGGCCCTGCTGCTGGAGCTGGCCCTCGGTGAGCTCAAGGGCTGGAATGGCCTGGCCACCGCCCTGGCCCTGCGTTTCGGGGGCGGCGCCCTGGCCGGTGCCCTGGCGGGGTGGTTGTTGGCCGAAGTGCTGCGCCGGTTGCCCGCCACTGGGGAACGGACGGGCACCGTGCGGCTGCAGGTCACCGTTGGGGTGCTGTTCCTCCTGTTCAGCGGTCTCGAGGCTGTCCTGCCGGAGGCGGGCCTACCCGCCGCCGTGGCTGCCGGGGTGGTGGTGGGCTGGCGCCTGGACACCGAAGCCGACCAGCTCGACGCCCTGATCCGCCAGCTGGCCCAGCTGGCGATCACCATGCTGTTCCCGTTGCTGGCGGCGGATGTGTCGTGGGGCGAGCTGAGCCCCCTGGGCTGGGGTGGCCTGGTCTGCGTGCTCGCCCTGCTGCCCCTGCGCTGGCTGCTGGTGCAGTTGGCGGGGCTGGGTCTGCCCCTGGGGGCCAGCGAGAAGTTGCTGCTCAGCTGGATTGCGCCCAGGGGCATCGTCACGGCCGCTGTGGCGAGTCTGTTTGCCCTTCGCCTGGTGGAGGCTGGGGTGCCCGGTGCCAGCTCGCTGAAGGGGCTGGTGTTCCTGACGATCCTTGTCACTGTGGGCCTGCAGGGCTTCACCGCCCCGGCCCTGGCCCGGCGCCTGGCTTTGGTGGATCCGGAGCCCGAGGCGGTCTCGCCTACGGAAAGCTCAGAGGCTGCGCCGCAGCCGGGGGATGTCCTCGCCAATGGGGCGCAGCAGTAGCCAGGTGGCCACCAGATCGGGCCCTTGCAGGCTGCCCAGCAGGGCTGCCCGAAGGCTCTTCATCAGCACCCCCTTCTTGACGCCGGCCGCCGATGCCGCCTCCCCCAGCAGGGCCTTGGCCCGCTCTTCGCCCAGCTCGGCGGGCTGGGCAGGATCCTCCAGGGTGGCCAGCAGGGCCTCCAGGCCAGCTCGGGCCCCCTCGCTGGCCAGCTGGGCCTGGGCCTGCTCGTTCAGCTCCGGACGCTCGAAGAACGGGGCCGCCTGGGTCACCCCATCGGCCAGCAGGGTGAGGGAAGGCCCCAGCAGGGCGCAGAGCTCTTCCTGCCAGCGGGGGTCATTGCTTCCGGTATCGCCGGCACCATGGCCCCAGCCCTTGGCTTGCCACAGGGGCAGCAGCTGGGAGCGCAACGCGCCGGCGGGCAGGCCGTGCAACACCTGGCCGTTGATCCAGTTCAGCTTCTCCCAGTCGAAGCGGGCTCCGGCCCGGTTCACCCGGCTGAAATCGAAGACGGCGGCCGCCTCCTGCAGGTTGAAGCGCTCCCCCATGCCCTCCGGCGGCGACCAGCCCAGCAGGGTCATGTAGTTGGCCAGGGCGTCGGGGGTGTAGCCCAGCTCGCGAAAATCGGACACCGAAGTGACGCCATCCCGCTTGGAGAGCTTGCGGCCCTCGGCGTTCAGGATCAATGGCGTGTGGGCGAACTGGGGCAGCTCCAGAGCGAGGGCTTCGTAGAGCAGGAGTTGCTTGGCGGTGTTGGCGATGTGGTCTTCGCCGCGGATCACGTGGCTGATGGCCATGGCGGCGTCATCCACCACCACCACCAGGTTGTAGAGGGGGTCGCCGATGGCATCGGCCGCGGCCCGACGGGCGATCACCATGTCGCCGCCCAGGTCGCTGCCCGACCAGCGCATCTCACCGCGCACCAGGTCGGTCCATTCGATCGTGGCGTCGTCGTCGATGCGGAAGCGGATCACCGGCTGGCGGCCCTCGGCGATAAAGGCCTGCTCCTGCTCGGCACTGAGATGGCGGTGCCGGTTGTCGTAGCGCGGGGCCTGGTGGGCGGCCGTCTGGGCCTCCCGCATGGCCGTGAGCTCGTCTTCGCTGGCGTAGCAGCGGTAGGCGTGGCCGCTGGTGAGCAGGGCTTCGATCGCGGCGCGGTGGGCCCCGATCCGCTCGCTCTGGATCACCGGCTCCCCGTCCCAGGTCAGGCCCAGCCAGGCGAGACCTTCGAGGATGTTGGCGGTGTATTCCGGTTTGGAGCGTTCCCGGTCAGTGTCCTCGATGCGGAGCAGGAAGCTGCCCCCCTGGCGGCGGGCGAACAGCCAGTTGAACACCGCCGTGCGGGCCGTGCCGATGTGGAGGGTGCCGGTGGGGCTGGGGGCAAGGCGCACCCGGACTGGAGCCGCTACCGCCACCTGATTCTCCACTTGATGTTGAACGGGACTGACGGGATTCGAACCCGCAACTTCCGCCGTGACAGGGCGGTGCTCTAACCGGTTGAACTACAGTCCCAGACCGGCTTTAAGGCGGGCTGTGCCGCTTGCGCGGTTCAGAAAGTATCCGCGATCACGGGTCCCGCCGTCAACCGAGTCGGGGGGGCTGGTGGAGGTGCAGCTCGGCCAGCATGGCGTCGATGCTGTCGGGGTTGGCGGGCTTGTGGGGGGCGCTCAGCAACTCCCGGCCGATCACCAGGGCACCGAGGTGGGCGAACTGCAACCGCATGGCGCTGAGCACCTTCTGGCCACCGCCGCCGCTGTGGCTGGCCAGGGCTACGGGCACCCCGGTGAACAGCTCGCGAAAGTTGGCCGTGGTGGTGGACAGCCAGGCGATGGCGTTCACCAGGGTGGGGGGCATGCTGCCGTTGTACTCCGGGGCGCAGACCAAAAGCCGCCGCTGGGTTCCCAGGCCCTGGGCGAGCACAGCGAGACCAGTACCACCCCCCTGCCCTTGGCGCTGGGGGGTGAACAGGGGCAGATCGAGGGCCACCAGGTCGAGGATCTGGTGGCCATGGCCGAGCGCCGTGGCCCGATCGGCAATCAGGCCAGCTAAGTCAAGGTTCTTGCCGTTGCTGGCAGCGAGCAGGAGCATGGCTGCAGAAATGGACCATGGAGAAGGCGCCTGGTCAGGAACCGTCAGGGCCTGCTGGCTTCAGGGCCGGAAACCGGCCGGTTCAATCAACCGCACCTGGTTGCCCCGGGCGGTGAACTCCCGCCCCTGATCACTTTGAACCACGACGCGACCGCCGGATTTGACGCGAATTACCCGGGCCCGAACCCAGCCGAGGGCGGCGGATTCGAGCACCTTGACCAAATCACCAGGTTGTAGATCCAACTCCATGTCCGTAACCGCGAAACTGCAGAGGGGGTAGTCGGACGCGCCGTGGAGGACTTGAACCCCCGACATCAGGTTTTGGAGACCTGCGTTCTACCAACTGAACTAACGGCGCAAGGCGGTACCCCCCGGCCGACACCGGAAAGGTGGCGGCTTGGGGTGAACGAGGCCGAACGCCTCAGCGATCGAAGCGTTGCTTGACCCGGGTGGCCTTGCCCACCCGATCCCGCAGATAGAAAAGCTTCGCCCTGCGTACTTTACCGCGCCGCTCCACCTTCACGGAAGCCACCTGGGGACTGTGAAGCATGAACACCCGCTCCACGCCGATGCCTTGGAAGATGCGGCGGACGGTGATGGTTTCGTTGAGGCCGCCATGGCGCTTGGCGATCACCACGCCCTCGTAGGGCTGGATGCGCTCCTTGTTGCCTTCACTGATGCGAACACCGACCCGCACCGTGTCACCGACGTAGATCTCGGGCAGGTCGCTCTTGAGCTGCTCGGCCTCAAAGGCGCGGATCAGTTCCTGGGCACTGAGCTTGCCGGTGCGGACCCGCGCGGAGCTGGGCTCTGCCACGGCCACGGCAGGGGATTCGGCCGCGCTGGCCGGTGCCGCGGTGACCTCCTCGGCTGCTGCTTCGTTCAATTCGTTCGATTCCGCTGCCATCGTTCCGGTTCCGAGTGCGCCTGGCCAAACAAGGAGTGTACCGGCTCAGGGTTCCACCCCCGGGCTGGCCCCGCTGGGGGCCCCTGGAGCCGGCTTTGGGGCTGGCCGTCGCCACTTCTGCAGCAGCATTCCCGCCCCCGTGCCGAGCATCCACAACAGCCCCAGGCCGTTGAGCAGCACGTAGATGCTCTTGAGCGGGCTGCCGAGCCATTCCCCCTCGTGGAGCACCATCAGAACGTGCACCTGGTCCCTGCTGAGGCC
The DNA here is from genome assembly GCA_037134455.1 of Synechococcaceae cyanobacterium ELA445. Taxonomy (GTDB): domain Bacteria; phylum Cyanobacteriota; class Cyanobacteriia; order PCC-6307; family Cyanobiaceae; genus ATX-6F1. The sequence goes on along the minus strand of JBAXME010000020.1, from coordinate 20,491 downwards.
GGCCCAGTCCTTGAGCAGCCGGTAGCCCATGCCGGTGGTCACGGTCAGCAGCAGCGGCGTCAGCACCACCGGTGCGATCAGGCCGTGCAGACGGCGGAACGGCGCCAGGGGAGCCATGGGGTGCCCGATGCGGCAGCAGGTCCAGTGTGACGGTTGGTAGCTTGAAAGGCCGCCATCGGCGTCTTCGCATGAACCTCTTCGCCGATCTGCTGGCCTCCACCACCGCCGCTGGTAAGGCCGCCGCCGCCGCAGGCTCGGTCACCCAGGTGGGGCCCCGGATCCAGAAGAGCCGCCGGGGGGTGGAGATCAAGTCGGCGCGGGAGATCGAAACCATGCGCCGCGCCAGCCGCATCGTCGCCACCGTGCTGCGGGAGATCAGCGAGCTGGCGGCCCCGGGCCTCACCACCGCTGACCTGGACCGCCACGCCGAACAGCGCATCCGGGAGATGGGCGCCACCCCCAGTTTCAAGGGCTACCACGGCTTCCCCGCCAGCATCTGCGCCTCGATCAACAACGAGGTGGTGCACGGCATCCCCAGCCCCAAGCGGGTGATCCAGGCGGGTGATCTGGTGAAGATCGACACCGGCGCCTACTTCGAGGGCTACCACGGCGACAGCTGCATCAGCCTCTGTGTGGGCGAGGGGGTGAGCGAGGCGGCCCAGCGCCTCAGCCGCGTGGCCCAGGAATCACTGATGAAGGGCCTGGCCCAGATCAAGGCTGGCAACAGCCTGCTGGATATCGCTGGCGCCGTGCAGGACCACGTGGAGGCCCACGGCTATGCGGTGGTGGAGGACTACACCGGCCACGGCGTCGGCCGCAACCTGCACGAGGAACCTTCGGTGTTCAATTTCCGCACCAAAGATCTGCCCAACATGAAGCTGCGCCCGGGCATGACCCTGGCGGTGGAGCCGATCCTCAATGCCGGCACCAAGGACTGCCGCACCCTCAAGGACCGCTGGACCGTCATCACCGTCGACGGTTCGCTCTCAGCCCAGTGGGAGCACACCATCGCCGTCACCAGCGACGGCTGCGAGATCCTCACCGACCGCGATTTCTGATCGCTGCTCCTTGCCCTGGCTGGCCCGATGGGGCTCAGCGGGTAAGCAGCCGGAAGTACAGCCAGCGGCTGCCACTGGCCAGGGGCATCAAGAGGTAGGTGAGGGGATTGGGGGTGACGATGATCAGCCCCAGCCCGCGGCTGGCCTGTGCCAGCACCTGGCGGGCCACGAACGGGGCCGTCATCACGCCGATGGGATTGAGGCTGGAGCGGAAAGGCCCCAGCACCAGGCGCCTGAGGCGCCAGGGGGCGCCGGGGGCATCCAGCTGGCGCAGGCTGACCAGCTGGCCCAGCAGCCGTTTGCTGAGTTCGTAGAGCGGACTGATGGCCGGTTGGATCTCGGCCTCTGAGGTGTTCACCCATACCTCCCGCGGGGGGCCGTCCGCCCCGGGACCTTGGCGGGAGGTGGTGGCCAGGAAGAGCTCCAGCAGGCGCCAGGCGCTGAGCACGTTGACCTGCAGGGATTGCTCCACCGCCTCTGCGCTGCGGTCACCATGCACATTGATGCCGTGGTTGATCACCAGGATCTCCACCCGCTCCAACAGCGTTGCCAGATCGGCCTCCTGGCCGCACTGCCACCGCACCTGCTCGACGACCACCTCTGTCCCGTCGGCTTCGCGGAGGTGGAGGGGGGCCGCCGAGTGGCTCAGGGCGATCGGCCGGGCGCCGCGGCGATGAAGCTCCAGCAAGAGGGCTCGGCCGAGGCTGCCGCTCGCGCCGGTCACGGCCACGCTGCGACCCTCCAGGGGCAAGGCCCGGCCGAACAGGGCATCGAGGATGGTCATGGCAGGGGCCGGACGGGGGAAGTGCGCCGGCGGCCAGCATGAGGCATCCTTAATGTTGAGGGAGTGAAGCTCTTCGGATGGTCATGAGCAATGCAACCGATGTGGCGTTCCAGGATGCCGCCCAGGTTGCCCTTTATGCCCCCTATTGCAATGGCATTAGCCGCGAGACCATCCTCGATCAGGCCCTCCAGCTCCTGGCCAAGGGGCAGGTCATAGGACAACGCCATATTCGCTTCGGTGAGCCCCATACCTTTGAGTTGCGCTGGCAAGCCGGGTCGTCGCCCCTGGAGCGCAGCAAGTGCGAGATGAGCTTTCCCGGGATCCCCGAGGTGCTCTATTCCTTCAATGTCCCCACCCACCAGCTGGTGCTCTGGCTGATGGACCTGATTCAGACCAGGGCTGACGGAGTTGAGCCAGACCTGCCCGAAAACTTCTGGCGCTGGCTCCTGGTCGGCGAGATTCCCCCCCACCTGACTTCCTAGATGGCCCCCACCCTTCTGATTGGATCCTGTCACCCCTTCAGTGGGAAGTCGGCGGTGGTGCTGGGTCTGGCCCGCCAGTTGCTGCAGCAGGGGGTGGCGGTGCGCTTCGGTAAACCCCTCGCCACCAGCTTCACCCCCGATCCCAGCTCTGGCACCACCGAGTTGATCGATGATGACGTGCGCTTCGTCGGCAGCCTCCTGGGGCTTGCCTCCGACCAACTGCTGCCCTCCCTGGAGGTCCTAGATGCCGCTTCGGCCCATGGTCGCCTGATGGAGGGGCGGCGCGAGTCGGGCCCAGCCTTTGAGTTGCTGAGCCGCCGACTGGAGGCCTATGGCGATGGGGTCACGGTGCTGGAGGCCGCCGGCACCCTCAGCGAGGGCCTGCTCTACGGCCTGGGCCTGAGGCGGTTGGCCATGGCCTTCTCTGCCCCGGTGGTGCTGGTTCATCTCTGGGAGGACAGCCGCAGCGTGGATGCTCTGCTGGAGGCCCACGAGCAACTGGGGGATCACCTCGCCGGCGTGGTGCTCAATGCGGTGGTTCCCGATCAGGTGCCCGAGGTGCGCTCCGAGGTGGTGCCGGCCCTGGAGCGGTTAGGCCTGCCGGTGTTCGGGGTAATGCCCCGGAGCCCCCTGCTGCGCAGCGTCACCGTGGAGGAGCTGGCGGAGCGCCTCGGCGCCAATGTGCTCTGTTGCCGCGAGCGGCTCGATCTGCTGGTGGAGACCCTCAGCATCGGCGCCATGAATGTCAACTCGGCCATGGAGTTCTTCCGCCGCCGCCGCAACATGGCCGTGGTCACCGGTGCCGACCGCACCGACATCCAGTTGGCGGCCCTGGAGGCCTCCACCCAGTGCCTGATCCTCACCGGCGCGGGCGAACCCCTGCCCCAGCTGATCAACCGGGCTGAGGAGCTTGAGGTTCCGATCCTCAAGGTGGAGCACGACACCCTCACCACCGTGGAGGTGATTGAGAAGGCCTTCGGTCACGTGCGCCTGCACGAAACGGTCAAGGCCGCCTATGCCTTCCGTCTGGTGCAGGAGCACTGTTCCTTCTCCCGTTTGTTCGACCGGCTGCGCCTTCCGCAAGCGGCCTGAGGAAGGCGCTGCTAATTTCAAGCCGCTGGCAGATGGCAAGCGTTGACCCGGTCCCTTGATCTCCCGGCCCTCGACCGGATCGACACCCTTGCCCAGGAGCTGGCCATGCTCCAGGACCGAGGCAAACGGCGCATCGCCATCCTCGGCAGCCGCCATGTCCCCGTGGTCTCCATCCATCTGGTGGAACTGGTGGCCCGCTCCCTGGCCCAGGAGGGCCACAACCTGGTCACTTCCGGATCCCTGGGGGTCAACGCGGCGGTCATCCGTGGCGTTCTCGAGGTGGACCCCAGTCGCCTCACCGTGTTGCTGCCCCAGAGCCTGGAGCGTCAGCCCGGTGAATCCCGCGACCAGCTCGAGCGGGTGCTCCATCTGGTGGAGAAACCCGAGCATGACGAGCTGCCCCTGCCGATGGCCAGCAGCCTCTGCAACCAGGAGATCATCGGCCGTTGCGACCAGCTGATCTGTTACGCCTTCCACGACAGCGAGACCCTGCTCACCAGCTGCCGCACCGCCGAGGACATGGGCAAGGTGGTCAGCCTGATGTTCTTCGACTGAGCCTCAGGGATCCGCAGGCAGCACCTCCAAGCGGGTGCCCACCCGGCGCATCACCACCACCCCATCCCCCGGCGCCAGCCGGGGGTGGCTTTCGAGGCTCTCTGCGGCCCAGCTCTGACCCTGCCAGCGCACCCGCCCCAGCCCCCGCTCGTCGAAGGCGGCGATCACTTCCGCCCGATCGCTCTGGGGTGCCAGGGTTTCGATCGGGGGCCGCTTGCGGTTGGACCAACGCCACAACAGGGCGCCGCCCACCACACTCAACACGGCGAACAGGGCGACCTGCAGCAGCACCGACAGGGCCACGAAGGCCACAAGGGCCGATACCAGCAGGGCCGCTACGGCAGCGATCAGGAAACCGCCAAACCCCGGAACGCTGACCTCGATCAGGAACAGAACGCCGGCCAGGGCCAGCCACATCAGGGAGACCATGGGGTGAGCGATCCGACGACGCCCAGTCTGCAGGGATGCGACTGGATCTGCTGCCTAGCCTGGGGGCGTTGCTCGATCGCCCCCTCCCGTGGAAGCTCTGTTCTCTCTGCCAGCCTTGCTGCTGATGGGATTCCTTGGTTTCAGCAGCGTCAAGATCACCAATGGCGGTCGCTCGATGCTGGTGGAGCGGCTGGGCAAGTTCGATCGGGAGCTCAAACCCGGTCTTTCCCTCGTGCTGCCGGTGGTGGAGAAGATCGTCAGCAATGAATCCCTCAAGGAGCGGGTGCTTGATATCCCGCCCCAGCAGTGCATCACCCGCGACAACGTCTCGATCGAGGTGGATGCGGTGGTGTACTGGCAGCTGCTGGAGCACGCCAAGGCCTACTACGCCCTCGACAACCTCAAGGCGGCGATGGTGAATCTCGTGCTCACCCAGATCCGCTCGGAGATGGGCAAGCTCGACCTCGACCAGACCTTCTCCACCCGCCAGGAGGTGAATGAGTTGCTGCTCAAGGATCTCGACCAGGCCACCGACCCCTGGGGGGTGAAGGTGACCCGGGTGGAGATGCGCGACATCGTCCCCTCGCCAGGGGTGCAGCAGTCGATGGAGCTCCAGATGAGCGCGGAGCGGGAAAAGCGGGCGGCGATTCTGCGCTCGGAAGGGGAGAAGGAGGCGCAACTTAACGCGGCCCGGGGCCGGGCCGAAGCCCTGATCTTCGATGCGAAAGCGCAGAAGGAGGCCCTGGTGCTGGGGGCCCAGGCCCAGGCGGAGCAGCAGAAGCTGCTGGCGGTGGCCAGGGCGGAGGCGGCCGGCGAGTTGGCCAAACTGATCCAGGAGCACCCGGCCGGTGGTGAAGCCCTGCGCCTGCTGCTGGCCAAGGACTGGATGGGCCTGGGGCAGGAGTTGGCCAAGGCCCCCGGCGGCAGCGTGCTGCTGGTGGATCCCCAGAGCCCCGCCTCCCTGCTCACGGCCCTCAAGGGGCTGCAGGCGGGGGGCTGATCAGGCCGCCAGGATCGCCCGCAGGCCCTCCAGATAGAGCCAGGCGCTGGCCAGCAGGGCACCGATCCAGCAGAGGCTGCGCAGCGGGGGCAGGTTGGCCACGTAGGCACCGACGTACAGCAGCCGCAGCAGCGGATGGACCAGGGCCGCCGCCACCACCACTGGACCACTAGCGCCCGCCAGAAGCGCCAGCAGGCAGGCGGGGGCATGGAGGGTGAAGGCCTCAAAGCTGTTTTGGTGAGCCCAGCTGGCCCGTTGGCCCCAGGCGGGCAGCCGATCGAACATCGCCCGTGGTGCCGCCAGATCGGCGGGGGTGAAATCGGCCTTCGCCCGCCCCGCCCCCAGGGGCACCAGGCTGATCACCACCACGGCGCCGGAGAGCAGCAGCGACCAGGCCAGGGCGGCTGGGGCGGCCAGGGGGATGAGGGGCATGGGCGGGTGGGGGCGAAGGCTCTTTTCTACGCTGGGGCCCCCCGGCATTCCCCGCACCCTTCCCATGGCCGACACCTACTCCTTTGACGTGGTCTCCGATTTCGATCGCCAGGAGCTGGTGAACGCCCTCGACCAGGTGCGGCGCGAGGTGGGCCAGCGCTACGACCTCAAGGATTCGGCCACCGAGATCGACCTGGAGGAGGGCAGCCTCACGATCACCACCGCCAGCGACCTGACCCTCGATGCGGTGACCGACGTGCTGCGCCAGAAGGCCACCAAACGGGAGTTGTCCCTGAAGATCTTCGACTTCCAGCCCCCCGAGCCGGTGGGCGGCAACCGGGTGAAGCAGGTGGTGAAGCTGCGCAAAGGCCTCAGCCAGGAGCTGGCCAAAAAACTCAGCAAAACCGTGCGCGACGAGCTCAAGAAGGTGACCGTGGCGATCCAGGGCGAAAGCCTGCGGGTCACCGGCAAGAACAAGGACGATCTGCAGCAGGCGATTGCGCTGCTCAAGGGTCAGGACCTGGAGCTGCCGCTGCAGTTCGAGAACTACCGCTGAGGTTCCAGTGCTCCGTTCAGGGCTGGGCGTGAGGTTGATGAACGACCAGGGAGCGACGACGGCCGCTCTCCCGTCGTGAGGGAGGGGGGCGTTCCCGATCGTCAGGGCCGCCGCGGCTGGCGCTTCTGGATCGATCGCGGTGGCACCTTCACCGACCTCGTGGCCGTGAGCCCCACGGGGCAGCAGGTGGTGCGCAAGGTGCTCTCCGTCGCGCCCCCTGGCGTGGCCGTTTCCGGTGGGGATCCGGTGGTGGCGGCGATCCGGGGGCTGCTGGATCTGCAGCCCCAAGACGCGATCCCGACCGGTGCGATCGAGGAGGTCAGGCTCGGCACCACCGTCGCCACCAACGCCCTGCTGGAACGCAAGGGCGCCCCCACCCTGCTGCTGGTGAGCCGGGGCTTTGCCGATGCCCTGCTGATCGGCGACCAGCACCGGCCGGAGCTGTTCGCCCTGCGGATCGAGAGGCCGGCGCCCCTCTATGGCCGGGTGCTGGAGGTGGGCGGCCGCCTGGCGGCCGATGGCAGTGAGGTGGAGCCCCTCCTGTTGGATGCTGCCCTGGAGGCGGAGTTGCGCCATGCCCAGGCCGATGGCTACTCAAGCATCGCCGTAGCCCTGCTCCATGGCGCCAGGCACCCCCGCCATGAGCAGGCCCTGGGGGCCTGGCTCACGGAGTTGGGCTTGGCCCATGGGGCCCTCTCCCACCGGGTGAGCCCCCTGCCCCGGCTGGTGCCCAGGGCCCAGACCACCGTGGTGGAGGCCTATGTGGACCCGCCCCTGCGGGCCTACCTGGACCGGCTGCATGGGGCCCTCGCTGCGGATTGCGCTCTGCGGGTGATGCAGTCCAGCGGCGGTCTGATCGCACCGGACCAGCTGCGGGCCAAGGACACGATCCTCTCGGGGCCCGCGGGGGGGCTGGTGGGGGCCTGCCGCACGGCGGCGGCGGCGGGCCTTGGGGCGATCGTCGGCTTCGACATGGGCGGCACCTCCACCGACGTGTTCCACTCCGGTGGTCCGGAGGTGCCCTGGGAGCGCCGCAGCGAGGCGGAACTGGCGGGCCAGCGGTTGCAGGCGCCCATGCTCCTGATCGACACCGTGGCGGCTGGGGGTGGGTCGCTGGTCCATGCCGACGGCGGTCGCCTGCAGGTGGGGCCCGGTTCGGCGGGGGCGGTCCCCGGGCCCGCCTGCTACCGGAATGGTGGTCCCGCCACCGTCACCGACGCCAACCTGCTGCTGGGGCGCCTGCGGCCCGAGCACTTTCCCGCCGTGTTCGGGCCGGGTGGCGATCAGCCCCTGGATCCCGTGGCTTCGGCCGATTGCTTCGCTGCGTTGGTGGCCCGCCTGGGGGATCCGGCCACGGGCAGCGCCAGCGCTGAGGCCGCTGCCGAGACCCTCGCGGAAGGGGCCCTTGCGATTGCGATCGAGCGCATGGCGGAGGCGATCCGGCGCATCTCCATTCAGCGGGGCCACGACCTGCGGCCCGCCGCCCTGGTGTGTTTCGGGGGCGCTGGCGGCCAACACGCCTGTGCCCTGGCGGAGGCGTTGGGCATGGAGCGGGTGTTTCTCCATCCCCTGGCCGGTGTGCTCTCGGCCTATGGCATGGGCCTGGCCCAGGAGCGGGTGATCCGCGAGCGGGCCGTGCTGGAACCCCTTGATCAGGCCTGTGCCGAGCGACTGCAGGTTCTGGCCTTGCAGCTGGATCGGGACGTGATCGAGGCCCTTGCCCAGGTGGCTCCCGCCGAGGGGGGACTGGCCTCCGAGCGGCAGGTGACCGCCTGGCTGCGGCCCAGCGGGGGAGAGTTGGCCCTGCCGGCGCCGCTGGCGGCGGCAGAGGCGATGGTGGCGGCCTACCAGGAGGGCCATCGCCAGCGCTTCGGCTACCTGCCCCAGGGACCCGGGGGGGCTCCACCGGAGCTGGAGGTGGAACGGCTCAGCGTGGAGCGGATCACTGGCTCGCCGGAGACCGCTGCGGTCGATTGCTCCCTCTCCGATCCTTCCTGGCCCGTTCGGGCCCTTGCTGACCCCTGCGATCGGGTTCCCCTCTACATCTCCGGCTCTTGGCGACAGGCTCCTGTTTGGCAGCGGGAGCAGCTGCGCCCCGGCAATCGCCTGACCGGCCTTGCCCTGATCGTGGAGGCCACCGGCACCACCCTGTTGGCACCGGGATGGGACGCCGAGGTCCTCGCCGGCGGGGAACTGCTGTTGAGCCGGCGGACCGGGGAGGTGCCGCAGGCCCAGGGGGTTGGCACGGCCCGCAGTTCCCGGCCCCCGGCTGATCTCGCCACCCCTGTGGATCCGGTGCTGCTGGAGCTGTTCCACCACCGCTTTGCCGCCATCGCTGAGCAGATGGGGGAACGGCTGCGGCAGACCAGCCGTTCAGTGAACATCCGCGAGCGGCTCGATTTCTCCTGCGCCCTTTTCGATGGGTGTGGGGATCTGGTGGCCAACGCCCCCCACATCCCCGTGCACCTGGGCTCCATGGGCGAGAGCGTGGTCAGCCTGCTGGCGGCCGTGGCCCGCGGCGAGCGGCCGCCCCTGGCCCCCGGCGATGCTGTGGTGTCCAACAATCCCTATGACGGCGGCACCCACCTGCCCGACCTGACGGTGATCACGCCGGTGTTCGCCGATGCCCCCAGCCCGGTGTTCTTTGTGGCCTGCCGGGGCCACCATGCCGACGTGGGCGGCCTGACGCCGGGCTCCATGCCCCCCTTCAGCCGCACAATCGATCAAGAGGGCCTGCTCCTGGACAACGTGCCCTTCCTGGCGCGGGGTGAGTTTGATGAGGTGTTGTGGCGCCAACGGCTCTCGGCAGGAGACCTGCCCGTGCGCAACCCCGACCAACTGCTCGCCGACCTGCGCGCCCAGGTGGCGGCCAACCGGCTGGGGGTGGTGGAGCTGGAGCGGCTGGTGGCTCGCGATGGCCTGCCCCTGGTGCAGACCTATATGGCCCATGTGCAGGACAACGCCGCCGAGGCGGTGCGGCGGGTGATCGATCACCTGCAGGATGGATCCTTCCGGGTGGAGCTCGATGACGGGGCGTGCGTGGCCGTGGCGGTGCGAATCGATCGGGCCGCACGCAGGGCAGTGATCGATTTCAGCGGCACCTCTCCCCAGCAGGCCAACAACCTCAATGCCCCCCTGGCGATCACCAAGGCCGTGGTGCTCTATGTGTTCCGCACCCTGGTGGGGGAGTCGATCCCCCTCAACGCCGGTTGTTTCCGGCCCCTCAAGCTGGTGGTGCCCGAGGGCTCCCTGCTGCGGCCCCGCCCCCCTGCCGCCGTGGTGGCGGGCAACGTGGAAACCTCCCAGGCGATCGCCAACGCCCTGTTTGGTGCCCTGGGGGTCATGGCCGCGGCCCAGGGCACGATGAACAACCTCAGCTTCGGCAACGACCGCTGCCAGTACTACGAAACCATCTGCGGCGGCACCGGCGCCGGGCTGGGGCTCGATGGCCAGGGTTTCGACGGGGCCGACGCTGTCCAGAGCCACATGACCAACTCCCGCCTCACCGATCCGGAAGTGCTGGAACGGCGCTTCCCGGTGCGTCTGGAGTCGTTCTCCATCCGCCGGGGCAGCGGTGGCGCCGGGCGGTTCCATGGCGGTGCGGGGGTGGTGCGGCGCTTGCGCTTTCTCGAACCCCTGGTGGTGTCCCTCCTTTCCGGCTCCCGCCGGGTGGCCCCCTTCGGCCTGGCTGGAGGCGCGCCGGGGGCGACCGGCCGCAATCGCCTGCTGCGGGCCGATGGCGGTGTGGAGGAGCTGGGGGGCCGGGCGCAGCGGGCCCTGGCGGCGGGTGAGGGGCTGGTGATCGAGACCCCCGGTGGTGGTGGCTTCGGTACCTAGGGGCTTCGGTGCCTAGATTTTTTGGGTCGCCTGAGGTGGGCATGGGGCGGCAACGGTTGCGTAGGTTCCTGTTCCGTGGGCCTGGGCTGTTACCCCTGCTGGCGGTCCTGGCGGCGGGGCTGCTCGGCTCCTGCGCTGACCAGGCTGCGACAGGGGAATCCAAGGGGGGATTGGGCCGGTTGGGGAGCGAGCGCCTGCGCCTGATCCAGGGGCGGGATCGCCTGCTGTGCGGCATCAACGGCCAGCTGCCCGGCTTCAGCAGCCTCGCCGCCGGCGGCCGCTATGAAGGTTTCGATGTGGAGGTGTGCCGAGCCGTGGCGGCGGCGGTGCTCGGGGATCCCGCCAAGGTGGATCTGAAGTTGCTGAGCAGCAACGACCGCTTCACGGCGGTGGCCAGCGGCGATGTGGATTTGCTCTCGCGCAACACAACCGTCAACCTCAGCCGCGATGCCACTGGGGGCAATGGCCTCAGCTTTGCGCCGATCCTCTTCTATGACGGCGGTGCCGTGATGGCGCCTGCGGGCAGTGGCATCACCCGGGTGGCCGACCTGGCGGGCCGCACGGTCTGCGTGGTGAGCGGCTCCACCAATGAGGGGGTGCTCTCCGATCGGATGGGCAGCCTGGGGCTCACCTACACACCGTTGCGCTACCGCAACGCCGATGAGACGTTCGCGGCCTACCTCAACGGACGCTGTGCCGCCGTCACCAGCGACCGCTCCGGTCTGGCGGCCCGCCGCACCCTCTTCCCCAACCCCGGTGCCCACCGCCTGCTGGCCGAATCGCTGAGCAAGGAGCTGATGGCGCCCGCCAGCCTCCAGGCCGACCCGGTCTGGGCGGATGCGGTGCGCTGGATCGTTTCTGCCTTGGTGGAGGCCGAGGAAGCGGGCATCACCCGCGCCAACCTGTCCGCCCTCACCGCATCTGCCCGCGCCGACCCAACGAAGGCCCAGCTGCGGCGTTTTCTGGGGCTGGAGGGCGACCTGGGCCGCTCCCTGGGGTTGCCTGCCGATTTCGCCCCCCGGGCGGTGGCGGCCGTGGGCAACTACGGCGAGCTGTTCGAGCGCACCCTGGGCAAGGGCTCCACCCTGGGTCTGGAGCGGGGGCCTAACCGTCTCTGGAGCCAGGGCGGCTTGCTGTTCGCTCCGCCATTTCGCTAACGACGAGGCGCGAGCAGCCAGTTCCTATTGCCCCAGATACGACTCCTGTAACCCCCGATCGTTCAGCAGTTCCGTGGCGCTGCCAGTGCGGTTCACCTGGCCCGCCTCCAGCACGTAGCCGCGGCTGGCGATCGCCAAGGCCGCCTGGGCGTTCTGCTCCACCAGCAGGATCGTCAACCCTTGGCGATGCAGCTCCGCCAGGATCGCCATCACCTCGGCCACCAACTTCGGGGCCAGCCCGAGGCTGGGTTCATCCAGCATCAGCAGGGTGGGGCTTCCCATCAGGGCGCGGGCGATCGCCAGCATCTGCTGCTCCCCCCCCGACAGGCTGCCGGCCAGTTGCTGGCGCCGTTCCGCCAGCCTCGGGAACAGGCCGTAGCAGCGCTCCAGGTCGGCGGCGATACCGCCCCGATCGCGGCGCAGGTAGGCCCCCAGCTCCAGGTTGGCGGCCACGCTCTGGCGGCCCAGCACCCGGCGCCCCTCGGGGCAGTGGCCGATCCCCAGCCGCACGATCCGGTGGGCCGGCACCCCCGTCAGCGGGGCACCGCGCCAGAGGATCCGCCCGCCGCCGGCCGGCACCAGGGCCGAGATGGCCCGCAGGGTGCTGCTCTTGCCGGCGCCGTTGGAGCCCAGCAGGGTCACCAGCTCACCCTGGCGCACCTCCAGGTCGATGCCGTGCAGGGCCTGCACGCTGCCGTAGCGCACGCTTAGCTGTTCGAGCTGGAGCAGGGGGCCCGTCATGGCGCAGCACCTCCGGTGCCCAGGTAAGCCTCGATCACCATCGGGTCGCGGCGCACCTGCTCGGGGCTGCCCAAGGCGATGCGCACCCCGAAATCGAGCACGGCCATGCGGTCGCACAGGCGCATCAGCAGTGGCACATGGTGCTCGATGATCATCAGCGTGAGCTGATGGCGCTGGCGCAGTGCCACGATCAGCTGGCAGAGGTCGTCCTTCTCGGAGGGGTTGAGGCCTGCGGCGGGTTCATCCAGCAGCAGCAGCTCCGGGCCGGTGGCCAGGGCCCGGGCCATCTCCAGGCGGCGGCGGTCGCCGTAGGCCAGGGTGCCGGCCTCGCGCTCGGCCAGATTGCCTAGCGCCAGCTCCTCCAGCAGCTGCCAGGCCGTCTCTTGCCGCTGGCGCTCCGCCTGGTGGTGGCTGTTGCTGGCGAGCAGTCCGGCCAGGGCACCGCTGCGGGGCCTGCGCTGCAGGGCCACCAGCAGGTTCTCCAGCACCGTCATTCCATCGAAGAGGCGCAGGTTCTGGAAGGTGCGGGCCAGGCCCAGCCGGTTGAGCCGGTGGGGCGGCAGGCCGGTGATCGGTGCGCCGCGCCACAGCACCGCGCCGGCGGTGGGGGTGGTGACGCCTGAGATCAGGTTGAACAGGGTGGTCTTGCCGGCTCCGTTGGGGCCGATCAGGCCGAAGATCTCGCCGGGCTGCACCGCGAAGCTGACGCGATCCAGCGCCACCAGGCCGCCGAAGTGGCAGGTGAGATCCTGCACCTCCAACAGCGGGGGCATGGTCATGGCTGTGGCTCCCGTTCCGCCCGTTCACCCAGGCGTCCCAGCCGCTCCAGCAGGCCGGGGGTGATCAGCCCCTGCGGGAACACGGACGGCCCCAGCAGGATCACCAGGCCGAACAGCACCAGTCGCCCATCGCCCACCGGCCGCAGCAGCTCGGGAAGCGCGGTGAGCAGCAGGCCGCCCAGCACGGGCCCCAGCCAGCTGCGCGATCCCCCCAGGATCACGAAGGCCAGCATGGTCACGGCGGTGTCGAAGCTGCCCTGGCGGGCATTCCAGGTGTTGAGGAAGTGGGCCGCCAGGGCGCCGGTGCTGCCGGCCAGCACGGCGCTGAGCACAAAGGCGGTGAGCTTCACGCGGGTGGTGTCGATGCCCATGCAGCTCGCAGCCAGTTCGTCGTTGCGGATGGCGGCCATGGCCCGGCCCAGGGGCATCACCTCCAGGCGCTGGCACACCCAGCCCGCCAGGGCCAGCAGACCCAGGGCCGGCAGCAGGTAGCCCACGGCGGTGGGGAACGGCTGCGGGATGCCGAAGATGCCGATCGCCCCGCCGGTGAACGGCAGGTTGAGGATCGCCACCCGCACGATCTCCACCAGGGCGATGGTGGCGATGGCCAGGTAGATGCCCTGCAGGCGCAGCACCAGCCGCCCCACCAGCAGGGCCAGCACGCCCGCCAGCAGCCCGCCCAGCAGCAGTTCCAGCAGGAAGGAGGCCAGCGGGAAACTGCCGTCAGCGTCGGCGCCGAGGGCGGGCCACGTGGTGGAGAGCAGGGCGGCCAGGGTGCCGCCCACGGCATAGAAGGCCGGCGTGGCAAGCGACAACTGCCCCGCCGCCAGCGGCAGGTAAACCGACACCCCCAGCAGGGCGCCGATCAGCATCTGCACCAGCAGGCCGTTGTCGATCACGGGGTGCCTCCCCTGGAGTTGAGGGACATGGGGTTACACCTTCTCCAGGAGGCGGCGGCCCAGCAGGCCCGTAGGGCGCAGCAGCAGCACGGCGAAGAGAATCGCGAACGCCAGCGCATCGCGCCAGCCGGAGGCCTCGCCGGGCACCAGCGCCTCCGCCAACCCCATCAGCAGGCCGCCGGCGATGGCGCCCGGCACGCTGCCCAGGCCGCCCAGCACCAGCACCGCCAGACCCTTGAGCCCATAGCCGATGCCCACATAGGGCCCCGGCAGGCTGATGCTCACGCCGATCAGGCCGCCTCCAAGCCCGGCTAGGGCGCCGCTGAGCAGGAAGGCCAGGCGCAGCATCGCGTCGCTGTTGATGCCCAGCAGCCGGGCGGTGGTGGCGTCTTCCGCCACAGCCTTGAGGGCCCGGCCGCTGCGGCTGCGCTCCAGCCAGAGGGTGAGGGCGATCACCGCGGCGGCGCAGACCGCCAGCAGCAGCACCTGCACGCTGCGGATGCGGGCGCCGCCGAGCACCACGGCATCGGGCAGACCGGCCAGGGCCGTGGCGGGGAAGGCGTAGCCCTCCGCGCCCATCAGCATCTGCAGCAGGTTCACCAGGACCAGGCCGGCACCGAGGCTGGTGATCAGATACAGCAGCGGTTCGGCGTTGCGGCGGCGCAGCGGCGCGAAGGCCAGCCGCTCCACCCCCAGCGAGGCGATGCCGGTGAGGGCCGCCCCCAGAAGCAGCGCCAAGGGGAAGGGCAGGCCGAAGGGCAGCCCCCAGCCCGGCAGGCCGCCGTTGGCGCTGATGGGCCCGCCCATCAGCAGATAGGTGAGGTAGCCGCCGAGCGAAAACAGGGCCCCGAGGGCGAAGTTGATCACCCCCAGCACCGAGAACACCAGCGTGTAGCCCAGGGCCACCAGGGCGTACACACCGCCGCTGGCGGCGCCGTTGAGCAGCGTCTGCAGCAGGGCTTCGATCATCGCTCTGGTGGGGATACGGGGCTGTTTCTCACGAGGGCGAAGCGGCCGCTGCGGCCGCCGGGATCCATGCGCACCTGGGCCACATAGAAGCGCCCCTGCACCACCTCGCCATCGGGGGTGAAGTGGATCGGGCCCAGGGGTGTGTCGTACTGCCCGCCGAGCAGTTCAGCCATCAGCGCCTCGCGGGCCTGGCCCAGGCTGACGCCTGCCATCCCCCCGCGCCGCTGCAACCGCTGCACCGCCTCGAACACCACCTGATAGGCGGCGAAGGCTTGGGCGGTCATCTGAGAAGGCGGCTGGCCCGGCCTGACGCCTAGATAAAGGCGCTGGAAGGTGCGGTTGATCGGCGTGTTCAGCTCCGGGCTGTAGGCCTGGGCGATCAGGATGCCGTCGCACCAGCGCTGACAGATCGGATAGATGTTCGGCGTGTTGAGGCCGTTGCCCACCACGATCTGGCCCCGGTAGCCGAGTTCGCGCAGCTGGCGGATCAGGTTGCCGCCGGCCACTGCCTGCACCGAGATCACCACCAGCTGGGGCCGCAGCTGCAGGGCCGCGGTGATCGGGATCTGGAAGTCGTTGTCGGCCAGCTGCACCCGCTGAACCGTGACCGGCGGCAGCCCGCGGGCCGTGAGGGCCTTCTGGAAGATCAGTGTTTCGGCGGTGCTGTAGGCGTCGTCATGGGCATAGATCACGGCCACCCGCTGGATGGCAGGGTCGCGCCGCAGGGCCTCGGCGATCGAGAGCGGCGCGATCACCGAGCTCTGGGCCGAGACGCGGCTGATGAAGGGGCCGATCTGGGGGATGCCCTTGGCGGTGTTGGAAGGGGCCACCACCGGCACGCCACGGCGCTGGGCGATCGGGTCGGCGGCGAAGGCCTGCTGCGACAGCGTCGGGCCGATCAGGGCCAGGGCTCCTTGGTTGATCAGCAGGTTGAAGCCGGCGATGGCCGTGGCCTCATCACTGCCGCCGTCCTCGAGCTGCAGGCGCAGGGGCCGACGGGGCGACTGGGTGAGCGACCAGCGGCGGGCCAGATCGATGCCGAGCCGCTGGTCCTGGCCATAGAGGTTGGCGTTGCCCGTCAGCGCGATCACGGCGCCGATGGTGAGGGCACCGTTGGGGGCATCCGCCGCTGGAACGGCCTTGGCGGCCGGATCGGCCTGCTGGCCCAGTACCGCCAAACCGCCCAAGCCAGCGGCCAGAAGGGCAGCGAGGCGGAGGGCTCCCCGCGCCCGCCAGGAGTGACGCGCAATCAGGGAAGGGGCGAGAGAGGATGTCAGCGTCCCAGCCAAACAGTATTGAACTGTAGGCGGGGTAGGTACCTTCCTCGCTGGGGAAATCGGGGACTGGCTTCTGGGGGGCTCAGGGGAGATGATCGGTTGCCGTTGATTGCTTCTGCAGACTGTTCAATCTCGTTTCACATCGGGTCTGCGCAGCCTGTCTCTGAGTGGCGCCACTTGGTACACCAAAACATCATCTGGCCTGCCACGGCGCAAGAGGTTGCCCATTCGCCCAGCCTTCGTCCCGGAGCCATGAAAAGTCCAGTCCCGGTGTTGATCTCCGTTGCGATCCTTTCGGGCCTGGTGCTGGCAGTGGGAGGAGCAGCCGCGTGGATGGGTGGGTACTGGGAGAACTGGCCGCTTCTCGACCAGCTGAGCGGACCCCAGCGGTTCCGTCAGTACGTGGCTGATCCGAAGGCTGCATCCGTCAGTGAACTGCGAGGAGGCTATTCAGGCTTTCCCTTCGGCACGATCAGAACAACCTTCAGGTACACAGACGCCGCCCTGCCGTTCGTGACTGGCTGGCAACGGGTTGACACGTCCGAGGCCAAAGACTTCGAGCGGGTCGCGGGCTGCTCCTGGACCACGCTGTTTCGAAAGCCGAGCGGGGTGTATCTGTTCATCGACGAAACCACGAAACAGGGATGCCTGGTTGTGCCGGGTGGCTGATGCCTGCCCCTGCATGGTCCGCTTCATGGTGGACCGCTCCAGCCAGGCAGAGGCGACCATGCCCAGAATGGAAGAGTCGCCCAGAGTGGGGCTGCATGAAGCTGGGATCCCTGTGGATCACGGCCATCGCCCTGATCGGCCTCGGCGTGCCGGTGCTGCCGGCGGAGGCGGGCAATCGCCGCGTGGGCGCGGGGCCGGCGATCGGCATGGCCGAGACGGACTGCGCTCCCTGGGATGGGCCGGCCTTTGGGTTGTGGATCCCCGCCGCCAGCCTCGGCGGTGCCGATGACTCCTGGATCTATCTGCGCATCTGGCGGCAGCCCGAGCAGTCTGCGGGGGTGTTCCACTTCCCGCCCACGGCGAGCAGTTTTCAGGGTGCCGTCACCTATCTCCTGGAGCTCCCGTCCCCCCAGGCGATCCGCTGGCAGAGCCAGCCCCGCCAGGGCCTCAGCGGCCAGGTGCGCTTCGATCGCATCAACCGCCGGGAGGCGGTGCGGGGGGAGCTCGATTTCCGCTCGGATCAGAAGGTGCATCTGCGCGGCCCCTTCGTGGCGCGCTGGCTGCCCGGATCTCGGCCCTGCGGATAGGCCACAGATCGATGCTGGGTGCCACACGGGATACCGACGGCTCCCTGAGCCTGCCGCCATCCGAAGCTGTGGCACTGATCCGCGACCTGCCTCGCCGCGGCTGCCGGGCGGCTCCGCGTTCGACTTCCTGTTGTTCAGCTTCGATCCGCGCCGCCAGCGGGCCTGCCTGCAGGTGTCCTAGGCCTACGGCTAGGCCGCTGCTTTCCAGAGCCAGGGGCACTTCGGAGTTGTCATGCCGAGCTCTGCGGGTCTGATGCGAAGCCTCCTCCCTCTCGGCGCCCTCGCCGTGGTGGCCTGCCTGCCCGGCTGCAGCGGGCCTGGGCGAGATCCGCCAGCTGATCCCCAGAACGCCGTCCTTCCCCCCAGCGCCATGATCACCAACCCCAACCCCAACTCGGTCCGCCGCGGCCCTGCTGTGTCCAGCGCGATCATGGCGGCCGCCCTGGGCCTGATCCTCCCGGCCGGGGGTCTGGCGGATTGCCTGCTGCCGGAGGCGGGGACCACGGTGCGGATCGCGGTGCGCTCCTGTACGGCCATCCAGGCCGACAGCGACCCGGAGGTGCGCACCCATGTCCGCCTGGACGGGCCCGGGGTACTCGTGGGTGCACCCACAATCCGGCGCCTCTACACCGGGGCTCTGATCACCGACAACCGTGGCGACCGCTGGATGGCTCCCAGCCAGGCTGCCGATCCCTGCAGGGGTTTCAGGCCGGGCGCCACGGTGGAGAAACGGGCCTCGTTCACCTGCTGTGACACCGGCCGCTGGGGCAAGTGCGTGTTCGGTGGGCGCTTCCTCAGCGATCCCGGCAAGCCTCCCATCAACGCCTTCCAGTAACCAGACCTTCCAGTAACCGGGCCCTCCAATCACCGGGCAATCACCAGCCCCCCATTGCCGCCCTGCTCAGGCATCCAGGCTCTCGCGCCTGGTGCCCTCATCGCTCACAATCACCACCTCGCGGCCCTCCATCCGAAAGCTCGCATAACCGGGATCCTCGCCCCGAGGCTCGCCATGGCTGAGCCGGGGCCTGCCGTCCACCGTCCAGCGGGCCTCGAACGGCAGGAAGGAGCCCTGGTGCCAGAGCAGGCGCGCGCCGAAGGCGCGGCCGATGGCCAGTGCGCATTCGGCGGGGCCCATGGCCGCGGGTGGCTCGGCCTCCTCGGACTCGAACCAGCGGGCATAGGCCCGCTGGAGCTCTTCCCCCTCCAGGGACGACCCTCGCAGCACCAGCAGGGAGGCCTCCGGATCCACCCGCAGTCCCACCTGTCCCGCCCCAGGCATCCGCAGCAGCAGGGCGTCGCAGAGCACCCCGAAGCCATCCAGCAGCTCGGCCAGTTCCAGGCTGCGCCCATCGCTGGCAACGCATCCATCGCTCCAGTCTCATCCACCCGAATCCGGCAGGGCCGTCCTGGCGCTCTCCCGGGCCAGGACACCATGGCTGGGTGAGGTGATCACGGCCCGCAGGGCAGGCACGGCCGCGGGCGGGAGGGGCCGGATCCGTCCCAGTTCCCAGGCGGCGGCGGTCGCCAGCCAGGGCTCCTGCAGGGCCGCGACGATTGGGGGCAGACAGGTTGCGCAGCGGATCGCCGCCAGGGCCTTCAGGGCGGCTTCCGCCACCTGATCGCGGCACACTCCCTCACGGTTATTGCGGTACTCAGGCGTGCGGCGGTCGAGGGTGCGCAAGGCGGCTGCCACCTCCGCTTCCTGAAACACGTGCCGAGTGCGGTTGGGGTGTTGCCGCTCCAGACGTTCCACCACCGCCCGTCTCGCCAGGTCCTGGTCCAGGGCCAGCACGGCCCGGTGGCAGGCCTTGGCGCGCCCCGCCCGGTCGGCGATCCGCGCCTCCAGCACCTCGGCAATCAGGCCGGCCTGGCCGCTGGCCAACGGACCCAGCGCCTGCATGGCCTCCAGGGTGACCCGGGCATAGGCCGGCTGGGTGGCCAGAACCCCGCCGAGGGGCCCCAGGGCTCGCCCGTCGCCGATGCGCCCGAGGGCCTCGATCACCGCGCTCCTGACGGAGATGACGCCGACCCCCGTGTAGCCATGGCCGGTGTCGCGATCCTCGGGCCCGGAGTTGAGGGCCTGCAGCAGCGCAGGCACGGCGGAGCGGGCGGCCGGACCCAGCTGGCCGAGACACCGGGCCGCATCCGCACGGCTGATGAGGTCGTCATCACCTTCCAGGAGCCAGGTGAACAGGCTGGCGGGAAATGCTGCGGGCCGGCGCAGGCTGCAGCGGTCGCCCTCATCGCGGAACTGGAATGGCCCTCCCTCGAGCTGCCGCACCAGCCCCTGCACCGAGAGCCGTTCGGGCGCGCCCTGACACCCCACCAGAGCGATCAGGACGGCCGGGACGGCCAGCCATGGCCGCAAGTCGATCCCTGTGCTGCCGATGGCGACCTCCGGTGCTGCGCGTCCTGTGGCGCCACACAATGCCCATGATGCAGAGCTTGCCGATGCCTCGCACCCCCGCAGCCCGGCCTTGCCCGCGGCCTTTGCTGACGCCGGTCCTGCTGCTGGCGGTGGGCTGCGCCACCCTGGCGGGATGCAGCGCCCCCCAGTCCGACGAGCTGGCCCTGCGGCGGGAGTTCGCCGTGCCCTGGGGCGCCAGCGTGGTGCGCTACGCCGCCTCGCCCGAAGAACCCGGCTGGTTTGGCCGGGAGGGGCTCAAGATCACGATGGTGTTCCGGCTGAGCCCCGCCGATGCCGAAACCTTCAGCCGCGGCGCCCTGCGTTCAGGCCGCTGGCGGCCGCTGCCGATCCCCGCTGCCGAACTCCGGCACCTGGCGGGCATCCGCACGGCGATCGCATCGCGGACCCACGCGGCGCAGCTCACGGGCACCTCGCTGGAGCCGGCTGGCAGCATCCACAACCCCAACGCCGGGCAGATGCTGCAGAGCTTCCTGGCCACGCTGCCGCCGCTGCCGCGGGCTGGGCTCTATCAGATCCGAACCGCCGGCGACAACATCATGGGGGCACCCAAGCGGATCATCAGCCCCCTGCGGGACGACGTGAACGACTTCATGCTCGCCGTGCTTGATCCTGCGGAGCGCACCCTGACGATCCGCGTCAGCAGCAACTACTGAGCAGGCTGGCCGTGGCCGTCAGGCCCCCTTCATGCAATCGCAGCGAAGCTGGCGCGGAAGGCGGCCAGGGTGGCGTCGATGTCGGCGTCGCTGTGGGCCAGGGAGGT
>JBAXME010000019.1:0-46646 GCA_037134455.1 Synechococcaceae cyanobacterium ELA445 | reverse complement strand
TGCCGATGCCGGTGATGATCTTCACCGCCTCGGTGGCCTGGATCACGCCGATGATGCCGGGCAAGACCCCCACCACGCCGCCCTCGGCGCAGGAAGGCACCATCCCCGGGGGCGGCGGCTCGGGGAACAGATCGCGGTAGTTGGGACTCTCCGCATCAAGGTTGAACACCGTGGCCTGACCCTCGAAGCGGAAGATCGAGCCGTACACGTTGGGCTTGCCCAGCAGCACGCAGGCGTCGTTGACCAGATAGCGGGTGGGGAAGTTGTCGGTGCCGTCGCAGACGAGGTCGTAGGGGCGAATGATCTCGAGGGCGTTGTCGCTGGTGAGCGCCGTCTCGTAGAGGTCCACCTGGCAATGGGGATTGATCTCGTGGATCCGGTGCTTGGCCGATTCGATCTTCGGCTTGCCCACCCAGCTGGTGCCGTGGATCACCTGGCGCTGCAGGTTGCTGGTGTCCACCACATCGAAATCGACGATGCCGATGCGGCCCACGCCAGCGGCGGCCAGGTAGAGCAGCAGGGGGGAGCCCAGGCCGCCGGTGCCCACACAGAGCACCGAGGCGGCCTTCAGGCGCTTTTGCCCCTCCAGGCCCACCTCGGGAAGGATCAGATGGCGGGAGAAGCGGGCCACCTCGTCGGGGCTCAGCTGAATGCCGGAGGTATCAGGGGGAAGCATGGGCAGGGGGGACGGCGGTAGGGGGCCGTGATCGATCCGTGTCTCCCTACTCTCCCAAATCCCCGTCCCCCACCATCCGCAGGGGGACGGGCCCTGCCGGTCGCTCCGGCCACCACCAGGCCCCAAACCGCCCCTCACCGCCGGGCTCTCCGGAGCGAATCAGCATCAAGGTCGGCGCCAAGACCCAGCCACGGTCGGTCGCCGAGGGAATCGCAGGCCCATCGGGGTGGCTGTGGGCAGAGCCGATCACCTGGAGGTCCCGCTCCCGGGCCCATTTCTGGGCCAGCAACTGCTCGCGGGGGTCAATCGCGAAGCGATTGAGGCGGCTGGGGGCAGGGGCCAGGGGATCCTCCGGCGCATCGATGGCCTCCTCCAGCGCGGGCCAGCCGGGCTGCCAGACATTGAGACAGGGCCACACCGCCTCGAGTCGCAGCACTGAACCTTGTCTGCGGCCCAGCAGCAGGGCACACCCCTCTTCAGGAGAAGCCACCACAAAAACGGCGTCAAGAACCGCGGACCGGTGTTCGTCCAGCCACAAACGCTCTGGCATGGTGTCCGCCACACCGATACCTTAAGGGCGCAGCACCTTTAAGCCCCCTTCGGATCCATGAGCGACGAGACGACCGAAGTGAAGGAAGCGTCCGTGTTCTCGGCCGGTTCCAGCAGCGAGGAAGCTGGCGTCAGCTTCAACGAGCGCTACAGCGAAATCCTCGGCAAGATCAACGGAGCCCTCGACCAGGTGGACTGGACCCAGATGGGCCGAGTCGGCAAGTCAGCCGGCATCCTTCTGGCTGTGATCGTGGCGCAGATCCTGATCAAGGGGGTGCTCGACACCATCAACCTGTTGCCGGTGATCCCAGGCCTGCTCGAACTGCTCGGTCTGGTGGTGGTCGGTCAGTGGAGCTGGCAGAACCTCACCACCAGTGATAAGCGCACGGCCGTGGTCAACAAGATCCAGGGGCTTCGCAGCGAGTACCTCGGCTGATTCCGGGGATTCCTTCTCGGCTTACGGCAGCAAGGGAGGATCGCGAAGCAGTTCCTCCAGGCACCGCTGAGCCTGGGCTCCGTAGCCGCCGCCGAAGAGATTGGCGTGGTTGAGCAGGTGATAGAGGTTGTAGAGAGGCACCCGCTGACGGTGGCCGGCAGCTAGCGGCCACTCCCGTTCGTAGCCCTCAAAGAAGGCGGGAGAAAATCCCCCGAACATCCCGGCCATCGCCAGGTCCACCTCCCGATCGCCGTGGTGCACGGCTGGATCGAACAGGCAGCCGGTGCCGTCCTCAAGCACCCCGGCGTTGCCGCTCCAGAGGTCACCATGCACCAGGCAGGGGGCGGCGCCATGGCGATCGAGCCAGCGGGGAACCTGCTCCAGCAGTTCCGCCGCCCCCTTGAACCGCAGGCCCTTGGCAGCGGCCCAAGCGAACTGGGGTGCCAGACGCCTCTCGGCGAAGAAGGTGCCCCAACCGTCGGCCCAGCCATTGCACTGCACCCCTGAACCGATGAAGTTGTCGGTGCCCCAGCCGAAACGGGCGGAGCCCAACTGGAGGCTGCGGCGGTGAAGGCGTGCCAAGGCGGCCCCCAGGGAGCTCCAGGAGCGGGCCCCGATGGCCCCCTTCGCCAGGGGTAGGGCCCCCATCACCAGCAGGGCTTGCCCCCCCACTTCGGCGCAAAGATGGGGCCGCGGAATCCGCAGCGAACCATCGGTTGCCGCCGCCAGGGCCAGCAGACCCTGCCGTTCCGCCTCCAACACGGGCAGCTGATCGGAGCGGTTGCTCTTGGCAAAAAGGGAACTGCCATCGGCCAGCCTCAGGAGCCAGGCGCTGTGGATGCACCCTCCCGAGACGGGCGTGGCGCTCTCCACCTCCTGGCCAAGCCGGTTCGCCAGGTCGCGCAGGGGCAGCGTCATGGGAGCAGGCGCCTCAGGATTGGGGCCGCCGTGGTGGCCCAGGGGTGCGGCCGCGCTGGCGACCAGCAACTGCCAGCATGCCCACTCCTGCCGAGCCTTCGCGTGGCCCCCACCGTTGCACCGCCGACGGAGCCCCTCGATGCGGTGGTGGTGGGAGCCGGTATCGCCGGCCTGACGGCGGCGGCCCTGCTCGCCCGGGCCGGACTCCGGGTGGAGCTGCTGGAGGCCCACCACCAGAGCGGCGGCTGTGCCGGCACCTTCCGCCGCGGCCCCTACACATTTGACGTTGGGGCAACCCAGGTCGCCGGACTGGAGGCGGGGGGACTGCATCAGCGCCTGTTCCACCATCTCGGGGTGGAACCGCCGGGGGCGACACCCCTGGATCCAGGCTGCAGCGTCTGGCTGGAGGGGGAACGGGATCCCATCCGGCTGTGGCGCGATCCCCAGCGCTGGGCCGAGGAGCGCCAGCGCCAGTTCCCCGGCAGCGAACGCTTCTGGGCCCTTTGCGCCGCCCTGCACAGGGCCAACTGGGCCTTCAACCAACGGGATCCGATCCTGCCGCCCCGGAGCCCCTGGGATCTGGGCACCCTGGTGGGGGCCCTGGGCGCCGCCCAGCTGGCGAGCGGCCTGCTGATCGGCGCCTCGGTGCTGGATCTGCTGCGGCTCTGCGGCTGCGCCGGCGATGGGCGGCTGCGGCGCTTCCTCGATCTGCAGCTGCGCCTGTATTCCCAGGAGCCCGCCGAGCGCACGGCCGCCCTCTACGGCGCCACCGTGCTGGCGATGGCCCAGGCCCCCCTCGGCCTGTGGCACCTGGAGGGCTCCATGCAGGCGTTGAGCCACCGCCTCGAGCAGGCATTGCGCCAGGCGGGCGGCCGGCTGCTACTCGGGCACCGGGTAGGGCGGCTGGAACCACCAGCCACCTCCAACGCCCCGTGGACAGTGACGGGACAGGACCGCAGGGGACGACCCTTCCTGAAACACTGCCGCGATGTGATCTGCACCACGGCGGTCCAGGCCCTGCCCTCCCTGCTGGGGGAGTCCCTGCCGGCTGGCTACCGAAGGCGCCTCACCGGCCTAGGGGACCCCTCCGGAGCCCTGGTCTTCTATGGAGCCCTGCCCCGTTCACGGCTAAGCGAGGGCCATCCCCTCCACCTCCAACTCGAGGGGGCGCAACCGGGCTCGCTGTTCGTATCCCTGAGTGCGGAGGGGGACGGCCGTGCGCCAGCAGGTGAGGCGACGGTGGTCGCCAGCGTGTTCACCCCGGCGCGCCCCTGGTTCCAACTGGAGGAGCCCGCCTACCAGGCGCGCAAAGCCGAGGCCCGCCGCGGCATCGAAGCCGGCCTGATCCAGCTGCTGGATCTTCCCGCCGATCCCTTCCTCCACGCCGAGCTGGCCACCCCCCGGGCCTTCCACCACTGGACCGGTCGTCCCTTCGGCTTCGTGGGCGGCCTCGGCCAGGCCCCCGAACGCTTTGGTCCCTTCGGCCTGGCCAGCCGATCGCCATTGCCGGGCCTGT
The DNA here is from genome assembly GCA_037134455.1 of Synechococcaceae cyanobacterium ELA445. GTDB lineage: Bacteria > Cyanobacteriota > Cyanobacteriia > PCC-6307 > Cyanobiaceae > ATX-6F1. Next base: position 42,551 of record JBAXME010000019.1, on the reverse strand, counting down.
GGATCTGCGGGGACTCGATCCATCCCGGCGAGGGCACCGCCGGCGTCAGCCAGTCGGCCCTGATGGCCTGCCGGCAACTGCTGGCCCGCCGCGGCCAATCCCTGACACTGGAGGCATGAAGGCTCCACAACAGCGCCCGAAGGGCATCTAGAGATCAGAGGAATTCGGGTCGCAGGGCCTGGGCCTGGGTGAGGGCGGCCTCCAGCTCCTCCCAGCTCCGCTCGTCCACCAGTTCACTGAGCCGCGTCAGTTCCTGCCCATAGGCCGCCAGGGCCGCCGCCAGGGCCGGCCGGTTATGGGTGGCCATCAAGGTGCCTAGGGCAGGGTTTCCCCCCCCCACCCTCGTGGTGTCAGCGAATCCGCTGGAAGCCAGGTCCCGAACCAGCACAGCCAGCTCCGGCCCAGGGGCCGCCGCCCGATCGGCCGCCAGCAGCAGGGCCGCACTCACCAGCACGGGCAGGTGGGAGATCAGCGCCACCGCCTGGTCATGGGTTTCAGCCCCGCAGATCAACCAACGGGCCCCCACCGCCTCCGCCAGGGCCCTCACCTGATCAAGGGCCTCGGCGTCGGTCTGCGGCAGGGGGGTCGCCACCCAGGGGCGCCCCTGAAACAGATCCGCCTGCCCCGCCTCCACACCCGCCGCCGCCGTGCCCGCCATCGGATGGCTGGCAACGAACCGGGGCCAGCGGGGCTGCCATTGGGCCAGCACCGGCGCCTTCACCGATCCCACATCGGTGAGCACCGCCTGGGGGGGCAGGGCATCCAGCAGCTCCTGGGAGGGAGCCAACAGGCGATCAAGGGGGAGAGCCAGCACCACCAGTCGGCAGTCAGCCAGCACCCGGGGGTCCGTGGCGATCTCATCGGCCAGCCCCCTCTGGCGAGCCCGCTCGGCGGTGGCATCCCGGTGAACCAGGGCATGGACCCTCGCCCCCCGGGCGCGAAGGTCAAGGGCAAGGGATCCACCAATCAGGCCCATACCCACGATTCCCACCGGGTGATCGCGCCACAACACTGTCATTCCCAGTACGGCCCGTTGGGGACAGCTTCCTACGATTTCACGATGTTGGAAGCCCGGGCCCATCACCAGCTCAAGCAGCTTCTGCGGCTGGAGGGGTCTGCGGGGTGGCCCCACCACCTCACCCTGAGTCGGCTGGTGGCCCGGAGCCTGCGCCGCGGCGACCAGACCCTGGTACGCCTCAGCCCCGGCTGTGATTCCGGTTGGCTGATGGGGCTGCTGGTGCCCCTCGCCCTGAGCGAAACCCCCGTGGCCCTGGTGGCCAGCCCGGGCCTGCGCCAAAGGTTGCTGCTGCAGGAGTTGCCCCGGCTCAAGGCCGTCGGGCTGCAGCTTCCCTGCTGGGAAGGCAGCGAAGCTCCGCCCAGCGCCAGGCTGTGGCTGCTGAGTCACCAAGACCTGGTGGCGGCCTGGCGGCAGAACACCCTTGGGGAGCGCCAGCTGGTGATCCCTGAAGCCGAAGGGCTCGAGGCCGCCACCCGGGAGGCCCTGGGGACCGTGCTCAAAACCCACCACTGGGACGCCTTGCGCCGCAGCCTGCCGAGTGCCGAAGCCAGCGTGCTGGCCCTGCATGAACGGCTCAGCCGCCGCATTTTCAGCCGCCCCGCCACCCCTTCCCTGCAGGTGGCCCTGAGTCCCGAGGAGGAGGCCCCCCTGGGCCAGCTGCTCCATCTGCTCGGCCCCCTGCCTGAGCCGTGGCCCCGCTGGCTCGAAACCCGAGGCCAAGGCTGGACCAGTTGGGCCAACGTCGATCCGCAGCTGCTGCAATGGGATCTGCACCGCCAACCGCTGGAACCCCTCGAGGAGATGGAGGGCCTGCTTCGGGGACGCGGCGCCCTCCTGATCGGATCGATCACCGGTGGCAGCGCTACCGCCCCCTGGCCTGCGGCCAGCCAATCCCTGGGCTTCGAGCCCCGGGTATCGGTGAACCTGGTCGACCCGCCGCTGCAGGATCCCCTGCCGATCCACGCCCCCCTTCGCCAGGCCCTGCCCAACAGCCCCGACTACGGCCAGCACCTGCTGGAGCACGGCCGACGGCTGGTGCTGGGCCAGGAGGGGCTCACCGTGGTGCTCCTCGATGACGCCCCCCTGCGCCTGGGGCTCAGCAGCGGCCTGGCCGGCGAGTTCGGCAGCCGGGTGGTGCACCAATCCACCGCTCCTGACAGCAATGGCGTGCTCTGCTGCAGCTGGCAATGGTGGCTGGACCACCAGGAGCGCCTGCCGGTGCCGAACCAGATCCTGGTGGCATTGCTGCCGATCTCCAGCCTCGAGGACCCCCTCACCGCCGCCCGGGTGGCGGCTTTGCGCCAACAGGGTCGGGACTGGTTCCGAGAATTGCTGTTGCCGGAAGCCCTGGACAGGATCCAAAGGGCCGTGGCCGGCCTGCGGCGGGGCGGTGGCCGTCTGGCGCTGCTGGATGGACGGGTGCGCCGGCGTGGGTGGGGACGCCAGGTGCTCGAAGCCCTGGAGCCCTGGGTGGACCTGCCGCGCCTGCTGCCGCGCTGAGGGGAGCCCTTACCCTGGCGGGCACCTCGCAATTCAAGACGAATGGGCGAAGCCAAACGCCGTCAGGAGCAGGGACTGCCGCCGCGGGAGCCCAAACAGAAGTCGGCTCCTAAGGACACCTCCCCTCGGCTGGTGACCTGGCTACCGCTGACCCAGCGCCAAGCCACCCGTTTTGTGGAGGTTTCCACCCGTGGGGCCTGGATTGGTATCGGCGCCCTGGCCGTGTTCTGGGTGACCGTGCGCTTCATCGGCCCGGCGGCAGGCTGGTGGGCCCTGTCCGACGGCTGAGGACGCCGCCAACCTCTTACCCGAGGGGTGACCATTCATACACGCGCGAAACGGAAGAAATCATTAGGATCTGGCTAGTCCGACCGATCACCATGTTTTCGCGACTCGCTGAGCACTATCGCTCCGTCGTTCAGGACTTGGTGATGAGCCTCCAGGCCCTGGCCAGCAGCCTTCAGCAACAGGGCCTCTCGGCCACCTGCTACGTGTGCGGCGATGGAGTCCAGGACCATGGGGCCTCCTTTGTGGCCGATCTCGGCGACGGTCACATGGTGCGATTCCTGGTGTCCGACTTCGGTATCAGCTGGGTGGAATCCCGCAATGGTCATGAGCTCGTGAAACTGGAGGGAGCCGACGCGATTCAGGAACTGCAGAGGGTGGCCACCGTTCTTGTCTCCACCGCCGCGGCCATGGTCGACGCAGGAACTCCCGCCGCCGCCTGAAGCCCCCATCGGCCCATAGGCCAGCTCAGAGGCGTGCGTTCCAAGCCCAGGCCCGCCAAGCCATGCCCCGAGCAGCCGGGCCTGGCCAATGGCACTGAACGCTCGTTGCTCGGATCGGTGATCCACGCCGTGGGTGCGAAACCATGCAAATCCTGGACAGCCCCACCCGGTCGGCCCAGCCAAGGGGGCGCCGCCAGTGGTCGATCGAGTGGCACGGACCGGCCGAGAGATCGCTCTTCAACGCAGGCCCCAGGCTCGATGGCCACCAAGCCTGATCTCGACCGGCACCACCAGGTCCGGTGGACCAGCAGCTGAGCTCACCACCTCGGACAACCACTGCGAAGGAACCTCAGGCAAGGGGGGGGGGCGGAGACCTGTCCCCCCCTTGGGCCGATGGAGCCCGCCAGGGACCTATCAGCTGGCCTCGGGCAGCACCTCGCCATCGTCTGACTTGGCCGCCGTGGCCGCCAGCTTGGCCGCCGCCGCCGCCAGGGGCTTCATGGAGTTGGCGGTGACATCCGCCCCCTCGGTGAGCTTGCGGCGCACCACGAGTTCGATGGCCTCCTTCTGCTCGGGGTTCTGCTCCAGCCAGCCGATTGTGTTGTCGCGGCCCTGCCCGATGTTGTCGCCCTCGTAGCTGTACCAGGCGCCCTTGCGCACCACCACGCCGGTTTCCTCCGCCAGATCCAACAGGCAGCCGAGGATGCTGATGCCGCGGCCGAACAGGATGTCGAACTCGGCGATCCGGAACGGCGGTGCCACCTTGTTCTTGGCCACCTTCACCTTGGCGCGGATGCCGTACTCCTCGGTGCCTCGCTTCAGGGTCTGGATGCGGCGGATGTCGAGCCGCACGGAGGCATAGAACTTGAGGGCGTTACCGCCGGTGGTGGTTTCCGGGTTGCCGTAGGTGACGCCGATCTTCTGGCGCAGCTGGTTGAGGAAGATCACCGTGCAGCCGGACTTGCCGATGTTGCCGGTGATCTTGCGCATGGCCTGGCTCATCAGCCGGGCCTGGCTGCCCACCGACAGATCGCCCATCTCCCCCTCAATTTCGGCCCGGGGTGTCAAGGCCGCCACGGAGTCAACCACGACGATGTCGACCGCGGCGGAGCGCACCAGCTGGTCGACGATCTCCAGGGCCATCTCACCGGTGTCGGGCTGAGACACCAGCAAGTTTTCAATGTCGACCCCGAGGGCGGCGGCGTAGACGGGATCGAGGGCATGCTCCGCATCCACGAAGGCGGCCACGCCCCCGCGCTTCTGCACCTCGGCAATGGCATGGAGGGTGAGGGTGGTCTTACCCGAGCTCTCCGGGCCGTAGACCTCCACCACCCGGCCCTTGGGGTAGCCGCCCCCGAGGGCAAGATCCAGGGTGAGGGCGCCGGTGGAGAAGGTTTCCACCCGCATGCGGGAGGCATCCCCCAGCCGCATGATCGAGCCCTTACCGAAGTTGCGCTCGATCTGGTTGAGCACCAGCCCCAGGGCCTTGTCGCGCTCACCGGCGCGGGCCTCAGCGGCCTTGGCTTCCGCCCGGGCATCGGCGGTCTTGGGGAAATCAGCAGGCATGGTCTACGTAGTCAGCGATGGGACAGGCCGCGGAGACACAGACCCGGGAGGGGGCATCCAGCGACCGCACAGGAGCCAGTGCCACCATTTCCGCCGGTTGTATCAGCTAGTACAGGCGTACCCTAACGGATCAGGGCCACCGCGCCAAGGGGGCCGCCAGCTGCTCCGGCTCCAGGAGGGCGATACCGCCGGGCAGATGGTCCCGGTCACCAGGCCCCAGGTACCCCCAGGACACCAGGAAGCAGCGCACCGACTCCAACCCTGGGGTGGCCCGCACCGCCTCCAGGGTGGGCCGCCGGTCCTCCACGAACCAGAGGGGGCGCCCCTGCAGGGCCAGCCGCAGCAGCACCTCGGGCTTGCTGCCGTCCTCATGGCCATACACCGCCAAGGGCACCAGGTCGAACGCCGCCAGCAGCTCCCGAGCAAAGGCGGCGCCCTTGGTGGTCAGCACGAGCCAGTCCGCCTCCTCCGCCGCCAGGCTCTTCAAGCGCTGGGGCACTCCGGGGAACGGCCGATGCAGGGCCCACCAGGCACTCCGATCCCGTTCAATCGCATCTCGGCGCACCGCCTCAAGGGCCTCCTGGAGCGCGGCTGGAGACCAGCTCCGGCGCTCGATGGCGCGGGCGCAGAACTGGTCGTAGCCGGCCAGGGCGGCCTCCAGGTCGAACCCGACCGTGGCCAACTCGGCGGCCACCAGCACCATCTCCCAGCCCTTGTGGATCAGGGGCCGCAGACGGGCGAAGGCCGGCGGGGCCAGCTCAGGCAACTGCAGCCCTGGATCCAGGCGCAGGGCAGCCCGGCGGGCGCTGTACCAGTACTCGGCCATGCCGTCCACCAGCACGCCGTCGAAATCGAAGACCAACAGCGGGCCGCCGCTCGGCGGATCAAGAGTCACGACCGAGCACGGGAGAGAAGATGGCCGGCGAAGCGGGGCGCCAGAGGAGTAGTAAAACTGGGCCGCTAGGATTCGAACCTAGGAATGGCGGGACCAAAACCCGCTGCCTTACCACTTGGCGACGGCCCAACGCACCAGCGCATTGCTGAGCGCCTAGCTAGTTACCCACAGCGGGTCGCCCCTCGTCAATCTCCGCAGATCCACCCCTTGCAGCAAGGGCTTGCACTGGTCTGCTCAGGCGGGAAACACGCGCAGACGCTGGCTCTCACCACTGCCGAAAACGGCGCAACGCAGGCGATAGCGGCCCACCAGTTCCGCCTGCAGACCCCGCACCCGCTCGCTGCGGGGCAGCAGTTCCACGGGCCGTCCCTCCGGCAGCACCACCTGCTCCACCGCTCGCCGGCATTCCTCCAAAGCCGCCAAACCATCATCGAGCCGGCTCCCAGGGGCAAGCTGGGCCTCGGACCCGCTGCGGTGGCGCAACAGCCTCTCCAGGGCCCGCTGGACCTGGTGCAGGCTGTCGGATTTGATCACCAGGATTGGAACGCTGCGCTGCTGGGCCAGCCGGCGCACCTCCGGATCCTGGCCCAGGTGGTGGCGCACACTGAGCACCGCAGCGGCCTCCTCCACCGAGTCAACCCGCTCGACAGGAAACTGGCGGCTGCGCACGGCCTGGTCCAACAGGTGGGGGCTGAGGCCGCAGCAGAACAGCCGCAGGGGTTCGGCGGTCGCTGGATCGATGCCGGGATCGGCTACGGGGTCAGAGGCCGGCTCAGGGACAGGGCCCCGGCTCCGGCGAGCCACCGGATCGGGGAGGGGCACTGGAACCAGGGCCCGTCGCAGCGGCGGTGGCTCCACCACCAGGCCGCCGGTCTCGGCCAGCCGCAGCCGGCCATCGGGGGCCAGCTCCCGGATCTGGGGCCTGGGCGGCTGACCCCGCAGCAGCAGATCCACGGTGCGGGCCACCTCCCGGTGCACCAGCCAGTGGCTGCGGGAATGCATCTCCACCGCCAGGGGGAAGGTGGGTTCGGCGCATCGCTCCAGCACGGATTTCTGGGAGCCGCGACGGCGGGCTTCCTCATCGCCGAGGGTGACCGACTGAATGCCCCCCACCAGGTCGCTGAGGGTGGGGTTCTTGATCAGGTTGGCCAGTTCGTTGCCGTGGGCCGTGGCCACGAGCATCACGCCCCGCTCGGCGATGGTGCGGGCCGCCTGGGCCTCCAGTTCGGTGCCGATCTCATCAATGACGATGACCTCGGGCATGTGGTTCTCCACTGCTTCGATCATCACCTGGTGCTGCAGCTCCGGCCGTGCCACCTGCATGCGCCGGGCCCTGCCGATGGCGGGGTGGGGGATGTCGCCATCGCCGGCGATCTCATTGCTGGTGTCGATCACCACCACCCGCCGCTCCAGGTCGTCGGCGAGCACCCGGGCGATCTCCCTCAGGGCCGTGGTCTTGCCCACCCCCGGGCGCCCCATCAGCAGCAGGGAGCGGCCCGTGTCGAGCAGATCTCGCACCATCGCCACCGTGCCGTACACGGCTCGCCCGACCCGGCAGGTGAGCCCCACCACCTCCCCCGAACGGTTGCGGATCGCACTGATGCGATGCAAGGTCCGCTCAATGCCGGCCCGGTTGTCACCGCCGAAGCTGCCGAGCCGCTCCACCACCCCCGCCAAGTCGGCCCGTTCGATCGTCCGCTCCCCCAGGGGCAGGGCCCGACCGGGGTAGCGAGCTTCAGGGATCCGCCCCAGGTCGAGCACCACTTCCAGCAGCTGGTCCCGTTCAGTCGGCTGGGCCAGGGCGGCCTGCACCGCCTGGGGCAACACCTCCAGCAGGCGATCGAGATCATCGGTGATCCGCTGGGGTGCGATCAGGGGGACGGCTGCCGGGATGGGGGAATTCACCGATGGCCCTCCAGATCAGGGTTCAGACCCATCCTGGGCCCGCCAGGGGCCCACCAGCGAGCCGGCCAGCGCCACCGCTTCCGCCACCAGCGCCTCGTCGGCCAGGAGCCCGGTGCCCCGCTCCGCCGCCCGCGCCAGGAGCGGCTGGAGCAAGCGCCGGGCGATGCCGCCGAAGGCCACCCCCGCCGCAGCCCGCCGAACCCCCAGCCGCCGGAGGCGAGGCAGGGTGCTTTCGTTGGTTCCGCCCGCCAGCTGCAACGGACCGGGGGGCGCCAGCTCCCGTAGCTCCCGCAGCAGTCGCACGGCGGCATGGGCCGTTCCCGCCCCCAGATCGCCGCTCATGGGCCTGCCGTCCAGTTGCCACAGGGGACGGAAACCCCTGGCGCGCAATGCAGTGAACCGTTGCCAGAGCTGCTCGGCCAGCCGTGCCGCGGCCGCCTCGCTCCCCTCACCCTCCAACCCGCAATCGTCAGGCCCGCAGCTGACCGCCAGCCGCTGCAGGGGCACCACCGCCGCGCTCACCTGATCGAGCCGTTCGGCAAAGGCATGCTCCCGGCCCATGCGGGTGTGGATCTCCACCGCATCCGGCCGCAGGCGCGCCAGCAGGGGTGCCACCGCTTCGGCCGCCAACAGATGGTCACGCTCAGCGATCAGACCGTGGGGGCACAGGGGCAGGCAGCGGCCACAGCCGTAGCAACGGTCTTCAGCCACGCCGCCGCTGGGGCCGATGGCCAGGGCAGGGCAAACCCGTTGGCAAGGGCGTGGGCACTCGGCTGGACAGAGGGCTGGATCAAAGGTGGCCTTGCGGAAGTGGGGGTCAGCCCCATCGCTGAGGCTGACCATCAGCCAGGGCGGGGCGGCTCCGCGCTGGATCGCCCAATCCATGCCGCGGCGGGCGGCAGACACAACCGCAGGATCCGCAGCCACATCGATGCAGTCGACACCCACCAGGGAATAGATGCCGCAGAGATCCTCGATCGCCGGCAGGTCCTGGTTGCTGGCGCCACAGATCAACTTGACCCAGCGCCCTTCAGCCAGGGCCCGCTCAGGCGGCAACGAGGCTCTCCAGGGGCTGCCAGCGCAGGCTGCGGGCTCCGCCCATCTCCACAACAAAGTGAAGCCGGGGCACGCTGCGGCTCAAGCTCACCAGGGAGTTCAGCTCCGCAGCCGAGAGCACCTGGCCCTCCAGCAGCCAGACCACAATCGGCGCCTCACCTTCGAGCAGGGCACCTAGCTGGGGCATGACCCGGTGAACCGCACCAACGGCCGCCGCCTTGCCCACGCTGTGGTGCCCCAGGTGGGGCGGCCGCACGCCATGGAGCTCCAGCAGATAGGCCTGGGGATCGCCCAGCCCCCGGGCTGAGGTGATCTGGGCCCGATAACCCGCGGCCCGCAGGCGCCGCAGCAAACGGGTCTCCGCCCCCCCCTCAAGCGGGGCGTACACCGCCAGGGCCCCAGCCCGCTCGAGATCCTGACGAAAACCGCGGCCGGACAGCAGCAGGGGCATGGGGCAGCGGGGGCGAGGTGGCGCCAGTTTGGCAGTTGCGACCACTCGACGGGCGGAGAGAGTGGAAAAGGGGGGAGAGCCATAGGGTATGTTGTTTGCTTGTGCAACCTTTCTGTGCCCGTCCGCTAGCCGGGCCTCCAGTTCGTTGCACCAAGGTCGTCATTGGTGACGACCTTCCCTGGCCAGTGCGGCCCTCCCCGCGGATCCGTCCACCGGGAGACCGTCGGGAAACTGTCGAATGCGCCCAGGAAGGCTCCGATCCTTGATCGGCATGCCCCGGGGTCCGGTTCCTCAAGTCCCAGCCTGCTGTCTCGCCTCCCGCTAGCCCAACCGGATCGTCCTCCCCAGGGAGCCCTTCCGGTGCCGACTGCGTCCGATCGATTCAGCCCACATCAATCGCCCTGTCCCCCTAGGACCCGGCGATTGGTGGTTCCGCTGGCGTATTTCCACCTCCCATGTCCATCGGCATCCTCGGGAAGAAATTGGGCATGTCCCAATTCTTCGACGATGCGGGCAGATCCATTCCGGTCACTGTGATCGAAGCGGGTCCCTGCCGCATCACCCAACTCAAGACCAACGCCACCGACGGCTACGTCGCGGTGCAGCTCGGCTTCGGTGACATTCGCGAAAAGCTCGTGAACCAGCCAGCCAAGGGGCACCTGGCCAAGTCCGGCAGCGAACCGCTGCGCCACCTGCGCGAATACCGCGTCGACGACGTCGACGGCTTTGAGCTGGGCTCCAGCATCACCGTCGCCGACTTCGAAGCCGGTCAGAAAATCGACGTCAGCGGTGACACCGTTGGCCGCGGTTTCTCGGGCCTGCAGAAGCGCCACGGTTTCAGCCGCGGCCCCATGACCCACGGTTCCAAGAACCACCGTGAGCCCGGTTCGATCGGCGCTGGCACCACGCCCGGTCGCGTCTACCCCGGCAAGCGCATGGCTGGTCGCTATGGCGGCAAGCAGATCACCACTCGTGGTCTCACGATCCTCAAGATCGACACCGAGCGGAATCTGCTGGTGGTCAAGGGTTCGGTCCCCGGCAAGCCCGGCGCACTGTTGAACATCGCTCCCGCCAAGCGGGTGGGGTCGAAACCCTCCATCGGAGGTAAGCAGTCATGACCGACTTGCTCATTCGCGACTGGCAAGGCAAGGAGGCCGGCAAGGCCAGCCTCGACCTCAAGGTCGCCAAGGAATCCACCGCCAACGACCTGGTGCACCGCGCCGTCGTTCGCCAGTTGGCCCACGCCCGCCAGGGCACGGCCAGCACCCTCACCCGCGCCGAGGTGCGCGGTGGCGGTCGCAAGCCCTACAAGCAGAAAGGCACCGGCCGGGCCCGCCAGGGTTCGATCCGCACCCCCCTGCGCCCCGGTGGTGGCGTCAGCTTCGGCCCGAAGCCCCGCACCTACAACCTGGCGATGAACCGCAAGGAACGTCGCCTGGCCCTGCGCACCGCCCTCGTCAGCCGCGTGGCCGACCTGGTGGTGGTGAAGGGATTTGGTGCCGGACTCGACACCCCCAAAACCAAGGAGATCACCGCTGCTCTGCAGCGGCTCGGTATCACCGAGGGCTCCAAGGTGCTGTTGGTGCTCGATGCCCCCAGCGAGGTGGTGCGCCGTTCGGTGCGCAACCTCTCCACCGTCAAGCTGATCGCCGCCGATCAGCTCAACGTCTTCGATCTGCTCCACGCCAACACCCTGGTGCTGAGCGAAGAAGCACTCGCGAAGATTCAGGAGGTCTACGGCGATGACTGAGCGTTTCGCAGGGCGTCTGGCGGATGTGATCCGTCGGCCGCTGATCACCGAAAAGGCCACCCGGGCCCTGGAACAGAACCAGTACACCTTCGAGGTGGATCCCCGGGCCGCCAAGCCCGACATCAAGGCCGCCGTCGAACAGCTGTTCGATGTCCGTGTCATCGGCATCAGCACCATGAATCCCCCCCGTCGCTCCCGGCGGGTGGGCCGTTTCGCCGGCAAACGTGCCCAGGTGAAAAAGGCGGTGGTGCGCCTGGCCGAAGGCAATGCCATCCAGCTTTTCCCTGAGTCCTGAGGGGTCTGAACCGTTATGGCAATCCGTAAGTACCGTCCCTACACCCCTGGCACCCGCACCCGGGTGGCCAGTGACTTCAGTGAAGTCACCGAGCGCAAGCCCGAGCGCAGCCTTGTGGTGGCCAAGCACCGCCGCAAGGGCCGCAACAACCGTGGCGTGATCACCTGCCGCCACCGCGGCGGCGGCCACAAGCGCCTCTACCGTCTCGTCGACTTTCGGCGCGACAAACATGGCGTGGTGGCCAAGGTGGCCGCCATCCACTACGACCCGCACCGCAACGCCCGTCTGGCCCTGCTCTTCTACGTCGATGGCGAGAAGCGCTACATCCTGGCCCCGGCCGGGGTGGAGCTCGGCCAGGAGGTGGTCTCGGGTCCTGAGTCGCCCATTGAACCCGGCAACGCCCTGCCCCTGTCCGCCATCCCCCTGGGATCCAGCGTCCACAACGTGGAGTTGTATGCCGGCCGTGGCGGCCAGATGGTGCGCACCGCCGGCGCCAGCGCCCAGGTGGTAGCCAAAGAAGGCGACTACGTCGCCCTCAAGCTGCCCTCCACCGAGGTGCGCCTGGTGCGCCGGGAGTGCTACGCCACCCTCGGAGAGGTGGGCAACGCCGAAGTGCGCAACACCAGCCTGGGCAAGGCCGGCCGCAAGCGTTGGCTGGGCCGCCGCCCCCAGGTGCGCGGCAGCGTGATGAACCCCTGCGACCACCCCCATGGTGGCGGCGAAGGTCGGGCGCCCATCGGCCGCTCCGGTCCGGTCACCCCCTGGGGCAAACCGGCCCTGGGCCTCAAGACCCGCAAGCGCAACAAACCCAGCAACCGGTTCGTGCTCCGGAAGCGTCGCCGCACTTCCAAGCGGAGCCGTGGCGGACGGGATTCCTGATGCTCACCACCGATTTGCCGTCTGCCTGATCCACCATGGGACGTTCACTTAAAAAAGGCCCATTCGTGGCCGACAGCCTCCTCCGCAAGGTTGAAGCCCAGAACAGCGCCGGTGACAAGGGCGTGATCAAAACCTGGTCACGTGCTTCCACCATCCTGCCGACGATGATCGGCCACACCATTGCCGTCCACAACGGCAAAGCCCATGTTCCCGTCTACGTGACGGAACAGATGGTGGGTCACAAGCTCGGGGAATTCGCCCCGACGCGCACCTTCCGGGGCCACATCAAGGACAAGAAAGGTGCCCGTTAAGGAGCAAATCGTTATGGCAAATTCCACCCCCACTACCCAAGCCAAGGCCCACGGCCGCTTCCAACGAGGTTCCGCCTCGAAGGTGCGCCGTGTGCTCGATCAGATCCGCGGCCGGTCCTACCGCGAAGCGTTGATCCTGCTCGAGTTCATGCCCTACCGCTCCACCGGTCCCATCACCAAGGTGCTGCGGTCCGCGGTGGCGAATGCGGAGCACAACCTGGGGCTCGACCCCGCCACCCTGGTGATCAGCCTGGCCACGGCGGACATGGGCCCCTCCCTGAAGCGGTTCCGGCCGCGGGCCCAGGGCCGTGCCTACGCCATCAAGAAACAGACCTGCCACATCAGCATTGCTGTGGCAGCCACCACCGCCTGACCCCCGAGGACACCGAACCGATGGGCCACAAAATCCATCCAACCGGCTTGCGCCTGGGGATCACCCAGGACCACCGCTCCCGTTGGTACGCCCCCAGCAAGACCTATCCGACCCTCCTTCAGGAGGATGACCGGATTCGCACCTTCATCCACAAGAAGTACGCCAGCGCCGGCATCAGCGACGTGCTGATCGCCCGCAAGGCCGACCAGCTTGAGGTGGAGCTCAAGACCGCACGCCCCGGCGTGCTTGTGGGCCGCCAGGGCAGCGGCATCGAAGACCTGCGCGCCGGCATCCAAAAGACCATTGGCGATACCCAACGCCAGGTGCGCATCAACGTGGTGGAGGTGGAGCGGGTCGACGCCGACGCCTTCCTGCTGGCCGAATACATCGCCCAGCAGCTGGAGAAGCGAGTCGCCTTCCGCCGCGTCCTGCGGATGACGGTCCAGCGCGCGCAGCGGGCTGGAGTGCTGGGTCTGAAGATCCAGGTCAGCGGCCGCCTCAACGGCGCTGAGATCGCCCGCACCGAATGGACCCGCGAAGGCCGTGTGCCCCTGCACACCCTCCGCGCAGACATCGATTACGCCACCAAGGTGGCCACCACCACCTACGGGGTGCTGGGGATCAAGGTTTGGGTGTTCAAAGGTGAAATCCTCCCCGGGCAGCAGGAACAACTGCCCGTGGGTGCCGGTCCCAAGCGCAGGGCCAACCGGCGGCCGCAACAGTTCGAAGACCGCTCCAACGAGGAGTGATCAGGAGATCTGAACCATGCTGAGTCCAAAACGCGTCAAATTCCGCAAACAGCAACGGGGCCGCATGCGCGGCGTCGCCACCAGGGGCAACACGCTTGCCTTCGGTCAGTTTGCCCTCCAGGCCCAGGAATGCGGGTGGATCACCTCCCGCCAGATCGAGGCCTGTCGCCGGGCCATGACCCGCCACGTCAAACGCGGCGGCCAGATCTGGATCCGGATCTTCCCCGACAAGCCTGTCACCATGCGCCCCGCCGAAACCCGCATGGGTTCCGGTAAGGGCAACCCGGAGTTCTGGGTGGCGGTGATCAAACCGGGTCGCATCCTCTTCGAGATGGGTGGTCCCGAAATCACCGAAACCATCGCCCGGGAGGCCATGCGCCTGGCGCAGTACAAGCTGCCCATCAAGACCAAGTTTCTGACCCTGGCCGACCAGGAAGTGGAAACCGGGTCGGATATCCCTGAACCCGTGGAGGCCTGACCCATGGCACGACCCGCCATCGCCGACCTGCGCAAGCTGACCGACGGCGAACTCACCGAACAGATCGACGGCGTACGCCGGGAGCTGTTCAATCTCCGCTTCCAGCAGGCCACCCGTCGGCTGGAGCAGCCCCACCTCTTCAAGCTGGCCCGCATCAAGCTGGCCCAGCTGCAGACGGTGCAGGCCGAGCGCAAGCGCTCCACCGTCACCTCCTGATCACCACGCACTAGCTATGGCACTCAAGGAAAGGGTCGGCACCGTCGTCAGCGACAAGATGGACAAAACGGTGGTGGTGGCGGTCGAAAACCGCTTCCCCCACCCCATCTATCAGAAGACCGTCAGCCGCACCACCCGCTACAAGGCCCACGATGAAACCAACGCCGTCAAGGTTGGCGATCGGGTTCGGATCACCGAAACCCGTCCCCTCAGCCGCACCAAGCGTTGGACCGTGGCCGAAGTTCTCACCCCATCCGGCGCCAGCTGAGGAGTTCTCGAAATGATTCAGCAGGAAACCTATCTGAACGTCGCTGACAACAGCGGCGCCAAGCGCATCCAGTGCATCCGGGTGCTCGGCACCAACCGTCGCTACGCCCACGTGGGCGATGTGATCGTGGCAGCCGTCAAGGACGCCATGCCCAACATGGGTGTCAAGAAGTCCGATGTTGTGAAGGCCGTGGTGGTGCGAACCCGGGCGACCCTTCGCCGTGACACGGGCAACTCGATCCGTTTCGACGACAACGCCGCGGTCATCCTCGGCACCGACAACAACCCCAAGGGCACCCGGGTGTTCGGTCCCGTCGCCCGCGAATTGCGGGAACGGAACTTCACCAAGATCGTGTCCCTCGCCCCGGAGGTGATCTGAGATGGCAACCGCCACCGCCAAAGCCAAACCCGTGCAGCGCATCAAGCTGCGCATCAAGAAGGGCGACACCGTCCAGGTGATCGCCGGCAAGGACAAGGGCAAGACCGGCGAGGTGCTCCGCACCCTGCCCAACGAAAACCGGGTGGTCGTGCAGGGCATCAACCTGCGCACCCGCCACGTGAAACCCACCCAGGAAGGGGAAACCGGCCGCATCGTCACCGAGGAGGCCTCCCTGCACGCCTCGAACGTGCAGCTCTATTCCACCGAGAAGAAGGTGGCCAGTCGGGTGGAAATCGTCGTTGACAAGGACGGCACCAAAAAACGCCGCCTCAAAAAGACCGGCGAAATCCTCGACTGATCCCACCACCCAATCTCGCTTCCATCCCCCTGTCCCTGTCCGCCTTCTGACAACGCCCAGAAGCGCACCCTGCCCCCCCGTCATGTCACTCAAACAGCGCTACCGGGAGACGATCCAGCCCAAGTTGCTGAAGGATCTCAACCTCTCCAACATTCACGAAGTTCCCAAGGTGGTCAAGGTCACCGTTAACCGGGGTCTTGGTGAAGCGGCCCAGAACGCCAAGGCCCTTGAGGCTTCCATTGCCGAACTGGCCACCATCACGGGTCAAAAGGTGGTGGTGACCCGGGCCAAGAAGGCCATCGCCGCCTTCAAGATCCGCCAGGGCATGCCGATCGGCGTCGCCGTCACCCTCCGGGGCGAACGGATGTACGCCTTCCTGGAGCGCCTGATCCATCTGGCGCTGCCGCGCATCCGTGACTTCCGGGGCGTCAGCCCGAAAAGTTTTGACGGCAGGGGCAACTACACCCTGGGTGTTCGGGAACAGATCATCTTTCCCGAAATCTCCTACGACAAGATCGACGCCATCCGGGGCATGGACATCACCATCGTGACCAGTGCCCGTAACGACGAAGAGGGCCGGGCCCTCCTCCGCGAGATGGGAATGCCGTTCCGCAGCAACTAATCCCTCTTCGGACCCGACCATGGCCAACCACGACCCAATTTCAGACATGCTCACCCGCATCCGCAATGCGAGTGAGAAGAAGCACCAGAACACCAAGGTTCCCGCTTCGCGCATGGCGCGCAGCATCGCCAAGGTTTTGCAGCAGGAAGGCTTCATCGCCGAGATCAGCGAAGAGGGAGAAGGGGTGCAGCAGCACCTCATCCTCGAGCTGAAGTACAGCGGCAAGCACCGACAGCCCACCATCCGCCGCGTGCAGCGGGTGAGCAAGCCAGGCCTGCGCATCTACAAGAACACCCGCCAGCTGCCCAAAGTGCTGGGGGGCCTCGGAGTGGCGATCATCTCCACCTCTAGGGGTGTGATGAGCGACCGTGACGCCCGCAAGCAGGGTGTCGGCGGCGAAGTGCTCTGCTACGTCTATTGATCCGGGAGATTGAAACCATGTCACGTATCGGTAAAGCCCCCATCCCCATCCCTGCCAAGGTCACCGTCAGCCTCAATGGCTTGGCGGTCCATGTGAAGGGGCCCAAGGGCGAGCTCTCCCGCACCCTCCCCGAGGGTGTGGTCATCAGCCAGGAGGACACCTCCCTGGTGGTGGCGGCCGCCAACAGCAGCCGCCGCTCTCGCGAACGCCACGGCCTCTGCCGCACCCTGGTGGCCAACATGGTCGAAGGGGTCAGCCAGGGATTCACCCGCAAGCTCGAGATCATTGGCGTGGGCTACCGCGCTGCGGTCAAAGGCAAGAATCTGGTGGTGACCGCCGGCTACAGCCACCCGGTGGAGATGGTCCCCCCCGAGGGGATCACCTTCGCCGTGGAGAACAACACCCAGGTGTTTGTCTCCGGAGCCGATAAGGAACTGGTGGGCAACGAAGCCGCCAAAGTGCGCGCCATTCGTCCTCCCGAGCCGTACAAGGGCAAGGGCATCAAGTACGACGGCGAGCGGATACTCCGCAAAGCCGGCAAAACCGGTAAGAAATGAGGTCGATCTGACCGCCCCCCCTCCGTACCGCCATGTCCTCCATCTCCCGCAAACAGCAGACCCAGAAGCGGCACCGCCGCCTGCGTCGCACCCTCATCGGCACCGCCGAGCGTCCTCGCTTGGCTGTGTTCCGCTCCAACAACCACATCTACGCCCAGGTCATCGACGACGCGGCCCAGAACACCCTGGCCGCCGCCTCCACCCTGGACAAGGACCTGCGTACGTCGCTGGCCTCCAGCAACACCACCGACGCCTCTGTCGCCGTGGGTGAGTTGGTCGCCAAGCGTGCCATCGCCCAGGGCATCCAGCAGGTGGTCTTCGACCGCGGTGGCAACCTGTACCACGGCCGGGTGAAGGCCCTCGCCGACGCCGCCCGGGAAGCGGGCCTTCAGTTCTGAACCGGATCCAACCATGAGCGAAACCAACGATCAAGTTCAGTCCGGGGCCATCCCGGCGGCGGCCGACGTACCTGCGGCGGCCGAAGGCCAGCAGCCCCAGCGCGGTGGCCGATCAGAGGCCAAGGGGGGCCGTGGTGGTGGCCGTCGTGACGGTCAACGTCGCGGCCAGGAGCGCGATTCCGAATGGCAGGAGCGCGTGGTGCAGATCCGCCGGGTCTCCAAGACCGTCAAAGGCGGCAAGAAAATGAGCTTCCGGGCCATCGTCGTGGTCGGCAACGAGCGCGGCCAGGTGGGCGTTGGTGTTGGCAAGGCCGGTGATGTGATCGGTGCCGTCCGCAAGGGCGTGGCCGACGGCAAGAAGCATCTGGTGAAGGTGCCCCTCACCCGCTTCAGCTCCATCCCCACCCTCAGTCGCGGTGTCGACGGAGCCGCCAGCGTGCTCATCCGCCCGGCCGCCCCGGGTACGGGGGTGATCGCCGGCGGTTCCATCCGCACGGTGCTGGAACTGGCGGGCATCAAGAACGTGCTGGCCAAGCGCCTGGGCAGCAAAACGCCCCTGAACAACGCCCGCGCCGCCATTGGCGCCCTCCAGGCCCTCCGCACCCACAAGGAGACCGCCAAGGAGCGTGGCATCTCCCTCGAGCAGATCTACTCCTGAAGCCGCCATGACCTCCCTCCGTCTCGATACTCTCAAGCCCCAGGCCGGGGCCCGCCGTCGCAAGCTGCGCAAGGGTCGCGGCATCGCCGCCGGCCAGGGCGCCAGCTGCGGCTTCGGGATGCGCGGCCAGAAATCCCGCTCCGGCAGCCCCACCCGCCCCGGTTTCGAGGGGGGCCAGATGCCCCTGTATCGCCGCCTGCCCAAGCTCAAGCACTTCCCCCTGGTCAATCCCAAGGAGTTCACAGTGCTGAACGTGGCCAAGCTGGCTGGCCTCAAGGCTGGCACCACTGTCACCCTGGATCTGCTGGTGAAGGAAGGCCTGGTCACCAGCCCGAAGCATCCCCTCAAGATCCTTGGCAATGGCGATCTGGCCGTGAAGCTCACCGTTCAGGCCTCCGCCTTCACGGCCTCGGCCCGCGAGAAGATCGAAGCCGCCGGCGGCACCTGGGAGATCGTCGACTGATCCCCCGTGGGCACCCCGGTGATCCCTCCGATTCCAACGCTTATCTAGGGTCAAGGGCCGTCTGCTCCCGCCAACCGGTGGGAACAGACGGCCTTTGCCGTTCCCGCCAAGCCCTTCGCCCTTCGCAACCGTTCCCACCATGCTCATCAGCCGGGGAAGAAATCCCAATGCGGGGGAGATCCTCACGCAGCTGGTTCAGGCCAAGGGGCTGCGCGACAGGGTGCTGATCACCCTGGGGTTGCTGCTGATGATCCGGTTGGGCATCTACGTGCCCATGCCCGGCATCGACCGGGTGGCCTTCCAGGAGTTCATCCAGCGCGGCGGCCAGCTGATCGGCTTCCTCGACATCTTCACTGGCGGCGGTCTCTCCACCCTCGGCGTTTTCGCCCTGGGGATCCTGCCCTTCATCAATGCCTCGATCATCATCCAGCTGCTCACGGCCGCCATTCCCCAGCTGGAGGAGCTGCAGAAGAACGAAGGGGAGGCGGGCCGTCGCAAGCTGGCCCAACTCACCCGCTATGTGGCCCTGGGCTGGGGAATCCTGCAGAGCACGGTGTTCGCCCTGATCCTGAAGCAATACGCCCTACCAGGAATCAGTGAACCGGTGTTCGTGGTCCAGACCGCCCTGGCCCTGGTGACCGGATCGATGGTGGTGATGTGGGTGAGCGAGGTGATCACGGAACGGGGCATTGGCCAGGGAGCCTCCCTCGTGATCTTCGTGAACATTGTGGCCACCTTGCCCAAGGCGCTCGGCTCCACCATCGAACTGGCCCAGAGCGGCGACCGCGCCACCGTGGGCGGCATCGTGATGCTGGTGCTGGTGTTCCTGGTGACGATCGTGGGCATCATCTTCGTGCAGGAAGGCAACCGTCGTATCCCGATCGTCAGCGCCAAGCGCCAGGTGGGGCAGGGCAGCTCCCTGGCGGCCCGCCAGAGCTACCTGCCCCTGAAGCTCAACGCCGGTGGCGTGATGCCGATCATTTTTGCCTCGGCCGTGATCTTCCTGCCGCTCACGATCGCCAACATCACCAAAAGCCCCTGGTTGATTCAGGCCGCCAGTGCCCTCAACCCCAACAGCAGCACCCCCTGGCTCTACGCCCTGGTGTTCTTTTCCCTGATCTGTGGCTTCTCCTTCTTCTACGCCACGCTCACGATCAACCCCATTGACGTTGCCACCAACCTCAAGCGCAGCGGCGTGGCTGTTCCGGGTGTGCGCCCAGGCACTGCAACAGCCCTCTACCTTTCAGCCGTTCAGAACCGACTGACCCTGCTGGGGGCCCTCTTCCTGGGGGCCGTGGCGATCATCCCCTCGGCGGTGGAGGGGGCCACCCAGGTGCGAACCTTCCAGGGTCTCGGTGCCACGTCCCTGCTCATCCTGGTGGGGGTTGCCATCGACACGGCCAAACAGGTCCAGACCTACGTGATCTCCCAGCGCTACGAAGGCATGGTGCGCCAATGACCCAACGCATTCTTTTCCTCGGTCCCCCTGGAGCCGGCAAGGGCACCCAGGCCCAGGGCCTCTGCGCCAACCGCCAACTGCTTCACCTCTCCACGGGTGATCTGCTGCGGGCGGAAGTGAAGGCCGGCACGGCCCTCGGACAGGAGGCTGAAGCCGTCATGGCCCGCGGTGAACTGGTCAGCGACGATCTGGTCCTTGCCATCGTGCGGGCTCGGCTGGAAGGCCACGGCGGCGGCTGGCTGCTGGATGGCTTCCCCCGCAACCTGCCCCAGGCGGAAGCCCTGGAGCTCCTGCTGGCCGAACTGGGCCAGCCGATCGAGAGGGTCGTGCTGCTGGACCTCGACGATGCCGTTCTGCTGCAACGGCTGCTGGGGCGGGGTCGGGCCGACGACAACGAGGAGGTGATTCGCCATCGCCTGGAGGTCTACGCCGAGCAGACGGCCCCCCTGATCAACCATTACCGGCAGCAGGGCCTCCTGGTGTCCGTTGAAGCCAGCGGCACGGTGGAGGCCATCGCCTCCCGCATCGAAGCCATCCTGGATTGACCCGTGTGGTAGGGTCGCTGTTTGGAAATTTGGAGAGCCCACCACCATGAAGGTGCGTGCCTCAGTCAAGAAAATGTGCGACAAGTGCCGGGTGATTCGTCGCCACGGCCGGGTGATGGTCATTTGCACCAACCCCAAGCACAAGCAGCGTCAGGGTTGACCTGATCGCTTCTCGCCGCCCTGCGGCGATTCCCCATCCCTTGCCCTCTGGGTAAGGATCCCGGCCTGATCTTCAGGCCACCCCCTGCTCAACCGATCGTTTTTTCGTGGCTCGGATTGCCGGTGTCGACATCCCTCGTGACAAGAGGGTTGAGATTGCACTCACCTACATCTATGGCGTCGGGCTGACCCGCGCCCAGAAGATCCTGGCCAAAACCGGGGTCAACCCCGATATCCGGGTCAAGGACCTCGAGGACGCTGACGTCCAGAAGCTCCGCGCTGCGGCTGAAGGTTTCACCCTCGAGGGTGACCTGCGGCGTCAGGAGGGCATGGCCCTCAAGCGCCTCCAGGACATCGGCTGCCTCCGCGGCCGTCGCCATCGCATGGGCCTGCCCGTACGCGGTCAGCGCACCCGCACCAATGCGCGCACCCGTCGCGGCGCCCGCAAAACCGTGGCCGGCAAGAAGAAGTAAGCCGCCCCTGAACACCCGCCAGGGCGTTCCCCTTCATCCCTCCCTCTCCCAGGCCCCCTCTCCATGGCGAAGCCAGCCAAAAAATCCGGCGCGAAGAAAACGAAGCGCAACGTGCCCAACGGTGTGGCCCACATCCAGAGCACCTTCAACAACACCATCGTGTCGATCACCGATACGGCTGGAGAAGTGATCTCCTGGTCCTCCGCCGGAGCCAGTGGCTTCAAGGGAGCCCGCAAAGGCACCCCCTTCGCCGCCCAGACAGCCGCCGAAGCTGCCGGCCGTCGTGCACTCGAGCAGGGCATGCGCCAGATCGAAGTGCTGGTGCGTGGCCCTGGCTCCGGCCGCGAGACCGCCATCCGTGCCCTGCAGGTGGCTGGCCTTGAAATCACCCTGATCCGCGACGTCACCCCGCTGCCCCACAACGGTTGCAGGCGTGCCAAGCGCCGTCGCGTCTGAGCCGCCGTATCCCCGGCCCTTCAAGCCCCGCTTCCTTTATCCTCCCGAGCGTCACACCGTGCTGCAGTACCAGATCGATCGGATCGAACACCAGATCGCCGACGACCGTTCCCAGACCGGCGTGTTCGTGATCGGCCCCCTGGACCGGGGTCATGCGATCACCTTGGGCAACGCCCTGCGTCGCGCACTGCTGGGGGGCCTGGAGGGCAGCGCCATCACGGCGGTGCGCATTGCCGGCGTCAACCACGAATACGCCACTGTCCCCGGTGTGCGTGAGGACGTGCTCGACATCCTGCTCAACTGCAAGGAGGTGGCCGTCAACAGCCGCAGCCGTGAGCTGGAGATCGGTCGTCTGGTGGTCAACGGCCCGGCCACCGTCACCGCCTCCGATCTGCAGTTCTCCCCCCAAGTGCAGGTCATCGATGGCGACCGACTGATCGCCACCGTGGCCGAGGGCCACAGCCTTGAGCTTGAGGTTCACGTGGAGCGTGGGGTGGGCTACCGCCCGGTCGATCGCCATCACGAAGACGTCAGCGCCATCGATCTGCTCCAGATCGACGCCGTGTTCATGCCCGTCCGCCGGGTCAACTACAGCGTCGATGAAACGGCCGTGGGGGAAGGGGGTTCGGCCCGGGAGCGCCTGCGCCTCGAAATTCAGACCGACGGCTCCGTCACCCCTGACGATGCCATGGCCCAAGCGGCCAACGAGCTGATCGGCCTGTTCCAGCCCCTGGCCACCCTCACCTTGGTCGAGGAACCTGGCCTGGAGCCCGAACCCTCCGCCGAAGCCCAGATCCCCCTCGAAGAGCTCAACCTGTCCGTTCGGGCCTACAACTGCCTCAAGCGGGCCCAGGTCAACTCGGTGTCTGACCTGATGGGCTTCAGCTACGAGGATCTGCTGGAGATCAAGAACTTCGGCTCCAAGTCCGCCGACGAGGTTATCGAGGCTCTTGAGCACATCGGTATCTCCCTGCCCCAGAGCCGCACCAGCGCCTGATCGGCGGCCCCACTTTCTACCCCTTCCCACGCTCCAGGAACCATGCGACATCAGTGCCGAGTCCCCCTACTGGGACGCCCCGCCGACCAACGCAAGGCGTTGCTCCGTGGCCTGACCACCCAGCTCATCCGCGAAGGCCGGGTCACCACCACCAAGGCCCGTGCCAAGGCGCTTCGCAACGAAACCGAGCGCATGATCACCCTGGCCAAGGAGGGCACCCTGGCCGCCCGTCGTCGCGCAATCGGCTACATCTTCGATAAGCAGCTCGTCCACTCCCTGTTCGACAAGGCGCAGGAACGCTACGGCGACCGCAACGGCGGCTACACCCGCATCATCCGCACCGTGCCCCGCCGCGGAGACAACGCCGAGATGGCGATCATCGAGCTGGTCTGAGCACCACCACTGGCCCACAGCCCCCCCGGGCCCTTCGGCGCATTGCGCTCTGCCTGCAGTACGACGGTGCGTCCTACTTCGGTTGGCAGAGACAAAACAACGCCACCAGCGTCCAGCAGGTGTTGGAAGAGGCGATCGCTCAGCTTGATCCTGAGGGTCCTGCCCGCGTGATCGCCGCTGGTCGCACCGATAGCGGCGTCCATGCGGCGGCCCAGGTGGCCCATTTTGATTGCGCTGGACCTATCCCCGCCCACCGCTGGCCCGCAGCCCTCAACGGCCGTTTGCCAGG
The DNA here is from genome assembly GCA_037134455.1 of Synechococcaceae cyanobacterium ELA445. GTDB lineage: Bacteria > Cyanobacteriota > Cyanobacteriia > PCC-6307 > Cyanobiaceae > ATX-6F1. The sequence goes on along the minus strand of JBAXME010000019.1, from coordinate 19,487 downwards.
GAGCATCCGGGTGCGGGCGGCGACCAGCGTGCCCGACCACTGGCACGCCTGTTTCAGCGCCGTTTATCGCCGTTATCGCTACACGATCCACAACGCCCGTTCCACCAACCTGTTCTTGGCGCCCTTCAGCTGGCACCGCTACCAGCTGCGTCTTGATGAGGGGCCGATGCTCGACTGCCTCCAGGGTCTACTCGGGCACCATGATTTTTCCGCCTTTCAGCGGGCCGGCAGCAGCCGCCCCCATGCCCGCACCACCGTCCAGGAAGTGGGACTGGAGCGCCAGGGGGACCTGCTGACCGTGGAGATCCAGGCCAGCGGCTTCCTCTACGGCATGGTGCGTCTGTTGATGGGGCAGCTGGTGGCCGTCGGCGAGGGCCGCCTGGCCCCAGCCCACTTCGAGCGCCGCTGGCGCCAGCGGGCCCGAGAAGAGGTGAAGGAGGCCGCTCCGCCCCAGGGGCTGTGCCTGCTGCGGGTGGGCTACCCCGAGCCCGTGTTCCCCAAGGCTGCGTGGTACGATTGCCAACCGCGGTATCTGCTTGAGATCCCTGATCCACCGGAGCTTCTGCCCTTGGCAGCCGGCAATTCTGCCCCGGCAGAGTGATGGACCAGAACCGGGGAGCGATCCCCTCTCCTGAGTGCCCGATCCTTCCGTGATCCCCGACCCACCTTCACTATCAAGGCTGGTTCAGGCGAAGCGGTAGGGTCAACTGAACGAGCTCCAGCCCCCTGCACCGCCAGGTGGCCCGCCGTCACACCCTGTCCAGCCCCATCCACCGGGATGGTGCGCTACTTGATCCGGCCCGCCGGTGCGATGAACAAGACTCTCGTCCCTTCTATTGATTCCCTCGAGCGCCAGTGGTACCTGGTGGACGCGGCGGATCAGACCCTCGGCCGACTGGCCAGCGAGGTGGCCCAGGTGCTGCGGGGTAAGAACAACCCCAGCTTCACCCCCCACCTGGACACCGGTGACTTCGTCATCATCATCAACGCGGACAAGATCCGGGTGAGCGGCAACAAAGCCACCCAGAAGATCTACCGCCGCCATTCCGGCCGTCCCGGCGGCATGAAGACCGAGAGCTTCGAGCACCTCCACGCCCGTCTACCGGAGCGGGTGGTCGAAAAGGCCATCAAGGGCATGCTGCCCCACAATGCCCTCGGCCGTCAGCTGTTCCGCAAGCTCAAGGTCTACAAAGGCACCGAGCATCCCCACGCAGCCCAGCAACCCAAGGTTCTCTCCCTCGATCCCGCCACTGCCGCCCAATGAGCACCCCCAACAAAGTCGTCTACTGGGGCACAGGCCGCCGCAAAACCGCCGTTGCCCGTGTGCGAGTGGTCCCCGGCACCGGCGCGATCACCATCAATGGCCGCCCCGGTGACAACTACCTCAACTACAACCCCAGCTACCTGACGGCGGTCAAGGCACCCCTGCAGACCTTGGGCCTCGCCAGCGACTACGACCTGCTGGTCAATGTGCGCGGTGGCGGTCTCACCGGTCAGGCCGATGCCATCAAGCAGGGCGCAGCCCGTGCCCTCTGCGATCTGTCCCCCGACAACCGCAAGCCGCTCAAGACCGAAGGTCACCTCAGCCGCGACCCTCGCGCCAAGGAGCGCCGCAAGTACGGCCTCAAGAAGGCCCGCAAGGCTCCTCAGTTCTCCAAGCGCTGATCCCTACTTCCCTCTCTCAACGCCATGCCCAAGGCCGACATCCATCCCACCTGGTACCCCGATGCCAAGGTGATCTGCAATGGAGAGGTGATCATGACCACCGGCTCCACCCATCCCGAGCTCCACGTTGACGTGTGGAGTGGCAACCACCCCTTCTATACAGGCACCCAGAAGATCCTCGACACCGAGGGTCGGGTCGACCGCTTCATGCGCAAGTACGGCATGGCCAGCCCTGAGGCTGCTCAAGAAACGGAGGCTGTTCCGGCAGCCAACGGGAAGGTCGAAGAAGCCACGGCCCCATCCTGACGATCGCTTCGATCGATCGATCCAGCCGGATGCCACTCGGTATCCGGCTTTTTGCTGTTCGGACCCTGCCGCCTTGCCCGCCATCGATGCCTCCTTCCTGAGCGAGCGCCTGGAAACGGCCCGCCGCACCTTCGACAGCCTGGAACGGCAACTGGCGGACCCTGATGTGGCCGCCAATCCTTCCCAGCTGGAGCGGATCGCCCGGGAGAGGGCCCGGCTGGAGCCCCTGGTGAACGACTACGGGCGGCTCCTGTTGCTGGAGCGCCAGCGGGAGGAGGCCAGGTTGCTGCTGCGGGAGCACCGCGGCGAGGTTGAGATGGAGCTGCTGGCCCAGGAGGAGCTCGCCGAGCTGAACGGGGCAATCGACCAACTCCAGACGAGCCTCACCGTGGCCCTACTGCCCAGGGACCCCCGCGACGAGCGCAGCGTGATGCTGGAGATCCGAGCCGGAGCCGGCGGCGATGAGGCAGGTCTCTGGGCGGGTGATTTGGCCCGCATGTATGAGCGCTATGCCCAGTCGGTGGGCTGGCAGGTGGAACCGGTGAGTGCCTCGGAGGCGGAACTGGGCGGCTACAAGGAGCTGATCCTCTCCATCCGGGGCGAGGGGGTCTTCAGCCAACTCAAATTCGAGGCAGGCGTGCATCGGGTGCAGCGGGTGCCGGCCACCGAGTCCCAGGGTCGGGTGCACACCTCCACGGCCACGGTGGCGGTGATGCCGGAGGCCGATCCTGTGGAGGTGCAGATCGAACCCACCGACCTGGAGATCAGCACGGCCCGTTCCGGGGGCGCCGGCGGTCAGAACGTCAACAAGGTGGAAACCGCCGTGGACCTGCTGCACAAACCCACAGGGATCAGGGTGTTCTGCACCCAGGAGAGATCGCAGCTGCAGAACCGGGAACGGGCGATGGCCATCCTGCGCGCCAAGTTGCTGGAGCGCGAGCTGGCGGCGGCCGCGGCCGAAGAGAGCTCGGCCCGCCGGGCCCAGGTGGGCAGTGGCGATCGCAGCGAGAAGATCCGCACCTACAACTACAAGGACAACCGCATCACCGATCACCGCCTGGGGCGCAACTTCTCCCTGGAACCTGTCCTGGAGGGGCAATTGGGAGAAGTGATCGACGGCTGCGTCGCGGCGGACCAACGCCGTCTTCTCGAGGAGTTGGCCCAGGGGGCCGCCGGCTGAAGGCAGGCCCCTGGGCCCTCAGGCGCCGATCACATACTTGGCCCACTCCTGGTGGGCACCCGCCTGGATCTGACGTGTGGCCTCAAAGTAGAGGCTGCTGATCGGCCGACGGGGCTCCCGCGCCAGCACCATCCCAGCCTCGCGGGGGGTGCGGTTGCCCTTGCTCACGTTGCAGCGCAAACAGGCGGTGGTGACGTTCTCCCAGGTATCGCCGCCGCCGCGGCTGCGGGGAAAGACATGGTCGATGGATAACTGGTCACCCGCGTAACCGCAGTACTGACAGCTGTAACCATCCCGGTGGAAAACATTGCGCCGGGTCAGGGGGAGTTGCTTGAAGGGAACGCGCACAAACTGGCGCAGGCGGATCACGGTGGGCAGGTGATGATCGGCGCGGACCAGTCGACCCGGATCGTGCTCCAGCCCTTCGGCCTTACCCTTGAGCAACATCACCATGGCCCGTCGCCAGGTGGTGATGTTCAGGGGCTCGTAGGACGCATTCAGGACGAGAACGTGGCGCATGCCAGCTCCCTTGTTGGGGAGAAGATTACTGGGATCAGCCCAAACCCATGGTGTCGAGCGACGCCATACCACCGATTGCACCGTCAAGGAGAAGTGTCCGCCCACCATCGATGACCCTTCCCCACCCCCAGGAGCTGGCCTCCCTGCTGGGCGGTGATCAACGCGGCTCAGGCGCGGGCGACGGCCCCCTGAGGGCCGCCGCGATCGATTCCCGCCGGGTGCGACCGGGGGACGTGTTCTTCGCCCTGGGCGGCCAGCAGGTGGATGGCCATGCCTTCGTGCCCGCTGCCCTGGAGGCGGGGGCCCGGTTGGTGGTGGTAGCCCCGGGTCGACTCCCCAGCGACAGCCCCATCCCCCGCCTGGAGGTGTCCTCCCCCCTGGCGGCGTTGCAGACCCTGGCGGCCTGGCACCGGCAACGGGCGATAGCACAGGTGGTGGCCATCACCGGCAGCAACGGCAAGACCGTGGTCAAGGACGCCCTCACCACGCTGCTGGCGACCAGCTTCCGGGTGTCCGCCAGCCCAGGCAGCTGGAACAGCCAGGTGGGGGTTCCCCTGGCCGTGCTCTCGGCACCGCACGGAACCGAGATCGGGGTGTTTGAAGCGGGGGTATCCGCCCCGGGCGAAATGGCAGCCCTGGCCAACCTGCTGCAGCCGGATTTCGGCGTGCTGGTGAACGTGGGCCTCGCCCACATTGCCGCCTTCGGGACGCGGGAGGTCACCGCCCGCGAAAAGATGGGGCTGTTCCAGGGGATGGGGTCGGGCGGCTGGGTGATCACACCGGATGACCCGACCGTGAACGCCCTGGCCCTGCCCTGCCCCCGGCTGCACCCTGGCGACCAGCCGCCGATGCTGCTGGAGCGCCAGGCGATCGCCACCGGCACGCTCCTCACGGTGGAGTTCGGGGCCCAGCGGCACAGCTTTCCGGTCCAGACCCGCTCGATCCCCCTGATCGACGACCTGCTGATCGCGATCACCGCCGCCGTCCACCTGGGCATCACACCCGAGGCTGTCGCGGCCACGCTCCACGACTACTCCTTCGGGCCAACGCGCATGGAAACCTGGCGCACGCCCGAGGGGGTCACGATCATCAATGACACCGCCAGCTCCGATCCCCTCTCGGTGCAGGCCGCCCTCGACACCGTGGCCGCGCTCCCCCGGGGCCTGGGCAAACGGATCTTCGTCTTCGGCGGCATGGGCGAGCTGGGGGACCTGGACGAGCAGGAACATCGGATCATCGGTCGGGTGGCGGCGGAGCGGGGCTTCTCCCATCTGGTGCTGCTGCCGCACCCAGCCAGGCACCACACCGCAGCTGCCTGGCGCCTCGCGGCACCCGAGGCCCCCGTTGTGGAGTCAGACCTGGCCTCCCTGCGCCGAACGCTCCGGACCCTGGCGCAACCGGGGGACACCCTGCTGCTGAAGGGCCCCCGGAACGAGGGGCTGGCGGCGGCAGCCCGAGAGATCTGGGAGTCGATGGCGCCCCGTCGCCTGCTGGTGGACCTGGGGGCAATCCGCGAGAACATCGCCAGGATCCAGTCGATCTGTGGTCCCAAAGTGGCCATCCTGGCCGTGCTCAAGGCCTGGGCCTATGGAACGGAACTGGCACGGGTGGCCTGCTTCCTGCAGGACAGCGGCGTGGACTGGATCGGGGTCTCGGCCGCCGACGAAGGGGCCGTCGCCCGCCGGGCCGGGGTGCATCTGCCGATCCTGGTGATGCTGATGAACGGCGAAGAGGTGGACAAGGTGGTGCGCTACCGCCTGACGCCGGTGGTCTATTCCCTCGCCTTCGCCCGCACCCTGGTGGCGAGCCTTCGGGCCCTGGGCGCCAGCTGCGAGGTGCACCTGGAGATCGACAGCGGCATGGGGCGGCTGGGGGTTCCCCCCGAAGAAGCCCCCAGCGCCGCCCGCCTGCTGCGCAGTTCGGGGGTGACCCGGCTGAGCGGTGTGATGACCCACTTCTCCTCTGCCGACGATCCTGCCGCCGATGCCCACAGCCAGAACCAACTGGCCCGCTTCGAGGCCGCCCTGGCGGCGATCCGCTCCGAGGCGGAACCCGGGGAGGAGCTCTGCGTCCATGCCGCCGCTACGGCCGCCGCCGTCCGCTTCCCCAGCGCTCGCTACGACATGGTGCGCCTCGGGCTGGGGCTCTACGGCATTGCCCCCTCCGATGCCGTGGCCAAGGCGATCGAGCTGCAGCCGGCCGTGGCGTTCGTGAGTCGACTGGCCCAGGTGGCCCTCTGGCCCCGGGGCCAACGGGTGGGCTATGGGGGCACCTACGTGGTGGAGGCCGAACAGCTACGGGTGGGCATCGTGGAAGCCGGCTACAACGACGGCGTGCCCTGGCGCCTCTCCTCAACCGGTGAGGTGATGGTGCAGGGCCGGCGGGCCGCGGTGCTCGGCCGGGTGTCGATGGATTCGATGGCCATCGATCTCTCCGGCGTTCCAGAAGCGGCCGTGGGCGATGAGGTGCTGATCTTCGGCTCCAGCGAGGGGCAGGAGCTACCGCCCGAAGAGATGGCCCGACGGGCCGGCACGATCCCCTACGAACTACTGGTGAACGTCGACAGCCGGCGGGTGCAACGGGTCTTCCGCGACGGCTGAGGCGGCTGGCGGAAGGGCCGCTCGAGCGAGGCGATCGGCAGCACTGATAAGCTTTCCGAGCCCCTGGAGAGGTGGCTGAGTGGTTGAAAGCGGCTCCCTGCTAAGGAGTTACAGGAGGCAACTTCTGTCGAGGGTTCGAATCCCTCCCTCTCCGTTCCCAACCAACCCCCAACCGGAACGATCCCGGCCTCAGGTCTCCTGAACGGAGGCTTCCCCTAGGCACTTGGCGATCTCCGGCAGCAGGGCCGTATCGGCAGCGCACTCCGCCCCCTCGCTGAACACCACCAGCAGAAATGGCCTCTGGGCGTCAGTCTCCACGTAGGCAGCATCGTGGCGGGCCTGGCTCATCCAACCGGCCTTGCTCCATAGCTGGGCCCCAGCGGGCAGGCCTTCCCCCAGGAACCCATCCACCTGGTTCTCGGGATCGGCACGGCGTTCGTCCGGGTCAAGCGATCGGGCCAGCAGATCCCGCATGCGCTGACAGGCCGGCGGCGACACCAGTGCCCCGGCAATCACGCCATGGAGCAGCCGGGCGGTGGCATCGGTGCTCAGGCGGTTCCGGTTCTCAAGGGCCGATCCGTAGGACTGGCGCTCGCGCCCGTAGGGCCCATCCCCCCACGTCTTCTGGCAGGCATTGCAGCCCTCCCACTCGGGCCAGCGCAGGCCCATCAGCCAATCATTCACCAATTGGCGTTGGGCCCGCCAGGCGGCCAAGCGAGCCTCCGGCAGATCAGGGCCGCTGGTGGTGCCGCTGAGCAGATCCACCAGCAACCCCGTGGCGTCATTGCTGGAGTCGCGGATCATGTCGGCCATCGCCCTGCGCAACTCGGGGGTCTCCTCGAGCAGCTGCTGCTGCAGCCAGGCCTCCACGGCCACCAGGTAAACCAGCTTCACCACGCTGGCGGGATAGCGGGCCCGTGCCCCGCCCCAGCTGGCCCCCTTCACCGGCTGGCTCCAGAAGCCACCAGGGTCCAGGGCCGCGCCTCGATCAATCGGACTGCTGTCGTAGCGAAGCCAGGTGATCGAGAGCTGATCGGCCAGTCCGGGCCGCCCGTCCCTGGCCAGACGATTGACCAGCTCCCCCAGGATCGACCCCATCCCCCCGTCGGGGCGGTAGAACGCCATCGAAGCGGCCCGCGGCAATGGCGAGATTAGGCACCCCAGCCCCCACGGCCCCACCCCCCGGCACCCCAGCCGCGCCGGAACTGTTGCTCCCGGGGAGCCTCTGGCGGCTTGAGGGGGCGATCAACGGCTACAGCTCCCCCCGGGGACTTGGCCTGGCCACCCAGGCGTGCGCAGGACGGAGCCTGCGGCTGGTGGCGGCTGCGGACCCGGCGCACGGACGCCTGCGGGTGCGGCTTCTGGAGGATGGCTATCCCTGCTGGATCGACCCGGACGATCTGCTCGGCCGCAGCCAAGCCCGCGGCGAATGGATGCCCCGGCTGTTGAACCCCGCGGCCATCCAGCGGGCCCTGCCCCGGGTGATCGACTTCGCTTATGCCGCCCAGTCCCGCCCGAACCACTACCTCTGGGGCGGAAGCCTGGGGCCCGACTTCGATTGCTCTGGCTTCGTGCAAACGGCCTTTGCCGCTGCGGGGGTCTGGCTTCCCCGCGATGCCTACCAGCAGGAGCGGTTCTGCCAGCCGGTGGCCATGGGGAGCACCGATTTCAGCCTGCTCAGGCCAGGGGATCTGATTTTCTTCGGGCTGCCGCGCCGCTGCACCCATGTGGGACTCCACCTCGGCGGTGGCCGCTACCTGCACAGCTCCGGCCGCGACCATGGCCGCAACGGCCTAGGCATCGACCAGCTCAGTCCGTCGGACCCCCATCCCGTGGCCGCCCATTACCGGGCCGAACTGCGGGGTGCCGGGCGGGTGGTGCGTTGCCATGACGGTGGTGCGCTGCCATGACGGTTGAGCCTTTGCCTAAGGTCCAGGCAGCGTCGGCCCCGCCGCACGAGCCCATGAGCGAGCCCCAGTGCCCCGAGGTCTCGGTCGTGGTGCCCCTGTTCAACGAAGCGGAGAGCCTGCCGCTGCTGGTGGAACAGTTGCTGGTCAACATGCGGCCACTGCGAAAAAGTTTCGAGCTGGTGCTGGTGGACGACGGCTCCAGTGATGCCACCGCCACGGTGCTCCGCCAGCTGGCCCAGGCAACGCCTGAATTAGTGGCCGTGCTGTTGCGCCGCAATTACGGGCAGACCGCGGCCATGGCCGCCGGCTTCGATGCCAGTGGCGGTGCGGTGATCGTCACCCTCGATGGCGACCTGCAGAACGACCCCGCCGACATCCCGCTGCTGCTGAACCAGTTGGAGGAGGGGTTCGATCTGGTCAGTGGCTGGAGGCACCAGCGCCAGGACGGAGCGCTGGACCGGTTGTTGCCTTCTCGGATCGCCAACCTCCTGATTGCCCGCGTGACCGGGGTGCGGCTGCATGACTACGGCTGCTCGCTCAAGGCCTACCGCCGGGAAGTGGTGGCGGACATGAACCTCTATGGCGAACTGCACCGCTTCCTACCAGCACTGGCCTCCATCGAAGGGGCCCGAATTAGCGAAGTGAAGGTGCAGCACCACCCCCGCCGCTTCGGCCACAGCAAGTACGGCTTGGATCGCACCTTCCGGGTGCTGATGGACCTGCTCACGGTGGCCTTCATGAAGCGATTCCTGACCCGACCCATGCACGTGTTCGGCCTGGGGGGGCTCGCGGGCATCGGCGCCGGCCTGGGGATTGCGGGCTACCTCACGTTCAGCAAACTGCTGCTGCATGAGGACATCGGCAACCGACCACTGCTGATGGTGGCCGTTCTGGCCATCGTCACCGGCGTACAGCTGTTCTGCTTTGGCCTCCTGGCCGAGCTGCAGATGCGCACCTACCACGAAAGCCAGGGACGGCCGATCTACAGGGTGAGGGCCACAGTGCGGGGCAATCTGGCCCGTTGAGGGGACGCAGCAGGGCCCGTACCTCAGCCGCCAGGGCCACCACTGAGGCATCCGCATCCGGAGGGCCTCGCCGCAGCCAGGGGAGCAACGGAGGGATGGCCCCAGTTCCAGCCAGACCCGCCAATAGGGCCGCCACGGCAGCCCTATTGGCGGAGGCCAGCGAAGGTGGACGCTGACGACCCAGGCGCCAGAGACCCGAATGGACCCTTGCCACGACAAGCGCGGCCATCGCCTGATTCATGGGGATCGAAGGGGCCCGACGGCACCGGGCCTGAGCGGGTTGAACTTTTATGTCGCCCCCCGATCCTGGCTGGGAGGCTCTGGGAAGTGCTCCGTACAGTACCGACGTGAGACGTGTTGGCCCAAGCTGATGACTGGAGATTTCGTTATTGCCTGGTTGCCGTCCGTGTTGGTTCCCTTCGTGGGAATTCTGGGCGCAGGAGTGGCGATGGCCCTGCTGTTCAACGTGATCGAAGCGAGCGACTGACGTTCCCGATCGCCCCTTCCGTTCGCGTTCAACCTTCCCCCTCCACCATGACCGTGACCCCCGTAGCCGACCCCTGCGTCGGCAATCTGGCCACCCCCGTCAACAGCAACTACTTCACCAAGTCCTTCCTCAACGCCCTGCCGGCCTACCGGCCATCCCTTTCTCCCAACCGACGGGGGCTTGAAGTGGGCATGGCCCACGGGTTCTTCCTCTACGGCCCTTTTGCTCTCACCGGCCCCCTGCGCTCCACCGAATACGCCAGCACCGCCGGTCTTCTGGCGTCCATCGGCCTGGTGACCATCCTTACGGTCTGCCTGTCGATCTACGGCACTGCCGGCAATGGGCCCAACGTTCAACCCCCCGATGCCACCATCGACAATCCTCCCGCTGACCTGTTCACCAAGGCTGGGTGGGCCGAGTTCGCCAGTGGCTTCTGGCTCGGTGGTTGCGGTGGAGCCGCCTTCGCCTGGTTACTGTCCAGCACCTCGATTCTCTCCCCGCTGAAGATAATCGCTGGGGGCTGAAGCGTAGGCCAATCAGTAAGTTGCGATTGGGTGAAAGTTCAACGTTCTCGTTTCATGGCCCTGCTTCGGCGGGGCTTTTTCATGAGCCCACACTCTGGCCTGCAGGCGATCAGCGACCTGATCGCAATCCGGACAATGGACCTGCCCATGATTCGTTGAGAACCAACGACCTGCCGCTGGCCAGTTCACAAAGTCAACCAGAAGAAGCTTTCCGATGGTTAACCGTTCCCGCCACCATTATTGAGCAAATAGTGAAGGGCGGCGGACCGGCCCGACTGTCCATCTTCCCCAAAGCAGGCGCTTTGCCACATCGCCGCCAAGTCATTGCGGGTGGGGCACAGCAGATGGCCGATCAGTTGCGCGACTGCTTTCGCATAACCGACCCGGATGTTGAGGATCAGTTGATCGGTGCGCGCACGAATCAACAGCTGCCTCTCACCGACGGCACCAGAGCTTCCCCATGGCGAACCATCACGGGCATTGAGGCTGTGATCATCGCAGCCTCGACGATGCCGAACAACACGAGCAGCCTCTACGTTTCAATCAGATCACGCGTGCTTGTTGCCGACTGGGGGTACTGGTCGTCGATCGTTTGAACGGCCACCTTGCGATCTTTGCCACCCCTTGGGGATTGTTCAGCCCAAATAGGGCTGGGAAACCATGAAGAACTCCTGTCCGGCCTGACCAGAAGGGGAACCGTGAAGGGAACGGATTGACCAAGAAGGATGGTCCGTTCGCTTTTGCGAGGCTCTGAGACCCACATCTTCACTGCCGGCTCGATGCCGAACCCATAAGCAGCGAAGGCCATGGGTGCAAGCTATCCACGCCGGCAAGCAAATGGCGGGCGCGGAGCCTTCATTCAATGGCTTCGATGAGGTCCAGAAATGAACCAAGTCCCAAAGGCCTAAAAGAACCTGAGCCTGAGGCAACGGCAGCCAGCTACGGCCATAAGCCCAAGCGACACGAGCTTCCGTAGTATCAAGGGCTTGGGCAAATCATCAGCCATTAAAAAACCCCGGCTTTCGCCGGGGTGGATGTGAGGTCAAGTGCGTCCCTCGAGTGGAGCGTTAACCGAACTTTCCGGATGTGGAGGCTATCAGGAAGGCGGCATAGGTGAGGACATAACCCACAGAGAAGTGAGCCAGACCCACCACACGGGCTTGAACGATCGAGAGAGCGACAGGCTTGTCGCGCCAGCCGACCAGGTTGGCGAGCGGGGTGCGCTCATGGGCCCAGACGATGGTCTCAATCAATTCCTGCCAGTAACCACGCCAGGAGATCAGGAACATGAAGCCCGTTGCCCACACAAGGTGGCCAAAGAGGAACATCCAGGACCAGACGGCCAGGTTGTTCGAGCCGTACGGGTTGTATCCGTTGATCAGCTGGGAGCTATTCAGCCAGAGGTAGTCACGGAACCAGCCCATGAGGTAGGTGCTGGATTCGTTGAACTGGGCCACGTTGCCCTGCCAGATGGCAAGGTGCTTCCAGTGCCAGTAGAAGGTGACCCAACCGACGGTGTTGAGCGCCCAGAAGACTGACAGATAGAACGCATCCCAGGCAGAGATGTCGCAGGTGCCGCCACGGCCGGGGCCGTCGCAGGGGAAGGAGTAGCCGAAGTCCTTCTTGTCGGGCATCAGCTTGGAACCCCGGGCATCCAGGGCGCCCTTCACCAGGATCAGGGTGGTGGTGTGCAGACCCAACGCGATGGCGTGGTGCACAAGGAAGTCACCAGGACCAACCTGCAGGAACACATCGGTGTTGCCATTGATGGCATCCAGCCAGTAGTGATCACCAGCGATGTTGGCCGAAGCCAGGCTGGCGGCACTGTTCGGGTTGGAGAGCAGCACGTCGAAGCCATAGATGGCCTTGCCGCTCGCCGCCTGGATGAACTGGGCAAACACCGGCTCAACCAGGATCTGCTTCTCGGGGGTACCAAAGGCGACCACAACGTCGTTGTGGACATAGAGGCCGAGGGTGTGGAAACCGAGGAACAGGGAGACCCAGCTCAGGTGGCTGATGATCGCTTCCTTGTGATCGAGCATCCGGGCCAGAACGTTGTTCTTATTGGCTTCGGGGTCGTAGTCACGGATGAAGAAGATCGCACCGTGGGCAAAGGCACCCACCATCAGGAAGATGGCGATGTACTGGTGGTGCGTGTAGAGCGCAGCTTGTGTGGTGTAGTCCTTGGCGATAAACGCGTAGGACGGCATCGAATACATGTGCTGCGCCACCAGGCTCGTCACCACACCCAGGGAGGCAAGAGCCAGACCGAGTTGGAAGTGGAGCGAGTTGTTGATGGTGTCGTAGAGACCTTTGTGACCAGCTCCGAGGGCGCCACCGAAGGGGGTGCCTTTGGGGGGGTTGTGGGCCTCGAGGATCTCGCGGATCGAATGGCCGATACCGAAGTTCGTCCGGTACATGTGGCCAGCAATCACGAAGATGCAACCGATCGCCAGGTGGTGATGGGCGATGTCGGTGAGCCAGAGGGCCTCACTTTGGGGGTGGAAACCACCCAGGAAGGTGAGGATCGCCGTGCCAGCACCTGTGGAGGTGCCAAACACCTGGTTCAGACCATCGGGGTTCTGGGCGTAGACCCCCCAGTTGCCGGTGAAGAACGGAGCCAGACCAGCGGGGTGAGGCAGAACGGTGAGGAAGTTGTCCCAACCGACGTGCTGCCCACGGGCTTCAGGGATGGCCACGTGAACCAGGTGACCGGTCCAGGCGATGGAGCTGAAACCGAACAGAACAGCCAGGTGGTGATTCAGCCGGGATTCAGCGTTCTTGAACCAGGCCAGGGAAGGCCGGAACTTGGGCTGAAGGTGGAGCCAACCAGCGAACAGGGCCCATGCCGAAAGAATCAGCATGAAGATCGAACCCTGGTAGAGCTCGGAGTTGGTGCGCATCCCGATCGTGTACCACCAGTGGTACAGACCGGAGAAGGCGATGTTCACCGGAGAAGAGGCACCGGCCTGGGTGAAGGCCGTGATGGCGCCTTGTCCGAAGTGGGGATCCCAGATCGCGTGAGCGATGGGACGGACATGCAGAGGATCGGCGACCCACTGCTCAAAGTTGCCCTGCCAGGCGATATGGAACAGGTTCCCAGAAACCCAGAGACCGATGATCGCGAGATGGCCGAAGTGGGTGGAGAAAAGCTTTTGATAAAGCTTTTCTTCCGTGATCCCGTCATGGCTCTCGAAATCGTGAGCCGTGGCAATCCCGTACCAAATACGGCGGGTTGTGGGGTCCTGTGCCAGACCCTGGCTGAACGAAGGAAATTTCGTTGCCATTGGGAAAGGTCAGGTGGAGGTCAGCCGACCGCAATGATGCGAGCCAGGAAGAAGGACCAGGTGGTAGCAATACCGCCCAGCAGATAGTGGGCAACGCCGACGGCGCGACCCTGGGTGATGGACAGAGCCCGAGGCTGGATGGCCGGAGCCACCTTCAGCTTGTTGTGAGCCCAGACGATGGACTCGATCAGCTCCTGCCAGTAGCCGCGACCGCTGAACAGGAACATGAGGCTGAAGGCCCAGACGAAGTGGGCGCCGAGGAACATCAATCCGTAGGCACTCGAGGAAGAGCCGTAGCTGTTGATCACCTGAGCGGCCTGGGCCCACAGGAAATCACGCAGCCAACCATTAATGGTGATGGCGCTCTCAGCGAAGTTGCCATTGGTGATGTGCGACACGGAACCATCCGCATTCACCGTCCCCCACACGTCGCTCTGCATCTTCCAACTGAAGTGGAAAATGACGATCGACAGGGAGTTGTACATCCAGAACAGGCCGAGGAACACGTGGTCCCAAGCCGAAACCTGGCAGGTACCGCCACGGCCGGGGCCGTCGCAGGGGAAGCGGAAGCCCAGGGTGGCCTTGTCAGGCACAAGCCTGGAGCTGCGGGCATACAGAACGCCCTTCAGCAGGATCAGCACCGTCACGTGGATCGTGAAGGCGTGGATGTGGTGGACCATGAAGTCGGCCGTTCCCAGGGGGATCGGACCGGCGGCCACCTTGCCTCCGATGGCAACGACGGTGCCGTTGAACACCTCGCTCACACTGGCCAGGGCGTTGGGAGCCGTGGTGCCGGGGGCGGCGGCGTGCAGGCCCTGGATCCATTGAGCGAAGACGGGCTTCAGCTGGATCGCGGAGTCACTGAACATGTCCTGGGGACGGCCCAGGGCACGCATGGTGTCGTTGTGGATGTAGAGGCCGAAGCTGTGGAAGCCCAGCCAGATGGACACCCAGTTGAGGTGGCTGATCAGGGCATCGCGTGCCTTGAGCACCCGATCCAGCACGTTGTCGATGTGCTTGGCGGGGTCGTAGTCACGAATGAGGGCGATGGCACCGTGGGCGCCTGCGCCGACGACCAGGAACCCACCGATCCACATGTGGTGAGTGAAGATCGACAACTGGGTGGGGTAGTCGATGCCGATGTAGGGATACGGAGGCATCGCATACATGTGCTGAGCCACGATGATGCTCAGCGAGCCGAGCAGCGCCAGGTTGATGGCCAGCTGGGCATGCCAGGAGGTGATCAGGAACTCGTAGAGACCGTCGTGACCCTTGGGGGCCGGGAACAGGAGGGGATCACCCTTCTGACCTTCGAGAATCTCCTTGATGCTGTGACCGATCCCCCAGTTGGTGCGGTACTGGTGACCCGCAACGATGAACAGCACCGCGATCGCCAGATGGTGATGGGCGATGTCGGTCATCCACAGGCTGCCGGTCACAGGATTGAGTCCACCTTTAAAGGTGAGGAAATCGCTGTAGGCGGCCCAGTTGCCCGTGAAGAAGGCCGAGATGCCCGCCCCGAAACCGGGGAACAGCTGGGCGATCAGGTCCTGGTTCAGGAACTCATGGGGCAGGGGGATGTCCGCCACCGAAGCAATGGTCTTGCCGCCGAGGACCAGGGGCTTCCCGGCATCGATGGCGTCCATCAACTGGGTGGTGGGCAGGGACACGTGAATCAGGTGTCCCGTCCAGGAGAGGGACCCAAGACCCAGCAGTCCGGCCAGGTGGTGGTTGAGCATGGACTCAACGTTCTGGAACCACTCCAGCTTTGGCGCTGCCTTGTGGTAGTGGAAGACACCGGCATTGAGCATCAGGCCGGCCATCACCAACGCGCCAATGGCGGTGGCGAGAAGCTGGGTTTCACTGGTGAAACCCCAGGCCCTCCATACGTGGAAGAGTCCGGAGGTGATCTGAATGCCGTGGAAGCCTGCACCCACATCGCCGTTGAGAATTTCCTGGCCAAAGATCGGCCAGACCACCTGCGCACTGGGTTTCACGTGCAGGGGATCGGCCAGCCAACCGGTGTAGTTGGAGAAGCGGGCCCCGTGATAGAAGGCGCCGCTGAGCCAGATGAAGATGACGGCCAGATGGCCGAAGTGAGCGCTGAAGATCTTCCGAGAGACCTCTTCGAGATCGCTCGTGTGGCTGTCGAAATCGTGAGCGTTGGCGTGGAGGTTCCAAACCCAGGTGGTGGTTTTGGGACCCTTGGCGAGAGAGCGATCGAAATGTCCGGGCTTGCCGAACAGTTCGAAATCCACAGGAACGGGGTTCCTGTCGACGATGGCTTCTGCCTTTTTCCCACGCTCTGGTGGGCTGATGGTCATCGAGACGTTCCTCGAGGGACGGGATCGAGGTGGAGGTCCACCCCTCCGATCGGGCCGGGATGGCCTGAACGGTGGGCCTCACGAACCCCCCAGCGAGGCCGGGGGGCGCATGGGGCACCAGCGCGTGGGCACGGAGGGCAAAGGCCCAAAGTGCTTGTCACGACTGGAGCTGGGGCCCCAATGAGGGGACCGCTGGCGGAAGTATAAGGGCCATATTCAGGCCAAGTCGGCAGGCAGTTACAAAGGTTCAATGCCGCCGCTCCCCTGTCTCTCACTGTGGTCTGCCGCCAAGTATGTGTTAGCGAATCGGGAATACTTTGAGCGGGACGATTACTACAGAAGCCCCTGATTCGACGGGGTAAAACCACACATCATTTCCCCAGTCGATCCGGGCAGCAGAATGCCCCTCACACGGCATTCCAAGCGAGGAGACATCGGCATGCTGGCAGCGGCGCTTCGGGGTCTGACGGTCCTGGTGCTGGTGGTCCTGACGCTGCTGCCCGCAGGGTGTCAGAGAGCCGGCGGCAGGGAGGCCCCCAAAGCGATGGTGGCCCCGTCCCGTCCGGCAGGCCTTCTGCAGGAGGTGGCCCCGCCGGGGGCCGCCCAGCAATTGCAGGAACGTCTGGCCCAACGCCAGCCAAGGGTGACCATTCTCTCGCCCGCCCCCGACAGCCTCCTGCCCGCCGGGCCCTGGGAGCTGGTGATCGCCGTCGATGACTGGCCCCTGGTGCAGGTGGGCGAGGAGGAGTGGGGGCCCCATCTGGTCGTGCAACTCGATGGCCAGGCACCGATCCGGGTGGCGAGCGGGAACGCGCGGCCCGTGCACATCCCCATGGCGGCGCTCACCCCCGGCAGCCACCGGCTCACGGCCTTCGCCGCCCGGCCCTGGGGCGAAGCGGTGAAGGATCCAGGCGCCAGCACCCAGATTCGTCTGCATCGGGTGGCGGCCAACCCCATGGCCCTGCCGGAGCCCGGCAGCCCCCAGTTGATCTCGGTGGCCCCAACCCGAGCCACCGCCGGGGAACCCGCCCTCATTGATTGGTTGCTGCTGGACGCCCCGCTGCAGCACCTGCGCGAAGGCGATGACCGCTGGCGGCTGAGGATCACCGTCAACGGTGACAGCTTCCTTCTCGACCAGAACACGCCCCTCTGGCTGGGGGGCCTCAAAACCGGCAGCAATGCCGTGGTGCTCGAGCTGCTGGACCACCTCGGGAACCCCCTGAACCCCCCGTTCAACACCCTCGTGGAGGAGGTGGTGCTGGAGCCTGGCCGAGCCAGCGGCTGGCAACAGGAGAACCAGAGTCCCGCAGATCTCGATCGGTGGCTGGGGCTCTCCAGCGAAACCCCGGTGGCGGCACCGGTGCCTGAACCGCAAGCCTCCCCAAGCGATTCGGCGATCCCATTGGAGCCCAGCAGCCCCCTGGAGTCCATGACCCCACGGGAGCCGCCCGTGCCTGCCGCCCCCCCCGAGGCGCTCCAGGCGGAAGAGCAGCAGAAACCGCTGGAATCAGTGGAACCCGTCCCCCTCCCGTCGCCCGCCTCGAACCCCGAGGCAACCGCCCAGGCAGACATTCAGCCCCCTGGGATCGAAGCCCTTGAAGAGGGGGGCCAAGCACCACGTGCGGCCGCTCCAGAAGTGCCGGTCCCCGCGATCAGCGTCCCCGAGGCCCCACCTGCCCAGCCGAGGGCCGCCCAGGGTCCAGCCCCCGTCCGTGCCAGGGACCTGGTGAACCAGGACGGCTCCCTGGTTAAGGCCCGCCCGCCGGGGCTCCTTGATCGGGTGCGTGCCAAGTTCGGGGGATGAGTGAACGATTGATCTGGGGTCTGGGCCTGAGCCCCGCAGGCTTGCCGGTGCTGCAACGGCTGCTGGAGGCCGGCCTGGTGCAACGGCTTGGCCCCACGGCAGAGGTGGGGGAAACCCTGCGCCGTCACTGGAAGGACAGCGAGGCCTTCGTGGTGGTGGGAGCGTGCGGCGCCCTGCTGCGGCTGATGGCTCCCCTGCTGAGCGACAAGCACGGGGATCCTGCGGTTGTGGTGGTCGATCCGGAGGGTCGCTTCGCCGTGCCGGTGCTGGGGGGCCATGGCGCCGGCGCCGAGGTGCTGAGCCAAAGGATCGCGGCCTTGTTGGGGGGGGTGGCGGTGCTCACCGGGGCCAGCTCCGCCAGCGGTCGGCTCCCCCTGGACTGCTTCGGCCGTGCCTGGTGCTGGCGCCGCGGAGCAGGGGACTGGGATCACCTGATGAAGGCGAGCAACCAGGGACGGGCAGTGAAGGTGCAGCAGGAATCGGGCACGCCCCTCTGGCGTAAGACGCCGGCGGCCGAGGCGCTGCGGTGGATCGATACGGACGGGCCTCGGCCAGAGCAAACCGACGAAGGGCCTCCAACACTGGTAATCAGCCACCGGCTTGGCGAGGGCAACCGCTGGCATCCCCCCTCTCTTTGGCTGGGGATGGGCTGCGAGCGCGACACCAGCCTGAGCCTCCTGGAGCGGCTGGTGGACCAGAGCCTTCTGGAGCACGGCCTGGCGCCACAAGCGGTGACAGGCGTGGCCACCGTCGACCGCAAGGCGGACGAGCCCGCCCTGGTTGCCCTTGCCCAGGCGCGGGGTTGGCCACTGCGTTGTTTCCCGGCCACCCAACTGGCCCCGATCCTCGTTCCCCATCCCTCCGAGGTGGTGGCGCGGGAATTGGGCACGGCGAGCGTGGCAGAAGCATCGGCATTGCTGGCCGCAGGCGGCGGCGCCGAGCTTCTGGTGGAGAAAACCATCGAGCGGGCCCAACCGGGGGAACGGGGCGCCGCCACCCTGGCGGTTGGACTCTGCGGGACCCAGGCGGCCCCCCACCGCGGCAGCCTCCATCTGGTGGGCAGTGGGCCGGGCTCCCTGGAATTGCTCACTCCCGATGCACGGCTGGCCCTGGCGGAAAGCACGGTCTGGGTGGGCTACGGCCCCTACCTGGATCTGCTGGAGCCGCTGCGGCGAACGGACCAACTGCGTTGGAACGGGGTGCTCACCGAAGAAAAAGAACGATGCCAGTGGGCCCTCGACCGAGCCGCCGAGGGCCTGAGCGTGGCCCTGGTGTCCTCCGGCGACAGCGGCATCTATGGAATGGCCGGCCTGGCCCTCGAATTGTGGCTGGCCTTACCGGAGGAGGCTCGGCCTTCCTTCCAGGTGCACCCGGGGATCTCGGCGGTGCAGCTGGCGGCCGCCCGGGCGGGGGCCCCCCTGATGCACGATTTCTGCACCGTCAGCCTCAGCGACCGGCTCACCCCCTGGCCCGTCATCGAAGAGCGACTCCGGGGAGCCGCCAGCGGCGACTTCGTGGTGGCTCTCTACAACCCCCGTTCCCGTGGACGCGACTGGCAGCTAGCCAGGGCCAGGGAGCTACTGCTGGAGGGCAGACCCCCGTCCACTCCAGTGGTGCTGGCCCGTCAGCTCGGCCGCTCCGACGAGCAGGTGCGGCTGAGCACCCTTGGGGACCTGCCGCTTGAGCAGGTGGACATGCTCACGTTGGTACTGGTGGGCAACCGCAGCAGCCGCAGTCAGGACGGTCGGATGGTGACCCCGAGGGGTTATCCAGGTGCCGAGCTGTCCTGAGGATCAACAAGAAATCGGGATGACAGGATTCGAACCTGCGGCCCCTTCGTCCCGAACGAAGTGCGC
>JBAXME010000018.1:0-47323 GCA_037134455.1 Synechococcaceae cyanobacterium ELA445 | reverse complement strand
TGGTGGATGCAGGATTCCAGCCACTTGGCGTGCTGGTTGAACATCGAGGCGATCACATGGGCGAAGGCCTCGTAGGTGTGGAAGAAGCCGTTGCGGCCGGTGAGCAGGTAGCCCTCCATCATCCCCACCAGGGTGTGCTCCGAGAGCATCTCCACCACCCGGCCGTTGCGGGCCAGTTCGCTGCCGTCGCTGTCCTCCGGTAGGAGCTGCTCCATCCACACTTTCTTGCTCACCTCGTAGATCGCCTGCAGGCGGTTGGAGGCCGTTTCGTCGGGGCCGAAGACCCGCATCGAATCGGGATTGCGTTCGATGGTGTCCCGCAGCAGCTCGCCGAGCGGGTAGGTGTTCTCGTGTTCGATCTGGCCTGGCTGCTCCACCGCCACCGCGTAGGTCTCGATCGGAGGCAGGCGCAGCTTGCGGCGCAGCAGGCCGCCATTGGCGTGGAGGTTGGAGCCCATCCGCCGCGGGCCTGAGGGGGAGAGTGCCCGCAATTCGGGAATCAGGGTGCCGCCCCCATCGAACAGCTCCTCGGGGCGGTAGCTGCGCAACCAGCTCTCCAGCATCTGCAGCTGTTCGGGATCCTTGTTGGGGGCCGGCAGCGGCACCTGGTGGGAGCGCCAGAACCCCTCCAGCTTGTTGCCGTGGAGTTCGGCGGGCCCCGTCCAGCCCTTGGGGGAGCGCAGCACGATCATTGGCCAGGCGGGCCTGATGGCCTCGCCGCTGCTCCGAGATTGCTGGCGGATGGCCAGGATCTGGGCGACCGCCTGGTCCATTGCCGTTGCCATGGCTTGGTGCATGGCCTCCGGTTCGTGGCCCTCCACGAACAGCGGATTCCAGCCGTAGCCGCGCATCAGGCTCTCCAGCTCCTGGTGGCTGATGCGGGCCAGCAGGGTGGGGTTGGCGATCTTGTAGCCGTTGAGGTGCAGCACCGGCAGCACGGCGCCGTCGCTGATGGGGTTGAGGAACTTGTTGATGTGCCAGGAGGTGGCCAGGGGGCCGGTTTCCGCTTCGCCGTCGCCGACACAGGCCAGGGCGATCAACTCCGGGTTGTCAAAGACGGCGCCACACGCGTGGGAGAGCACGTAGCCGAGCTCGCCGCCCTCATGGATCGAACCGGGGGTTTCCGGGGTGCAGTGGCTGCCGATGTGGCCAGGAAAGGAGAACTGCTTGAAGAAGCGGCGCAGTCCCTCGGCGTCCTGGGATTTGTCGGGATAGATCTCGCTGTAGCTGCCGTCAAGGTAGGTGGGCCCCAGTACCCCCGGGGCGCCGTGGCCGGGCCCGGAGAGGTAGATCATGTCCAGGTCGTGCTGGCGGATCACCCGGTTAGCGTGGGCCCAGATGAACGCCTGGCCGGGGCTGGAGCCCCAGTGCCCCAGCAACCGGTTCTTGATGTGCTTGGGCTCCAGCGGTTCCCGCAGCAGGGGGTTGTCCTGGAGGTAGATCATCCCCACCGCCAGGTAGCAGGACGCCCGCCACCAGGCGTCGAGCCGCTCCAGTTCTCCCTCAATTGGCTTCTGGAGGGAACGGTGCGCTGGCTCGGTCGTCACCGGGTCCATGAAACGCTCAAGAGAGATTTGAATGGAAGTTAGCCACGGTGAGTCGGCTCATTGGAAGCGCAGGACACGGGTCCGTGTCTCCCCCACGTCGGTGAGGTCCTTTCCGTTCAGAATGGAACTCTGGCCGCTGTCGCTGATGGCGAACACACGCATCGAAGCTTTACGGGACTGGGGCCTGAGCTGGGGCGGCTGGCTGGATAACCGCCGCGGCGAGTGGTGGTTGCTGGCCCAGCTGACCCTGATTGCCATGTTGCTGCTGCCGGCCTGGCCAGCACCGGCGGCCCTAGGGCTCATCTGGCCCGTGGGCCTGAGGATTGCGGGGTTCGCCGCCCTGGCCGCGGCGGGGGTGCTGGCTCTGGTGGCTTTCCTCAGCCTCGGGGCCAGCCTCACCCCGTTGCCCGATCCCAAGCCGGGGGCCGCCCTGGTGACCAGTGGGATCTACGGTTGGGCTCGCCATCCCCTCTACCAGGCGATCCTGCTGGGGGCCCTGGGCACGGCCGTGGCCCAAGGCAGCCTTCTGCACGTAGGGCTGCTGCTTGCCCTTACAGCGGTGCTGGGGGGCAAGGCCCGACGGGAGGAACGGCAGTTGTTGGCGCAGCACCCCGACTACGCCGCCTACCGACGTTCCACGGCGGCGATTGTGCCGGCTCTGCCCTGGCTGGACTGGCGCGATTGAAGGCTGCTCAACTTCGGGGGCCTTCGTTTCTGCGGCCGCCCAGAGCCCAGAACGCCCCGGCCAGCACCGCCATCAACCCCAGGCTGGTGGCCCAGGAGGGCCCCAGGATCCAGCTGAATCCCAGATCGGTGATGGCCCCCACCGCGAGGGCCAGCAGCAGGCTGCTGACGAAAAGGGCGAGCTGCTGAACTCGTTCGTCCAGGGGCCCTTCGGCCAGGGCCTGCTCCAGCCGGGCCAACGGCCCCGTCAGGGGCAAGTAAAGCGCCAGGGCCCACAGGGCCGTGCCCGGCAACAGCGGTGACCAGTCGGGCACGGGCTTGGGACAGGGGGGCTCCCTAGCATCGAACACCCTGCGCCATTCCATGGGCACCTGGTCGTATCTGGGCCATTCCGTCCACTGCCTCAGCCGCAGCCCTGCCGATCCGGTGGGTGCAGCCCTGTTGCTGGTGCACGGCTTCGGCGCCTCCACCGACCATTGGCGCTTCAACATCTCCGTGCTGGCGGAGCACCACGAGGTGCACGCCATCGATCTGCTCGGTTTTGGCCGCAGCGCCAAACCGGAGGGCCTGGCCTACGGCGGCGACCTCTGGCGGGATCAGCTGGCGGCCTACGTGCGCGAACGCATCGGCCGGCCCACGGTGCTGGTGGGCAACTCCCTGGGGGGCTACTCCGCCCTGGCGGCGGCGGTGGCCCTGGGCGAGCTGGCGGCGGGGGTCGTGCTGCTCAACGCCGCCGGCCCCTTCAGCGCCGAGCAGCGGGAGCCGAAGGGCTGGGGCGCCATAGCCCGGGCCACGGTCGGTTCGGCGCTGCTGCGCAGCCCCGTGCTGCAGCGGCTGCTGTTCGAGAACCTGCGGCGGCCGGCCACGGTCCGCCGCACCCTCAACCAGGTGTATGTGGACCGCACCAACGTGGATGAGGAACTTGTGCAGTCGATCCTGGGGCCGTCGCGGGATCCCGGTGCGTTCGGGGTGTTCCGCACCGTGTTCGACATCCCCCGCGGCCAGCCCCTCGATGGGTTGTTCGCACAGCTGAAGGCGCCCCTGCTGCTGATCTGGGGCCTGAAGGATCCCTGGATCAACGCCGAGGGGCGCCGGGCGAGCTTCCTCAGCCATGCCCCCGAGGGCACCCGGGAGGTGCTGCTGGAGGCGGGCCACTGCCCCCACGATGAGGTGCCTGCCGTGGTGAACCGGGAGCTGCTGGCCTGGATGGCCGACCTTTAGGCTCCCGCCCAGGAACGGCCTGGGTGGATGGGGGGCAGGAAACGGCGGTTTCTGTGCTACGGACTGTTGAACGTGGCCCTCACCAATGCGCTGTTGCAGGTGTTGCTCCGGCTGCTGCCAATTGGTCTGGCCACGCTGTTCAGTCAGCTGTTGAATGTGGGGCTCGGTTATGTGCTCTACGGCAAGAAGGTGTTTGCGGTGAAGCGATTCCACACCGCCTCCGCGGCTGCCTACGGGCTGATGGCGCTAGGCCTGTGGTTGATCAACTGGGCCGGAATCCACCAGCTCTCGCAGTGGGGTCTCAGTCGCGGCGTGGCGGCGCTGCTGTTGATTCCGGTGCTGGCGTTGATCTCCTACGGGGTGCAGAAAACTCTGGTGTTTCCCCCCGAACCCTCCTGTTAGGCTCCCTGCCGCTGATGCGGGCAGCCGATGGCGGTGGATGCAGGCCTCGATCGTCCCCTGCTGTCGGTGGTGATTCCCTGCTTTAACGAAGTGGGAACGATTGAGGATCTCCTGGAGCGGGTGCGCCATGCGCCGGTGGCCTCCATGCAGATCATCGTGGTCGATGACGGCTCCACCGACGGCACCCGGGAACTGCTCAGCCGCCTTGATGCCCCTGACCTGAAGGTGATCCTGCACCCGGTGAACCGGGGGAAGGGGGCTGCGTTGGCCACCGGTTTCCAGGCCGCGGAGGGGTCGATCACGATCGTGCAGGACGCGGATCTGGAGTACGACCCCAACGAGTATCCGCAGATCATCGGCCCGATCGTTCAGGGCAAGGCGGATGTGGTCTTTGGCAGCCGTTTTCAGGGGGCCGCGCCCCATCGGGTGGTCTATTTCTGGCACCGGGTGGGCAATGGTTTCCTTACGTTGCTCAGCAACATGCTCACCGATCTCAACCTCAGTGACATGGAAACCTGCTACAAGGCCTTTCGCACGGAGATCATTCGATCGATCGAGATCCGGGAGCAACGATTCGGTTTCGAGCCGGAGATCACCGCCAAGGTGGCCCGGCGCAAATGCCGCATCTATGAGGTGGGTATTTCCTATTACGGCCGCACCTACGAGGAGGGCAAGAAGATCGGTTGGAGGGATGGCGTTCGCGCCATCTGGTGCATTCTTAAATACAACTTATTGGCTTGAATTTCACCCCCATGACCCTCGTTCAACACGCTGACCCCTACCCCCACTGGCTGTTCACCGATCCGGCCACGGGTGACCGGCTGCGGCTCGTGCCGGAGCGGGGCGGCCTGATCACGGGCTGGGAGTGTGGCGGCCACGAACGGCTCTACTTCGATCAACAGCGGTTTGCGGATCCCGCCCTGTCGGTCCGCGGCGGCATCCCCGTGCTTTTTCCCATCTGTGGAGGCTTGCCGGATCACCCCCTGCCCCAGCATGGGTTCGCCCGTGACCGCCCCTGGACGATCGGGGCCCTGGAGGGTGCTGATTCCGGTGTGCGGTTGCAGCTGAAGGACAGCCCCGAGACCCTCCTCCCCTTCCCCCACCCCTTCCTGCTCACGTTGGAGGTGCGGCTGCGGCCGGCCGCCCTGGAGATCGAGGCGGTGGTGGAGAACACCGGCACCGATCTGCTGCCCTTCAGCTTCGGGCTCCATGCCTACTTCCAGGTGTCGTCGCTGGAGTCCGTGACGATCGAGGGCCTGCCGCCGCGGGTGCTGGATCAGGTGAGCGGGGAACAGGTGCCCGTCTCCGAGCGGCTGGCGGCGTTGGCGGCGGGGGTGGATCTGTTGGCGGAACCGGCGGGGCCCGTGCGCCTGGTGGACGCCGTCGCTGGCGAGGTGATCACCCTGGAACCCACGGCCCCCCTGGATCTGACGGTGGTCTGGACCGACCCGCCCCGCTCGATGGTCTGTCTGGAGCCCTGGAGTGCACCACGGGGTGCGCTGCTCAGCGGCGATCGCCTGTTGCGGCTGGCCCCCGGCGACAGCCTTCGGCTGCGAACCCGCTACGCCCTTACGGCGCTCTGATCCACGCCGGGCAGCCGGCCCCGGGCCAGTTGCTGGAGGGGATCGAATGCTCGCTTGACCGCTTCGATCACGGCCTTGTCCGGTGCGTCCCCCCAGGCCGGCAAGGCGGCGGTGGCCGGTTGCTCCAGCACCGTCAGGTATCCCCCCAGCTGCTGGCACTGGCGTCGCAGGTCCTCCACTTGGTAGGGGGCCAACTGGGTGGAATCGCGGCTGGCCTGGGCCCAGGCCAGGCCCAGGCCGCTGCCCGCTCCCAGGGCCACGGGCACCTCTTGCAGGCAGCGGTGGGCCAGCAGCTCGGCGCCGCTGGCGGGCAGCACCCCTAGCCGCAGCAACCAGCGGTGGTTGGTCGATCCGCCGGGGGTGTCACCGACCGCAGGGATCAGGTCCTCCCCAAGGCCGAGGGCCCGTAGGGCCTCCAGCCGCTCGCTGTCGAGGGGCTGGGCCCTCAGGCCCAGGGCCACAGCCTGGCTGGCGATGGTTTGGATCTGTTCGGCAAGGGCGTCGCTGCTGACGCTGGCCAGGCTGATCAGCAGGGCGGGCAAGCTCTCCGCGCCCGCATGGGCGCTGAGGGCCGCGCTCCACCAGTCGATCAGCTCCGGGGTGAGGCTGGAGCTGAGCAGCCAGCGGCGCAGGGCCTCCAGGGGGCGGAGCTCGCCCTGGACCAGCAGCCCGCGACGCACGGGCGGCAGTGGCGCGGTGCGCAGGGTGAGTTCGGTGATCAGGCCCAGGGAGCCCCAGCTGCCGGTGAACAGGCGCATCAGGTCGTAGCCCGCCACGTTTTTCACCACCCGGCCCCCAGCGTGGGCGGCGGTGCCATCGCTGCGGAGCAGCCCGATGCCGATCACCTGGTCGCGCACCCCCAGGTGGCGCTGCCGCAGCCCGCCCGCCAGACCGCGGGCCACCAGGCCGCCGACGCTGCCGGCGCCAGCGCCATCGGCGCCGCTGCCCCAGGGCCAGTCGATGGCCAGCCACTGCTGCTGCTCGGCCAGTGCCTCCTGTAACTGCTTCAGCCCCAGACCCGCCTGCACGGTCACGGTGAAATCACCGACGGCGTGGTCGATCAGGCGATCCAGCCGGCGGCAGCTCACCACGGTGGCGGGACCACCGCCATGGGTGTGCACCGGCGGCCCCCAGTGCAGGCGGCTGCCGTGGCCGGCGGGAAGCCAGGGGGTGGCCTCGGCGTGCAGCTGGCGCACCAGCTCCGGTAGCTCCCTGGGTTCCGGGGTGATCACGGCACGATGGTGCCATGCGCGTGCACCCCAAGATCGTTGTCTTCGACGATGACCCCACCGGCTCCCAGACGGTGCACGGCTGTCCGTTGCTGCTGCGCTTCGATCGGGCCTCGTTGGTGGAGGGGTTGCGGGATCCCTCGCCGCTGCTGTTTTTGCTCACCGACAGCCGTGCCCAGCCGCCGGAGCAGGCTCGCCGGCGGCTGGGCGCCATCGCCCGCGAACTGGAGGCCGCCGCCCGGGAGGAAGGGCTGGGCGACTGGCTGCTGGTGAGTCGTGGCGATTCCACCCTGCGGGGCCATTTCCCCCTGGAGACAGAGGCCATCAGCGCCGAGCTGGGCCCCTTTGACGCCACCCTGCTGGTGCCCTGCTTCCTGGAGGGGGGCCGCACCACGGTGGACGGGGTGCACCTCCTGGCGGGGGAGCCTGTGCACACCACAGCCTTCGGCCACGATCGCTTGTTTGGCTATGGCACCAGCTACCTGCCCGCCTGGGTGGAGGAGAAGACCGCCGGCCGGGTGCCGGCCGCGGCGGTGCAGCGGATTGGTCTCGATGAGTTGGGCGCGGCGGCCGTGGGGGGTGAGGCCGCTGAGCGATTGATCCAGCGTTTGCTGGGGTTGCGGGGCAATCCGGTGGTGGTGGCGGATGGGTCCCGGCCCGAGCATCTGGAGGCCCTGGCCCGGGCGATCTGGGCGGCCCAGGCTGCTGGATCGCGGCTGCTGATCCAGTCGGCCGCCGGCCTGATCCAGGCCCTGGCGGAGTTGCCGCCGCCGGCCCTGGATGCCCATGGCCTGGCGGCCCTGCGGCGGGGCTCCAGCCCCGGCGCTGTCTTGGTGGGTTCCCACGTGCCCCTGGCCGATGCCCAGCTGGCGGCACTGCTGGCGGAACCCGGCTGCGGCGGCGTGGAGGTGCCGGTGGAGGCGGTGCTGGCGGACCTGCGCGGGGGGACGCTGCCCAGCACGGCGCTGGAGAAGGAGTTACGGGCTGCCATGAACGGCTTGGGGGCCCGGGGCCTCACCCCCGTGTTGTTTACCAGCCGTGGGGAGCGGAGCTGTGCTGACGAGAACGAGCGTCGGGTCCTGGGGGAGGCCCTTGCCGCTCTGATGGCACGCATCGCCGCTGGCCTACCGGCGGATCTGTCGTATCTGATCAGCAAGGGGGGCATCACCACCCAGACCCTCCTGACCACGGGCCTGGGGGTGGGGGCGGTGCGGCTGGAGGGTCAGTTGCTGCCGGGGCTGTCCCTGGTGCGGCTGCCGGCGGACCATCCCCGCTTGCCGGGGCTGCCCCTGCTCACTTTCCCGGGAAATCTCGGGGAGCCGGGCACCCTGTTGCAGGCCTGGCGCCGGATGGAAGCGGCGGCGGTGGCTCCTGGGGAACCAACTGTGCTGGCTGGAACCACCTAAGGTCACGCCCACCGGGCCCGCTCCGCCGGCCGACGCTCCCTTCCCCCATGACCTTTCCCACGCTCCTGCTCGAGGTGGGCAGCCATCAGTTCGAGGTGGCCGAAACCCTGATCAGTGTGGGTCGCTTCGCGTTGATCTTCATCGCCGCCCGGGCCCTGGCGGAGATTCTGGTGCGGCTGCAGCTGCCCACGATCCTGGGGGAGCTGGTGGCCGGGGTGATCATCGGCATCTCAGGCCTGCATCTGATCCTGCCGCCGGAAACCCAGGGCGAGGTGAGCGCCTGGCTGATCAACGGCGTGTCGTCGTTGGCGCACCTGGGGCCCGAGCAGGTGCGGGAGGTTTACGCCGAGACCTTCCCCAGCCTGCAATCGGTGGCCACCATCGGCCTGTTTTCCCTGCTCTTCCTCACGGGCCTGGAGAGTGACCTCGACGGGCTGATCGCCGTGGGGGTGCAGGCCTCCACCGTGGCGGTCACCGGCGTGGTGCTGCCCTTTGCCTTAGGCACCTGCGGCCTGCTTTGGATTTTCCATGTGCCCCTGATCCCAGCGGTGTTCGCCGGTGCGGCCATGACGGCCACCAGTATTGGCATCACCGCCAGCGTGTTCAGTGAGCTGAAGTTCCTGCGCACCAAGGAGGGCCAGATCGTGATCGGCGCTGCCGTGCTCGACGACATCCTCGGCATCGTCATCCTGGCGGTGGTGGTCTCCCTGGCGGCCAGCGGCACGGTGGCCATGGGCCCAGTGGTGCAGCTTTTGGCGGCGGCGGCCGTGTTTGTGGTGGTGTCCCTGGTGCTTAGCCGCACGGCCGCCCCTGCATTCGATTGGCTGCTGGATCAGCTCAAGGCCCCTGGGGAGGTGGTGGTGGCCTCGTTCCTGGTGCTCTGCGTTTCCTCCTTCGCCGCCCAGGCCATCGGCCTGGAGGCGGCCCTGGGGGCCTTCGCCGGCGGCCTGATCCTGAGCAGCTCCCGCCACACCAAAGCGATTGAGGAGGCGGTCAAACCGCTGGTACAGCTGTTCTCCACGGTGTTCTTCGTGCTGATCGGCACCACCTTGGATCTCTCCGTGCTCAACCCCCTCGATCCCGCCAACCGGGAGGGCCTGATCGTGGCGGCGTTCCTGCTGGTGGTGGCGGTGGTCACCAAGGTGGTGGCGGGCTGGACCTACCTCAGCAAGGAGCCCACCAACCGCCTGGTGGTGGGGTTGGGGATGATGCCGCGGGGTGAGGTGGGTCTGATCTTCCTCGGGCTCGGCACCCAGGCGAAGTTGCTGACCCCGGCCCTGGAGGCGGCGATTCTGCTGATGGTGATCGGCACCACCTTCCTGGCGCCGGTGCTGCTGCGGCTCGTGATCAGCCGATTGCCGGAGCCCACCACGCAGCCTGCCTAGCCGCAGACGGTCGGCTGGCAGTGGTCCCGGCGGGCCAGGGGAGCTGTGATCGTGAAGGCAGGGCTGTCCCAGGGGCTTGATGGCCAACCTGTTCCAGTCCCCGCTGGGGGATGGGGCCAAAGGTGTCAGGACGGCTGGAGCGTCAGTTCTTCGGGTCTGAATCCTTGCCCCCCTGATCGAGGCGGCTGCGCAGGTGATCGAGTTCCTCCCGCAGGTCGTCCAGGTCGCTGCGCCCCTGCTTTCGTTCTTCGTCCGGATAGCGCCGCAGGGCCTTGAACATCAGGCCGCCACCGCCGCCCACCATGAACACGATCGCCATCAGGCTGAAGAGGGTGGTGGGACGGAAGCTGAAGATCAGGCTCTGGAGGATGGCTGCCCCCACCGCCGCCGCGGAAGCGAGCACCAGGAACCAGCCCAGGCGCTTGTAGGTTTCCGCCAATAGCAGGGCGATGCCGGCCCCGAAGGGGATTACCAGCAGCCCGAGGCCCAGGCTGGGGCCCCCGCCGAACAGGCCGCCGAAAAAGGTGCCCGAGCCACCCCGATAGGACCCACCGACGCCCCGGCCGAACCAGCCCCCCAGCTGGAACTCGCTGCCCACCATCACCTGGCTGGTGAACAGCACGATGCCCGCCGCGAACAGGGAGCCTCCGATCAGGAACAACAGGAAGTCCTGGGTGGGTTGGCGGGCCATGGCCTCCGGGGCGCTGCAGGCATCCTGAACAGCAGCCCGGGGGGTGTCAAGGATGGTTGTGGCCTACTTCAGCTCCACCAGTTTGGGCAGTTTCCAGTCCCCCTTCAGCACTGCGGCGCTGGGTCCGTAGAGGCGGGCCACGAAGAAGAAGGGACCGGCCGGGGCCGGGAGCCAGTTGGAGGCCTTGGCAGGGCCTGGGTTGTCGTGCTGGAGGTAGATCTCCAGGGAGCCGTCGGCGCCCTGCTTGAGGCCCTGGGTGCGATCGCCGATCGAGTAGCGCTGGATAGGGTTCTCCACCAGCAGCCGCTCCGGCAGTTTGTACATGGTGATTGACCAGAACTGGCTCACCGGCGGCAACTGACCGGCCGGGAAACGCAGCACCCACCTGCGGCGACCGTCGAGCACCTGGCCATCGGGCCCGGTCTGCTGGCTGGCGTAGAAGGCCTCGGCGTCACTGTTGCCATAGATCCCCAGCAGGGCCCCCATCGAGCGGAAGCTGATGTAGCCGGGTCCGAGCTCCTCGCGGGTGCCGAAGAAGCCCCGGGAGCTGGTCTGTTGTTGGCCCTTGGTTTTCAGCTCCCGGCTGGCCTCGGCCACTCCTTCCTCCAGGGCGGTACGGAGCTTCGGATCCAGCCGCGCCGGATCAAAGGCCAGACCTGGGCCGATGCCGATGCGGGCGAATCGGGCCCGCATGGCCCGCTCAGGCGGCACGGCGGGCATGAACGGCAACAGGGCGTTGAGGTAGGTGATGAAGCCGATCCCCTCGGCCTTGCTGGCGTCCCAGGCGGGCCAGGCCACCGCTGGGGCTGGCGACGGCGCTGGTTGGCCCGAGAAGCGCGAGAGGGGGGTGAGGACGTATTGGGCCTGAATCGTCTTCAGGGCTGGGATGTCATCGGGCCCGTTCAACTGGGTGCGGGTGAGGGTGCCGACGAAGTCGGTTTCCGCCCGGAACACCCTGGTGATGCCCTTGGGCACCGTGCCCTTCCAGTGGGGTCCGGCGAACAGATAGGTGCCGGCCCCGCGACCGGTGGTGCGCACGCCGGTGTAGGCGAAGTTGTGGGTGTAGAGGTCAAACCACTGGTTCACGTAGTACCGGGGCGCCGCCACGGCGGGCACCTCCAGCACGATCGGCTCGGCGCGCAGATCCAGCCAGGCCCAGGAGTAGGGCGTGTCGTTGTTGGGGGTGACGATGTCAGTGTCGGCCGGGGTGGCGGAACGGCTGTAGTGGCGGAAGCGGTTGAAACCGCCCACGTAACCCGGGAAGGCGGAATTCTGGGTCTGGTTCCAGAGGGTCTTGTAGCCCTGCAGCGGCGCGTAGGCGTAGAGCCAGGCCTCCTTGGCGATGGCGCGGGCTTCGGCGGGGCTGGGGGCTGGGGCCTGACCCAGGGTGCTGGGGGCTGGTGCCGAAGCCGGTGTCGCTGCCAGGGCCCCAAGGGGAGCCAGCGGCAAGGCGGTGAAGAGGGCGGCGATCAAGGCGACCGCAGGTCGGCTGGGGGTAGGGAGCATCGTTTGGCTTGGGAACGCTGTGGGTGCCGAGGGCAGGTGTGAGGCGAAAGGTTGCCTCAGGGCTTGAGCGCTTGGATGTCGTTCAGCTGCCAGGCCTTGCTGAAGTAGGCCTCGGTGGGGCCGTAGAAGCGGAAGTAGGCGAACCAGCCTTTGCCCGGAGTGGTCTTGATCCAGTTGGCGGCGCCGGCGGGCCGCACCGGCCCGAATGTGACATCCACCGAGCCATCGGCGTTGGTGACCAGATCCGGCTTGCGGGAGCTGAGGTCGGCGGCGCCCTGGTCGGTGATGAGCGGGCCGCGGCTGAGGTTGTCGTAGAGGGTGATCGACCAGAACTGCTTCACCGGTGGACCCGCCGGCACCCGCATCCGGTAGGTGCGACCGCCATCGAGCCACTGGCCCTTCGCATCCTTGGAGGCCTCCAGGTACACCTGGCCAAACCCCACGATCCGCCCCTGCATCCCCGCCGACATGCCGATCGCCTCGTAGAACCAGGAGCTGCGCTCGTCGACCTGGACCCGGCGTTTGTCGGGGGATTCCTGGTCAAGGTCGAACAGCACGGCGTACTCCCAGTGCTTGCCGGGGTAGACCGTGGCGCCGGGGGTGCGCTTGTCGTAGGCGATGGTGCGGGCCATCAGATCCCCCACCCGGGCGGCCTCGCCCAGCACCTTGGCCTGGCGGGCATCCGGCTTGAAGGGCTGGCCGGGGGTGATCCCCAGGGGCGCCAGCAGGCCGAACATCATGCGGTCGCGGGGGGCCACGGGCTCGTTGGCGTAGAGCTCGCTCAGCAGCCGCCAGTAGTTCAGGTCGGCGGGCTGGGCCGATTGCCAGGCGCGACCAGCCACGGGGACGTAGGCGTTGGTGGGCGGGTTGTCCCGCTGGTTCCAGCCGTAGAGCCGGTGACGGCGCACCGTGGCTTCGGCCGCGGCCTTGTCGGGATCGAGGCCGCGGGTGCCGAACCAGATCTGGTTGCTGGGGGAGTGGACGATGCGGTAACCGGGGGCCACCGGCTCGGGGCTGCCGGGGGGCAAGATCAGGTACTTGCCACCGGCGCCCTTGTCGGGGCCGGTCTGGCCCATGTCGGTGATCGGCTGCTGCCAGATGTCCATCACCCCACCGGCGGTGGCCCCGGCGGGCACCTCCACCACCAGCGGGCCCTGCTGGGCCAGGTCCCAGAAGCTGAAGGCGTAGAGGGTGGTGATGTTGGGGGTGAGCATCCCCGCCTTGTCCTTCAGGGTCTGGTAGAGCACCACATCGCCGTTGCGGGCCCCGAAGGTTTTGGCCTGGGCGTCGTAGAGCGCCTTGAAGCCCACGGCCGGCAGGGCCCAGAGGTAGGCCTGGGTGGCCCGTTGGAAGTCCAGCTCGTCGTAGAGCTTGGCGGCGGCGGCCTTGCTGGGGTAACCGTTCTCCAGCTGCAGGGGGCCGATGCGGGTCTGCTCAACGCTGGAGGGTGCCGGTGGCTTGGCCAGCGCGCCCAGGGGGGCCAGGCTCCCCGAGCCGAGGGCAGAGCTGAGCAGCAGGCCCAGGGCCCAGCGGGAGGGAAGGAATGGCATAAATGGTTTTCTTGCAAGTTAGGTCGAGGGGGTGGCCAGCCCGGTCTCCCCGCTCTTGCCAACTTCTTCGCCCAGCATGGGGGCCAACGGACAGGGAGATGGGCTGATGGGGGCGAGTGCGATTGTCCGTGTGCTGGCAAGGGCACTGGTGATGGTTGTCCTGCTGGGGTTCGTCGCGGTTGCCCCCCTGGGGGCGGCCACCACCAGCTCCTATGTCTGTGCGGGTGACCCCCTGGAGGCGCTGGCCGATAACGGGGCGGTGGATGACCCAGCCATTCCCAACCAGGCGGCTGGCACGGTGCCGGGGGCGTTCGTGGTGCTGCGCTGGCGGGGGCTGTCGCTGCAGTTGCCGCGCACCAACAACGCCGGAGCCCCCAGCTACACCGACGGCCAGTGGTGGTGGAGCCTGGAGGACCCCCAGCGGCCGCGCTTCCAGCGCAGCCGGGGATCGATCGAGACCTATGCCTGCGAGCGGCTGCCGGTGGGGACACCCCTTTCCTGAGAGCGCCTCACATTTCTTCACGTGGCGCGCCAAGCTGAAGGCCGTCAATCACCGTCCATGACCACCGTCACCCTGCTGGAGATCTTTCTTGGTTTCCTGGCCGCCACCACGGCCCTGTGGGCCCTCGGTCTTTCCTTCCCCGGCTTGGCTAAGCAACTGGCGGCCCAGGGGGCCCTCACGCAGTCAGCTCTGGCCCTGGCCAAGGGGTATGTCAGCAGCAATGGCCGGGTGGCGAGCGTGGGCCTCTTGCTGCTGCGGCTGGCGATTGGGGGGATGATGATCCACCACGGCCAGGAGAAGCTGGCGGATCCGGCCACGTTCGCCACCAACTACGTGGTGCCGTTGCATCTGCCCTTTCCCCTGTTCTTTGCCCATGTGGCCGGCCTCAGTGAGGTGTTGGGTTCCTGGTGCGTGATCCTGGGTTTCCTTACCCCCCTCGGCGCGTTGGCCCTCACCAGCACCATGGCGGTGGCGGGCTACTCCCACATCCTGGCCAGCGGCCTGAACATCTATGTGCTCGAACTGGTGGTGCTCTTCCTGGGGGGCAGCCTGGCAGTTCTGCTGCTTGGACCCGGTCGCTTCTCCCTGGACGCGCTGCTGGTGTCGGATTTGTTCAAGGGTGGGTCCACCGGTGGCCGTAACCAGGAACAGGGGCTGCTGGGTTCGGAAGGGGTGTGAGGGGCTGGCCGTCAAGCACGACCCACTGCCTCGGTCAGCAGGGCGATGAAGGCCCCACCTGCGCCAAATCTCGCGGTTGAACGTGGCCCAGCACCGCCAGCGTCTCAGCCACTGTTGCGAACGTCTTCACCGTGAGGCGTGGGTAATGCCGAGCCTGGAGCTCCTCCCGGTAGCGGTGGGTCAGGCCGGGGGGGCGGTCGTTGCTGGCGATTGGCTCATGGGGGTGTTGTTCAATCCAGGGTTCCCACCATCCGGGATCCGAGCCCTCCTCTGAAGGGACGGGTGATCAGCCTCCAGCCAGGCTTCTCTCCAGCAGCTGGATTGGGTGCAGCACCTCGATCGGCCGGCTGGTGCTGTCCATGTGGTGGCGAATCTGCAGGCTGCAGCCGATGTTGGCGCTCACCGCCAGATCGGCCCCCGTGCCGCTCAGGTCCGCCGCCTTGATGCGTCCCAGTTCGGCCGCCTCCTCGGGCTGCACCAGGTTGTAGATGCCGGCGCTGCCGCAGCACACTCCCGCCTCCGTGGCCTCCTTGAGCTCCACGTGGGGGATCTGGCGCAGCAGGGCCCTGGGTGGTTCGGCGATCCCCTGGCCGTGGAGCATGTGGCAGGCGTCGTGGTAGGCAAGCCTGAGGGGCCGCTCGGCGCTGGCGGTGGTGCCATCGGCGTGGGTCAGGGGCGTCAAGGCGCCCTGGGCTGCCTCCCCCAGGCCCACCCGGTGCAGGAACTCCTGGATGTCCGCCACCTGGCGGGCGAAGGCGCTTCCCTTGGCGGCCCAGGCCGGCTCGGACGCCAGGATGGTGTCGTAGGCCTTGAGGGTGTGGCCGCAGCCGGAGGCCGCCACCAGCACCGCATCCAGCGGTTCGGCGCCAGCCGCTTTGCCGGGGCCGATCACGGCCGCGAAGGCGTCGATCAGGCTGCCCGCCAGCTCCTTTGTCTGCTCCAGTTCCCCCTGGTGGTGGGTCACGGCGCCGCAACAGCCCTGGGCTGGCGGGATCACCACCTCGATGCCACTGGCGCTCAGCACGGCCACCGCCGCCCGGTTCACCGCCGGATCAAATAGCCGCTGCACGCAGCCCAGCACCAGCCCCACCCGGTAGCGCCTTGCGCCCTGGGCCGGCACCACCAGGGGCAGGTCGTCGCGGAAGGCTTCGGGCGCCAGGGGCGGCAGCAAGCGCTCCATCGCCTCCAGGCCCGGTCCCAGCAGCCTGGTGAGGCCACTGGTGCGGGCCAGTCGCTGCAGGCCGGAGCCCGCGTAGGGCCGCAGGGGTGTGAGTAGGGCCCGCAGCCGCTGGGGGTAGGGCAGCAGGGCGAACAGCAGCTTGCGGAAGGTCTGCTGGGCGGAGCTGCGGAGTTGTGGGGCGTTGAGCTTGGGGCGGGTGGCCTCGATCAGCTCGTCGTAGCGCACCCCCGAGGGGCAGGCGCTGACGCAGGCGAAGCAGCCCAGGCAGCTGTCGAAATGGCTGGCCACCGTGGCATCCAGAGCCAGCTCACCGGCGTCGATGGCCTTGAGCAGGTGGATGCGCCCCCGAGGGGAATCCATCTCTGTGCCCAGCACCCTGTAGCTGGCGCAGGTGGGCAGGCAGAACCCGCAGTGCACGCAGGGGTCTGCCGGATTGGTGAGGGTGGCGCTCATCCGGGCAGTCTGCCCGGCTCAGCCCCCGAAGTGGCTCACCACGGCTTCGGCAAAGCCCGAGCAGCTCACCGGCTCCACCCTTGGTTCCATCAGCCGCGCCAGGTCGTAGGTGACCTCCCCGTTGGCGATGGCGGCGCTCAGACCGCTGGTGATCAGGTCGGCCGCCTCCTGCCAACCCATGAACTCCAGCATCATCACGCCGCTGAGGATCACCGAACCGGGGTTGATGCGATCCAGGCCGGCGTGCTTCGGCGCCGTGCCGTGGGTGGCTTCAAAGATGGCCGCCTTGTCACCGATGTTCGCCCCCGGCGCCATGCCCAGGCCCCCCACCACGGCGGCGGCCGCGTCGCTCACGTAGTCGCCGTTGAGGTTGAGGGTGGCCAGCACCGAATACTCCTGGGGCCGGGTCTGGATCTGCTGAAAGATGCTGTCGGCGATCCGGTCATCGACCAGCACCAGGCTCTTCCATTTGCCGTAGCCATGGCTCTCGCCGATGGCTTCGAGCACCCCCCGCACCTCGGCATCCACCGCCTCCTTCTTTTCGGGGGTGAGGCTGTCGTAGCCGGGTTCGATCAGGCGGGCGTTGTCCTCGATGCTGAGGCCGTGGTTGTGCTCCAGGTTCCCCAGGATCCAGCTCTCCCGTTCGGTCACGCAGACATCGCGGAACTCCGTGGTGGCCAGCTCGTAGCCCCAGTCGCGGAAGGCCCCCTCCGTGAACTTCATGATGTTGCCCTTGTGCACCAGGGTCACGTGGCGCTTGTTGCCCTCGAGGCGCTGGGCGTGCTGGATCGCCTTGCGGATGTGGCGCTGGGTGCCGAATTTGCTCACCGGCTTGATGCCGATGCCGGAACCGTCGGGGATGCGGCGGCCCTTGAGCTTGCCGTTGGCCGGGATCACCTCCTCGTTGAGGTGGCGGATCAGTTCGATCCCCACCGGGTCATCGGCCGCCCACTCGATGCCCATGTAGATGTCTTCGGTGTTCTCCCGATAGACGATCAC
This sequence comes from Synechococcaceae cyanobacterium ELA445, assembly GCA_037134455.1. GTDB lineage: Bacteria > Cyanobacteriota > Cyanobacteriia > PCC-6307 > Cyanobiaceae > ATX-6F1. The sequence goes on along the minus strand of JBAXME010000018.1, from coordinate 30,307 downwards.
GTCCAGATCCTGGGGGCGCTTGTGGGGGCTGGGAGTGCCCTCGTAGTAGCGGCAGGGGCGCACGCAGCAGTACAGATCGAAGATCTGGCGCAGGGCCACATTCAAGGAGCGGATGCCGCCGCCGATCGGGGTGGTGAGGGGACCCTTGATCGCCACGCCGTACTCCTCGATGGCCGTGAGCGTGTCCTGGGGCAGGTACTGGTAGGTGCCGTAGAGGTCACAGGCCTCATCTCCCGCATACACCTTGAACCACTCGATCCGCCGTTCGCCGCCGTAGGCCTTGGCCACCGCCGCATCCAGCACCAGCTGGGTGGCGGGCCAGATGTCCACGCCGGTGCCATCGCCGCGGATGAAGGGGATGATCGGATCGTTCGGCACCACCGGCTGCCCCCCCTCGAAGCGGATGGCGGTGCCGCTGGTGGGGGCGGTGAGCTTCTCGTAGGTGGCCATGCGGCGCCCGGGCGCGGGTGGTTCGGCGCGAGCCTATGTCCGTGGGATCGCCCGGAAGGTTTGCGGTGATCGGCGCAGGGGCGGGTCGCTGTGCTTTCTCCCGATCCGGTGCTGCAGGGTCGCCGGCCCTGTTCGCAACTGCCGATCCGTGCTGCGGTCCCGGGCCACAGGCGCCAGGATGGCGCCATGAATGCCGCCGATCAGGTCCGATCGCTGGAGTTGGCCCAGGTCGTCGCTTCCGCGGCCACCCTGTTTCGTGAGCATTTCCCCGACGCCCGGGCCAACCTCAACCCCTGGCGCGACGACCCCCAGACCCGGGCCTATGACGAGAGCGAGACCCTCGATCTCTCCTTCCATTTCCCCGGTTGGAGTCCCCGTATCCAGTGCCGCTCGGTGCTGGTGCAGCTGCGCCTGGCGGCGCCTCCCACCACCCTGGAGCCCAGCCTGCACCGCTGTCCGCCCCTGCTGGGGGTGACCCTGCGGGGCCTCACCTATGCCGATGAGCGCTGGTCGCTGGCCACGGTGGGCGACTGGCGGGCCAGTGGCTCCCACCTGCCGACTGAGGCGGTGGAGAAGCTGATGCAGCAGTTCTGCCGCCAGTTGTTTGAGCTGTTCGGGGCGCAGGAGGGGGTCCGGGCCGCCTGAGGCCGTAACCCTTCGCAACCAACCCCGCCCCCGACCCGGTCCACCGGCCTACGTTGACCCTTCTGCCCGCGTGGCCGCCACTCGCTGCCTAAGCAGCCACCGCCTTCGCAACCCCCTTTGCCCCCATGTCCGTCGCCCTTGCCTCCCAGCTGCGTGAAGGGACCAAGAAGTCCCACACCATGGCCGAGAACACCGGCTTCGTGACCTGCTTCCTCAAGGGCGTCGTCGACAAGATCAGCTACCGCAAGCTGGTGGCCGACCTCTACTTCGTCTACAGCGCGATGGAAGAGGAGATCGGCAAGCTCAAGAACCACCCGGTGGTGGGCCCGGTGGCCTTTGAGGCCCTCAACCGCCGCGAGGCCCTGGAGGCCGATCTGGCTTATTACTTCGGCTCCGACTGGCGCGGCCAGATCAAGCCCTCCCCCTCTGCCGCCGCCTACGTGACCCGCATCCACCAGGTGGCGGCCGAGGCCCCCGAGTTGCTGGTGGGCCACCACTACACCCGCTACCTGGGCGACCTCTCCGGCGGCCAGATCCTCAAGAACATCGCCCAGAAGGCCATGAACCTGGGGGACAGTGACGGCCTCCACTTCTATGAGTTCGCCTCCATCGACGACGAGAAGGCCTTCAAGGTCACCTACCGCTCCACCCTTGATGCCCTGCCGATCGACCAGCCCACGGCCGATCGCATTGTTGAGGAGGCGAATGGCGCCTTCCACCTCAACATGACCATGTTCCAGGAACTGGAAGGCAACCTGGTGGCCGCCATCGGCAAGGTGCTCTTCGGTTTCCTCACCCGCCGCCAGCGGGTTGGCAGCACCGAGGTGGTGGCCGCCTGAGCCCGAGCTGTTTGCGTCCCGTCCGCTTTCTGGTTCCAGGCACCACCGGGCGTTTCCGTTGCGGAGGCCTCCAGGTGGAACTGCAGACCGCCCGTCTGGTGGGGTCGATCACCGGCAGCGAGGTGGTCACCTACCGGCAACGGGAGCCGGGCCGGCCGTTCCTGACGGACCTGTTGCGGAACGAAGCGGCCCCAGGCCCCGCCCTCTGGATCGTGAGCTGGGGCTTTGACGTGCCCAAGTTGCTGCGCCGCCTCAAGGGTCGGCCGGTGGCCTATCACGCCCACAGCAGCGGCTATGGCTTCGATTTGCCGCCGGGGGTGCCGGTGCTGGCGGTGAGCCGCAACACCCTCGGCTACTGGGGTGATCGGGCGCCAAGAAACCCCCTGTTTCTGGTGCCCAACGCCATCGAGCCCCGCTGGAACGACGACGGCAGTGTGCGCGATCCCCGGCGGGTGGCCCAGCGTTCCATCGATGTGCTGGTGCAGGCCCGCAAGAGCAGCGCCTATGTGCTGCGCATCCTGGTGCCGGCCCTGCGGGCCCGGGGACTGCGGGTGGAGGTGCAGAGCGGCTGGGTGGACGACCTGGTGGACCTGTTCCGCTCCGCCAAGGTGTACCTCTATGACTCCGCCGATTACTGGCGTGGTCGCGGCGTGAGCGAGGGCTTCGGCCTGCCGCCCCTGGAGGCCATGGCCAGCGGCTGTGTGGTGTTCAGCAGCCTCAACCACGCCCTGGCCGATGGCCTCGATCCGGGGCGCCTTGGCCACCAGATCGGCGCCGGCACCCTCAGCGGCGATGTGGAGCGCATCGCCGCGGCGGTGGCCGATCCGGAGGCGTTCCTGGCCGATCCCCAGCGGCTGGCCGATCGCCTTCACCAGGCTTCAGAGGGGGCCCTGCAGCTGCGCTGGCGCGAGGCCCTCGTGGCGATTGACGCCCATTGGGATCGGTTGCTTGCGGGTGAATCCCCCCTCACCTCCCCCAGCCGCCTCGGCTCCCGCCTGGACCAGCTGCGCGTGCGGCTGCGGCGCCTGCTGGGAACCGGCCGTTGAGCCGGCCCCCCGCTCCGACGGCACCGTGCCCTGCGACATAGCTTGAGAACAGTTGCCGCAGCTCGGTCGTTCGTCCATGCCGTTCGCGCGCAGCCAAACGCTGAACCAGTTGCGGGAGCTGCTGCGTTATCTGCCCCGACGGCGGCTGAACTCCCTGTTGGTGCTGGTGCCTTTCTCGATCATCCCCGGGGTGATCGATCTGGTGTCGGTGGCGATCATTGCTCGCCTTACGGGTGCCCTGGTGGGCAACCAGCTGCCCGACCAGCTTCACGGCATCCACGTCTTCGGAGGCAGCGAGACGAACCAGAGCCTCTGGATGATCGTCACCTTCATCCTGCTGGCCTGGCTGGCCTCGATCTCGAAGATCTGCCTGCGCTTTTTCCAGCAGCGTCTCTCCGCCCAGGTGTGGCGCGACCTCTCCAACCAGATCCACGCCCGGGTGCTGCAGCAGGGCTACGAGTACCACCTGGGGAAGTCCACCGCTGAGCTCTCTTCCCAGCTGCTCAACAACCTCAACCGGGTGGCTGGCAACGTGGTCACCCCCATGCTGCAGATCATCAGCAGCACGGTCTCGATCGTGCTGCTCTCGATCGGCATCCTTTTCATCGGCCGCTGGCTGGCCGTGATCCTGGTGGTGGGGCTGGTGGTGGCCTACTGGCTGATCTCGCTTCTGGTCACCCCTTATCTGCGCCACTCTTTCAAGCAGAAGATGCGTCTGGAGGCCCAGTCCACCAACATCCTTCTGGAAACCCTGGGCTCGGTGCGCGATATCCAGCTCACCGGATCGGAGGCCTACTTCCAAGACCAATTTGTGGCCTCGGGCGAGAAGGCCAAGGAGTATGCCTGGACCACCGAACTCCTCCCTGACGTGCCCCGGGCCCTGATCGAGCCCTTCGGGATCACGATGATCTTTGCGGTCGGGGCGGTGCCCGCCCTGCTCAGCGGCGACCCCAGCAAGGTGGGCGCCATCCTCCCCTTCCTTGCCTCGATCGCCGTGGCGGCCCTGCGCCTCACCCCTCCCCTCCAGGACGCCTTCCGCTCCGTCACCCAGCTGCGCGGAGGCCTGCCCCTGGTGACCGGCGCCCTTGACCTGCTGCGGTTGCCCGCCAACCGGGCCACCCTGAGCACACCGGGCGTGCCCTCCCCCGCCGGCGTCTATCCCCGTCACACCATCCGTCTCCATGACGTCTGGTACCGCTATCCCAGCTCCGAGGACTGGGTACTGCGAGGCGTCAATCTCTCGATCCCGATCGGCTCCCGCGTTGCCCTGGTGGGGGCCACCGGCAGCGGTAAGACCACCACCGCCAACATCCTGTTGGGGCTGCTCAATCCCGCCCGCGGCGAACTGCAACTCGACGGCATCGGTGCCAGCCCCCTCGACATCCCCGCCTGGCAGGGCAGCTGCGCCCAGGTGCCCCAGTCCATCAACCTGCTCAACGCCAGCGTGCTGGAGAACGTGGCTTTTGGCCTGAGCACCGACGAAGCCGACCAGGATCGGGCCTGGGAAGCCCTGGAGGCGGCCCAACTCGAGGAGTTCGTCGGTGAACTGCCCTATGGCCTGTACACCCAAGTGGGGGAGAACGGCCTGCGGCTCTCCGGTGGCCAGCGTCAGCGGCTGGCCCTGGCCCGGGCCTTTTACCGTCGGGCCCAGTTCCTGGTGCTTGATGAGGCCACCAGTGCCCTCGACAACCGCACTGAATCGGAGGTGATCGAGGCCCTCGAGGTGGTGGGGCGGCGCTGCACCACGGTGGTGATCGCCCACCGGCTCAGCACCGTGCGCCGCTGTGATCGCATCTATGAGTTTGAGGATGGCCGCATCAAGGCCTACGGCAGCTTTCTGGAGCTGCAGCAAAAATCCCCCAGCTTCAGCGAACTGGCCAGCCTCGATTCCCGCCAGCTGGGCTGAGCATGAGTTTCCTCGCAGGCCTCAACGACGCCCAGCGCCGGGCGGTGGACCACCACACCGGCCCCCTGCTGGTGGTGGCCGGGGCGGGCAGCGGCAAGACCCGGGCCCTCACCCACCGCATCGCCCACCTGATCGGCCACCACGGCGTTGATCCGGCCCAGGTGCTGGCGGTCACCTTCACCAACAAGGCCGCCCGGGAGATGAAGGAGCGGCTGGAGCTTCTGCTGGCCCAGAAACTCGCCCAGAGCCAGTTCGGCCAGCCCTGGAGCACCCTGGGTGCGGCGCAGCAGCGGCAGCTGCGCAGCCGCATCTACCGGGAGGTGATCAAGGACCTCTGGATCGGCACCTTCCACGCCCTGTTCGCCCGGCTGCTCCGCTTCGACATCGACAAGTACACCGATCCGGAGGGGCTGAGCTGGACGCGTCAGTTCTCCATCTACGACGAGGCCGACGCCCAGACCCTGGTCAAGGAGATCGTCACCCAGGAGATGGGCCTCGATCCCAAGCGCTTCGAGCCCAAGAAGGTGCGCTGGGCCATCAGCAACGCCAAGAACCAGGGCTGGCTGCCCGAGCAGCTGGAGGCTGACCAGCAGGGCCAGCGGGGCAAGCAGATGGCGGAGGCCTACCGGCGCTATCGCCGGGCATTGGCATCCAACAACGCCCTCGACTTCGACGACCTGCTGCTGCTGCCCGTTCAGCTGCTGACGGCCCATGACCAGATTCGTCATTACTGGCATCGGCGCTTCCGCCACGTGCTCGTGGACGAATACCAGGACACCAACCGCACCCAGTACGACCTGATCAAGTTGATCGTCACCAACGGCGAGGAGCCCGAGCGCTTCAACGACTGGGCCGACCGCTCCGTGTTCGTGGTCGGCGACGCCGACCAAAGCATCTACAGCTTCCGCGCCGCTGACTTCACGATCCTGATGGGCTTCCAGGACGACTTCGGCGATCGGGTCGCCGATGACTCCACCCGCACGATGGTGAAGCTGGAGGAGAATTATCGCTCCACGGCCACGATCCTGGCGGCGGCCAATGCCCTGATCGCCCACAACACCGAGCGGATCGACAAGGTGCTGCGGGCCACCCGGGGCGAGGGGGAACTGATCCACCTCACCCGTTGCGATGACGAGATCGCCGAGGCAGAGGCGGTGGTGCACCGCATGCGGCTGTTGGATGCCAACAACCCTGAGCTGCGCTGGGGCGACATGGCCGTGCTGTACCGCACCAACGCCCAGAGCCGGGCGATGGAGGAATCCCTGGTCCGTTGGGGCATCCCCTACATCGTGGTGGGGGGCCTGCGTTTCTACGACCGGCGCGAGATCAAGGACGTGCTCGCCTACCTGCGGCTGCTGGTGAACCCTGCCGACACCGTGAGTCTGCTGCGGGTGCTGAACGTGCCCAAGCGGGGCATCGGCAAGACCACCGTGGAGCGGCTCACCGATGCTTCCAACCAGCTGGGGATCCCCCTCTGGGATGTGGTGAGCGACGCCGAGGCGGTGCGTTCGCTCGGGGGCCGTTCGGCCAAGGGGTTGCTGCAGTTCGCCGAGCTGATCGGTGACCTGGCGGGCCGTGCCCAGGAGGCCGCGCCTTCGGAGCTGGTGCAGCGGGTGATGGAGCAGAGCGGCTACGTGAAGGAGCTGATCAGTGAGGGCACCGATGAGGCCGAGGAGCGGCGCCGCAACCTGCAGGAGCTGGTGAACGCCGCCCTGCAGTACCAGGAGGAGAACGAGGAGGGTTCCCTGGAGGGGTTCCTGGCCTCCGCCGCCCTGGCCAGTGATGCCGATTCCAAGGACACCGCCGCCGACCGGGTCACCCTGATGACCCTGCATGCCAGCAAGGGCCTGGAGTTTCCGGTGGTGTTTCTGGTGGGTCTGGAGCAGGGTCTGTTCCCCAGCTACCGATCCTTGGAGGACCCCTCAGCCCTCGAAGAAGAGCGGCGCCTTTGCTATGTGGGCCTTACCCGGGCCAAGGAGCGGCTGTTCCTGTCCCACGCCAGCGAGAGGCGGCTCTGGGGTGGCATGCGGGAGCCTGCGGTGCCTTCTGTGTTCCTCTCGGAGCTGCCGTCTGAGCTGATCCAGGGGGACCTCCCCCAGAGCGGTGGGGCGGCCCTGCGGCGGGAGAACCGGTTGGATCGCCTCACCCGGGTGGACCGCAGCGAGAGCCTGCGGGTGGCCGCCGGAGGTGCCGCCGCCTCCCCCGCCAACGCCGTTCGCCGCACCGGCACCGCGCGCACCTGGACCGTGGGCGACCGCCTGCGCCATGCGTCCTTCGGCGAAGGACATATCACTCACCTGTTCGGCAGCGGTGAGAAGGTGTCGATCGCGGTCAAGTTCGAGGGCATGGGGCCGAAGATCCTGGATCCGCGCCTGGCGCCGATCGAGCCCCTGGCCAGCGATTCGGCCTGATGGAGATCCCAGGGCTGCCGCCCCGGCTGCTGGGGGCCCTGGTGGCCCAGGCGGAGGGGCGGCGGCTGGCGGTGGTGGGGGGCGCCGTGCGCGACCTGCTGCTGCACCGGGTCCATGACGACCCCTGGCGGGGTCTGCCCGACCTGGACCTGGTGGTGGAGGGCTCGGCGCCGCAGCTGGCCGAACGGTTGCAGCGCTGGGCGGGACCCGAGCGCGTGGCCTTTTGCCGCCCCCATCCGGCCTACGGCACGGTGGAGCTGGAGCTGGATGGGGTGCTGCTGGATCTGGCCAGCGCCCGCCGCGAAACCTATCCGGCCCTGGGGGAGAACCCGCAGGTGCGCTTCGCATCCCTGGAAGACGACCTGGCCCGGCGGGATTTCACCATCAACGCCATGGCCCTGGAATTGGCGTCGGGCGCCGGCGGGGTGGTCGCCCTGCGGGTGCTGGATCCCCACCAGGGTCAGGCGGATCTGGAGGGGCGCCTGCTGCGGTTTCTCCATGGCTCCAGCGTTGCCGAAGACCCCACCCGGGTGGTGCGGGCGGCCCGTTATGCCGCCCGGATGGGTTTTGCACTCGCTCCGGAAAGCCATGGGCAGGTGAGCCAGACCTTGGCGGCCTGGCCCTGGGCCTGGCGACCTGGCGACCCACCCCAAATGGCGCCGCCGGCCCTCGGCACCCGTCTGCGCATGGAACTGGATCTGCTGCTGCAGCGGGAGCCGTGGCCCATGGCCCTGGCGCGGTTGCAGACCTGGGGTGCCCTGGCGCTGGTGGATGGGGCCCTGCAGGTCGATGTCCACTGGCGGCGCCGGCTTGCCTGGGCCCGGCGCTTTGGCCTACCCCTCCTGCCCGCCTTGCTGGCGGCCGCCACCGATCCGGTGGCCGTGGCGCAGAGGCTGCAGGTGCCCCACCACGGCCAGAAGCTGCTGCATCAGTTGGGGGAGCTGCGGGGCTGGCTGGCTGAACGGCGCGGGAGCGATGGGGATTGGGGCCCCGCCGCCTGGAGCGACGCCTTGGAGGGTCAGGGCTGGTCCGCCGAAGCCGTGGCCCTTGCCCTTGCGGCTGGCGATGGCCCCCGGCGGCCTCTCCTGCGCTGGTGGCTGCGCTGGCGCCATCTGAAGAACCCGGTTTCGGCCAAAACCCTTATGGCGGCAGGCGTGCCCCCCGGACCAGCCCTGGGGGAGGAATTGCGGCGCCAGCGGTCCCTGCGGCTCGATCAGGAGCGCCTCTGAGTGGCTACGGTCCCTTCACCGTTGGGGAACCTGCCATGGCCACCGTGCTCAAGTTCAGCTCCGAAGACTGCGGCACCTGCCACCGCATGGCCCACTACGACGCCAAGGTGGCCACCGAGTTGGGGCTGGAGTTCGTGAGTGTGATGCTCCAGGACACGGTCACCTACCGCCGCTACCGCAAGGTGCTGCTCAGCCAGTACCCCAACAAGGAGGGGATGGGCTGGCCCACCTACCTGGTGGTGAGCGATCCGGAGGCCGAGTTTGTGGTGCACGGCGAAGTGAAGGGCGGCATGGCCAAGGGCGAGTTTCGGGAGCGCCTGACGGAGGTGGCGGCCGCGTTGTACTAATTCAACCCCACTCTGCCGACCACGGCTGCGTGGGGGAAACCAAGCTGGTGCAGGTCCTCCACGGCCGCGGCGGCCGCTTCCGCCGGCAAAGCTGCCAGCAGGGGGCCGCAGGTCTGGGGATCGATCAGCAGGGCTTCGAGGGCAGCCTGGCTCCCCGCTGAGCCAGGAGTCTGCAGCCCAATCGTTTTCCCCAGCAGGGCGAGGGCGGCAGCGTTGGCCGGCGCCAGGGAGCTGGCGAAGCCCTGCTCCAGCAGCTCCAGGGCCCCGGGCAGGGCGGGAAGGGCGTGGCCATCGAGGGTCACGCTTAACCCTGGGAAGGCGGTTCGGCTGGCCTCCACCATCTCCCCGAGGTGGCCCAGCAGCCCGAAGCCGGTGATGTCGGTGCAGGACCGGCAGCCGTGGCGAGCCAGCAGCTCCACCAGGGGGGCCTGGCTTTGCTCCATCACCGCCAGGACGGCATCGATCCAGGCGGCCGGTGCCGCACCCACCTGGGCGGCGGCGAACAGCACGCCCGTGCCGATCGGCCTGCTCAGCACCAGGGCATCCCCAGGCCTGAGGCCCCCTTTCGCCCAGAACCTGTCTGGCGGGGCGGCTCCGTTCACCGTCAGCGCCAGGGTCAGCTCCTGGCCGTAGTCGGTGCTTTGCAGGGTGTGGCCGCCGACCAAGCGGGCGCCAAGGGGATCGAGCACCGAGCGCACCCCCGCCAGGGTCTGCAGCAGCAGTTCCTCCTGAAGGGCCTCCCCCTGCCGGGGCAGGGTCACCAGGGCCTGGGCGCTGGTGACCTCGGCGCCGCAGGCCCAGAGGTCGGAGCAGGCATGCAGGGTGGTGAGGCGGCCATTGAGCCAGGGATCCTCCACCAGGGCAGGAAAGCCATCCACGCTCTGCAGCAGGGTTTCGCCGCCCTGGCCGTAGCCCACCACGGCCGCATCCTCCGGACCCGACGCGGCCGCAGGATCAAGGCGTTCCAGGGCTGCGCGCAGGGGGCCGGCGGCCAGCTTGGCGCCGCAGCCCCGGCAGGCCATCGCTTCGGGGGTGCTGGCGGCGGCTCCTGCCAGGGTTGGGGCCCCCATGGGCCCGAGGGCTGTGAAGCCCGCCATGAAGTGGCGGTCGATGGTCTCCTTCCAGCGCCACAACAGCGGCGAGGGCCCCAGGGCGAACGGGCCCCAGAAGGCCACCGCCTGCGGGGCACCGCCTGGGGCACCCCCATCCCCCAGCAGCTGCAGGGCCCAGCGCTGGGGTCGCCAGCGCCGCAGGGGGCGGCCGGGGTCCGCCAGGCGGCGTTCCAGGTTGGCCGCCAGCACCGGGGCGGCCCGCACCGCCCACACCCCCGACGCCGGCCGGGGAGCTGCGGCGACCACGGCGCAGTCGCCACTGGCGAAGAGTTCCGGGTGCCCCTCCACCTGCAGGCGGTTGTCGGTGAGCAGCCGGCCCGTGGCCGGATCAACGGGCAGGCCCGAGGCGGCCAGCCATGCCGGTGCCCGGCTGCCGGTGCAGGCAAGGGTGGGCGGTTCCTCCCCGCCGCTGCGGGCGCTGACCGGCCCTCGGGCCCCACGCTCGATGGCGATGCCGGCCCGCTGCAGCAGCCGCTCGCCGCAGCGGTTGGCGGCGTCAGAGCCCAGATGCAGCCCCGCGCCTCGCAGCCGCAGCCGGGGCTCCCCGAGGCGCCGCAGGGCCAGGGCCAGTTCCACCGCCGCCGCGCCGCCCCCCACGATCCGCAGATCCGGCCGCACCCGGCGGGCCCCCTCGTCGGAGGCTTGGCCCATCTCCTCGCACCAGCGCAGGAAGGGCTCCAGGGGTTTGACCGCCACCGCTTCCCCTGCCACCACCGCCGTTTCAGCGCCCAGATCCAGGCTCAGCAGGTCGTAGGCCAGGGGCGGCCGGCCCTCCAGCAGCAGGAATTGGTCGGCCACCTTCAGCCCTGTGATTTCCGCCCGCACAAAGCTCACCCCCGCCAGACGGCAGAGCCGCCGCAGGTCAATGGCGCAGTCCTTCGCTGCATAGATACCCGCCACCAGGCCCGGCACCATGCCGGAGTAGTAGGCCCTGCTGGTGCGGCTCACCAAGGTGATGGGGCTGGACCAAGGGCGGGTCCGGGGTTGCATTGCCCAGCGGCGCAGCACCAGGGCATGCGTATGACCACCTCCGGCAAGCAGAATCAAGTGCCTGTGGCTCAGCAGGGCTGAGGAGGTTTATGGCTGGCTGGATTTTAGTGCCAGTTCTCTATCAGTGCGTTCATTGGTGTCGTAACGCTGGAAATAGCTCATGTCGCGCGCGCGTGTGTAGCCGGGACTATTCACATCACCGCGCAACATCTTCACGCTGCGAAACAGGCTTTCCGACTGGATAGCGTAGTGATTCAAATGGAGTGTGCTCTTGTTGAGCTGTGACTCGCCGATGGGTTGAAAGTCTCCGCGACGAGCCGGTTTGCCGTTGGGGAGAATCCTTAGGCCCCAGAGCAGGTTGCAGCGATGCACATCCAAGCTTCGAATGCGTGAGCACCGCGCCACGATTTTTGCCTGGATCAGGCCTGCTTCTGGCATGCAGGGGTGTGGCTGGTCGGCGTCGGCACGCTTGGTGAAGCCGGCCCTTACTCCTGCCGCTGGTTGAAGAAGGTGCCCGGAAGACCCAAACATCTTCCATGGGATCTGTACGCTGCTCACCCAAGGGGCTAGTGTGCGCAGGTAATCAATGATTCGTTGATGAGCGCATCTGGCATAGATGAATTCATCCAAATCGCACACCAGTAGCCAGTTGCACTGGCTTCGTAGCCGTTGCAGTTGCTCGTTGTAGATCAGTTTCTGAGAATGAAGTCTGCTGTCTTGATGGACGACTACAAGATTGTTGCTGGTATGGGGCTGTAGCGCTGATTGGTAATCGTCGGTGCTGTTGTTGTTCACTAAATGGATGGTAGTTGCGCCTTCGGCGGCGTAATGATTCACCCACTCGCGTAATACATGGGCTTCATTCTTGAAGATGGCCAGCACGGCCAGTTCATGGGGCTTGTGCCGTCGCATCGATCCCAGGCACACCCTGTACTCACGAAGGATCCGACCGAGCTTGCTCATTCGCCGTACCCGTTCGGGTTGGCGCTTTGCCAGGCCCAGCCATCGCGGCAGATGTCGTCCAGGCTGCGGCGGGTACGCCAGTTCAGCCGCCGTGCCGCTTCGGCAGGGTTGGCCACGGTGATCGCCGCATCCCCCGGCCGCCGCTCCACCCGCTCGTAGGGAACGGCCCGGCCGCTGGCGGCCTCAAAGGCCGCCACCACCTCCAGCACCGAATGGCCCTGGCCGCTGCCCAGATTGAGGGTGAGCAGCTGGGGCGGTTCGGCCAGCAGCACCTCCAGGGCGGCCCGGTGGCCTTCCGCCAGGTCCATCACGTGGATGTAGTCACGGATGCCGGTGCCATCGGGGGTGGGCCAATCCAGGCCGTAGACCGTGAGCTTCTCCCGGCGGCCCACGGCCACCTGGCTGACGAAGGGGAACAGGTTGTTGGGCAGGCCGCGGGGGTCCTCGCCGATGCGGCCGCTGGGGTGGGCCCCCACCGGGTTGAAGTAGCGCAGGCGGGCGATGCGCCACCTGGTCTCCCCCGGGGCTTCACTGGCCACCACATCCGCCAGCAGCTGCTCCACGGCGGTCTTGGTGTGGCCGTAGGGGTTGATGGGCCGGATCGGCGCCGTTTCAGGAATCGGCACCTGATCGGGCTCGGGGGTGCCGTAGAGGGTGGCGCTGCTGCTGAACACCAGGGTGTGGCAGCCGTGGGCGGCCATGGCCGCCACCAGGGAGCGGCTGCCGTTGAGGTTCACGTCCCAGTAGCGCAGGGGTTGGGCCACCGATTCCCCCACGGCCTTGAGGCCAGCGAAGTGGATCACCGCCTCAATGGGGGTGCCGGCAGCGTTGAACGCCCGCTCCAGGTCCGCAGCCGAGCGGATATCCCCCTCCAGGGCGATCAGCCGCTCCGCTGCGGTGGGGCCGGCCAGCTCAGCCACCCTGCGCAGGGCTTCCGGCGAACTGTTGTTGTAGTTGTCGAGCACTACCAGTTGGTGGCCGGCCTCCAGCAGCACCAGGCAGGTGTGGCTGCCGATGAAGCCGGCGCCGCCGGTGATCAGGAGTTGGGCCATGGCCAGGAGGTTAGGTCTGATGCCATCGCCCAAGATGGCCCCAGTTCAGGCCCAGGGTGTTGGAGAAGCTGCAGAGCCTGCGGGGCATGGTGGATCTGCTGCCCGCGGCCACGTCGCAGTGGCAGGCGGTGGAGACCACGGCCCGTCACCACTTCCGCCGCGCCGGCCTCTGCGAGATCCGCACGCCCCTGCTGGAGGTGACCGAGCTGTTCGCCCGCGGCATCGGCGAGGCCACCGACGTGGTGGGCAAGGAGATGTACACCTTCACCGATCGAGGTGATCGCAGCTGCACCCTGCGGCCTGAGGGCACGGCCTCGGTGGTGCGGGCCGCCCTGCAGCACGGTCTGCTCAGCCAGGGCCCCCAGCGGCTCTGGTACGCCGGGCCGATGTTCCGCTACGAGCGTCCCCAGGCGGGGCGCCAGCGCCAGTTCCACCAGATCGGCGTGGAGTACCTGGCCTTTGACGACCCCCGCAGCGATGCGGAGGCCATCGCCCTGGCCTGGGACCTGCTGGGCGACCTGGGGCTGAAGGGGCTGGCCCTGGAGCTCAACTCCCTCGGCAGCGCCGAGGACCGGGCCCGTTACCGCCAGGAACTGGTGGCCTGGCTGGAGGCCCGCCGCGATGGCCTGGATCCCGACTCCCAGGCCCGCCTGGCCACCAACCCCCTGCGCATCCTCGATTCCAAGCAGCCGGGCACCCAGGCCCTGCTGGCGGAGGCCCCCACCCTCGCCGAGGCCCTGGGCCCCGCAAGCCGTGAACGTTTCGAGGCAGTGAAGGCGGCTCTGGGGGCCCTGGGGATCCCGTTCCAGCTCAACCCCCGCCTGGTGCGGGGCCTGGATTACTACAGCCACACCGCCTTCGAGATCACCAGCGACCAGCTGGGGGCCCAGGCCACCGTGTGTGGTGGTGGCCGCTACGACGGGCTGGTGGAGCAGCTGGGGGGACCACCCACGGCTGCGGTGGGCTGGGCCCTCGGGATGGAGCGCCTCTTGGTGTTGTTGGGCCAGGCGGAGGGTGAAGCCCCCGCCGCCGTCCCGCCCGATCTCTATGTGGTCAGCCGGGGGGAGCGGGCCGAAGTGCGGGCCCTGGAACTGGCGGTGGGGCTGAGGCGGCTGGGGCTGGCGGTGGAGCTGGATCTGTCGGCCGCCGCCTTCGCCAAGCAGTTCAAGCGGGCCGACCGCAGCGGTGCCCGCTGGGCGGCCGTGATCGGTGAGGGGGAGGCGGAGAGCGGCGAACTGGTGCTCAAGGATCTCCGTCCGCCAGCTGGCGAGGTGCCTGCGGAGCTGCGGCTTCCCCTGGCTGACCTGGAGGGCCTGAAGGGGCGGCTCGCCTGAATGCCCCGTCCGTTCCTATTGCTCTGGCTGGGGCAGCTGATTTCGAACCTCGGGACCCAGGTGAGCCTGTTCGCCCTCGGGCTTTGGCTGTTTCAGCGCGACGCGGTGCTCTGGAACTTCGCGGTGGTGGCGATCGTGGTGCAATTGGCCAAGCTGGCGGCCCTCCCCCTGCTCGGACGCCGGCTGGGTCATTGGCCGCGGCGGCGGGTGATTCTGATCGCCAATGCCACGGGAGGGTCGATCACCCTGTTTTTGGCCTGGCTGCTGTGGCAACGCATGCCACCGACCCCCCTGCTGCTGCTCCTGCTGGCGCTGGCGGCGGCGGCCGAAGCCACGCTGGTGCTGACCTTCTCCACCTTGATCCCCCAGTTGGTCGGCCCTGAGCAGGTCAGCTCCGCCAATGGCCTGTTCGTGAGCAGCGAGGGGCTGGTGCTGATGGGGGCGCCGTTCCTGGGGGCGGCCCTGGTGGGGCTGGCGGGTCTGCCCGGCGTGCTGGCACTCGACAGTGCCAGCTTTCTGGTGGCTTTTCTCTGCGTGGGCCTGGTTCGCTGGCCCCCGGCGGCCCTGAGGCCCGCCAACCAGCCACCTCCAGCACTGGGGGCTCCGGAGGTGCAAGGGGTTCGCAGCGCTCTGCGGGAATTGTGGGCGGGTATGGCCACCCGGTCGTTGCTGCTGCTTTCCACGGTCGTGGCCTTTGCCCTGGCCGCCACCGAAGTGCTGTTTCCCTCCTGGGTGGTGGCGAGCATGGGCCACTTGCGACTGAGCCAGGCCCTGGCGGTGGGAGCGGCCGGCTATGTGGTGGGCCTGAGGCTCTGGTCCCGGGTGCCCCGCCGGCGCTGGGTTCCCACCCTGCTCACGGTGTTGAGCCTCCAGAGCTGGATCTTGATCGGCGCCGGCTTGGTGGTGTTCGAGTCATTGCCGTGGATCTGGTTCAGTGCTGTGGCCTTGTTCAGCGTTGGCCTGCCGATCACCCTCGCCGCCCTGCAGAGCCTCTGGCAGGCATGGATCCCGGTGGGTGATCAGCCACGCCTGTTCGCGGCCCGTTACAGCCTGGAGTGGGGTGCCCGGCTGGTGGCATTCGCCAGTGCGGCCCTGCTGGTGGATCGGATCCTGCGGCCGGCCCTGGGGCTGAGTTTCTGGCCGGCCTGGCTGAGCGAAACCCTCGGCACGGGCCTGGGCCGCCCCATGCCCGTGGCCATGGGCGCCGTCGGCTGGGTGTTGCTGATCACCGTGGCCCGCCAGTCGGGTGTCCTCAAGCGACTGGGCCGAGCTGATGGGAAGCTTGGGCCATGCGGGTCCTGATCTATACCTCCAGCGGCGGAACGGCCCATGACGCCGCGGCCGAAGCGATCGCCGACTGGCTGAAGTTGATGGCCCCCGAAGTGACGGTGACGGTGGAATCGGTGCTGGAGAAGGCCAGCTCCGCCTACCGAAGTGGAGTGGATCTCTACAACTGGATCCAGCGTCGGGCCCCCTGGCTCCATCAGCTGTATTGGCGTCTGATGGAGTTCGAAGACCTCATCAAGCCCGGCACCGTGCTGTTCGGCCATGGCTATTTGGTGCGCTCCTTAAAGCGGCTGCAGCCCGACCTGCTGATCTCCACCCATCCCCACACCAACCGCGGCCACTTCGACCTGGCCAAGCGGGTGGTGGGCCCCCAGCTCCGTTGCATCACCTGCTGCACAGAACTCGATGGGGGCTTCGGCTTCAGCCGCAACTGGGTGAGCCCCAAGGCCGATCTGTTCTGGGCGATCACCGAGGAGGTGGCCCGGGAGGTGCGCCGGCGTCGCTTTCCCCCGGAGCGCATCGCCGTGCTGGGGCCCCTGCTCCATCCCCCCTTCCATCAGAAGGAGTCGTCGCCACCTCCCCGTTCAGAGCCGGCGGAGGCCTTGCCGTTGCTGGTGCTTGGCACCGGTGCCAATGGTGCCAACAACCACTTGGCCCAACTGGAGGCGTTGCTTCCCTTCGCGGGCCGGCTGCGGGTGGTGGCCCTCTGCGGCAAGCGGCCCGAGGTGCGTGCTCTGGTGGAGGCCTGGGGCAGGGCCCATCCCGGGTTGTCGCTGAGCGCACGGGGGTTTCAGGGTCCCCAGGCGATGGTGGACCTCTATCGGGAGGCGTGGGCGATGGTGGCAAGGCCGGGAGCACGCACCGCCACCGAGGCCCTCACCTTGGGCTGTCCCTTGATCCTCAACCACCATGGTCTGACGATGCCCCAGGAGTTGTTGGCCATGCGCTACTTCCGGGCCAGACATCTGGAAGTCTCGGTGCGCCAGCCGGCCCAGTTGGCCCAGGTGGTGGGCCGTTGGCTCGACGACCCAGCCGTCTACGAGAATGGGAGAGAACGCTGGGCGGCCTTCCGCCTGACGGCCGACCCGGTCGCAGTGATCTCTTCCTTAGTGGCGGTCTGAGCGATGACGCAGTCCCCCCCGCCCTTCCCCACCCAGGCCCCCCCGGAACCGATTGCGATCGTGGGCATCGGCTGCCGTCTGCCCGGGGGAGTCCATTCGCCGAAGGATTTCTGGGATCTGTTGCGGGAGGGCAGGGAGGCCCTCAGCGAGGTGCCCCACGACCGCTGGGACCTCCTCCACCATTTCGATCCCGATCCCAGGATGCCCCTGAAGCAGCACGTGCGTCGGGGTGGATTCCTGGAAGCGATCGACGCGTTCGACGCCGCCTTCTTCGGCATCTCGCCCCGGGAGGCCGTCTGCATGGATCCGCAGCAACGCCTGTTGCTGGAGGTGGCCTGGCAGGCCCTCGAGGACGGAGGTCAGCCCCTGGAGGACCTCCGTGGCCAGCCGGTGGGGGTGTTCATGGGCATCTCCAGCTCCGATTACAGGGGGCTGCTGTGGGCCTCTCCGGAGAACTACGCCGTCCCCGACAACGAACCGTTCGTGTTGCCCGGCAACGCCGGCAGCATCGCCGCCAACCGACTCTCCTATTTCTTCGATTTCAAGGGTCCCAGCTTCACGGTGGACACCGCCTGCTCCTCTTCGCTGGTGGCGGTGCACCTGGCCTGCGAGAGCCTCTGGAGGGGGGAGTCGGTGGCCGCCCTGGCGGGTGGGGTCCAGGCCCTGATCCATCCCGGCATCCAGATGAGTTTCTGCAAGGCGGGGTTGCTGGCACCCGATGGCCGCTGCAAGAGCTTCGATGCCAGTGCCGATGGCTATGTGCGCTCCGAGGGGGCCGGCGTGGTGTTGCTCAAGCCCCTTTCGGCGGCCCTGGCCAATGGCGATCCGATCGTGGCGCTGATCAGGGGAACGGCGGTCAACTCCGACGGTCGCAGCAGTGGCATGGTGGCGCCCAACTTCCGCTCCCAGGTGGCCTGCGTGCGCCAGGCCTTCCAGCGGGCCGGCATCGATCCGGCGGCCACCCAGTACGTGGAGGCCCACGGCACGGGTACCCGCCAGGGGGACCCGATCGAATTGCGGGCCCTGGGCACCGTGCTGGGCGAGGGGCGCGCCGACGATCGGCCCTGTCGGGTGGGTTCGGTGAAGACCAACCTGGGCCACTCCGAGACCGCAGCGGGGATCACCGGTCTGATCAAGGCGGCCCTCTGCGTGCGCCATCGCCAGTTGCCCGCAAGCCTGAACTTCCGGACCCCCAACCCCTCGATCGATTTTGTCGGGCTCAAACTCGCGGTTCAGACCGATCTGGAGCCCTTTCCCCGGGCGGATCAACCCGCCGTGGTGGGGGTGAGCTCCTTCGGCTTTGGCGGCACCAACGCCCATGTGGTGCTCACCGAGTCGCCCCAACCGCCGCCGCCGCCGCGCTACGGGCAGCAGCTCCCCCTGCAGTTGCTCGGCCTTTCCGCCCGCACCGATGGTGCCCTGCGCCAGCAGGCCTCACGGTTGGCCCTGTTGCTTCGCGACCAATCGAACCTCACCCTGGCGGATGTGGCGGCGAGTGCCAACCAACGGCGCACCCAGCTCGGCCGCCGCATGGTCTGCCTCGCGCTGGATCGCGCCCAGTTGCTGGAGCAGCTGGAGGCCTTCGCCGCTGGCCACGACCATGGCGGCGTCATCGCCGGTTCCGCCTCCAGGCGGCCCGGGAAGGTCGCCTTCCTGTTCACCGGCCAGGGATCCCAGGCCCTCGGCATGGCCCAGGGGCTCTACGAGCGCCATCCGGTGTTCCGCGCCGCTTTCGAGTCCTGTGCCCGCCTGGTGGATCCCCAGCTTCCCCAGCCCCTGGCCCGGGTGCTCTACCCGCAGGAGGGGCAGGAGGAGGCCGCCGCCCGCAGCCTGAACCTGACCCAGTTCACGCAACCGGCCCTGTTTGTTGTCGGCTATGCCCTCAGCCAGCTGTGGCAGAGCTGGGGCATTCGGCCGGATCTGGTGATGGGCCACAGCGTCGGCGAGGTGCTGGCCGCCCATCTGGCGGGAGTGCTGAACCTCGAGGACAGCCTGCGCCTGGTGGTGGCCCGTGGTCGCCTGATGCAGGAGCTGCCGGGCGGCGGCGGCATGCTGGCTTTGCTGGCTCCCTCCGAAGTGGTGGAGAGCCTGTTGCTGGAGCATCCAGAGCTCACGGTCGCCGCCAGCAATGGTCCGGCCAACACCGTGGTCTCCGGCCCCCGCGAAGCCCTCGACCGTTTGCAACGGCAGGCGGAGGACGGCGCACTGGCTTGCCAGCGTCTGGCTGTTTCCCATGCCTTCCACTCGCCGGCCATGGCACCGATGCTGGCCGCCTTTGAGCGGGAGCTGCGGCAACTGCGCTTCCAGCCTCCTTCGCGGCCACTGGTGAGCAACCTCACCGGGCGGCTGGCCGGGCCGGAGATCGCGCAGCCGGATTACTGGTGCGAGCACGTGATGAGCCCGGTGCGCTTCGCCCAGGGTATGGAGACGCTCGCCTCCCAGGGGGTCCAGACCTTCGTGGAGGTGGGCAGCCGACCCACCCTGATCGGCATGGGTCGCCAATGCCTGCAGGAGCCTGGCCTGGCCTGGCATCCCAGCCTGCGCTCCGGCCAGGACGACGTTGCGGTGATCCTCACCAGCCTGGCCCGGCTCCATCTCAGCGGCCACCGGGTCGATTGGAAGGCCTTCCATCAGCCGTTCCCCCACCGCTTCGTGGAGCTGCCGGGCTATCCCTTCCAGCGTCAGCGCTTCTGGTGGCCCTCCCTGAAGGAGGGCGAGGGCGAGGGCCAGGCGCACCTCTGGTTGGATCAGATTCAGCCGGATCAGGTCGTTGGGGCGGCCACCGCTGGCCTGGAGCCTGCCAACGCGGCCGCGCTCGCAGCGGGGCCAGACGCCACCCACGCCGCCACGACCGCTGCAGGGCTCCAGCACCTCGATCTGCCGGGGGGGCGGGATCAGCGCTACGCGCTGGAGCTACCCCTGGCCCTCGGCGGCGACCTGGTCGATCACCGCATCAACGGCCAGCCCGTGTTTCCAGCGGCGGGCTTCCTGATGGCCGCCCTCGAAGCTCTGGCGCTTGAGGAGCGGCCCCTGGCGTTGCGCGATCTGCAATTGGATCAGCCTCTGCGGCTGACGGCCAAGGGTGCCGAGTTGCAGCTCGTGCTGGGGGCTGACCTCGAGTTCCATGGGCGCGGAACCGCCCAGGGGTGTTGGATCCTTCATGGCGGCTGCACCGCTGGGGCGGCCGGGGATCGCCCTTGGCCAACGGCTGAGCCTTCCGCCGCCGCTGAGGCCCTCGATCCAGAATCCTTCTATGACGCCCTGGCCGGCTTCGGTCTGGCCTACGGCCCGGCCTACCGGGGTTTGATCCGCCTCAGGCGGGAGGGGGAGCGGGCCTGGGCCGAGCTGGAGCGGCCAGAGGGAGCTCCCGATCGCTGCCTGCTGGATGCCTGTTTCCAGGCCGTGGCAGCCACCCTCGATCCCGCCGCCCGGGCGGGCCAGGTGCTGCTGCCGGTGGGTCTTGAGTCGATGGAGCTGGAGGGCCAATCCCTTCCGGATCGTTTCAGCTGTCAGGTGGTGCTGCGACCCAGCGAGGAACCGGCCTTCGTTCGGGCCGATCTGTTGCTGCTGGAGGGGGATCGGCCCTTCGGACACGTGCGCGGTTTTCGGCTCAGGCGCCTGCCCCGGCAGGCTCTGGAGTGGCTGTTCCCGGCTCCGGAAGGCGCTGATCCGGATCCCCAGGAGGGGGCCGAATCGCTGCTGCGGCTCCGCTGGCAGCCGATGCCGACGGCCGAGCAGGCCCCCCCCCTCGACCTCAACGGGGACCTGTGGTTGCTCGGTGGTCAGCGGCCGGCCAGCCGCGCCCTCGAGGCCTGGGTGGAGGGGGCAGGCCACCGCGTCAAGGCTCTGCCTACCGGTGGAGTGGTGTCCGGTCCAGGGCCCGTGGTGATCTGGCCTGAGCTGGAGTCATCCGATCCCCAGGAGGCGGTGGAGGCTCTGCTGGCGGTGGCGCAGCAGTTGGGGAACGGTCCGCCGCGGCCCGTCTGGTTGGTGCTGGAGGGGGAAGGACCCGCCCAGGGGGCCCTGGAGGCCTTCGCCAAGACGGCCGCTCTGGAACAGGGCCAGCTCACCTGGACCCGTCTGCATCTGGAAGGAACCACCGAGCAGGCGCCGCGGCCCAGCGACTGGCCGCTGCTCTGGGCCCAGGCCGCCCTGGAGCCGGCACTGGCCTGGCGGCAGGGGCGGTTGCACCGCCAGCGCCTGGAGCCCCTGCCCGCTGAGCGGTTCCGACTGGCGATCGGAACCTATGGCCAACTGGAGAGCCTGGCTGCCGTGCCCCTGCCACCCCTGCGGCTGGGCCCCGGGGAGCTGGAGGTGCAGGTGGAGGCTGCGGGGTTGAACTTCCGCGACGTGCTCAACGCCCTCGGCCTGCTGCGGGCCTTCAGCCGGGAGTTGGGGCTGGAGGGGGAGGTCCGGGTGCCTTTCGGAGGCGAGTGTGTCGGCCGGGTGGTGGCGGTGGGCGAGGGGGTGAGATCGGATCTGATCGGGCAACGGGTGGTGGCCGCCCTGGCGGTGGGCAGCCTGGCCAGCCACGTGCGCTGCCGCGCCGATCTGGTGCTGCCGCTTCCTGAAGCCCTTTCCGCCACGGAGGGGGCGGGGCTGACCACCGCCTATCTCACGGCGATCCATGGGCTGGAGGAGCTGGCGCGGCTCAAGGCCGGGGAAACCGTGTTGATCCATGCGGCCGCCGGCGGCGTCGGCCAGGCCGCCGTGCAGGTGGCCCGCCGCTGCGGCGCCCGCATCTTGGCGACGGCCAGTGCCTCCAAGCAGGCCGGTCTGCTGGACCAGGGGGTGGAGGCGGTGTTCGACTCCCGCAGCCTGGCCTTTGCCGACGCCGTACTGGCCCACACCGGTGGCCGCGGCGTCGATGTGGTGCTCAACAGCCTCAAGGGCGACTGGGTGGAGGCCGGCTTCCGGGCCCTGGCCCCCGCTGGCAGGTTCGTGGAACTGGGCAAGATCGAGACCTGGAGCCGTGCCGAGGCGACGGCGCGCCGTCCTGATGCGGCGTACTTCCCCTTTGATCTGCTGGAGGTGGCCGCCGCGGAGCCGTTGCGGCTGCGGGCTTCGCTGGAGCGGCTGCTGGCGGATCGGCTGGCCGGCCGTTTGCCCGCTCTCCCGACCGAGGTGGTGCCGTTCGATCAGAGCGTTGAGGCCTTCCGCCGCATGGCCCAGGCCCGTCACCTCGGCAAAGTGGTGATCGCCCTGCCACCCCGGCCGGAGCCCCATCGCGTTCGCCCCGACGGCACCTATGTGGTCACGGGGGGCCTGGGGGGGATCGGATCCCAGTTGATCGGCTGGCTGGCTGATCAGGGAGCCACCTCCCTGCTGCTGCCGGTGAGATCGACCTCTGGCCTGGCGGCGGCCGCCGCCGCCAGCCTGGGGCAGCTAGAGCAGCGGGGGGTGAAGGCCCAGCTGCTCGCCCTCGATCTGAGCGACCCGGAAGGGTGGGAGGTGTTGGCGGCGGCGGCCGCGGCTCTGCCTCTGCCCGTGCGTGGTTTCTTCCACGCCGCCGGCCGCCTCGACGATGGGTTGATCAGCTCTCAAAGCGCCGAACGGCTGGGAAGGTTGCTCGGTCCCAAATGGGTGGGCTGGCGAACCCTGGAGCGGGGCCTGGCCGACCAGCCGGTGGAATTTGGCGTGGCGTTTTCGTCCATGGCCTCCTTGTTGGGCTCTCCTGGCCAGAGCTGCTATGCCGCCGCCAACGGGGCCCTCGACGGGGCCTGCGGGGTGGCCAGGGGTGCCCGACTGGCGATCCAGTGGGGGCCGTGGCAAGGGGCGGGAATGGCGGGCACCCTGACGGATCGCGATCGCCAGCGGCTGGCGGTCCATGGCGTGGGCACCCTGTCACCGGATCGGGCCTTCGAAGCCCTGGAACGGCTGTTGCACAGAGGTGAGTGCGGCAGTGCGGCGGTGGTGGCCAACGACTGGCCTGCGATGGCGCGCCAGAGCGGGCCGCGGCTGGCGGCACCCCTTGCGGCGTTCCTGAGCGCCGCCGCTGGGGACGCGGGGGGATCCGACGCGCCCCTCAACCGGCGTAATGAGCTCATCGAGCGCATCGCCCCCCTGTCTGCCGCCGCCCGCACGCTGTTGCTGGTGGAGCTGGTCCAGGGGCAGCTGGCCCGGGTGATGGGCCTTGGAGATGGGGAGAGTCTCGATGCCGGTGAGTCCCTGTTTCACCTGGGGCTGGATTCCCTGATGGCCGTTGAATTCGCCTCCCTGATCCATGCGGAGCTGGGGGTGAAGTTGGAACTCTCTGCTCTGGCGGGGGAACCCACCATCACCAGCCTGGCGGAGCTGGTGCTGGCCTCGCTACAGGATACCTCGGTGGCTGCAGCGGGCATGGGGGTGCTCGATCTTGGTGGGGAGGCGGAGCTTCCCGCCGACGCCCACCCTGCCGCCGGCGCCTTGTCTTCCCTGGGGGAGGGCCCGGGCGAAGCGGTCCTGCTCACCGGTGCAACGGGCTTCCTTGGTGCCTACCTGCTGGCCGATCAGTTGCAACGCTGGCCGGATCTGCGGGTCTGCTGCCTGGTGCGGGCCGCCGATGGGGAGGCCGCCCTGGAGCGGGTGCGCACCAACCTGGAGCGCTACGGGCTCTGGCAGGCGGCGTGGGCTGACCGGTTGGACGGGGTTCCCGGCGATCTTGCCCAGCCCCGGTTCGGCCTTGCCCCCCAGCGTTTTGCCGCCCTGGCGGCTGGGTTGGGGGGCATCCTCCACAACGGAGCCCAGCTGAGCCAGATGGCCCCCTACAGCCAGCTGCGGGCCAGCAATGTTCTGGGCACCATCGAGGTGCTGCGGCTGGCCAGCCTCGACCGTCCCGTGCCCGTGCAGTTCATCTCCAGCGTGGCCGTGTTCGAGGGCAGGTCCTACCGGGATCGGCTGATCCTCGAAACCGATCCGCTGCCGGAGTGGCGTGGCATCGAGCTGGGTTACTCCCAGACCAAATGGGTGAGCGAGCGGCTGGTGCTCGAGGCCGGGCGCCAGGGGTTGCCGGTGTCGGTCTACCGGCCACCGCTGATCGGAGGCCACTCCCGCAGTGGCACCTGGCACCAGGACGACCTGCTCTATCGCCTGTTCCATGGTTGTCTCGCCCTCGGCATGGCCCCGGACCTGGCCTGGGAGCTGGATCTGGTGCCCGTGGACTACGTGGTAGAAGCGGTGGGTGCCCTGGCTTGGCAAAGCGCCCATGCCGGCCGCTGCTTCCACCTGCAGCATCCAGAACCCGTGTTCCTGACGGACCTGCTGCAGGAGATGATCGGCCAGGGCGCGCCCCTTTCGTTGGTGCCCATGGAGGAGTGGCTGGAGGCCCTGGAGGGCCAACCCACCAATCCCCTTTATCCGATCCAGTCGCTGTTCAGCCGTCGCTGGGGCGATGACCAACTCACCTATCCCGAGTTGAACTGCCACGGCGTGCGGGCCCGGCCCAGCTGTGCCCTCACCCTGGCGGCGCTCGAGCCCCTTGGGGTCCGCTGTCCCTCCTTTGCTGAGCTGGTCGGCCCCTACGCCCGGGCGTTCCTGGCGGCACCTCCTGCCCCCATGGCAAGCCCTTGATGGGCTGGGTCCCGTGGCTGCCAGCCCTGGCCCTGCTGGCCCTGCTGCTGCCCCAGTCCCTGCTCACGGCTCTCTACGCCCGCCACCTGCGCCTGGGGCCCTACGCCGGGGCCCCTCAGGCGGGCGCCTTCGCCCTTGAGGGCCCCACCGCCGAGGTGGTGCTCTGTCTGCGGGGCGTGGATCCCGGGCTGGAGGTTCTGCTGCGGCAGTTGGCTCGCCAGCGATTCAGTCCCTGGCGGCTGCGGCTGGTGGTCGATTCCAGGGAGGATCCCGCCTGGGCGTTGGCCCAGAGGGTCGTGGCGGCCTGCGAGTTGGAGGGGATCGCCACGTGGCGATCGGTGCGGATCGAGTGGCTGAGCGCCCGTCCGGAGAAGGGTTCGCTCAAGTGCGCTGCCCTGCGCCAGGCCTTCCTCAGCCTCGATCTCGCCACGCAGTTGGTGGTGTTGGTGGATGGTGATGCGGCGATCGACGCTCGCTGGCTCGCCTCCCTGGCAACGGCTTGCTGGCAGGAGGGGGTGGGTGCGGTTTCGGGCAACCGTTGGTTTGCCCCCGCCGGAGACAGCCTTTCTGGGGTGGTGCGGGCCCTCTGGGGCACTGGGGCGATTGTGTTGATGAGCGCCTTCGGAATCCCTTGGGGGGGCTCCTTGGCCATTCGCCGGCAGGCGATGGAGGAATCAGGCTGGCTTGAGGTGTTGCGCACCAGCCTGTGTGAGGACACCGCCCTGGCGGCCCCCCTGGCCCGGGCCGGCTGGCGCCACCTCTTCCTGCCCGCGGCCATCGCCGTTGAGACCGATGAGGGACCCCGCCTTGGAGCGCTGGTCCGCTGGATCGGCCGTCAGTTGCTGATGGCCCGGCTGCATCACCCGGCCTGGCCGCTGGTGGCGCTGCACGGTTTCGCCACCTCCGCTCTGCTGACGCTGGTGTTCCTGCAGCTGCTGGCTGCGGGCCTTATGGGCCGCCAGGACCAGTTCGTTTTGTTGCTGGCGGCCCTGGCTTGCTATGAGCTCGGCAGTTGGGCCCTGGCGGCCTGGATCGCCCGGATCACCGGGCGGGCGCTCGCTGGCCGTGGCAAGGGCCTTGCCCCACTCACCCCCCAGCGGCTTCTGGGCAGGTTGTTGTTGTTGCCGCTCACCCAGCTGGTCTACGGCTGGGCGATGGTGCGCGCGGCTCTGGCCCGTCGGGTGGAATGGCGGGACATCACCTATCAGTTGGAAGGGGAGGGGGTCAGGATCATCGGGAACACCTGAGTGTTGCCTCAGCGTTGTTCCATCCGATCGCGCAGGATCTCCATCGACTGCAGCAGGTTGGACTCGCTGAGCTCGAAATAGGCCGGGCGCAGGAAATCGGGCAGATCGGGGTCCAGCAAGATCCTGTGCTGCAGCCGCACCGCCCCCGGGATCGGCGTGATCGTCCAGGTGCCCTGCAGGCCCTTGATTCGATCGCCGCTGATCAGGCGGTAGCCCATGGAGCGGGGAGGATTTTCCGTGATCGCCAGCCGGGCCTTGATGCGCAACCCGAAGGTGTAGGGGGCTTGGTAGGTGTGGGCCAGTTCCAGCCGATTCCCCTGGCGGCTGAGCACCTTGGCCTGCTTGATGTCCGGCAGCACGCCCACCAGGCCCTCGTAGTCGGTGAGCACCTGCCAGGCCCGCTGGGGGGGGGTGTTCACCACGACGGAGGCGGTGTAGGAGCCCTGGCTGCCTTGGAGGGTTGGCTTGGCTTTGGGCATGGCAACCCCGGGGGAAACCATGGCTATCGCCGCTAAGCTCCAAGTGATGAAAGGGTGGTAGTGGAGACGCAAGAGCTGCCGCCGGCCGTGGGGCGCAGAGTTTACTTTCTGAGCGGTTTTGATCCCAGGGGCGCTGCGTTCTATTACCGCTATTTTGCCGACCAGCTCAAGGCCTACCAGCGTCGTTCGGGACGTTCCCTGCGTTTGAGCCGTCGGCGCAGCCATATCGAGAGTTTGGTCAGTCGTTGGCAGGTGATCGAGGGAGGAGGAGCTGAGTCCTCCGTGTTGCTGGATTACTGCTTTCTGCACTGGGATGACATCGCCCGCATGAACTGGCCGCGTCAACCGCTGGTGTTGGTTTGGGATGGTCTGTTCGTGTACGCCTGGTATCTGCTGGGAGGTGGGATCCAACGCATTGCCCGGCTGTCCCACCAGGTGGCCCTATGCGGGCTCTATCCGTTTTTGCTGGCCTTGTGTTGTCTTGGGGTGGCCGCTCTAGCAGGGGTGACCTTGCCCCCTCTACTGGCTCAGCATGGTGTTCAGACCCAACTGGCGGGTGCGCTCGGCTTGGGGGTGGCAGTTCTCCTGCTAGGTGTGTGCTGGCCGCTGGCCGACCGGCTGGGAGCGGTGTGGTTGTTCCGTTCCATTCGCTTCACCCACATTCTTGGTCAGGAACGGGATAGGGAGTTGCGCCCCCGTCTGGAAGTGTTGGCGGAACGGATTCTGGAGCTGGAGAGTCAAGATCCCGCCCAAGAGATCCTGCTGGTGGGCCATAGCTCAGGTTCCTTCGTGATGGCCATGCTCGCGGCGACACTCCGTCGACAGCACGGATTCATGGCTGTGGCACCTCGCGTTAAGTTGCTGACATTGGGTCAGAACCTTGCCAATCTGGCCGTGCACCGATCTGCCTGCAGCTTCCACACTGATCTGCAGGAGTTGGCCCGTGAGCCGCGCTTGCCCTGGCGGGACATCACTTCCCAGGACGACTACCTCTGCTTTGCGGGGGTGGATCCTTACCGCAGCTGTGGCTTGCGTATCGCCCAGCCTGCCTATCCTGAACAGCAACTCATTCCTCTCGCTCAGCGCCTTGAGCTGACGGGACTTGTGGGCCTGCTGACCCATCAGTTCTCCCTGCATTTCGAGTACATCGCCACGGGCTTGGCCGAAGACCACGTTGGCTTCGATTACTTAGCCCACCTGCTCGAGCCTTTGGACATGGCCTCTAAGCCCGCTTGCGAGCCGTTGCGATGAGCTGCCCTTTCGCCCACGAACCGGTTTTTCCCCCACTTCAGCCCAATACCTCCAGTTTTCCGATGCGGCTGGTGCGGGGCCTGCAATCCTGGCTGGCGTTGCTGATGGAACGGGATTACCGCATTGCCATCGGCAGTCTGAACTTTCTGGGGCTGAATCTGTTTCTTTTGAACCAGCCAGAGGCCGTGCGTCGGGTGATGGTGGACGAGGTGGAGTCCTTTCCCAAGCATCCCTATACCCTCTGGATTCTGGAGCCTTTGATCGGTCGGGGGATTTTCTCCGTCAATGGTGAGGAGTGGGCCCGCCAGCGGCGGATCGTCGACCAGGCCCTGCAGACCGCCCAGCTCCAACGGGTCCTTCCCCAGATGGAGGAAGCGACGAGAGAGCTGATCGCACGGCTTGAGCCACTCGCAGATGGCAGCAGTGTGGCCATCGATCGCGAGATGACCCTGGTCACGGCCGATGTGATCATTCGCACGATCCTTTCGCGCCCGTTGGCGGACTCCGAGGGCGGGGAGATCCTGGAGGCCTTCAGCCGCTATCAGAAGCGGGCTGGGCAGGTTCTGTTGCTGCGGTTCTTGCGGTTACCCCAGGCCTGGTTGAGCAGCTACCTGGCTCCCGATGCCCAGCGCATCCGCCATTGGATCCGCTCGGCCATCGATCAACGTCTGGATGTCGGTCGGTACGCAGGGGCGCCTCTCGATGTGCTCCAGGCGCTACTGGAGGCGCTCGATCCGATCAGCGGCAGCGGCCTTTCCCAGGAGGAGTTGGTGGATCAGGTCTGCGTGTTGTTTCTTGCCGGCCATGAAACCTCCGCCAGTGTCCTGGCCATGGCGGCCTATCTGCTGGCTGAGTTTCCCGAGGCACAGGAGAGGCTGAGGGCGGAGGTGCTTGCCGCGGCCCCAGGCGATGACCACCCCCTGGGGTTCAACGAACTGCGTCAGTTGCCTTATGCCACGGCTCTGTTCAACGAGACCTTGAGGCTTTATCCACCGCTGACCTTTTTTGTTCGGGAAGCGAGGCGGGAGATCACTCTGGTTGACCAGCGCTGCCCGGTGGGCTCCCTGCTGGCCATCTCCCCCTGGGTGATCCAGCGCCATGAGCAGCATTGGAGCGAGCCGAATGCTTTCCGCCCGGAGCGTTTTCTGACCGGGGCGGCGAGTGCTGAGGAACGGCAGCAGGTCAGGGATGCCTTTCTGCCCTTTGGCCTCGGTCCGCGCAAATGTCCCGGGGCGGCCTTCGCCCAGCAGGAGGCCCTGCTGGTGCTGGCGGAACTGGTGCGCCGTTACCGGCTGCTGCCGGATGGGGACCACACCCCGGATCTGGTGGCCCGGCTCACCCTGCGCTCCCGCAATGGCATCCGGCTGCGGTTGGAGCGGCTGGCTGAGGCGAACCCCTAAAACGACACAAGCAGGCGTCCCCCTACCCGCCAGCTGTTGCTGTAGAGCAGTTGACCCATGTCCAGCAGGCCAGCGGCATTGCTCACGTACAGATCCACGGCGCTGCCTGGTGATGCGAGCCAGCGCAGGGCCAGGGTGCCGTTGCTGCGGCCACCTGAGGAGCTGTTGGCCACCAGGTTGAGCTCGGGGATCAGCTGGAAACTGGGGCCCAGTTGCAGGTTGGCGCCCAGGCCTAACCCGTAGGGGGTGCCTGCGCCGCTCCAGGCCACCTTGGGGTTGACGTTCAGGGCCAACCAGGGGGTGGCCTCCCAGGTGTTGTTGGACTCGGCGTAGGCATAGCCCTGGAAGCTGGCGGGATCCCTATTACGGCCCAGGGAGATGCGACCGCCCATGGACCAGGGCGCGCCCCGGAGCTGGTTCATGACGATGGCCTTGCCGCCGATGCGCTCGTTGTAGCCGCCATCGGTGGTGTAGGTCTGGGTCAGGCTGTTGCTGGGCTGGACGTTGTTGAAGACACCACCGGTGTACTGGAACTGGAAATCATTGGAGGCGGAGTAACCCAGAAACCCGAAAACGTTGCCTTTGCTGTCTCCGTTGGCCCACAGTTCGACGATGCCGGCAGGGGGGACCTGGGCGGTGTTCACGGTCACGCCGCCGAGTGCCAAGCTGCGTTGGCGGCGGCTCATGGTCACCGCAGGTGAATCTGCGGCACCTGGATTGAAGATGAAGCGGGTGTTGAAGCCGAGTTTGTTGTCGCTGGGCAGGGCCAGAAATGCGGTGGCCGGGCTGGCGCCCCAGCCGTTGGTGAGGGCCCCCTCCAGGGCGATGCGTGGATTGATGGCGTAATTGAGTCCTGCGCTGAGGATGGGCACCCGTGAATAGGTGAGCGAACTGTTGAAGCTGTTGGTGCCCGGCCCCAGGGGCACGAGCCCCGAACCGAACAAGGTCAGCTTGGGCAGGATCCGCCAGCTCGCACCCGCAGCCAAGGTGACGCTGCTGCCGTAGAAGGTGCCTGCACCACCATTGCCACTGCCCTGGGTGGAGGGCAGAAAGGTGGCGCCGGGGGTGAAGGTGAATTCCAGCTGGCGGGTGGCCTTCCAGGTGATCGGCAGGGCGAGCGATCCCACCAGGTTGGCGGTGTAGACCCGATAGCCGGAGTTGTTGAAGATGTTCGGGGAGTAGGTGGTCTCCTTGGGGGTGTTCTGGCAGCTGAAGTTGTTGCAGCCGCCGCTGCCCACCTGGAACTGCTCCAGTGATCCACTCAGGCCAATGGCCCATGTTTTGGACGAGGCCAGTTTCCATTGCAGGGCGCCGCCCCAGCCGGTCCAGTAGTTAGAGGGTTGGGGCGATTCGTTAAAAGGCTGCTGGCGGCCAGAAATGGTGGCGAAGAGGGGATCGTCGGCGTTGGAGAAGAAGGCGGAGAACTGCAGCCTGTCGGTGACGCCGCTGTCAAAGCGGGCGTAGTAGTTCTGGTTGCCGCTGCCTCCCGCCTGGCCACCGCCGCCGAAGGGGGCCAGCTGCCCAAAGCTGAACTGCCAGCTTCCTTCCGGTAACTGGTTGGCGGTGGGCACGGCTTGGCCGATGCGCAGCAGGGGCAGGTAATCGGCGGGGGTGGGGGGCAGGTTGCCCAGCAGGGCCTCGGCTTCGGCC
>JBAXME010000017.1:0-48509 GCA_037134455.1 Synechococcaceae cyanobacterium ELA445 | reverse complement strand
TGATCGCCTCGATGTTCAACCAGCACGCCAAGTGGCTGGAATCCTGCATCCACCACGCCCCCTGGCGGGCCCCGATCGGCCCCTGGAACTGCCTGATCTCCTCCACCGTCTGGCGGCAGGACCACAACGGCTTCACCCACCAGGACCCCGGCTTCATCGACCTGGCCGGCAACAAGAGTGGGGAGGTGGTGCGGGTGTACCTGCCGGCCGATGCCAACTGCCTGCTGGCGGTGGCCGAGGAGGCCTTCGTGGAAACCAACGTCTGCAACATCATCGTTTCCGACAAGCAGAAGCATCTCCAGTACCTCGATCTGGAGGCGGCGCGGCGGCACGTGGCCAAGGGCATCGGCATCTGGGACTGGGCCAGCAATGACGACTGCGGCACCGCCCCCGATGAGCCCGATGTGGTGATGGCCTGCGCCGGCGACGTCCCCACCAAGGAAGTTCTCGCAGCGGTGGAGATCCTGCGCAAGGCCATTCCCCAGCTGCGGATCCGGGTGCTGAATGTGGTGAAGCTGTTCGTGCTTACCCAGCCCCGGGAACATCCCCACGGCCTCAACGACCGGGACTTCGACACCCTGTTCACCACCGACAGGCCCGTGATCTTCAACTTCCACGGCTATCCGTGGCTGATTCACCGCCTCACCTACCACCGCACCAACCACGCCAACTTCCATGTGCGCGGATACAAGGAGAAGGGAAACATCAACACGCCTCTGGAGCTGGCGATGAACAACCAGATCGATCGCTTCAACCTGGTGATCGACGTCATCGACCGGGTGCCCTCCCTGGGCTCCCGCGCCGCCCACATCAAGGAGCGCATGAAGGACGAGATCCTTGATCATCGGGCCTATGCCCATGCCCATGGCATGGACAACCCCGAGGTGACCGGCTGGCGCTGGAATCCCGCCACCAATCCTTCTTCTTAATTCTGCGACGGATCTCGACACATGACTTACACCGCTCCGCGGGAAATGACCCTGCCCACCCCGGGCTGCCTGACCACGACCGATCGCAGCGGGCTGACCGTCGATGACGTCTTCGACGGGATGTCTGAGCATCTCTTCTACACCCTGGGCAAGCTGGCTCCCTCCGCCAGCCGTCACGACCTCTACATGGCCTTGAGCTATGCGGTCCGCGATCGCCTGATGACCCGCTACCTGGCGGGCATCGAGGCGATCACAGCTGCGCCCCAGCGGGTGGTGGCCTACCTCTCTGCCGAGTTTCTGATCGGCCCTCAGCTGGGCAACAACCTGTTGATGCTCGGCATCCAGAACGAAGCCGCAGAGGCCCTGCTCCGCTTCGGAATCAACGACATCCAAGAGATCCTCAATGTGGAGGAGGAACCGGGGCTCGGCAACGGCGGTCTCGGCCGCCTGGCCGCCTGCTATCTGGAATCGTTGGCCAGCCTGGAGATTCCCGCCACCGGCTATGGCATTCGCTACGAGTTCGGCATCTTCGACCAGATCATCCGTGACGGCTGGCAGGTGGAGATCACCGACAAGTGGTTGAAGGCGGGCTGGCCCTGGGAATTGCCCCACCCCGACCAGTCCTGCTTCGTGGGCTTCGGCGGCCGCACCGAGAGCTACCAGGACGACAAGGGCCACTACCGCGTGCGCTGGATTCCGGCGGAGCATGCCATCGGTGTGCCCCATGACGTGCCCGTCCTCGGCTACCGGGTCAACACCTGCAACCGCCTGCGGCTGTGGCGGGCCGATGCCGCCGAGAGCTTCGATTTCTACGCCTTCAACATCGGCGACTACTACGGAGCCGTTGAGGAGAAGGTGGGCTCGGAAACCCTCTCCAAGGTGCTCTACCCCAACGACGGCACCGACGAGGGGCGTCGCCTGCGCCTGAAGCAACAGCACTTCTTCGTGTCCTGTTCCCTGCAGGACATGCTGCGCAGCCTGGAGCGACGCGGCCTGCCCGTGGAGGAGTTTCCCGACCACTGGACCGTCCAGCTCAACGACACCCATCCGGCGATCGCCGCGGCCGAATTGATGCGGCTGCTGATTGACGACAAGCACCTCACCTGGGAGGTGGCCTGGGACATCACCAGCCGCTCGGTGGCCTACACCAACCACACCCTCCTGCCCGAAGCGTTGGAGAAGTGGGGACTTGATCTGTTCGGCAGCCTGCTGCCCCGCCATCTGGAGCTGATCTTCGAGATCAACCGCCGCTTCCTGCAGCAGGTGCGCCTGCGCTTCCCTGGCAACGACGAGATCCTCCGCAAGGTGTCGATCATCGACGAGGACGGGCGCAAGGCGGTGCGCATGGCCCACTTGGCCACGGTGGCCAGCCATCACGTCAACGGGGTCGCGGCCCTGCACAGCGAACTAGTCCGCACCCAGCTCTTCCCCGAGTTCGCCGCGCTCTGGCCGGACAAATTCACCAATATCACCAACGGTGTCACCCCGAGGCGCTGGGTGGCCCTGGCCCACCCAGCCCTCTCCGCCCTGCTGCGGGAGGCGATCGGCGAGGGCTGGGTCGCGGACCTCGACCAGCTACGCCGCCTCGAACCCCTCCAGGACGACCATGGCTTTCTGGAGCGCTGGGCCCAGGCCAAGCAGGCAGGCAAGCATCAGCTAGCCCAATACATCCACCACACCATGGGCCTGGCGGTGGATCCCTCCTCCCTGTTCGACGTGCAGGTCAAACGTATCCACGAATACAAGCGTCAACACCTCAATGCCCTGCAGGTCATCGCCCATTACCTGCGCATCAAGAACGGACGGGCGGATGGGGAGGCACCCCGCACCGTGATCTTCGGCGGCAAGGCGGCACCGGGCTACTACATGGCGAAGCTGATCATCCGCTTCCTCAACGGCATCGCCGACACCATCAACGCTGACCCCGACATGGACGGCCGCCTGCGGGTGGTGTTTCTCGCCGACTACAACGTCAAGCTGGGGGAGAAGGTCTACCCCGCCGCCGATCTCTCCGAGCAGATCTCCACCGCCGGGCTGGAGGCCTCAGGCACCGGCAACATGAAATTCACCATGAATGGCTCGCTCACGATCGGAACCCTCGATGGGGCCAACGTCGAGATCCGCGAGCAGGTGGGGGAGGACAACTTCTTCCTCTTCGGGCGCACCACCGAAGAAATCGCATCCCTCCACGGCGAGGGCTACCGCCCCTGGGAGCTGGTGAACACGATCGAGGAGCTGCCCGAGGTGCTTCGGCTCGTGGAGCAAGGGCACTTCAGCCACGGCGACGGTGACCTGTTCCGTCCCCTGCTGCAGAACCTCACGGGCCGGGATCCCTACTGCGTGCTGGCCGACTTCAGCGACTACCTGCGCGCCCAGCGGGAGGTGAGCCGGGCCTGGGCCGACCGCAACTGCTGGAACCGGATGTCACTGCTCAACACCGCCCGATCCGGCTTCTTCTCCTCCGACCGATCGATCCGGGAGTACGCGCAGCGGATCTGGCAGGTGGCGCCCTTCCCGGTCACCATCAGCTGCAACATCGACTGAGGCGGCCATGGCCAATGCCGAGCCCAGACCCGCCCTGGTGATCAACCAGGGCAGCTCCAGCCTCAAAGCGGCCGTGATCGCACCTGGGGGCCATCGGCTGTGGCAAGGGCACGCGCCAAGGGGCGCCGAGGCCGGACCCTGGCTGGAGGAGCAGCTGGTGGATTGGCGCGGTCGCCTGGCCCTGGCCGCCCACCGGGTGGTCCACGGCGGCGAACGGTTCACCACACCCACCCGGGTCAGCCCCGAGCTGGAGGAGGCCCTTGAGGCCCTGGTGCCCCTGGCGCCGCTGCACAACGGACCCGCCCTGGCACTGATCCGCCGGCTGGGGGCTGCCCTGGGGGATGTCCCCCAGTGGGCCTGCTTCGACACCGCCTTCCACCACACCTTGCCGGAAGCGGCGCGCACCTATGGGCTGCCGGCGGCCTGGCGCCAGCTGGGGCTGCGCCGCTATGGCTTCCACGGGTTGAACCACCAACACGTCAGCGAGACGGTGGCCGCACGAATGAACCATCCAGCCCGTCTGCGCCTGATCAGCTGCCACCTGGGGGCGGGCTGCTCCCTGGCGGCAATCACGGGCGGCCGCAGCATCGACACCACCATGGGCTTCACCCCGATGGAGGGTCTGGTGATGGCCACCCGCAGCGGCTCCGTCGACCCCGGCCTGCTGTTGCATCAATTGCGCCAGGGATTCAGCGGGGCCGAGCTGGATCACATCCTCAGCCGCGAGAGCGGCCTGCTGGGGCTCTCGGGCCTGAGCGGGGACTGGGTCGAGCTGCGCCAGGCCGCAACCAACGGCCACTCGGGGGCCCGGCTGGCGATCGCCGTGTTCCTCCACCGGCTGCTGGCC
Source organism: Synechococcaceae cyanobacterium ELA445 (assembly GCA_037134455.1). Classification (GTDB taxonomy): domain Bacteria; phylum Cyanobacteriota; class Cyanobacteriia; order PCC-6307; family Cyanobiaceae; genus ATX-6F1. Next base: position 44,189 of record JBAXME010000017.1, on the reverse strand, counting down.
GCCATCGGCGCCATGGCCGCCAGCCTCGGCGGTGTTGATGCGATCGGCCTGAGCGGCGGCATCGGCGAGAACGATGACACCCTGAGCAGCGAGCTCCTGGAACGCCTTTCCTGGCTCGGACCGTTTGAACTGCTCAGGGTGCCGGCCGACGAGGAGGGCCAGATGGCCCGCCAGTGCCTGGGGCTGCAGGCGGGCGCCTAGCCGCGGTGGTCGGGCAGATCTGGCGTTTGGTGCAGCAGACGGTTGAGGCGCAGACGATCAGCATTGAGTGGATCGGGGGCCAGCTCACCGGCCAGTTCGCGGAACTTCTGCTCCACCTCCTCAGGCACCCGCACATCAAAGATGCGCTCCATGAGGGCCTCGATGGAGAACAGGTGGGCGTTGATGTTCTCCAGATCACCGATGGCCTGCTGCATGCTGTCGGGCTCGGTGTCCGGGGCATTCGCTGCTGGAGCGGACCCTGCGGCGGTGGGGGGAGGGGTGGGACCCACTTCGGACTCCCCGTCACCATGGAGCTTCTGGAGGTCCTCCAGGACACGGCCCGCCAGGGTGCGGAACGATTGCAACGCAGCCCAGTTCAACTCCTGCTGCTGGCGCAGGGTGGGGTTTTCGCGGATCAATCGGTCATGTTCCCGATAAAAACGCTGGCAATCAGGGCATTGGCAGGGCTCTTCTGGCACCGCACTCCCTTTGGTTCTCAACCCCCATCATGCCACTGCCCGCTCCAATCTTGGGTCAGGCGGTCATCGGACCGGCGTCGGACTCCGGTTCATCGTCCAGATCGAGGGCACCGGGCAGGGGAATCTCGATCGAGCTGACCACACCGATCACATCCCGGAGGCGCATCGAATCGGCAAACCAGCCCATGGCCTGCTCCACATCGCCTCGCTTTTCGGCATCGGTGGCCTGATCCTCGTGGGCCTCGGCCAACAGGGCCAGCCAGCAGAGACAGCGGGCCTGCACCACCGAGAGATCCAGATCACCGCCCTGGTTGGCGGCGATGCGCTCGCTCTCCTGTTGCACCAGCAGCCGCAACCGCAGATCGTGAAGCTGGGTCATCGGTGAGAGACGACTGCGCCTACGCTAGCCGCAGTGGCGCCAATGGGAAGAGCACTACAGGTAGCGCATGCTACCTAGCCGACTCGAATGTGGTTTCAATTCGCCGCAAAACTGATGCCGAGCTGCACCTGGTTGATGGCCTGATCAATCAAGGTCAGGGCCCTCTCCCGGTGGCCGCCCTTGTTGGGGTTGGCCTGGAGCAGGGAGGCCCGGGCGTTCTGGAGTGAGGCCAGAGCGTTCTGCATATTGGGTTGCTGGGCCGTGGCCACACCGGCGGACATCACCAGACCGCCGGCGAAGGAGGCCACCAGGGCCAGGGTGTTGAGCGATCCTTTCGTCCGGGAGGGATGCAAACGCATCGGAGATCTTAAAGATTCTCACCACGCTACCTCTGTTAAGAGGGTTCCTTGGAACGGGGCTGGCGGGACTCGAACCCACGACCTACGGTTTAGGAAACCGTTTTCAGCATTGTTACCGCAAGGGTTTCGGGGTGACCTGTGCCCGGCCTGGTGCCCGAAATCTGGATTTACGGTGCCTAAAACCGTCATAACGGTATCAGTAGATACATTCAGGGACCCCTCGCGATCGAGGCGCCGGGCGAGGTCGTCGGCACAGGCATCGGGGTCTGCTGCGGCCAGGTAAAGCAGCAAGAGGTGCTTGTTGAAGCTCGAGCAACCACCCACACCGCAGGCACCCCATCGGAAGCCCCACAGGGCTCCTGCGGCCCTCTTTGGCGAGGTTCCTCGCTGAAGTGGTTCCGCAGTGGGTCGCCCTGTGGTCCAACCCAACTGCGCACCGCGACCGGTTTGAGCACTGTCCACCAGGACACGCGGGCAACGGACCCGATCAGTGGTGACCAGATCAGGCGCTGAGCAGGGGCTCAATCTGCGCGAGAAGCACAGGAAGTTGCTCGCTCAGGGTGATCCACACCTCCTCGAGGTCCACGCGGTCGTAGGCATGGATCAGCACATCCCGCATCCCGGCCATCTGCCGCCAAGGGATCCGAGGATGTTGGCAGCGGCAGCCGTCGCTGAGCCGCTTGGTGGCTTCCCCAATGATTTCAAGGTTGCGCACCACCGCGTCCTGGAGAACGTCACTGGCCAGGAACGTCTCCCGGTCGGGGATGGGAAAGCCTTGTACACGGCGAATCGCGTTCAGGATGTCGCTCAGGGCATCCAGGTCCCTTGGCTCCATCACAAGGGGATGGCGTCCCGCTCGGCAGTGGCGAGAGCAGCGGGCTTGAGGTTGCGGCGTCGAATCACATCCACACGGCAATGCAGCGTGTCTTCCAAGGCCTGCTTGAGGGCAATGCGGTCCAGCAGACCGGTGCGTGGAGGCAGATCCACCAGTAGATCCAGGTCACTGTCGGGGCCTGCCTGATCACGGGCCACGGAACCGAACGCCGCCAAGTTGCTGGCGCCGTGCTCCGCGGCGATCTCCCTGATCCTTGGAGCCTGTGCCAGAAGGTCGTAGAGGCGCATGACAGGCTAGATGCCTTGCTGAGCTTAAGAGAAACAGCTCAGCTTGGTTTGAGCCTTCAGGAGATGCTCGAACCTTCACTCAGCCAAGGGGAGGGGCATCGACCACGGGCCAGTACGGGATTGGTGATGCAGTCGAATAGTGGTCACATCAGGGGAAAGTCTGCAGCTCGCTCCTCATGTTTTGCGCTACTGACTGTCGAGCCTTAGTGAGATTATTCTGATGCTTTGGCTAGGTGTTGGGAATGGCAACGAAAGAGCGCACCCAACCCCAGCAAGAGCACCTCAGCAAGGTGGCGAAATAGTCAGATCAAAGTGCACCGACCTGCATGCAAGGGTGATCAAACAAAACAGAAGTTGACACAAATGGCCTCCACCGACCTCTGGACGGCTAACAAGTGAGAACAGGGTTGAGCAGGCTCACGTCAAGCAACAACATTCCCTGGCGAGCCACCACCAGGCCAGATACAACAAACGCTCTTAAATAGCTCCAAGGATCAATAGCCCAAGAAAATCGTCGCCCAGCGCCATCAACGATTATTAAGAATGCACTACCGCCCAAACCCCTGCATACAATTAACCATAATCGACCAGAGCAACAATGAGTCCAGAGACTTCAGCACCCAACGACGACACGCCTGAAGACGAAACCTTCACAGAACCGACCAGCAACCGAAAGCGCAAGAAGGGATTTGTTACAGGCAAGTTTTCTGCCTTTTTGAAGAAACTTAGCAATTGCCCGGAGCTACACCAAAGCAGTATTGAAATGGACAATTACGAAGCCCTTTACAACTTTCGATGGGAGTTGGACCGTGAGCTAAGTGATCGCGTGGTCACTCCTCAACAACCTAGAGAAGACTTAGGCTTTAACCTGGATGATCTGTTTGCTGGAATTCAAGCCACACCCGACTATTCAGGTGACAAGCACGAGCGACAAACCTTCTTTGCGCCGGTGCAACCAACATGGTCCATGAAGGCAAAAAATATCGACAACAGAGGGGATGCGTTTGACATGCATACTGCCAGCACGTATGCGGATATCGAAAAGATCTACATTGAGAATATGCTGGTAAGTGCTGGCATACAGATTAAAGACTACCCCTGCATTCTGAAACCGCTCTTGGACATAGCCTGGGTAAAAGAAGGAGGCAAGGGCAGAAGCAAAAGCCACGAATTCAGGCGCTCTAACGCACCCCAGTTCGACTGCTTACACCACCTTCTTGCCCTTGAGGTCGCAGAGGTGCATCGAAACCTCGTTCCTGGGAAGAGAAAGCCAACAATCAGGATGCTGCTTAGAACAATAAGAGACGAACTACACCCAACTTCAATGCTCAAAAAGAAGCCCCCCAAGAAATCGGATGCAAAGACAAAGCCACATCTGGTTTCAGCTACCATTGCGAAACCAAGGATTACCTCTGACGAGCAAGCATTCGAGCACTGCAAGAAGCACTATGGGGGGCTTTACTCAACCTATGGGATATTCCCAAATGGTCGCAAAGGAGTCATCTTCGACAATGACGGACAAGCCATTCAAAGACTCTTTGCCGGCACCGCTTGGGAAGGCGGCCTACACGCAAAGATGATGCGAGGGCTGCGAAGAGCTGAAACCTTATCGTGGAATGAACTGCAACTTCCCTGCAAAGGTGAATGCACCCTGATTCCCTGGAATTCACTCATCATCGACCTTGACGAATCCAGGGACTAGCGAGTACATAGGCTCAGGGATCCACGACGGGGCGTCGAGCACGCGCAGACTTGAGCAAGCGTGACCATTCCTGAATTCGATGTCTGCCAGCCTCTGCCAGGGCTGGCGTCATAGGCACTCAAGGCGTTGCCCATGAGGCCTGATCTGCTCGGCCAGAGGCCTATTGGGTGATGCACCTGGCCGCTTCCCTCCCGCCCGTATCGAATTCCTGCTGGCCGGTAAAGCTGAGGGGGTTGATGACACCTCTCGTCCCCAGGGAACTCAGAGCTGAAGGGCCCTGCGGTCGAGCTCGGGCAGAGTGATGCCGGGGATCAGCTCACCGCGGCCATTGAGTTGATTCAGGCTGGGGTAAGCGCCGAGGAACGGATGGGGCACGTGGTCGCCCAGCAGCAGGGACACCGAGGTGCTGCCGTGGTCGGTGCCGCCTGAATCGTTCTCCCGCAGACGGTTGTCTTCAGTCGCTTCTGACGCTTTCTGACGACCTTGTCGTCCGCTCCAGATCGCTTGACTCCAGTCCGAGGACAGTCGAAAACGGGGGCAACGGGTGCGGCGGCAAAGACTTGCTGGTTTCTTCACCTAGGGCCGCAGGGGCATTCCAGATCGGAATCATCTCCAGGATGATCTCATCGCGCTCCTCATCGGTGAGGCCAGGCGTTTTGAGTTCAGGCCATAGGCGATTGAGCTGGTTGAGCAGCTCGAGCCTGCGAGCGAAATAGGACATAGAAGTCCCGCGTGAATGAAATTTTGCTGCTTCCCAGCAGTAGTGAGGGGGGCATCCAGCGGATCTGACACAGAAAGAAGGCACTTCATTTGCGGCGCCTTCAATCAGCTCTCGGACGACCGCAGCCGTTGGCACTGCTGGGCCGGCGTCGTTGGTAACCGTGCTTCGAGGGACTGCCGATGAGGCTTGATCCAGGTCACCGGCCGTCAGCATCAAGCTGGCGGCACGCCCCAGAACGGGAAGCCCTCGCCCGGTTGCTGAGCGCCGTGATCATGATGGCTGAGCAGCGCCAGCAGTCCAGTGACCCTGGGCTGACCCACCCAGCACCTGTGCCCTCGAGGCAGCTTTTCCCCTCTCAGCTGCCCCCCACCTTGAGGTGACACCAGGCCCTTGGGAGCTGTGACCCGCATCGGTGTCCGGGCAGTGCGAGCCACCACCATTCAGCCGAGCCCACCCTGCCCTCCGAGCGGCAAGTAGAGGCTGTTCGGGGTGTCCAGGTAGGGCTGGAAGCCATAGCGGAGGTAGAAGCTTCTGGAGGCCTCTCCTTTGGCATCCACGATCAGGGCGTAGCCACCGACCGACTGGCGAGCCTGCAGACAGCGCTCGACCGCAAGGCCGACGAGCAACTCACCCATGCCTTCTCCCTGCCATCTGAGATCTCGGGCCAAGCGACCCATCCCAAAACAGGGGATCGGATAAGGAGGGAGCGGCCTGGAATCAGCGGGTTGGAGATTGGCCAGGCTGACCTCTGCTGGAGCCAGGGAGTAATAGCCGGCGATCGAGCTGGGTTGGTCGGCCGGCACCAGCACCCAGGTCTGGCTGATGCCTCGGCGCATGTTCTGGTGGGCGTGTCGCTGCAGAAAGGTGTCCAACGCCGGCTCACCACAGCCAAAGGCGGAGCGGTCGTGGCGTTTGGGATCGAGCAGCTGCTCTTCAAACACGCTTGACGCGGGCGTGGACCTGGTTCAGGGCCTCGGACAAGGCCTCGTTGGGGCGGAAAGGCTCAGCCAGGGCAGCGTGGAAGGTTTCGTAGTCTCGGCGGGAGAGGGAGACGGCCCGATCGAGCTGGATGGCCTCAGCGGCCCGTTGCTTGGCGGCTGAACGAACGAAAGCGGCGACCGAGATGCCTTCGATTGCGGCCGCTTGCTGGAGGAGCTGCTTGTCGCTGCTGGAAAGCTTGAGATCCAGGCGATCGGTGGTGGCCATGACTTCCTGGAACGACTGGCTCGATGGTACGGCAAAAAGCAGTACCGGCATAACGGACGGGGCTGCTCCAGTGAGGGTCTGTGGCTGAGGCAATGCCCTGGGGTGAAGAAGGAAGTTGGGATCCAGGCAAACCCCACGCTGTGACTAGGTTGCTCATCGGACTTGGCTCGGCTCTTCTGTCCCCTTTCAGGACTGATCAAGCGATGGAGCATCGGATCTCCCTTCAACACAAAGGCCAGATCGCCGCACTCGCAGCGGCCTTTCTGTTCGGCTGCAGCGCCCCCTTGATCAGCACCCTCACCGGGGAGGGTTCGGCCTTGAGCATCGCGGCGCTGCTGTATGCGGGAGCCACGCTCGGACTTCTTGCGGCCCGCCTGTTGCGGCGTGGGCCCTCTCAGGAATCACCGGTCCGCCGCACGGATCTGCCCGCTCTGGTTGCCCTTACGTTCCTGGGCGGTGTGGTCGGTCCACTGGCGCTGGTGCTGGGCTTGGGGCGGCTTTCGCCAGCTTCAGGCTCTTTGCTGCTCAACCTTGAGGCGGTGTTCACCCTGGCGATCGCCGTACTTGTAGGACGCGAGCACCTGGGGAAGCGTGGGCTCCTGGCTGTGTCACTGACAATGGGGGGTGCTGTGGTCGTCTCCGGCGGTTCGGTTTCTGGTGCCAGCTGGCAGGGCAGTGCCTTGATCGCTGTGGCCACCTTGGCCTGGGGGATTGATAACAACCTCAGTCAGCGTTTGAGCCTGCGCGATCCCATTCAGATCGCTCTCCTCAAAGCAGCCGGTGCCTCAGTTCCCATGCTCCTTGTGGCCTTCTTGCTGGGTGAGCGCTTCCCATCTCCCCCTCAGGCTCTGGCCGTCCTGCTGATCGGGGTGTTTGGGTACGGCCTCTCCATCTGGTTGGATCTGCTGGCCCTGCGGGAACTGGGGGCGGCACGAGAGGCTGTGATCTTTTCAACTGCACCCTTCGTTGGTGGCCTCTTCTCTGTGGTCGTGCTCAGGGAACCCCTGACGCCCGCTCTCGTTGGTGCTGCAGTGCTGATGGCGGGCGGCGTTGGGCTGTTACTCAGAGAAAACCACGGTCACTGGCACCAGCACGAGCGCCTACTCCATGACCACCGTCATTGCCACGACCCGATCGAGGAGGACCCCCATCACCGGCACGAGCACACCCCCAAGCAGTTGGAGGGATTTGGTACCGATGGTCCGTACTGGCATGCCCATGAACACCGACATGAAGAAACAGAGCATGCCCATGCCCATGTCAGCGACGCCCACCACCGGCATCAGCACTGATCAGACGGCAACTCAGGCTCGGCCCGGTATCGACTGGTCAGGACTCGCCAAGACGGACCAGGAGCTAGAAGATTGGGGGCTGTCAATGAGCATAAGAGGGTTGAGACAACCCCTCAAAACTTACCCATAGGATGGTGTCGCTGCTCAGCGGCAGCCAGTCTTGAACACTTGAACGGTTGCTGGTGGCCACTGGACCTCAGGACGAGGTTTTCGAGCTACGGAGGGGTAGGAGCGTGGCTGCCGAGGCTGCCGCAAAGAAGTCGGCGGGGCAGACAACTTAGAGGCGGCGTAGTCGATCACTGGATTAATAGCCGTGACCTGCTTGGTGCAGTACCAGGTCAGATTCTGCAGGTCGTAAATGGCTTGGACGTCGACGCTGCGCTGGCTCTGCGAGAGGCAACGGCACAACGGAGTCAACTGCTGACGCCAGGCACGCTCGATCGCCGCGGCGGTGGGAGCGACGTTGACAGGGTCGGGTATTAAGACGTGGACGTGGTACTGGAGCACCCCCTTTTCGATGAACCAGAGGGTCGGCACTGAAAAGGCTTTGGTCGAGCGGGAGGAAGCTGACGCAGGACACCACAGCACGCGCTGGAGTTTGTTCGCAACGTCCCGAACGTCGCGGGCAAAGAAGTCCGGGTCGTTGCGGCGGCGTTCCGCCCAGGCGTACTCATTGAGGGCCTTAGTGGATACATCCGTAGAGCCGGCGCGGTGGGAACCCATTTCCGTCGGGCAACGGAAGTGAGCGGAGATGAAGTACTTAGGGCAGAAACCGGCGGAGAACTGGCGGTTTACCCAGTCAATGGTCTGGCGCCGCGCGGGGTTAAAAGTGGCGGGGTCGGCGTAATAGGGAATCTTCATGTGTAGAGAAGAGCAGAGGGTAAAAGCGGCGCGAGTTTGAGCTGAGAGGTTCAGTGGGCTATGCCCACTTCACTGGTAATGACAGGTCTTGCCTGGGGCGTACCAGTACTTACCTGGGTACCTGCATTGGTTCACTCCCTCAGGGTTCGGCCCCTAAGGGTCCTTACCTGCAGGCGTTGATTGCAGGGGGGCAGTCCCCCTTTATCACCAATACAGGTAACTCCGAACCCTTGGAAGAATCCGGACCTGAGACTCTGTAGCCCACCCCAGGTGTCCCCGACATCCACGCCAGGTCCCTGAAAGAGGGTATTGATCAGCTGTTGGTGGGAGGCATGAGGAGGGCGGGTAGGTGTGTTCAGGCGCTCGGTCGGTGAGTCGACGCGCTGGACACGTTGTGCTTTGTTTTTTGATCCTCTTGAGGGGATCTGTGTTGGGAGGCGGGCAAGGCCTATCCCGTGGTGTGGGGTGCGGCGAATCTGAATTGATCGTATACCGGGTGGGGAGGAATCGAGAAAGGAAGTTTTCTTGGGTGGGTGTGATTGGTGCGCCTTAATGAGGCTTATTGGTTCTTATTGGGGGCCTGTCGAGTCTTAAAAGTGCTTATTTAGTGAAGCCTTAGACCAGCAAAGAGACGGTCGGCGAAGTGTCTGGGTTTTCAGATTTTTGGTGCGCCAGAAAATTGCCCGATTTCCGTTCTGGGGGGATCCCCCCTGGAACGAAGTGACTTAATCCCCCGTTGGTGCTGGCTCCAGCACTGACCGCTGACGTGAGCGTTGATGTCCTCGGCCTGGCGACACAGGCGCGCCCGTCAATGTGTCGCCGAACAATCCACCCAAGTCATCGCGATCAAGAGGGACTCCCATCAGCCTTCCCCCAGCAGCGCCGCGGCTGTGTTCTGCCCTTGGCTTGAGCTCGAACGGTTGCCCCCGGGGCGAACCATTCCCCTGGGATCCAGCCACCATCGCTACGGCGCAATGCGGAATTCCTTCGCCAACTCCTGGGCCTTGGCCAGCTCGGCGGTGGTGATGCCATCGCTGGCCGCCTGGGCATCGAATCCGAAATAGGCGTCTTTGCGGGAGTCAAACTTGCAGGCTCTGCTTGAAGTGACAATCACGTGACGGCCGCCACGATCCCGGGGATCTTCCTTGGAAATCAAGGAGAGCTTCTTTCCGTGCTCTCGCCACGCATAGCAGGCCGAACTGGCATCGGCCAGTGTCTTGAAGACGGCAACGTTGTGCTGGCATGCCGTGAGGCCCACGGTGATCATCACACCGGCCAACAGGGCGGGGGAAATCCTGAGGGACACGGCGCGAACGTCCAAGGGTTGAATATTCTACTCCCGATGGGTCGTGGCTCAGATTGAACGTCTCCGGAGGATGCAAAGACATCACCCCCAGGAACGGAGATGGTCCTCAACCGGCATGCAACTGCAGTGCTGCTGGTGACCGCAGACTATGGTGCAGCAGAAGGGAAAGGTACGCCGCAAAGCTGGCGGATTCATGGCCAGTCTCCCTACCGTATGGTTCGGCACATCCAAAAAAAAGACGCCTTGATTAAAGGCGACGATGATCGCGCCAGCCGCCAACTAAAACCATGAATAGCGACAGCAGAACAAGCGCCTATGCCGATTGGTCCAGGGTAATGTAGAGCTAAAAACCAGAGCCATTCCAGCCGAAATAGACGCCAACTTATGGCAAGCAAGACTGACGCTGGTGAGCCGATCAACCAAGCTGACTCAACCCTGCCAGGCCAAAAGCTTCCTGTTTTATTCTAAGTACGGGCAAGGGATTGCGTGAGCCAAAGCAAAATAATCTCTCGGCGCTGCTTGATCAAAAGCCCGGCCCATCCTCCCACCCCCTTGTCAACGGAAGCCGGAGCACGGGCACTCCACACCATTGCCTGGTCGACATCATGGGCTACGGCAATGTTCATCTCATGCTGCTCCGAATGAGCGCAAGTCCCCGTAATACCCATCGGGGTTTCCTGACCTAGATGTATCCCAATTGCGTCTGTGAATTGGCCAGATTCGTCTGGATGTTTCTTCCTCACTCCTGAAGATGGACTGCACCTACCATCCGTGCGCCCTTGCATGGGATGGCGTTGGAACGGCGTCGACATGGTCAGAGTGATCCTTCTATGGCCTGCCGATGCGCCGGCGGGCCACCCCTCAGGATTTTGCTGCTCGGGGGACAGGGCCTTCTGCCAAGGGGCACGGCCCTTTCCATGGGTCGCCGGTTCCGGCGCATCCGAACCGGGCTTGAGGGTTTCTTCCTCGGGGCTGAATTCTTCTGACCCCCCCCACCATCTCTTCAGGTTGGAGGCGGATCGAGTCATCAATGCGGTCAGCGTCGGCTGGTGTCCGTTTTATCGCGCCGAATCAAGGTCCAAAACAAGAAAGCCAGCACAGCCACCAGCACAAACAACGTGAACGGACGCATGTAGGCATGCAGAAGCTCCCAGTTCTGACCCAGAACCAGACCCATCAGGGTGAGGAAGGCGTTCCAGATCAGGCTGCCCAGGGACGTCCAGAACAGAAAAGGTCGCCAGGGCATGAGTTCGATCCCAGCCGGAATCGACACCAGGGTGCGAACAACGGGTACCAGTCGCCCCCAGAACACAATCAGAACGCCATAGCGATGGAACCAGGCCCTGGTTTTGCGCAATTTGCCCACGGTCATGCCCAGCAGAGCGCCGTGGCGACGAACCAACTGTTCCAATCGCTCCTCGTTGACCGTTCGTCCGATCACGTACCAGGGCACGGTTCCGGCGACAGTACCGGCGGTACCGGCCGCGATGGTGGGCAGGAGGCTGAGGTGTCCTTGAGATACAAGAAAACCCGCCAGTGGCATGATGGCCTCCGATGGTATGAATTGCAGAAAGTTCTCGATCAACATGGCCAGAAAGACCCCCAGGTAACCCTGCGAGTCCATCAACGAGGCCACCGAGGAAGTCAACGCGGCGGTCAGCGATTGATGATCGGCCAACGGAACTGGAACAAGGGCAGTGAATCCTAGGCCGTGGCGTTAGCGGAGGATTCCAGCTGGCACCTTCCCTGGCTGCCGCCAATTCCACTGGTGCACTCCCACGTCCAAACCATTCAAAAAGGAAGGAGTTTGGCAAGTCTTCTCCTCATTGAGGCTCATTATTGAGACGTACAACAGATATCTCACCGTAAGTGGATGGATGGCCAGGCCAAAATCGCCACCCTCCGTTTTGGCCTCAACCCGTCGCGCTGGCAGCTGTTGGGGCTGGATCCCTGCCTTAGGCGTGGCTGGCGGTGGCCCATGGCCTCCTCGATTGAGGTCCGGTGAGGTTGCCCGGCAGAGGCGCAACACCGCAACCCTGGGGAAGCACACCTGGGAGGTCTTGCGCTGCCTGGGATAGGCGGCGCCACCGGTGGACAGGGCGAAGCTTCGGTCACCTCCAGTCACAAATGGAGCTTGAAGCGGCGGTAGCCGTCGCCCTAGGGTTTTGGAATCTTGCCAATGCAAGGTGAAAGTCACCCACTTCAACGACGAGCACCTGATCAGCCTCAGCTCGGAAGAAGCTGCTCTGTTCGTCGACGTCTGCCATGCCGCGGTCTTCTCGGATTTCATGCCGCAGGATCCTGAAACCCAGAACCGCCTGATGCTGCTGCTCGGGCAGGTTCAGATCGGCCTGCTGCCCACGGCCCAGCGCTTCTGGGAACAGCAAAAGGTGTCCCCGTCGATCTAGGCAACCATGGGGTGACGACACCAAGGCCAGGACCGGTGACATTCCAGGTCAGAGGCGATCGATTTTGCTGAGTTAGCCGACATCGCACCTGTCAGTCATGGGTTGTTGACTCGTTCTGGGCATGTTGCCCGGCTTGACCCGTCCGGTTAGGGCAACAACAAAGGCCCAACCGCAGCCGGGCTGGACTAATGGACCTTTTCCTCAGAGTCTGGGCTCAATCTCAGCTGCCCAGTAGGGGAAATCAGCTGGATCGAGGCGCTCAAACAGGATTCGGTGGCAGAGCCTCAACAGCCGATGGCGCTGTGGATAACTCTTGAGGCAACAGACGCTTGCACCTGGTGAACAGGTCGCTGGCACCCTCCAGCAGCTGCTTCTTCCACTGGCTCACCTGGATTGGGTGCAGTTTTCAGTTTTTTGGATCGCCAGAAAATTGCCCGATTTTCGTTCCGGGGGGATCCCCCCGGGAACGAACTGACTTAATCCGGCTCTGGTCCTGACCTGGGCCGGGGAGACCCCGTTGGTGCTGGCTCCAGCACTGACCGCTGACGTTGAAGCGTTGGTGTCCGTGGGGTAGCTGCCTACCGCCCCATCTGCTGGTTCCCCAGCGGGTGGTTTTCGCGTGGGCAGCCGGAGCGTTTCCCGGGGGCGTCAGCCCCCCCCCCAACCACTTACTGGAGGTTCAAGACCATGACGACGACTCAATTGACGACCACCAGGGGACGACCCCTGGCCTTGACGGACGAACAGCGGGCTGTGGTGGAGTCCACCTCACACGCCTTGCGGGTGGTGGCCTTTGCCGGCGCTGGCAAGACCTCGACCTTGCGGGCCTACGCCGAGGCCCGACCGGGACTGAGGTTCCTCTACGTGGCCTTTAACGCTGCGGTAGCTCGAGAAGCACGGGCTTCCTTCCCGGCCCACGTGACGTGTTCAACAATGCACGCCCTCGCGTACCGGGCGGTGGGCAGGCGGTATCAACACAAGCTCCGAACCAGCCTGCGGGCCCACCAAGCCGCTCGGGCGCTGGGGTTGAATCCTGTAGAGGTGAAGGACCTCACCGCTGCCGATCAGGCGCTGGTGGTGCTGCGGCACTTCCTGAGCTCAGACGCCAGTGGCTTCGACGAGTTCGGGGCTCGGAACCGTTACCGGCCCGAGGTTCTGGCTGCGGCTGCCCGGTTGTGGGCCCGGATGATCGACCCTCACGATCGGTTGCCCATGCTTCATGACGGCTACCTCAAGCTCTTCCAGCTCTCAGAGCCTCGGTTGGGCTACGACGTCGTGCTGTTCGACGAGGCCCAGGACGCCAACCCGGTGACCTTGGCGATTCTGCGATCTCAGCCCTCCCGGCGGGTCTACGTGGGCGATCCGCACCAGCAGATCTACCAATTCCGCTACGCCATCAACGGGATGGCTGGTACGGAGCTCGAGGACGAACTCTGTTTGTCCGAGAGCTTTAGGTATGGGACTGATCTCGCCGCAGCAGCCAACCGGCTGCTGGCCATCAAAGGGGAAACCCGATTGGTGCGGGGTGGGCGTAGGTCCGAGCCCTCCACCACTCGGGCATTTATCGCCCGGGGCAACGTGGCCATCTACCGGCAGGCCGTTGAGCTTGCTCGGTCCGGCCAAGGCACCCATTGGGTGGGTGGCGTTAAGGGATACCGGCTGGAACAACTGCTGGATGTGTGGCGGTTGAGGTTTGAGCGCCGGGAAGAAATCCAGGATCCTTTCCTGGCCGGGTTCCCCAACTACGAGGCTCTGACTGCCTACGCCGAGTCCCAAGACCAACGGGACCTCAAGGCCTGGTTGGGGTTGCTCGAACGGCACGAACGGTGTTCTGAAGTCCCGGCTGAAATTGAGCGGGTCCAGGCCCTGGCGCTGGATCAGCCGGCAGAAGGGGTCACCGCGCTCTGCACGGCCCATAAATCGAAGGGACTTGAGTTCGGGGTGGTCACGCTGGCTGATGACTTCCCGTCGGCTGAGCTGTTACCCCACCCGCCCGAGCCTGTTGAAGGGGAGGACCCTGAGGCCTTCACCTACTCGAGGACGCGGGCACCCCGGCTTTGGGCTGGTGGTGAATTCCTTGGTGCGGTGGTGCTGCCGGAGGAGGAGCTGAACCTCCGTTATGTGGCCGTGACCCGGGCTGAATCGGAATGCCTTTCGGGGATCTGGTCGGTGCCGCTGTTTGCCGAGCTTGAGGCCTACCGGCGTGGTTTCCCCCGGTGTTTGCTGCTGGAGTCACTGGAGTCGGTGATCGTTAAGAAGCCTGAGCAGGAGGCCGGGGTGGTTGAACCTGCAGCCGTGAACGGGTTGATGCACTTGCCCCTGGTGCCGGACCTGGGCCGGGACGAGGTGGCGCGAACCGACCAGGTGCCCTCGATGGGTTCCCCTGCTGTCGTGATCTGTCCTGCCCCACCAGAAAGCGGGTTCTTCTGGAACCTGGGAGCTCTTGATCAGGAACGGATCAGGGTGGTGGTTGAGCACTACGCCTACCGGTTCCCGGCGCTGGATTGGGATTGGATGCTGCCTGCGGTGGCAGAGCTGCGGTTGGTGGGTGAACCCCGCTCAGCTGTGGAGCGGTTTGTATCGGAGCAGCAACTGGGATCAGCTCAGGTGGTGATTGAGCGGTTTTGCCAGGACGTGGGGCTGTGGGCCGTGGCGGAAGGTTGATTCAGGTCTGGAATCGTTGAGTGAGGCTCCGGCTCGGGCAGTGAAACGAGCAAGGGTGGAAAAAGGAAAGCGATGTGACCAAGCTCAGAGAGGCCTGATGCAATAGCTAATGGATTCAAGTGGCAGCGTCCCAGCGCCACCGGGCCTAGAAGCGGGGAGGGAATGGAGCGGTTGATCTGATGCGCCTACTTGCTGACCACCTTCCAGATACACCAGACAACCACCCCAAGCAGAACTCATGGCAACCCCCTAAGAACAACGAAACAACCAGCAGGAGCGCTTAGTGTGATCACCCAAACCTAGACTGCGAACCAGATATTCCTACAACAACGTTACCTCAGCTCACCATTGCCCTTCACCTGATCGGACGTCGTTCTCCCCTCACTTCTCAGAGGTTTGATACGCAGCTTCCTCCTCTATGGAGATATCTGGATCGCCCTCCAGCGCCTTCTCGAGTAGACGCTCAAACAAGGCGTGGCGATCGGGAAGGCCCCACTTTTCCTGGAGCAAGTTAAACCTTTCGATAGTCTCCATTTGAAGCGAGAAGGATAGATGCCCCCTATCAGAGGTGTCCGAATCGCCCTCAAACACCATCTCTAGCAGACGCTCAAACAGGGCGCCGCGATTGAGAAGCCCCCACTCTTTCTGGAGCAAATTGAGCTTCTCGATTATTCCAATCGGAAGGGTGAAGGAGAAGCGAACCCTTTCCTGATCGGGTGGTTCGGTCATGGAGCCACAAAGAGAATGGATGGTAACGATACGACGAGCCAAGGCGGCTACTCGACTATACTCTTTCCAAGGTTCTAAAATTGACACTGATCCAGACTCTGAATCTTGATCTGTCGACCATATGCTCGGATATAATTTAAGAGGGGTTTGATGCTGAGCGTACGGATAATGGCCAAGCAACCAACTATTGAATGCATTGTCGGTCTGTGTTTCTTGGCACTGATCTGCGGCCCAGCAGCAAATTCAGCCACCCTGCTCTCCATCGGTGATGGCGACACGATCCGGGTGCTGGACCAGGGCCACAAACTCACAATCCGACTCGCCTGTATCGATGCTCCCGAGATGGCCCAGGCCCCGTACGGGGCTCAATCCCGTGCCTACCTGCAATCCCGACTGCGTATCGGTTCACCCGTCACGCTTCTCCCCCAGACGGTGGACCGGTATGGCAGGACAGTGGCTGAGGTCATTACGGACACCAACCTCAACCTGGCAATGGTGGAGGACAGCCAGGCCTTCGCCTACCGGCAGTACCTCAAACAGTGCAACGCCAAGGAATATCTCGACGCGGAGTACCGGGCGTCCCGCAGTCGCTTTGGGGTCTGGGCTGTACCGGGGGGGATCACCAGGCCTTGGGACTTTCGGCGGGCGAGGCGATCTGGAGGAAGCGTCAGCTCGTCCAGCCCCTCTGCGGCCCCGGTTGGTTCAGCACCAGGTGTGATGGCTGGCCGGCACTACCGCTGCAAGGAGATCGGAACCTTTGCTCGTGCCCAGGAACTGCTGCGGCAGGGGCATACCTACCTTGATGGTGATGGGGACGGGGTGGCGTGTGAGTCGCTGCGGTGACTCAAGGGGGAACTCCAGGTTTCAGTGGGTATGGAGCTGGTCGATATGTTCTGAAAGGTGACGTCGACCTTTCGTTCCCGGGCCGCCTGGATGATTCAGCCGCTGCGGCGCCCAGTTTCATTTGCAGGTCTTGAACGGAAGGTCACGATCTAATGCGACGCCCATGTCGACTGCTTGGACGGCGCGTGGCAGAAGTCCAGCGGCCGCACCCTCACCCAAGCAAAAGGACCATGGAATCCACGAAAAACAACAGCTGGCCAGCTCTGGGTGCAGCCGTTCTCATTCTTTGCGGAATCTGTACTGCTTGTGGCGGCGGCGGTCACGTCAGCTTGACGTACTGAAAAAGCGGGCTGAGTGACCCAGCGCCTTCAGCGCACCAGCAGACCGATTGGTCCGAGCACCAGGAAGCCGCCGAACAGAGCCAGCACCAGGGCCAGCTTGGCGGTCCAGTGGGCCGGCAGGCGCCCCAGCACGAGATAGGTGCCGCCACTCACCACCAGCGATCCGGCGAAGGCCCCGATCCACCAGCTGGCGGCGGTGAGATCGCCGGGTGCCTCCTGTCCGTGGAGCATGGCGTGCACTGCCACGGCAGTGGCGATCAGGGCGCCGCAAAAGCCCAGAGCCGGGGCTTTACCAGAGCTGTGGCTGCGCAGCACCAACACCGCCACGGCCGAAATCGCCAGGGCCGCGATCACCTCAGCGGCCGGTAGGCCACCGCCCATCGCCCCGAAGACTCCACCGCCGATGGCGCCAGCCAGGGCCCAGAGCAGGAGCTGGCCGGAGATGTAGGAGGCGGCAGCCCCGACCCCGATCAACAGCAACAAGTGATCGGTGCCGAGCAGGGGGTGAAGAAAGCCGGCGGCGATGCCGCCGTGGGCGATCCCGTGGGCCTGGGCTGGTTGGGCCACCAGCACGACCGCAAGGGCCGAGAGGCAAGCAAGCGGGGCCAGGGTTTTGGGCCAGGGATTGGAGGGTGAAGTCATGGAACGTCCCGGTCCACGCCGGGGTTGAGGGGTACAGAAAACGGCGAGCGTTCTGACTCAGGAACCTCACCGGAGGGTGGTGCTCCATCACAGCTGCGGGACAGCGCCGGACTTCCACCGGACTTTCCTCGTTTCCTTTCGGGAGTGACCACCGAAAACCGTTCGCTCCCATTGTGCGTTGATTGCCACGAAGAGGCCCCTACCTGGCGGAAGGTTCAGACTTCTTCTGGCCCTTGAGCCGAACGATGGCCCACACGTCACCCGTGGAGCTCGCCTGCCTCATCCGCCAAGGTGTGGCCCTGTTCTTTATGTGCATGATCAGCGCCGAGCTGCCTGGAGCTACGGGCTCTCCGCGAGAGGCTGGGGTGATCGAGCGTCACCCCTGAGGCTGCATGAATCCTGCGGCTGAGATCAAAAAAGCGATCGCCACCTACGCGGCCAGGAGCGTGGAGCAACGCAGTCGCTGGTACGCGCCGGCAGCAGAGGCCTATGCCGCCACCCGGCCTCGTTACCCCCAACCAATCATCGACGCGGTGGTGGCGCGTGCCGGCTTAACGGCTGCCTCCTCTGTGCTGGAGGTGGGCTGTGGTCCGGGTACGGCCACGGAGGCCTTCGCGGAGCTGGGGTGCAGGATTCTCGCCATCGAGCCCAACCCGGAGTTCTGCCGGCTGGCTCAGAAGGCCTGTGAGCGGTTCTCGAACGTCGAAGTCGCGACCACGTCTCTTGAGGAGTGGGACGTTAAGCAGGGGTGCTTCCAGGCGGTGGTGGCGGCCAGCTCCTTTCACTGGATCCCGCCGGAGATCGCCTACCCGAAAGCAGCACAAGCCCTCAAGGCGAACGGCTGGCTGATCCTGCTCTGGAACAAGGAGTTGCAGCTGCAGGCCTCCACCCATGAGGCCCTGCGGCCGATCGTGTGCCGCCATGCCCCTCAGCTGGACCGTGCCTATGAAGATGCCGGCACGGTGGCGCGGATTCTGGACGTCCTGGGTCAGCCACTCGAGGACTCCCCGTTGTTTCAGGGTGTCCAAAGGGGTCAGATTCTGGTGGAGAGAAGCCTCTCGATCGATGACTACCTCACCCTGCAGACCACCTACTCACCGTTTCTGGCCCTCGATCCTGATGTGCGGACAGCCCTGACGTCTGAGCTGAGGCAAGCGCTGCAACAGATCCACGGGAACACGGTGCCGCTGACCTACACCTCGGCGTACCAGATGGCCCAACGGGTGCAGGGTGGATAGGGGCACGAAAACCTGACCCCCTCACCATGGGCCGGCGCTCCTTGCAGTTGTTCCTCTACCTGGGCCGGACCCTTGGTCTCACCTTCTGGTTGATGACCGTCCTCCTCCTCGGTGGGCCCCTGCTGGGGGCTGTGGCCACTGAAACGATGGACATCGTGGCCCAACCGAAGAACCTTCCCGGCTACTCCGTTCATGACGCACCTTCTCCGAGCTGTTGCCAGGGAGAATGCCTCTGGAGTCTTCTGGGGGTAGCCATGGCCCAGAGCGATCCAATGGCTGGAGAGGCGATCACCCTCCGCCCTGGTGTTCTGTTTCAAGTCGCCCATCTTCGGGGTCAGGGGCCGACCCTTGTCTTCATCCATGGTGCGTTGGGTAATCGCTTCAATTGGCGTAGTCAGTTCGAGGCTGCCCTGGAGAGGGGCTGGGGGGCACTGGCCTACGACCTTGGCGGCCATGGCCAGTCTTCGGCCTATCCCGCCTATTCGGTCGGCCGCCACGGCCGCGACCTACGGCGGCTGCTCGAAAGCCAGAACATCCATGCCCCGATCCTCTGCTGCCACAGCTATGGCGTGCCCATCGGGTTGGAGCTGGCGCGTCACCTGCCCCTGGCCGGCCTGGTGCTGGTCGCCGGTGGCACCCATGATCTCGACCCCTGGTGGGAACCGCCCCTTGTGCGTTGGATGGAGTCCATCGGACGCCACCTGTTCAAAGCGTCCCTTGCCCAGCAGATCTACCGCCGCCTCGCGAGTGGCGGGAGCGGGCCTGCCCTCGACCGGTTCTTCCTTGAATCGCCCCTGCCCACGAACGTTGATCCGTACCGATCCGTGGGTCCGTTCTGGGGCTACAACCTGCATCGGCGGCCGCATCCGTCGCGCTGGCGAGAGCCACCCGCCCTGGTGCTGACAGGAGGCCATGACCCCATGTTCAACCGTGCCATGGGAGAGGCTCTGGCGGCCCAGTTCACGTTGGGGCAGCACCATCACATCGCCGAGGCAGGCCACCTGCTGATGGTGGAGGAGCCCGAGCGTGTGAACGAACTGATCACCAGCTGGATCGAGGCGCTGGGCCTCGAGACCCGGGGTGCTTCCCCGGCCTGAACGTTGGGACGATCCGGTTTGTCGCGGCCTGGTCTCGATCAGCCGGGCCGGACGTAATCGAGCAGCCGATCGCCTGAATCGGCGCGGACCAGCCCGAGCACCACATCAGGCAGGGCCTGGAGCCTGGGGAACACCAGATAGCGGGGTTCCCAAAGGGGATGGAACTTCGATTTGTAGGTATGCAGCCCCTTGAACCCATAAAAACGGTCCAGATGGCGGGAGAGCCGTTCCAGGCTTCGTGCCAGCCTTGGGGCGTGCTGGTCGCCATCAAGGCCACTGAGGGCAGAGAGCCCGAGGTTGAAGCGGCTGTAGCCCTTCTCCTGGTAGTGCTGAAAGAGCGCCACGAACAGGGCGTCCATGGTCCCTGGCTCGAGCTTGGATCGGTTTCGCATCAGGTCCACCATCACCTCCCCTGGACGCACGGCTGTGACCAGGTTGGCGAAGGCGCTGATGCCGCCTTCGGGAGTGCGCACCACGGCCAGGTCGCTGGCGCGCAAGTAATCGCGATCAAACCAACCCAGGGAGAACCGCTTTTCAGCGCCCTCCATCTGACGCAGCCACTCCTCGCTCACGGGCGCCAGCTCATCGATCAGTGAATCGTGCAGGGGAGGCGAGTGAAACTCGATCCGGTGGCCCAGCTTTCGCAGCTTGTTGAGCGGGGTGCGAAGGCCAGCGGCCGACTTGCCCTTCAAGCTGAAGCTGGTGAGATCCACGATCCCCTCTTCGCCGATTTTGAGGGCGCGCAGCCCCAAGGAGAGGTAGAGGTCGATGTCGTCGGGCAGCACCTGATAGAAGGCCGGTTCCCAGTCGTTGCGCCTGCAGTGGGCCAGAAAGGCGGAAGTGGCCTCGCGGCGGTCACTCTCGGGGCCAATCGGGTCTCCCAGGGCGATGGCTCCGCGTCCTTTGGCGGTGAAGGCGATCAGGCTCTTGCCCGAGGGACTGAAGAACAGGGTCTTGTCAGGAAGCAGGCAGAAGGCAGCAAGGGAGGCGCGACCGTGGCGCTGCACGATCGCCTTGGCCCGTTGCCGTTCCTCAGCCGTGGGCCCGGGCGGCCGCAGCACGGGCCGCAGAAGCATCACCAGCGCGTAGCCCGCGGTAGTCAGGCCGAGCAGGCCGATCGAATCGGCGAAGCTGGCCCCGAAACGGGTGCGCGGGCTCAGGCCAGCGTTGTCCTCGGTGAAGAACATCGCCAGGGTCTGAGTGATCGCGTCTCCCCAGTTGAAGTGGACCGAGAAATGGCGATTGAGCAGGTAGAAGCCCAGGCTTCCGTAGGCGAGGGTGAACAGGAGCGCCAGCGCAAACACCCGCAACCCCTGGCGGATCGAGGGCGGATCCGACTGGGCGGTGAACGCCGGTCGCATCCACAACAGCAGGAGCAGCAGAGCCCCGCTGAAGCCAACGATGGCCGGATACACCCCGCGCAGCAGGTGGAGTGCGATCGAACCCCCCAGCAGCAGACAGATCAGTAGCCAGGCCAGCTGCTTACGCCGCAAAAGGTTCAGCGCCAGGGTGATCAGCAGAAAGCTGGAGAAACCGGCGAACACGTGAGCGCCCGTGCGCACCTCCAGCGGAAACACCGTCTCCAGATCCTCAAGGGAATCCGGCAACGCCGGGGTGATCGCCGTGATCAGATCCAGCACGCCCACCAGGGCGGTCATCAGGCTGACGGCGACGATCGCCGAGCGGCTGTCGCGTCGAAGCAGGGGGTGGCTCACCTGTTCAAAGCGGCGGGCGAAGGACGGGCTTGTTCAAAGGAGCGGCCCACGAAGCTGAGCGAATCGCGCAGGTGTTTGCGGATGTAGTTCCAGCCCACGTCGGGCCCGCTGAGGCCATGGCCGCCAGGAAACAAGTTGATCACATGGCTGATGCCAAGTTGCTTCAAGGTGGCGGCGAATTGCTGGGTGGAGGCCAGGAAGTTGGGATCGCTGCGGCCCACATCGAGGTAGACGCGCAGACCCTTGAGCTGGTCGGCCGGGAGGGTGTGGATAAACAGGTTCGGACTGTTGGCGGGGCCACTGGCGTCGATGAAGTAGCCGTCGTGGCTGAACAGGGTGCCGAAGTGATCGAGATGGCGCAGACCGATGTTCAGCGCGCCCCAGCCGCCCGAGGAGAAGCCACCTAAGGCCCAGCTTCCGGCATCGCTGCGGGTGCGGTAACGCCCCTGGATCACCCGCACCAGCTCGCTGCCGATGAGAGTGGAAATCTTGCCGTTGGGGCCATCGGCATAGGCGGGATCGAACAGGGGGCTGGAGCCCCTGTTGTCGTTACCATCCGGGGTGACGATCAGGCTCGGTTCCAGCGCTTTTTCCTTGTAGAGGGCATCGAGCACGGAGGTGATCGCGTACTTGTCGTAGAAGGCACGGCCGTTGTCGTGGCCGCCGTGCAGCAGCACGATCACCGGATACCGCTTGGTGGGCTCCCGGTCGTAGTCGGGGGGCAGGATCAGGCCATAGCTGCGGCTCTGGGCCATGGCGCGGCTGGGGAAGCTCTCGATCCGGAACGTCAGGTCTTTGCTGGGGGGTAGCTCCTGGGCATCCAGCTGTGGAGCGCCCGCCACGAAGGTGTACCACCAGGCCACTCCGGCCAAGCCCAGCAAGCCGCTGATGCCCAGTCCCAGGGCGAATCGCAGGCCTCGTCCCATGCGCTCTCTCAGGTGGTTGATGAGTCCCACGACCCAAAGATGGTCCATTATTGGCCTACGTCTCCAGCCACCCTTGTCAGGCTCCTGGCCGAGATCAAGGGGTTCACCGTTGGAGCGATGCTGCTTGAGGAGCGGGCGCCGCTGAGCCATCGAGGCTGCTGAATCGGGTTGGCTGCAGCTATCGATGGTGCCTCGGACAATGGCCCCGGGACCTAGGACAGCTCCCTGGATTTTGCCAAGGAAGTCCTGGTGTCCATCGTTCGGCAGGCCTCCTGGCCTGACGCCCGTTGATCACGCCCGCGCCGCCTCAACCCCCCACAATCCGTCCGTCCTGGATGTGCACGATGTGGCCGGCGCGGCCAGCCACCTGGGCGTCATGGGTGACCAGAACGATGGTTAGTCCTCCTTCGTGCAGGGCGCTCAGCTGATCCATCACCGCCGTACCGGTACGGGAATCGAGGGCGCCGGTGGGTTCATCGGCGAGCAACAGATCCGGCTGGTTGACCAGGGCCCGGGCGATCGCTACCCGCTGCTGCTGGCCGCCGGAGAGTTGACTGGGGCGGTTCTCCAGGCGATCGGCGAGCCCCACCTGCTCCAGCATCGCCGCCGCCCGTTGCTGACGCTCCGGCCGGGTGTAACCGGCATAGACCATCGGCAGCATCACGTTCTCCAGGGCCGTGAGCCGCGAGAGCAGGTTGAACTGCTGAAAGACGAAACCGATGCGGAAGTTGCGCACATCGGTGAGCTCATCATCAGTGAGGGTGGTGACCTCCCGGGCATCGAAGTAGTAATGGCCAACGCTTGGCCTCTCCAGACAGCCAATGATGTTCATCAAAGTGGATTTGCCTGACCCCGACGCTCCCATAATTGCGGTGTAGTCGCCCCTCAAAATGGTGAGGTTAATGTCTTTAAGGATCGGCACCTGCACCTCTCCCATCGCATAGGTCTTGTTGATGCCTTCCAGCTGGATCATGGCCTAATCGCTCCGTAGGGCGGCAATCGGATCGAGATGGGCCGCCTTGTTGGCGGGATAGGCCCCAAAGAAGACACCAATCAACAGGCAGAACCCCATCGAAAACAGCACCGCATCAACGGCCACCCCCGCCGACCAGCCGAAGAGGCCGTTAATGATCAAGGATGCCCCCACCCCCAGCACAACTCCCAACAGCCCTCCGATCATCGACAGCACCATCGCCTCGATCAGAAACTGGCGCAGGATGTCACTGGAGCGGGCACCAATGGCGCGGCGGATTCCGATTTCCCTAGTGCGTTCAGTGACCGACACCAGCATGATGTTCATGATGCCGATGCCGCCGACGATCAGGGAAATTGCCGCTGATCCCCCCAGCAGAGCCGTGAAGATGTTGGCCACCGAATTGGAGGCGTTCAACAGATCCGCCTGATTTCTGATGATGAAATCGTCTTGGCGCGGCGGCACGATCTTGTGGCGCAACCTGAGCAAATTGGTGATCTGGTACTGGGCCGCTTCCATCTCCGAGGCCTTGGTGGCCGACACGGAAATGCTCTTTACGGAAATGCCTGTGATTGCATTCACGCCCACGATGCGGCTGGCCATGGTCGTCAGCGGGATCAGTACCTGGTCGTCCTGGTCGTTGAAGGAGGTGGCCCCCTTGAACTCCAGGGTGCCGATCACCGTGAACGCTTCTCCCTGCATGCGGATCGTCCGGCCCAGGGCACTGGTGGGGGTCAGCCCCAGGCTGTCCACCACCGTCTGCCCCAGCAGTGCCACCCGATCGGCGCGGTCCAGTTCGGCCTGATTGAAGAAGCGGCCCGTCAGCGGCAGAAAATCGCGCACCTGCTTGTAGTCGGGGGTGGTGCCCACCACCGAAGTGCTGGTGTTGTTTTCGCCGAACACCACCTGGGTGCGCTGGTTGAGCACGGGGGCCACGTAGGCCACGGAAGAGGCAGCATTGGCGATCGCCTTGGCGTCATCCCACACCAGCGTGGTGGCCGAACCCGCGCCCTGGGAGGCGGGGCTGTTAGTGGAAGCCACGCCGCTCTGCACGAAGATCAGGTTCGAGCCCAGGGATTTGAGCTGGGCTTCCGTCTGGCTCTGGGCGCCACGGCCGATGGTCACCATCGTGATCACGGCCCCGATGCCGATGATCACCCCCAGCATCGTCAGGGCCGAGCGCATCCGGTTCGACACCAGTGACGTCCAGGCCAGGGCAATGGTTTCGATCAGATCGGCCCAGCTGCCGGCGGCGCGGGCCCGCCGCCGGACCTGGGGGCTGGGGAGCAGGGAAACGGTGGGGGAGGTGGCCATGGGCGTCCGTGGGCTTCAGCGGGGGGGGCGCCCACCGCCGCCCGGCTGGGCGAGAGGAGAGGAGGAGGTCACTGGCTTGCCGTTGGGTTTGCGGGCGCCGGGGAAGGTGATGAAGATGCGCTCCCCCTCCTTCAACCCCATCAACACCTCCGTTGTGGTGCCCACCGTGGCGCCCACCTTGATGGGGTGAAACACCGGACGCTGCCCGTTGCCGAGCAGGTAGACGCCGGTGCCCTCCTTCTGGCTGACGATGGCCGGGGTGGGGATCAGTAGCGCATCCTTGTGGCGTCCCACCAGGAAGTTGGCGGTGATATTCATGCCCGAGCGCAGCTTGGGCAGGTCGGCCGGGGCAATGGCGATGCGCACCTCGAAGCTGGTGACGTTCTGCACCACCACCGATTCCGGCGCGATCAGGCGCACGGTTCCATGGACCAGCCGGTCCGGATAGGCATCCACCCGGATGTCCACCTGCTGGCCTTTGTAGATCGAGGGTTCATCGATCTCCGAGACGGAGGCCACCGCCTCCAGCGGACTGGCCAGGGCAAGGATTGAGGAAGACGTGGCTGAGGTGGTGGCGCTGGCCGAGGTGGTGGGTGTCACGAAGGCGCCGACGTTGGCGTACTTCTGCGTGATCACGCCGCTGAACGGGGCCCGGATCACGGTGTCGTTCATCACGGCCTGGGCCGTCTCGAGATCGCCTTGGGCCGCCGCCGCCTGGGCGCGGAGCGAGCGGATGTGGGACTGGGTGGCCAGGAACAATCCCCTGCTGGCTGTGTAGTCGTTGTTGCTGACGGCCCCGGCCGCAAAGAGCTTCGCGTTGCTGCGGTAGGTGGCCTCAATCGCCATCAGCTGGGCTTGCGCCTCCCGCAGGTTGTCCCGAGCTGCCGCCAGGTTGCCCCGCGCCCGCAGCAGCGGTCCCTGCAGGTTGGTGGCATCCATCCGAGCCAGCACCTGCCCTGCTTTCACCTGATCCCCCTGGTCCACCAGCAGGGCCACCACCTTGCCGGCCGCCTTGGGGCTGATGTTCACCGGCGTCAGCGGCTTGATCGAACCGGCCGCCGACACCTTGATGACCACGTCCTTGCGCATCACAGCCGCGGTCTGGGCTTCAAGGCGCTGCTGCTGCCGCTCCCGCTGTTGGGTCAGGTGAACGCTCACGCCCGCCACCGCAAGCAGCACACTCCCGATCACCGCACCAATCACCAGCCAGCGAGGGCGAGGACGGGGAACCTCAACCGGCATGGGGAGATCCATCTCAGGCCCGCCCCCGAGTGGGGCCCTGGTCCCCGCTGGCCATGTCCTGTAGGGAAACGAGCCCCATCCACCGCCTCCCAACCTGTCTCCAGGGTGGTCACGGCTGATGAACAAGACGCGCCTGAATCGAATGTTCCTGTGACCGAATGAGAACATCCCCTGCCAGGAGGGCCTGAATTCCCATCAGTCGATGCTGAGCAAGGCCCAGATGGTTCGGCTTAGCAAGGCGAAGAATGGCAGCGGGTTGCCAAGCATCACGTGGCACCTGGACCTCTGCCGCGCAACTGGAAGGCGTCGTTGAGGTGGAGTGACTCGGATGGCGCCAGGGTGGCTGCTCGGTATGGTTCCGTCAGTGATCGTTGGCAAAGATGGCTCTTATCGGATCTGATCTCCTCGCCAAAGTCAAAGAGCTGGGCGATGTCTCTAAATCAGACCTGGTGCGGGAGGCGGGTTACGTCAGCACCAAGAAGGACGGCAGTGAGCGCCTGAACTTCACCGCCTTTTACGAGGCGCTGCTCGAGGCCAAAGGCGTCAGCTTGGGCGATGGCGGCGGCAAAGTCGGCAAGGGAGGCCGGAAGCTCAGTTACGTGGCCGTCGTTCAGGGCAATGGGAATTTGCTTGTGGGTAAGGCCTACACCGCCCTGCTGGACCTCAAGCCCGGCGATGAGTTTGAGATCAAGCTGGGGCGCAAGCAGATCCGGCTGATTCCTGCTGGTGGCTCTGACGAGGAGGATTGAAGCTGCGTCTGCTTCAGTAAAGGCTGACCTCTCTTTAGTCCTTGGCTACATGAGGGGGGCAATCTCCTCCATGCCAGCGGCATGATCCAGAGATCAACAAGGCTGCGTTTGGTGGCAAGGACGTGCCTTGGCCTATCATTCAGTTGCTGATAGGTCACAAGGAACGCGGTGACGTTATCCGGCCACTTGGTCAGGACCAGCAGTTCACGAGGGGCTCAGGCAAAGCCCTTCTGGATGAGGGCGGGGAAGTCGGCCGAGTCGAGAGTTTGCGAACGGCCTGAGCCTTTCAACAACGAGCAGCTGAGCAATAAATACAGCGAGGTGAGCAGGCTCTGAGTGGTCTGCTACACCGACAGGTGGGGGCAAGCCGAAGCGTCCCAGCGACTCCGACCGTGCAGAGAAGGGGTGGGCGAGAGGGGACGGGGGAATTGCCGTTGGGTTCGTGGGCCAAGAAGCTTGATTTAGCAGATCAAAAACAAAGAACAGTGCTGGGAAAAGAGGGCTGATTTTAACAGACCACCCCTTACGAAAGTGTGTAACAAGGCTTTGGTCTGGGCTTAATTCATCCCCTGAAGTCACTTTGCGGTATCAGGTTTTGTCTCTGTCCCGCTTGAGCCTGCAACACACATTCCTTCCCTTGTTCACTTTGACTCTGTGGACCCATCATGGGCACCCTTCACGACCAGAATCTCTCGCCTCAAGAGAGCAGCGACCAAAAGATTGCCGCCGGCCTCCGGGCCGCTGCCAAGGTGTACTTCAAAGAGACCCGCGATGACCTCTATCAAGCTGTCGGCCTCTTTGTCGACCACTTGATCACCGCTGCTGTCAATGAGCAGGATACCTATGTCTTCTTATTGTATGTTGAGCTTAGCAGTGGCTTTGACGATGTTCCGGGGGATTGCTTCAACGGAAAGCTCCTCGATTTTGTCAAGCAGCTCTTCCTCAGCGGTCAGCTTGAGGTGCCTGATTGCATCTGCTTCTGTCTGGATGAGTCTCATCCAGCTTCTAAAGTAAACGACGATCTCGATCTATATAATCTCTGGCAAGTGAGTGATGTCTACGCCGTCCTATTGGAAGCTCTCGAAGAGAAGCTCTTTCTCTATTTGGGCAAGGAGCAGACCCAGCAACTGAATGGCTATCCAGAGCATTTGATCAGGTCCGCTCCTTGTTCATTTCGCGGCATCATAGGCCTCGACTAGAATCGTTCTTTCTCCATGCGAAGGGAGGCGGCTCGCTTCACCCGAGAGGTCTTGCTGGATGTGGATCATATGGAATGAGCCTCCAATCATGGTGGCTCATTCCTTTCAAGCTTCTGGCAAGTGCTTGCAGGATCAGGTCCTGGTCACAGGCCGCACTCCAGGACCTAATAGGTCTGGTAGCGAACCGAATCGTCCTTAGCTTCTGCCAGTGC
Organism: Synechococcaceae cyanobacterium ELA445; assembly: GCA_037134455.1. Lineage (GTDB taxonomy): Bacteria > Cyanobacteriota > Cyanobacteriia > PCC-6307 > Cyanobiaceae > ATX-6F1. The sequence goes on along the minus strand of JBAXME010000017.1, from coordinate 16,269 downwards.
ATCCACAGCAGCCTGGAGGCGAATCAACGCCTCTTTGAGCTTGGAAGTGAAGGATCCAGAGTTCGTATGGTCAAGCTCATACTTGAGCAACTCCAAATCCTCCAGCATTTGATCTTGCTTCTCTTCGATCGATTCGACAGTAGAAGCAATCAATTCCGCTGAGTCTTTGAGTTCATCCATGGCAGGCATAATCACTGAGTCAATTATAGCAGTACCCCCGAGACTAAATCCTCTCCAAGTTGGTTTTTTGGTCTTGGGTTGGTAGGTCTGTGGTTACCAGAGAACAAAGGAAAGCGTGCGGCAAATGTGCTCACTTTCTAGCCCAACGTTATGTCTATCCAACCTAGCCACCCAGCTCTATCCGCGGCGGTGACCTCCAGCCCTGCTGCACACCCCGAGCCCTTTCGAGTGCTTCTGTCTGATGGTGTCACCATCGACATTCGCAAAACTGAGGTCACGGCCTTCAAGTACCTGCTCCACCTGGTCATGATCAAACCTGAGGTGGAACCCCCTCCTGCTGGACTCAGCGGCTGGATGCCGATGGGGCACCGGGCGGTAGGTGCCATCGCCCTGCGGATGGACTACAGCGGCAAGCGGATTCTCGGTCACTCGGTTCAGAGCCTGAACCACAAGCAGTGGATGGTTCTCTGCTCCCGCCTCAGTGTCTTCGATCGGGCCCTGGATCAGTTGGATCTCCGCGCCCCGCTGCGGGGCTTGGCCGAATGGAGCTCAGAACCCCACAGTTACTTTCAGCGAAACATCTGGCTGCGGGCCCACTGGCAGTGGCTGCGCATCCGGGAAGAGAACCCCGGTTTGGCCACCATGACCATCAGCCTGAGCGAAGCCATTGCGGTCGCTGAAGCCAAGGACCGGGCGGATACTGCGGTGAGAGTTGCAACGACGGCTACTCGAGCCCGCAGCAAGGCAGGGTTGAACTGACGGGGGGGTAGAGCTTGGGCTTGGCTCCACTTCCAGGTGATACGAGTCAAGGACCTGCCTCCCTCCCTGCATCAATCCTCAGCTCCGCCCAGCTGCTCACACGACACCAGAAACGCCGTGACCTTGTCGGGCCACTTGGCCAGCACCAGCAGCTCCTTCGGGTTACGGCAAAGCCCTTCTGGGAAAGGGCGGCAAACTCGGCCAAATTGTCGTGGGTGACCAGCGCCCTGTGTGTCTTCACGAAGTCACAGGCGTCGAGGAATTCCTGACCCTGCTCGGCCAAGCAGCGTTGGTAGGCATCCTCAAAGCTCACCCCCTCGTTCTGCAGCCTCACGAAGGCATCGAACGCCGGTGGGGCGTGATCCAGCCAGCCGGAGAGGTTGCCGACGGGACCGATCGTGACGCCCTCGGCCTCGGTGTCGATCAACGCCACCGTGGCCTCCAGCGACCAGCTGGGTAGGGCCAGCAGCTTGTCGGCTGCGATCTGCAAATGCCAGCGATAGTCCTCGGCGAGGGCCTGGTGCCTGCGGGCGAGGTCCAAGACGGTCTAGGCAGAGGAACGCATGAAAAAGCCCGGCGACGAGGGCACCGGGCTCTGAAAGTAGCTGGTTGGGTGAGGGCGGAGCTGCTGACGCTGGCACCTGGGGCCAGGGTTCCAGTAGGGCCTCTTATCGAGTGCTGTATTGCAGAGCCTAATTCCTTGCAGACGGGAGATCCGGTGAATCAAATGCCAAGTCACAGGAGCTGTATGACGGCTCCGCTGTTATCAGCTATCCGAATGGGGGATCACGCCCCTTCTTCTGGCCTCTATCTCTGCATCCACACGTTCCCGCTGAATACGCGAAAGAAAACCCGGGAGCTTAAGTGAGTAGATAAAAGCAACTGAACTTAGGAACAGATAAATATGCTCGAGGATAGTGGCTATCTGAACGCTAGCCTTTGAAGCCAGAAGGGATGCAAAAATGAGGCCTAAAGTTACGAGGTAGCCTGTGAAAAGCCATTTTTGCTTGTTGATCTTATCCTCGATGGAGGGCATCTTAGATTCTGCAACCCTCCATGATCCCTTGGGCATTGAGGCGGGATCGCCAATGATTGCAATAATGGCAACAAGAAAGCCTGCGAGTATGGAGAAGACGGTTACAATTACATCCACGGCAGATTGATTGCCATGAATGAGGGGCTGCCCGACCCTGGAAAAAACAAGTGAAAGAGCAATGGCGAAAGTCATGAATGCGACCTTGCCCCAGTCAAGAGAAGAATTCATTGGCTTGTAATTCCTAAATTAGACAACTCATTGAGATATTCCGTTAACGCGGCCCAGGCAGCAAGCTTGGAAACTGAATTTCCGTGGGCCGGTAGTCGCACAGACTTGCTCACTGCAATACTGGATGCCCTAACGCGACTCCCTGCATTGGTTATGATAGTGACATCATCTGCATCTGGATCATTCAAGAGCGAGGTGGCGGTCTCGGTGATTGACTGCTGACTCGCCAAACCCTTCTTTCTCCTATCCATAGAGATTTCTACCTTCATGCTAAGGTTTGCTTCTTCGTAGAGTTTGCTAGCGCCTGGTTGATGATTTTGCATAAGCGCCGCCTCTGCCAGCGCTTGCACACTTGAAACAAAGCCTTGCTTTTTGAGCTTGCGCTCTAAATAATTTATACTGGCAGAGTATAAGCAGGAATTGATCACTATCTTGGCTACGCCCTCCCTTTTCAAGAGCTTGATTTGGTCGATGTCTGCTACCGCGGAAACCACAAGGTCGCTGGGCGCGAAGTCCTCACAGTAAAGATCCAAAATTGACATTAGGTAGTCGAGAAGCGCAGTTTCTCTAAGTGAGCTTGTGCACACAACTAGGTCGTCTTCTCGGGCTACATAAAAAATATCTCCATCCAAATAGCTATGCCCTTGTGGCGGCTCTAGTGTCGAGGTGTCAAGGTCATTTGCTGGTGAGGCGTCTGGAACAACGCAGGCAGGCTGATCGGGGACATATGCCGCAATGTGGCCACAAGAATAGGGACCTCTTTGCTGAAAGCTCATGCCCTGAATTTTTCCATCGCCATAATCAAAGACTCTGTCACAAGTTCTCTTGTACTGCTCATGGACTTCGTTAAGAAGCTTCTGAAGAGTCTTCCCCTGACTTCGACTCCACGAGGCCCGACGATAAGCCAGCTTTCTCGTCTTTTCAGCAATCATGGCGCAAGAATATCGGCATTAAATTTATACATAAATGATTTTCAAGTGCCTCCATATTGAACATGGACTTGAGCCATCTGGAAATGAACCTGCCTTGCGAGGCATAACATACACAGATTTTGCCTGGAAAGCACAAGAAGGGGGTCGCGTTGGTAGTGGATATTGCAAACTGCTTCACCACCCTGCCTCCATCAACTCCCTAACGCTGATCGGGTTCAGCACTGTCGCACAGGTCTCCCAGTCGGCGTCTTCGACCTTGCTGTACTTCTTGTCGAAGGGGTTGCGGGTGGCAGTGGTCTGATCGATCAGCTCGGCGATCTCGGCCTCGTCATTGAGGGCCACCTTCACCCAGACATCTTCAAGGGTGTCGGGTATTTGGCCGAAGAGCTCGTGAATAGCCTGCAGGCGTTCGGCCAGCACGCGGTGCACCTTGTCTTCCACCGAGTCGCGGTAGCGCAGGTTGGCTATCCAGATCTGGTTGCGGGCTTGGCCGATGCGTTGGATGCGGCCTTTGCGTTGCTCCAGACGGGTGGGGTTCCAGGGAAGGTCGATGTTGATCAGCGTGCCGAGCCGCTGCAGGTTGAGGCCTTCGGAGGCGGCATCGGTGCCGAGCAGCAGCTTGATTTCGCCTTTGCGGACGCGGTTTTTAAGCAGGGTGCGGTCGCAACGCTGGAAACGGCCGGCCTGCCAGAACCCAGAGCGATTGCTGCCGGCATAGAGGCCGATTGTTAGATCGCTGGGGATGTCGGGGTGTTTGGCCAGCTCATCCCCCATCCAGCGCACCGTGTCGTAGTACTGCGAGAAGAGGATGCAGCCCCGCTCCAGCCAACGCTCGCTGGTGTTTGGATTCGTACCCAGCAGGTAGCCAAGGATGGCTTCGAGTTTGGGATCCCGGTTATTCCCTTCTTTGAGCAACCTGTGGCAGCGCTCCAATGATGTGATCTCGTCAGTGGAAAAGTTGCGGAACTCGCTATAGCCCTGGGGCTGGCCCTCGTTACCGAAAAGATCTTCATCGATGTCGTCTTCGTCTTCGTCATCGCCGGTTTCGGGGGAAAGTCCGAGCAGCCTGCCCACAGTGTTGCGGCCTGCCTCCATGGAGCTACCCAAGCGACGCAGCAGCAACGTCTTGAAGAACCCTGCCCCGCGCATCCGCTTCTGCAGAAGCTCGCTGAACGTTTCGGCTTCTTCGTAGGCCTCCTTAAGGTAGCCGCCGAGGCTGATGGCGTCATTGTCGTCCTCCCCGAACAGCTTCACCTCCACCTTGGGCAGGTAGTAGCTGCCAGTGGCGGGGTTGATCTCCTGCTCTAGGTAGCTGCGGGTGCGGCGCACGATGCAACGCAGCAGGGGGTTGAAGCGCTCGCCGTAGTCAGGCAGCAGCTTGTTTTTGAGTTGGACCCGCCGCACGGCGACGGGCAGCTTGTCGATGGTTTCTGGGGTGAACTGCCATTTCTTGTCTGGAGCCTGCAGCTGCCGGCGGATCTTTTCGATGGCGGGGTCTTCGATAGCCGCTGGCAGGGGGTCGCGCACAAACTCCCAGCCCTCTAACTCGTTGTCAGCAGGCACCTTTTGCTCGCCTGTGGCGATCTGGATTGTGCGGAAGGCGCTGTACCAGGGGCTGGTTTTGGTGATGCCACCCAACACGCCCTCATTGCCGTTGGAAAGGATCGAGAGCAGGTCCCAGGCTTCCACCGGGTGCAGCTGCACCGGGGTAGCGGTGGCAAGCAGCATGCTCTTGGTTTTCTCGCCGATCTGGCAGAGGAAAAGCATCAGCTTGTTGGGATCAGCCTTTTCGTCCACCTCCGGCTGGCCGGCATCGCTTTTGGGACGATTGCGGCGCCTAGCGCGGTGGGCCTCATCGACGATCACGCAGGTGTAGCGCTGGTTCAGCAGCTGGCGGATCGCCTCTGGCATCCCCCGCACGATCAAGCCCTGTGACACCAGCCCGATGCGCCTTGGGCACTTGCTCAGTGACTTCACCCCTTCTGAGGGGTGCTCTACGTCGTTTTCATCCACCCAGCCCCGGCCGTTCCAGTAGGCAGAGGGGAGCAGCAGCAACTCCATTAACTCGTCGCGCCACTGCTGCAAAAGGGGCTTGGGAGCCAGCACCAGGATCGGGCCACCCTGGGGATCCTCCAGGGCCATCAGCAACGCAGCCATCGCCAGCTGAATGGTTTTGCCCAGACCCACCTGGTCAGCTAGCACCAGGCGGGCGCCGCCAAGGCGATGGCGCTCCAGGGCCAGGCTGGCGAAATACTTCTGATGGGGCCAAAGGCCTTGTTCCCGCCGGTAAATCGGGGTTTCCACAGCGGCGGCGGCAGCGGCTTGTTTCGCATCGACTTTCTGAAGCGCCTCGGGCTCCACCACCTGGCGGTGGATGATGCGCTGCACATCGTTCTGAATGAACGGGCAATCGGCCAGGGAACGGGCGCGGTGATCGTTCCAGAGGGCGTCGAACTCCTCCTGCACCCAGGCGATGGTGTCTGGCTCGTCGCTTTCCCAGAGCAGCTCGTAGTTGAGCTTCCAAGCGCTGGCGCTTTCGTTGACGCTGCCGAGGAAGGCGGTGGCGGGGCGATCGGCGTAGCGGATCACGCCCGCCTTGCCATGGATCAACCCGAAGGCCGTATCGGGCAGCACCCGGATCTCGATCTTCTCGCTGAGCAGGGCGTCGTAAAGCGCCCTGTAGCGAGGCAGGGCGTTCGGGGGCGCCAGTTCGGGCTGGCCAGCGCACCAGCTGCGGCGGAGCGCTGCCTGGGCAGCGGTGGCTGTGGCCAGGTCGTCTGGATCGAGGTCGGATTTGCAGATGATCCGCACCTTGCCGCTCACCCCAGTGATCGCTTCTCCGGCCACCTCCAGCAGGCTGGAGCGGAAGTAGCCGGCAATGCGGTCATAGCTCTCAGCCCCCTGCAGCCGCTCGTTGAGTACGCCCTGATCGAGCCGGCTACGACGACTGGAGTGGTGCTTGAGCATCAGGCGTCATCGTTCCTAAGGCGGCCGGCCAGGATGCGCGCTGCTTCTGAGTCCTTGGCCCAGTCAGCGGTGTCTTCCGAGTTGCCGAGGGCGGCCAGCCAATCGAGCAAACGCACCATCGACTCCCGTCGGCCCCAGTAGGTCTGGCCAACAAAAGTGTCGCGCAGGTACTGGCGCCCTTGATTGGGATCGTTGTCGGCTGCCGCCGTCTCGCAGATGGCGAAGAGCAGATGGCGCAGGGGGCTGGCGGCGAAGGGGTGGGGGCCACTGGCGCTGGCACGGCCTCGGCGAGGCAGCGCAGCCGTTGATTCCACGGCGCCGTCTATAGGGGCCAGGAGGCTGGTGCCAAACCCTGAAGGCGTGTGCACGCGGGTGCCATTGGCCTTATCGCTCTTGAGCAGGGGCTTGATGTCGGCTACGCCAAAGCCGCGGGCAAGTTCTTCGTACATGCCCTTGCGGCGTTCACCACGCGATTCAATGTCAACTGCGCGGAGGTAGTAGCGCTCGATCAGGCTGAGCTCGCGCCAGGAGTCGTTGAGACCCTTGGGGATCAGCTCATCACAGGCGATCGTGATGGCACGTTCAATTACCTGCTCGAAGTCGCTCTTTTCGTTTTTAGAGCGAACTGCGAAAACCTCATCGGATACGTCTTTCCCGTCGAGCGTAGAATACTGTGTTAAGACTTTTAGCGCTGCTGCATACGCAGCAAGCTGATAGTCGGCGTCATTGAAATTGGGTTCTCCATCCTCGTCAAGGGACTGCATTGAGGCCAATTGCGCACGAACCTCGTCTTCAACCAAAGGGAAAATATCAAAAAGGAAGCCGTGCTCGCCAGCATTCCTTTTTCTTAGGCATAAACATACGGTGCCAGACACATAGCTGCCCTTCTTCATTCCACCGATTGACGTTTCAGTGGTAATTGTCCATGCGGCAGTAGATTTGAGTCCGGCCGCCCAAAGAATCATCCCTAAGTCGGCCCATACAGAGGGATCTTTGTGCGTAAACTGAACAAGCTGCATCCCATTGTCAGACATACAGCGGCAGAGGTTCTTGTAAATCTCAACCATTGCTCTGCGGAACTCAATCCCATCTCCTTTGACAGCAAGCTCTGACCTTGAATCTGCTACCCAATCGGGGAACATGTTTTCAATAGTTCGCCCTTGCCATGCAAGAAAGAAATCAGCGAGCTCGTGGTAGTTTATCGCGTCTGCATAGGGAGGGTCGGTAAGCCATATATCGCAATTTGTATTTATATCTCGTGCATCAGCAGACGTGATTACAATTCTGTTCTTGGCCGCTAGCGATGGTGCCTGCTCAAACTCCCATGGCTTAGGCCACATAGTCAATGGCCTGCACGAGTAATTGAATAAGGTATTGAGTGCTTGGTTCAAAAATGTTTGCTCACCATTTTCATTAGCAGGGCTGACATGCCAAACGCATAGCTTGGAATCCATATTTGCCAAGCGCCCTAGGTTGAGAAGGGATCCAGCTTTTAATTCAAGACTTGTGGACCGCTTTAGCAATGCCTCTGCATAAGCTCCATGAGTCAAAAGTTGTCGGGGGTTGAACAGGTGATGCCAGTAAGTCCAGCCTCGTTCTCTGATTGGCTGATCGGTGTTGTAACCCCTGATTATTGGCATGAGAGGGATGCGTCCTTGGGATTGCCACCTCTCTATATTCGTCCGCAATATGTCTAGAGCTCTTTCTTCGCGCTCTAAATCGGCCGCAGTTGGAGCTGCATAGCGACGCATGCCGTTACTGTCAGCCCATCGTATGCAATAAAGTCTTTCTTGGAAGACGTCATCTTGGCGTGGAACAAAGTCATCTTTATTCCAAAGTCTTAGGCCGTCAGGTCCCCTGAGAGATTCGATAGACCAGGACCTGCTTGAGTCGAAAGGATCTACAACTCTTCCATTTGCAATCGTCGCATCCTTGCCAGCCTTGTAAGCCCTGACCTCTTCTTTAGTGACTTTAGAAATCCGCGGAAGTAGTCTATCACTTCCTTGTTCTTTTTCCCAGGTGCAAACTGCTTGCGACTTTTCGCCTACAAGCCAGCTTGGGGACAAGGGAATATAGTAGTCACAGCCAGAAGGCTTCACTTCAAAGCAGTAAAGATAAGCATCTGCTCTTTCGCTCGAGTCGTTCGTTTCTATTCCCCATTCGAGGATTAGTCGATTCGCTTCTTCTGTTGCTTCGGCGTGGACTCTCAGCACTTCTTGCTGAGTAGAATCGCCTCCGCCAAGAATATGCAGGCTTGACCAGGTTAGAAGACTCGCAACAGGGTTTAAATCTGATCCAAATGCATCACAACCAATACGAGCGGCTTCAAATGGAATTGATCCACCACCGCAGAAAGCGTCACCGACTGTCGGTGTGTGGCCATAAATGCGGACTCCTAGCTGATTAACGAGCTCGGCGAGACTGGATGCTGATGTTCCCAGATGTTTATTGATTTCCTCCCATGATTGCGGAGTTGGGCCGGCAACTTGCTCAGGCCGTTCACATTCTTTAATTCGTTCAGAATAAGGCAATGAATCAAATGTATCTCTGTCAGGAATCGATCGCTTTCTGCTTGAATCAAGGCTATTTCGCTGCTGAATGGTTAGCCCTTCCCAGATTTCAGCCAGGACGAACTCTTTTTCTTCCTCCCCTATTCCTTTGAGGAATCCGCGGGAACCAAAGTATTTTTCTTGAATATGTGGCTGGGCGGCATCTCTCCAGGCTTTAACTGGAATGTCGCCTTTCTGTCGCATCCATGCACCATCATCATCCATCGTGAGCATTTTGAGAAAGATTTCACGGTCTTTCTTGGGGTTGTTAGATGCTGGCATCAACATCCCGAGGATGCAGGCTCGTACAAGGATTAGGGGGTTTCGCCCCCACCATTTGCCAAGGCGAGTGAGTGTTTGACCTGTATTAGCTTTTCTCTCTCTGTATGACTCTGCTGAAAGCCGCGCGATCGGGAACTGAGTTTCAATGAAGGCTTTCTGCATCTCAAATCTCAAGCGTTAGTTGGGAGTGGCCAAGTAGTTCACGGCGGGCTTTGGGTGACATCCCTTCTCCCTTCACGAAGGGGTTATCGGCGATGGCGGCGCGGAGGGCCTTGCGCCATCCCACCCCCTTCTTCATCGCCTGGCCGGTGGTGGCCACCGTCATCGTGTAGAGCCACCAGCGCTCTTCCGGTGCCAGGGCTTCCCAGTTGCGCAGGGCATTGGGAATGTCATCGATCGAGGCTTCCTCCACCGCCCAGCACAGCACACACAACTCCTTGCCCAGGGATGGGTGCACCGGGATTGGCTTGGTGGGGCTCTTGGTGAGCTTGGCCGTAGCCAGGCCGTTGGCCCGCAGCCGCCGGTTGGCTTCCTCCCAGAAAGCAGGCGCTAGGGCGGCCCAGCGCCCTCGGTCCAACGACACCCGCAGCGCAGGATCGGAAGGTGGCGGAGCCGGTAGGGAGGTGACCTCTACTCCGCTGAAACGATCGCCACGGTATTCGCTGATCGAGATCAGGTCGCCCTTGGCGCTGCCCTTGGGGATGTGGATCAGAAAGCCGTGGCGACTCTCCTCTGGTACAAAGCCCAGGCCAATGCTCTTGCGTGAAGCTACGGGGGTTCTGGCCATGGCTCAGTCCTGGCTCACGTGGCTGAGGTTGAACGGCTCCTTGGTTGCGTTTAGCCAGTCGATCAGGGCTTGACCGGTGGAGAAGCCCAAATTGCCGATCTCCATCCGCAGCGTCCCGTCCTGCACGATGTCCTGGAGCTTGCCAGCCACCGTCTTGAGCTCGGCGCCGCCGTATCCGTTGGCTAGCGAGCCGGAGTAGTCCACGATCTGCTCGCCATTGCTGCTCTTGGCAGAAAGTTCCACGTCGTAGGCCAGCACGCCTGGGTTCTGCTCCAGCCGGGTGATCAGATCCCACACCGCCCCAGAGTCATCGAGCTTGCTCACCTTCTGCCAGCGCGCCGGGCGGGTGGCATCAATGGTGCGCACCTCCTCCCCGCGCTTGGGGATGTCCTGCACGACTGCTTGGGATGTCAGCGAGTAAGTCGGGGCCTGGGCCACGGCGCAGACCTTTCGGCAGTTGTCCGGCACGCGGATCGACCCGTCGTACACCGCCGCATTACTGCCGATCGGCGAGGAGCCATCCGTTGTGTAGTGGATGCTCACCCCATTGGCCCGGGGGAAGGCCAACAGTTCCACCTCGTAATGATTCCCCCGGTCATGGAGCTGCTTCTTGAGCCGCAGCGTCGCGGTCCAGGTCTTCACCTCGCTTTGGCGCTCAGGGTTCTCGCTGTCTAATGCCAGGAACTTGTATTGCAGGCCCTTGGCCTCAAACTTGGCCGTTGAAGGCACTGGCGATGAGGCGGTAGTGGGCTCGCTCTCGCCGCTTTCGAACACAATGCTGTCGCAGTGCAGCGGGATCAGCTGCAGATAGGTGCGGCCATCGCCGTCTTCATCCCGGGCGCCTTCTCGAATCTCAATGCTGGGGGTCGGCGGAGGAAAGGGCCCCCTGCGCACGTAGTTGCCCTCAAGCCGCCAGCGATCGCGCTGGATCGCGTCGGCCTTCAGGTCATCGAGTGCCGACGGCTTATGCAGCGGCCAGTCGGTGCGGGTCGCAGCTGCCCGCATTACATCACTCCACAGAGCTACTGCACTTTCAGCTGAGCCAAAGAGACGAGCTTCCGCAAAGGCGCGGAATTTATCATCTGATATTTCGGCCGTAAATTTATTGGCAACTCTCAGGGTCTCTTTGATCGTGGCCTCGCCATTGGTGTTTCCTGCGAAATCCAGAATCACAGAATTAGGACGCAGGGAGCTTTCCCTGGATGGATAGACCAGTTGATCAAAAGTCTCCTTTAATGCAGAAGAAAATTGCAAACCAATCCGGGCTTGCAGTGAATCATGTGCGCGCCATTGCGGGTCATCTGCAGGTGTGTTCTCGCTTTTGAGGTCAGCCTCGATGCTCTCTAGGGCGCGCGCTTGTCGAGCGGCCTCGAGAATGCGCATATAGGTGTCCTTCGAGCCGCTCAGGAACAGCACCCGGTTCTTGAATGGCTGCTGCTGCCACCAGTCCTGCCAGTCCTGCGACACAGGCAGCCCATTGGCCTGACCCCCCGGGCGGGTGATCACCAGGGTGGTTTTCTCCTGATCCAGCTGCACCTCATCGGGCGGGGGCAGCACCTTCACCACCTGGAAGCAGTCGCGCAGGCTGGGCTCGAAGTAGTCCTGTAAGTGCTCCCGCAGCATCCGCTCTACGGTTTCGTTGTGGAGCGATTGAGCGGTGGAGCGCAGCTTGGCCGCCAGGTTCTGCTGATTCTTGAAGAACAGCCGTCCATCCGGCGAGTTGTGCAGGTACCAGGCCCTGGTCGCCAGCTTGTCAAGAACGTTGGCTTTAAAGCCGGACAGATCACGACCGGGACGCTGCAGGCAGTCGTAGAGCTGGTACTCCCTCAGGCCATGAACCGCTCCAGGAGTGGTGGAGAGCGAAGCCACCAGGATCAGCCGGGCCGCGTCGGAGGCGTCGCTATTGCCATTGGCCTCATCAATCACCTCCACCTCAGCATCACCGCCATGGGCGATGTCATGGGCGATGGCCTCACTCAGGCTGGGGTTGATCGTGCGCACCTCGGAGGCGATCTCGTCCTGGTTGAGGTCGAGGTCGTAAGGGTGGATCAGGTCCAACCTTGCAGCCTTCTCCGACTTCCACAGGTCTGAGACCACCATCTGCATCAGGCGGATCACGCCCCGGGTCTGCTGGAAGCCCTCGTTCTCCTTGAACTTGCCCACCAACTCCCGCAGGTCGGGATGGAACGGGTAGGAGTCCTGAATGCGGGTGTAGAGCGATTCGGGAGTTGTGCTCGTCAGTCCCATGTTCTGGGCTTCTCGCAACGCTTCCCGATAGGCACTGGCCACCCCGTCAATTACCGACGGTGGCGCCACCTCAGCAAACAGGCGTTTGCGCAGGATGTGATATAGCTCATCGCCGTTGGGATTCACCGGTGTGATCGGCACGGCGATCCGCCTTGCTTCTCCGGTCAGTTGCTGAATGGCCTTCTCAACGGCCTGGTTGATGTTGTCCTGCCCCCCGGCATAGTTCGTCCCGCCCAGATCCGAGAGCACCAGGCAGACGTTGGCCATCTCCGTGACCGCCACGAACAGATTGGCCAGCGCGGCGGTGGTGACGGTGGCCAGGTTGCCGTTGCCCACAGGCACCGCCACCGCGTATTCCAGATACGGCGGTAGCTCGTCCATAAAAATCACCAGTGGCTGCTCGCCCAGTAGCTCCTTCCAAGCCGTCGGGCCGGGGGCACTCAGCAGAGGCGACACGTATTTGGTGAACTGCTCAGCCTTGCCTAACTGTTCAGCAATCGAGCCCCAAATGCCACCTGGCGCATCGGTATTGCGGCCGTTGAACCCCACCACCTGGCAAGCCCCCAGCTGGGGCGCCGAGTTGCCACCTTCAATCTGGGCCAACACCTCCTGGCGCAGGTTGGGGTCCCTGGCCAGCAAACCCAGGGCAATCATGCTGTGGGTCTTACCCCCTCCCATCGCCTGGGATAGCTGAAACAACGAGGAGCCGGCACCCAAGCCACTCAGGTGGCGGAACGCCCGGTCCACCAGGGTGAGCATCCCCCCGGTGAAGTAGTTCTCCTCAAAAAACGATCGCCCTTCAACCTCGCCCTTGAGGAAGGTGTCGAGGCTGAGCACCGTTGCGCGGCGATCTGCTGCGAAGGCCGAGGGGCGAGGGGTGCAGAGCTCTTGGAGGGCCATTCAATTCACCCAAACGACGCCGTTGGAATCAAGTCTGTTGGGTCTCGATATCGTTGCTAAAACTCTTTTGAGGCGATCGATCAACATTTCCAAATGAGTCAGGGCAGAAAGCAGCGACGATGCCAAGTATTTCTTGCCCTGTTTTTTCTTTTCCAGGAATGTCAATGGATTTGGTGGATTGGTCTGTAGATCGCTCCCCAATGATCTGCATTTACTTGTGTGCAACAAGGCAATGCTCCGTTTCGCGCTCAAGGATCCGGAAAGGTCAACTCGTCGAAGTATGCCTCTATTCAAGCCGTTTTGGGGGCTATAGCTGGGTTCTGACGAGAGAGCTCGTGGGATTGCTGGTAGCCGAGGCGCTTGAAGCCGCCCCGTTCATGCGGCCGCCCCTTCCAAGCTCCCCCAGGCACGACTCGTAGCCCTTGGTTGGGGTTAGCGCAGGATTCCGCAGTCTGCGCGGCCGCACAAGGGCTGACACGAGCTGGCCCCCCACCGGCTCTGAGACGCCCGGGGCATTGGTTGGGCAGTGAGTCCCTGGCCAGCCCTTGCTGCTGGCCACGCTGGGACTTGCGGTCCTGCGCTATGCAGCCGTGGCTTCTTCGACTAAACCCCGCCGCAAGGCTCGTCCTGCTGCTACCACTACCCCCGCAGACCGGCTCGTTGAGTCCCTGATCACCCTCATGGAGGCCGGCAACGCCCCCTGGCGGCGTGAGTGGGACGCCTCTACGGGAGGGCACCACGTCAACCTGCTCACCGGGCACCGCTACCGGGGCTCCAACCCCGTGTTGCTCACTCTCGGGATGCACTTGCGGGGTTCCGTGCTGCCGTACTGGTGCGGGTACTCAGAAGCCAAGGCTGCTGGGTTGGTTCCCCGTAAGGGCTCGCAAGCGGTCCGGATCCTCAGGCCTCACGTGCACTCGGGGCCGGAAACCCCGGACTCTGCCTTGGTGGACCAACCGGAGGCTGCAGGGTCGACCTGGGTCTCGTACAGGCCAGTGGCGGTGTTCAATGCGTCGGACTTGGTGGGGGCTGAGCTCTCAACACTGATCGAACGCCGGCGAGTTGAAGCCGTGGGTCAGGCGCGACCCGAACCAGAACGACTGGCTAAGGCCGAAGCCGTGCTCGGGGCCTGGCCCGTGGGAGTGCTTCGAGGGGGTGATCGAGCTTGTTACCTCCCCTCTACGGACCAGATCCGTTTGCCCGAACTGGCAGCGTTCCACTCCTCAGGCGCCTACTACGCGACCTGGGCCCATGAAGTCGTCCACTCCACCGGTCACTCCTCCCGGCTGGCTCGGGACCTAAGCGGGCCGTACGGCTCGGATGCCTATGCCCGGGAGGAGCTGGTGGCTGAACTCGGGGCAGTGCTACTGGGTGACCTGCTGGAGGTGGGGAGCGCCGTTGAGAACCATGCCGCTTACCTCCAGCACTGGGTGCGTCTGCTGCGGGAGTCGCCGGCGGTGTTGTTCCAGGTGCTGGGGGAGGCCAGGCGGGCTGTGGAGTTGGTAGAAAATGAGCCTGTAAAGGACTACTAGCCGCTCAATGCAAGGAAAGAGTTACGGACTGATCAAACCTTGGCTCATTCCGTAGTGATTGAGACTGGACTGCACTCATGGTCCAGTCTGTTTAAGCCCCAAGAGAAACGACCCTTTATGGGCCAATACATCTGAACAGGAAGGCGTGACACACGTTTATTAAAGTTTATCTCGAAGAATTGCCAGCAGGCAACCGATTATACTCATCAGTTACACTTGTCTGCCCAAATCGAAACCTCACATGGGAGAAGCAAAGCGACGAAAACAGCAAGATCCCAACTATGGGAAATCTGCCAAGTCGAAGAACGCCAAGCCAGAAGAAGTGGAGGGCCTTACAGAGGATGACTACCAATTCCTAGTAAATGAGTATTTAGAGAATGGCCCTTTAGAACTAGCAGCAAGCATCATGGGCTGGATGGTCAAGCACGATCCTCCGCATTTGGCCTATCAAACCGTAGACGGCAAAGTTCTTCCCAATCTAGATAGACTAAATAAAATCGAAGAGACTGTCTACATTTTAGCATCAAAGCATTCAAAAGTGTTTTCCTCAAAAGACTTAAAGCGGGGAGAATTCAAACTTCGAACACCACTTGATCCAGACTACTTCGCAAGTCACGCTCCAGTTCGCGACAATCCCGAACTTGCCCTTGAAGGGATGCTCCTAGTCAATACCGGCTTTTTTGATAAGGCCATTACAGACCTTATAAATACTGACGGCGATTCGATTGGAACACTTAGAAACCATGTTGTTGTAATATACATGGGCACAAACGAAGAGTATGAGATTATCGATGCTGCTTGCTCTTTAGCAAGTCTCAAGCCTTTCCAAATTGTTAAGTATGCTGGAGAGCAAAGGAACTCTCTGGACTCTAAACTAGAAAGAATTTTTTCGCCTTTGACTACAAAAATTGATAATTTTCGTGTACAGAAGAAAGGAGCGGACAAAGTACCCGTGCTTGACAGTAATTTTCTATATTGAGCACAAAGTAACTCAAAATTACTGTGAATTTAGAATGCATTTTACCGCGCAGGGTGGCGCCGAATTGTTTGTACCAGGCTTCAAGAATCACAGGCAAGACGGAGACGAGACCTTACCACTAAATACCTTTGGGAAGCCTCGCTTTATTCCCGCCATAAGAGGATATGCGTCGATCGATGAATAGACAGATAAATCGCCAGCCCAATTCTCTACCGCCAACAAAATTAGAACAATTATCCTCCTAATTATTAAACTTATGCTGTAGACAATGAGCACATTTGTACGTCTCATATGCACAACTGAGGAGGCCTAGGTTCTGTCGCCCCGGCATTCGCGCCCCTATTTTCCATCGGCACCCCACCAGCCCGGTTGCACCGGGGGTGGGGGCCAGTCCCGGCAAGGGCTGCGCAAGTGCTTACAGCACCCTTGCCTGAGTCCTAGCGGCCGGTGGGTTGAGGCGCTGCCTTTGCCGGTCCGACATGGAACCGTTTCACACTGCTACCCCGCAACTCGCAGCTGCGATTGAAGCCTGGGAACTGGCTTGCGCCGCTGGATGGACTGAACCTTCCCCCGTCGTGTTGGAGCTTCCGCTTCCCCCTGTTGACGACGAGCCTTCCCTCATCGGTTCCGGCTGGGATTCCTGGTCCGGGAATCACTGGCTGGAAGATCCTCAGATCGACGAGCTCGCTTATTACGGCTGGGCTGAATAGCTCGTCCCGGTGCCTGGTCTCCTACCAGGCACCCCCAGCTGGTGGCTTCGTCAAAACGCTACGGCCGGCCCGTGGGTCGGCGAACCACCTCCTTGCATACCAGACGGCACGGTTGTTCCGTTTTCAGTCTGGTGTGCCGTCTGGTCCGGTGCGGTGGTCTTCTCCTCCCCACTGATGGCCG
>JBAXME010000016.1:0-52939 GCA_037134455.1 Synechococcaceae cyanobacterium ELA445 | reverse complement strand
TAGATCGAGCTACCCGATCCAATCCCCGCACCGGTAAGGGCCAGCTTGTTGATCGTGTAGTTCGGCGTTGCGGTTGTGAAGCCTGAGAAGGAGTAGTTCCCCGCATCAACGCCGGAGAGTGCTGTGGCGGTTTGGCTGTAGGTGCCAACGATCGGCTTACCACTGCTGCTCACCGCGCTGGTATTGACCGAGGCGGTGGAGCCGACCCCATCACCGGTGACGATGTTGCCAAAGCTGACCGCACCAGGCGTCAGAGCTGAGCCATAGATCGAGCTACCCGATCCAATCCCCGCACCGGTAAGGGCCAGCTTGTTGATCGCGCCAACCGCGGCGGTCGCCGTGGAGTTGGTCAGCTGGTAGCCGTACACCCTCTGAACACCAGTGGCAATGGACACATCGCTGGTCACAGTTTTGCCCGTACCCACATCGCGCGCGCTCGGGCCATCACCGACACCCGTACCCGCGCCCAGGTAGAAGCCTTTTGCAGAAGCGATGGTGACGGTGTCACCATCGATTAGTCCCTCGACGGCGAAGTTCGCAGAAGACAAAAAGGCTACAGCCTTGCCGTCGTAGGTCTTTTCAACGGAGCCCGCGAGGCTGACTGTGATCTCTGGCGTGAAGCTGTAAACAACAGCATTACCAGAGGCCTGAGCCAATGCAGCACTGTCGACGAAGGATTTGCCGTATTGCTTGAAGCTGTCCGGGGTTGTATTCAGGAGTGCATTCGCACCCGTCAGCACGTCATTGGAGCGGCTATTGGCGTAGATCAGCCAGCCAGCTGGTGCCGTGAACACACCAGAGTCGGAGTTATTAACAAAATCGCCGGCGCCGACGTTGAGAACGATCGATCGACCGTAGGCCGGCGAGGCTGAGGAGGATGCGCCACTGGCCTCAACCGGGCTGTTGAGCTGCAGACCAGCCTGGGCATCTACTGAAACGAGGCCGGCCGTAATGGCCTGCAGGCTGACCGCACCTGCTGCTCCGGCGCCGGGATCGAGATAGCTCGGCAATGGACTTGGGCCGGAAGCGGCGAACAACTTGATGTCGAGAACACCCGCAGAGGCTGGGGGTTTGCTGAGATCAATCGAAGTGCCGGGTGCCATCGTGATCGTGGCGGCACCGGCTTCTCGATAGGCGAGGTCGACGCTGGGATCATTTGCCCGGAGGGTGAGATTGGAACCGTTGGTGGTGATTGATGATGACAACTCAATCGAACGACCAGCCCTGAGGGTCAGATCACCATTGACAGCACCAGATTGATTGGGGAGGGTGATCGCTGAACCAGCGGCCAGGGTGATGTCGTTGTTGGCCTGCAGGATCACATTCGTGCCGACTGCGGCGATCGTTGCAATCTGGGCCGGCGTGATAAGGAGCTCAGCGGCGGGTGAAGTGGAGAACGCGAGCGTGCCGCTGAAATTGAAGGGGCTGACGCTGTTGACAAGCTCAAGTTGGCCGGCACCATTCCGCTCGGCTGGGCTGTTGATCAGGAAGCGGCCGCCGGACAGTTCGGTGATGCCAGAAATGAAACCCTCACCATCAGAGATAAACCCGTAGTAGGCACCAGGATTGCTGCCGACGAGCGAGTTGGCGTTGCTCAGCACGCCGCTCACGCCGCTGGTGCCGCTCCCCCAGGTGACAGCTCCGGCATCATTGTTCCAGCTGAGGCTGCTGACCACATAGTTACCATCGCTCAGTAACGTGATGCCACCACTGCCAACGCTGTCACCAGAATTGCTGCCAACCAGCGAGTTAGCACTACTCACCACGCCACTCACGCCACTGGTGCCGCTACCCCAGGTCACGGCACCCAGCGCGGAACCGGAACTGCCTCCAGAGCCCCAGTCATTGCTACTTACGAGGTAATTGCCATTGCTCAGCTCCGTGATGCCGTAATTGCCGACGTAATCTCCTGAATTGCTGCCAATCAGCGAGTTGGCGCTGCTCACCACGCCGCTCACGCCGCTGCTGCCACTCCCCCAGGTCACCGCTCCCGCAGAGCTGTTCCAATTAGGGCTGCTGACGACATAGTTGCCTTTGGACAGCGCCGTGATGCCGCCAGTACCGACGGAGTCACCTGATTTGCTGCCAATCAGCGAGTTGGCGCTGCTCACCACACCGCTCACGCCGCTGCTGTCGCTGCCCCACGTCACCGCTCCCGCAGAAGCGTTCCAATTGGGGCTGAGCACCAGATAGTTACCATCGCTCAGTTCGGTGATGCCATAGGAACCCACACGATCCCCTGTACTGCCACCAACCAGCGAATTAGCGCTGCTCACCACGCCGCTCACGCCACTGGTACCGCTCCCCCAGGTCACTGCACCCAGACCGGAGCCGTAACTGCCTCCAGAGCCCCAGTCAGTACTAGTGACAAGGTAATTGCCATTGCTCAGCTGGGTGATGCCGCCACCTCCGACGTAATCACCGGGAGTGCTGCCAACCAGCGAGTTAGCGCTGCTCACCACGCCACTCACGCCACTAATGCCGCTGCCCCAAGTGACCGCGCCCAGCTCGGAGCCGTAACTACCGCCGGAGCCCCAGTTACTACTAGTGATGAGGTAATTGCCATTGCCCAGTTGGGTGATGCCGTTGGAACCCACCTGATCAGCGATACGGCTGCCCACCAGCGAGTTGGCACTGCTCACCACGCCGCTCACGCCACTGGTACCGCTCCCCCAGGTCACTGCGCCCAGACCGGAGCCATAACTGCCTCCAGAGCCCCAGTCAGTACTAGTGACGAGGTAATTGCCATTACCCAGTTGGGTGATGCCGGAACCCACACGATCCCCTGCGCTGCCACCAACCAGCGAGTTGGCGCTGCTCACCACGCCGCTCACGCCACTGGTGCCGCTACCCCAGGTAGCCGCTCCTCTGTACTGATTCCAGTTGGTACTACTAACTACATAGTTGCCATTGCTCAGCGCCGTGATGCCGTAATTACCGACGTAGTCATTTGGATTGCTACCAATCAGCGAGTTGGCGCTGCTCACCACGCCGCTCACGCCGCTGCTACCGCTGCCCCAGGTGACCGCTCCCGCAAACCTGTTCCAATTACCGCTGCTAACAACGTAGTTGCCATTACTCAGCGCCATGATGCCGCCAAAACCGACGGAGTCATTTGGATTGCTACCAATCAGCGAGTTGGCGCTGCTCACCACTCCGCTCACACCGCTGCTGCCGATGCCCCACGTCACCGCTCCTGCAGAACCGTTCCAAAAACGGCTGCTGACGACGTAATTGCCATTGCTCAGCGCCGTGATGCCGTAACTACCAACGTAATCACCTGGATTGCTGCCAATCAGCGAGGTAGCGCTGCTCACCACGCCGCTCACGCCGCTGCTGCCGCTCCCCCAGGTCACCGCTCCTCTGTACTGATTCCAGTCGGAACTGCTGACCACATAGTTGCCATTGGACAGCGCCGTGATGCCACCATTGCCAACGGAATCACCGGGATTGCTGCCAATCAGCGAGTTGGCGCTGCTCACCACTCCGCTCACACCACTGGTGCCACTGCCCCAGGTAACGGCTCCAATACCAGAGGGGGTGGAGGAATACCCTCCGCCTGAACCCCAGTTGACGCTGCTGACCACATAGTTGCCATTGGACAGCGCCATGATGCCGCTATCACCGACGTAATCACCGGGAGTGCTACCCACCAGCGAGTTCTCGCTACTCACCACTCCGCTCACGCCAGTGTCGCCATTACCCCAGGTCACTGCACCCAGACCAGAGCCGTAACTACCGCCGGAGCCCCAGTCAGAGCTGCTTACGAGGTAATTGCCATTGCTCAGTTGAAAGATCCCACGGGAACCCACCTGATCACCAATGCTGCTCCCCACCAGCGAGTTGGCGCTGCTCACCACGCCGCTCACGCCGCTGCTGCCGCTGCCCCAGGTGACCGCACCCAGCGCGGAGCCGTAACTCCCGCCGGAGCCCCATTCATTAATACTGACCAGGTAATTGCCATTGCTCAGTTCGGTGATGCCATTGGAACCCACACGATCCCCTGCGCTTCCACCAACCAGCGAATTAGCGCTGCTCACCACGCCGCTCACGCCGCTGGTGCCGCTGGCCCAGGTCACCGCTCCCAGGCTTCCCGATCCACTGCTGCCATAGCTGTAACTCCAGTCTGGACTTACAACGACATAGTTGCCGTTGGTGAGCACCGTGATGCCGCTACTGCCGACATTGTCATAGGGATTGCTGCCAATCAGCGAGTTGGCGCTGCTCACAACGCCGCTCACGCCACTGGTGCCGCTCCCCCAGGTCACCGCTCCCGCATTACTGTTCCAATTAGCGCTGCTGACGACGTAGTTGCCGTTGCTCAGCGTCGTGATGCTGCCGTTATTACCGACATTGTCATAGGGATTGCTGCCAACCAGCGAGTTGGCGCTGCTCACCACGCCGCTCACGCCACTGGTGCCGCTGCCCCAGGTCACCGCTCCCAGGCTTCCCGATCCACTGCTGCCTGAGCTGTAACTCCAATCTGGACTTGCAACGACATAGTTGCCGTTGGTGAGCACCGTGATGCCATTGGTACCAACCCGGTCATCTGGATTGCTGCCCACCAGCGAGTTGGCGCTGCTCACCACGCCGCTCACGCCACTGGTGCCGCTGGCCCAGGTGACAGCGCCTCTGTAGTCGTTCCAGTACTGATTCGTGACCACATAATTACCATTGGACAAGTCCGTGATGCCGCCACTGCCGACTTCGTCGTAGTCCTTGCTGCCGGTGAGGGCAGAGATCAGCGCACCGGTGTTGCCGTCAAACAGATAAACGGCACCCGAATCCGTGCCGAAGGCAGCGCTATAGGGGTCGGTAGCCACGATGTTGCCGCCCTGCAACACCAGCAGATCCTTCGCGAAGCCATTGCCGCTGCCGGAGAACGGGCTGCCCAGCGTCAACACGTCGTAGCTGACACCCGGCGCTTCGGACTGGATCACGATGTTGTTGAGATCCAGCAGCAGACGACCAGCGCTGCCCTGTGGCGCACTGGCATCCGCCTGACCTCCGTACACCAGGCGCTCCTTGCCTGAAAGCGTGATCAGGCCGCCATCGCCACCGCTGCCGCTGCCCCGCGCGCTGGCACTGCCGCGGTAGGTGGTGGTGCCGTCCGACGAGACGGTGATCTGACCGCCCGCACCCACCGCCGTGGCATCGGCCCTCAGCGTTGTGCTGGCATTCACCGTTGTCTGGTTGGTGCTGCTCACCCGCACCGTTCCGCCGCCCGCCGCACCGGAGGCATCCAGCTGGGCTGCGGCGAGCGTGAGGATCGGTGCCGTGAGCTCAATCGTGCCGCCGATACCGAAAGCGCCAGTGCCGTTGGCAAAGATCGTGGCCGAGCTGAACAGCCGCTCACCCGCCTGCATGCTGACGGTTCCCCCAGGGCCCGCGCTGCTCGCATCCAGCACCGCCGAGGCGGACTGAACCACCGCCAGATCGGCCTGCAGCGAGATCGAACCCGGCGCGCCGGCGGTGCCCGTGGCCCGGATCGGGGCGCTATTGAGGATGGAGCCTGCGGCAGCCAGGGTGACGGAGCCAGCGGTGATCGACTGGAGGTTGAGGCCACCGGTCTGGATGTCGCCCTCAGGAAGGGAGACGTCTGCGAAGTGGCGCATCTCAAGCGAACCCGCAGAACCGGGAGCGCCGGTGAGATCAATCGAGGTGCCCGGCGCCATCACGATGGTGGCGACGCCGGAATCGCGATGGCTCGGATCCGCACCGGCATCATTCGCCCAGAGGGTGAGATTGGAGCCACCGGTGGCGATGTTCGACGACAGCTCGATCGAACGTCCGGCCCGCAGGGTGAGATCACCATTGGCTACAGCCGCAAACGACGGAACGGGGAGGCTGATGTCTGATGCAGCGGCCAGGGTGATGTCGTTGTTGGCCTGCAGGATCACATTCGTGCCGGCTGTGGCGATCGCTGCAATCTGGGCCGGCGTGATGGAGAACTCAGCGGCGGGTGAAGTGGAGAACGCGAGCGTGCCGCTGAAATTGAAGGGGCTGACGCTGTTGACAAGCTCAAGTTGGCCGGCACCACCCCGCTCGTCTGGGCTGTTGATCAGGAAGCGGCCGCCGGACAGTTCGGTGATGCCAGAGTTGAAACCACCATCACCATCAGAGATAAATCCGTAGTAGGCACCAGGACTGCTGCCGACGAGCGAGTTGGCGCTGCCCACCACGCCGCTCACGCCACTGGTGCCGCTGCCCCAGGTGACCGCTCCGGCATCATTGTTCCAGCTAAGGCTGCTGACCACATAGTTGCCATTGCTCAGCTCCGTGATGCCTTTATTACCGACGAAGTCATAGGGATTGCTGCCAACCAGCGAGTTGGCGCTGCTCACCACGCCGCTCACGCCGCTGCTGCCACTTCCCCACGTCACCGCTCCCGCAGAACTGTTCCAATTACTGCTGTTGACGAGGTAGTTGCCATTGCTGAGCTCCGTGATGCCTTTATTACCGACGAAGTCATAGGGATTGCTGCCAACCAGCGAGTTGGCGCTGCTCACCACGCCGCTCACCCCGCTGCTGCCGCTGCCCCAGGTCACTGCACCGAGCAGGGAGCCGTAACTGCCTCCAGAGCCCCAGACAGTACTTCTGACGACATAGTTGCCATTGCTCAGCGCCGTGATGCCGTCACTTCCGACTTGGTCATAGGGATTGCTGCCAATCAGCGAATTGGCGCTGCTCACCACGCCGCTCACGCCGCTGCTGCCGCTGCCCCACGTCACCGCTCCCGCATAACTGTTCCAAAAACTGCTGCTGACGACGTAGTTGCCGTTGGACAGTGCCGTGATGCCGTTCTTACCGACGAAGTCACCTGAATTGCTGCCAATCAGCGAGTTCGCGCTGCTCACCACGCCGCTCACGCCGCTGCTGCCGCTGCCCCACGTCACCGCTCCCGCATAACTGTTCCAAAAACGGCTGCTGACGACGTAGTTGCCATTGCTCAGCTCCGTAATGCCGAAATCGCCGACGCCGTCATTAGGATTGCTGCCAATCAGCGAGTTGGCGCTGCTCACCACGCCGCTTACGCCGCTGCTGCCGCTGCCCCAGGTGACCGCTCCCGCAGAACTGTTCCAATCACCGCTGCTGACGACGTAGTTGCCATTGCTCAGCGTCGTGATGCCGTAATTACCAACGTAGTCATTTGGATTGCTGCCAACCAGCGAGTTGGCGCTGCTCACCACACCGCTCACGCCGCTGCTGCCGCTGCCCCACGTCACCGCTCCCGCATTACCGTTCCAATAACTGCTGTTGACCAAATAGTTGCCGTTGGACAGTGCCGTGATGCCGTTCTTACCGACGAAGTCACCTGAATTGCTGCCAATCAGCGAGTTCGCGCTGCTCACCACGCCGCTCACGCCGCTGCTGCCGCTGCCCCACGTCACCGCTCCCGCAGAACTGTTCCAATAACGGCTGCTGACGACGTAGTTGCCATTGCTCAGCGCCGTGATGCCTGTATTACCGACGAAGTCATTTGGATTGCTGCCAACCAGCGAGTTGGCGCTGCTCACCACGCCGCTCACGCCACTGGTGCCGCTGCCCCAGGTGACCGCTCCCGCATAATTATTCCAATTAACGCTGCTGACGACGTAGTTGCCATTGCTCAGCGCCGTGATGCCGTTACTGCCGACATTGTCATAGAGATTGCTGCCAACCAGCGAGTTGGCGCTGCTCACCACGCCGCTCACGCCGCTGCTGCCACTTCCCCACGTCACCGCTCCCGCACCACTGTTCCAATAAACGGTGCTGACGAGGTAGTTGCCATTGCTGAGCTCCGTGATGCCGTTAAAACCAACTTGGTCATACGGATTGCTGCCAATCAGCGAGTTGGCGCTGCTCACCACGCCGCTCACCCCGCTGCTGCCGCTGCCCCACGTCACCGCTCCCGCAGAAGTGTTCCAATTAATGCTGTTGACGAGGTAGTTGCCATTGCTGAGCGCCGTGATGCCATTATAACCAACGTAGTCATAGGGATTGCTGCCAACCAGTGAGTTGGCGCTGCTCACCACGCCGCTCACTCCACTGAGGCCATTGCCCCATGTGACAGCACCAAGCCCTAACCCAAAACTTTGGCCGTCGGAGCCCCAGCCGGAACTACTGACGACGTAGTTGCCATTGCTCAACGCCGTGATGCCGCCATTGCCAACGGAATCACCGGGATTGCTGCCAATCAGCGAGTTGGCGCTGCTCACCACGCCGCTCACCCCGCTGCTGCCGCTACCCCAGGTAGCCGCTCCTCTGTACTCGTTCCAGTTGAAGCTGCTGACGACATAGTTACCATTGCTCAGCTCCGTGATGCCGTTCAAACCGACGAAGTCATTTGGATTGCTGCCAATCAGCGAGTTAGCGCCGCTCACCACGCCGCTCACCCCGGTGCTATCGCTGCCCCACGTCACCGCTCCCGCATTACTGTTCCAATTACTGCTGTTGACGAGGTAGTTGCCATTGCTCAGCGCCGTGATGCCTGTATTACCGACGAAGTCATTTGGATTGCTGCCAACCAGCGAGTTGGCGCTGCTCACCACGCCGTTCACGCCGCTGCTGCCGCTGCCCCACGTCACCGCTCCCGCAGAACTGTTCCAATAACCGCTGCGAACGACATAGTTGCCATTGCTCAGCTCCGTGATGCCGACATTGCCGACGTAGTCATAGAGATTGCTGCCAATCAGCGAGTTGGCGCTGCTCACCACGCCGCTCACCCCGCTGCTGCCGCTGCCCCACGTCACCGCTCCCGCATACCTGTTCCAATTACCACTGCGAACAACGAAGTTGCCATTTCTGAGCGCCGTGATGCCGCTAGAGCCGACGTTGTCATAGGGATTGCTGCCAGTTAGCGCAGAGATCAGCCCACCCGTGTTGCCATCAAATAGATAAACACCACCGGAATTCACGCCAAAGGCATCACTATCGGGATCGGTGGCCACGACGTTGCCGCCCTGCAGCACCGCCACCTCCTTCGCGAAGCCATTGCCGCTGCCAGGGAATGGGCTCTCCAGCGGAAGCACGTCGTAGACGACCTGCCCCGCCGTGCTGGCCGCCGCATCGATCCGGATGTTCTTGGGATCCAGCAGCAGGCTGCCCGCCGTGCCCTTTGGCGCACGGGCATCGGCCTGGCCGCCGTACACCAGTTGCTCCTTGCCCGACACCTCGATCGAGCCGCCATTGCCGCCGCCGGCTCCGCCCCGGGCGCTGGCGCTGCCGCGGTAGGTGGTGCTCCCCTCCGCCCACACCACCACCTGGCCGCCATCCCCCCGGCCGGTGGCATCGGCCCTGAGCGTGCTGCTGCCGTTGACGCTGGTGCTGGTGGCGTTGCCACCGCCCAGGCTGAGGGGCTTGCCCTGGTAGCCGCCGCCCACACGCACCGCACCGCCGCCGCCGGGGCCCGAGGCCTCCAGCTGGGCTGCCGCCAGCGTGACCGTGGGCGCCGTGACCTCGATCGTGCCGCCGCTGCCCGTGGCGCCAGTGCCGTTGGCGCGGATCGTGGCTGAACTGAACAGCCGCTCGCCCCCCTGCACGCTCACCGTGCCGCCATTCCCCGCGCTGCTCGCATCCAGCACCGCCGAGGTGGTCTGCACCACCGCCTGTCCCGCCTGCACCGTGATCGAACCCGGTGCGCCAGCGGTCCCGGTGGCCTGGATCGGCGCACTGTTCAGCACCGTGCCCGCCGCGTGGATCGCCACGGAGGAGCCCGCCACCGGCGCCGCCTGCAGCACGGACTGCCCCTGGATCTCCACCCGGCCCCCCGGCGCCTGGATTCCCGCCGCCTGCAGCAGCACGTTGCCCCCCTGGGCATCCAGCAGCAGCCCCTGGTCCACCGTCAGCAGGCCGCCGGCGAGGCTCAGATCGCCGTTCTTCTGGATCCCCAGGGCCGCCAGGGCCGCCGGATCGTTCACCGCACCGGCCAGGCCGCTCACCGGCGTGCCGCCCAGCAGGGCCGCCTGGCCGGCCGTGGTGCCCGCCGCATCGAACACGCCGTTGCCCACCTTCCAACCCGTGGCGGTGCTCAGGTTCAGCTGCTGGATGTTGGCGAACCCACCGGCGCCGCTCAGGCTGATGCCCCCTGGCGACAGCCAGAACAGGTTGGTGGGGCCGGAAAAGCTCACCAGCTTGTCGATGAAGCTGCCCAGGGGGCTGGTCACGCCCACGAACACGCTGCTGGCGCCACCGGTGGCGAAGTTCACCCCGGTGATGCCACCGCGGGTGTCAAAGGCCGAAAAACGGTGAAACAGGTTGCTGCCCGCCGCCGTGCCACCGCCCACCTGGCAAAAGCCCACGCCACAGCTGCCACCGGCGGCCCCATTCACCGCCGTGCCCAGGCCCAGGGCGCCGCCGGTGGCCGTGACCTCGCCGGCCATCACTGGGGCGCCAACCAGCAACGGGGCGCCGGCCAGCAGGAGTGCCCAAAGGCCGATGGAGCTACGTGTTCCCAAGGAAAGGAACTATGACAACTTGATCCAGACTATCCGCGAACTCCACGTAGCTCACTACCCGTTCGGGCAAAGCACAGCAGAACGGACTAAAAGTTTGGTGAGAAGCGCCACCAAGGGAACGTGCGTATTCGCGGCTACCAAACGCGAAGCCCGATCACCAAGCCAGGACAAGGCGTCCCAACCCATGAACCCTGGTGCAACTGGAAGCCGGGCCCCTTGCACCGGTCGATGGCGCCTGGGTCCTGCGCGACTGGCCGCAGCAGGGAAGGCACCGTGCTGACCATCAAGCCCTCGCAGAGGATTGATCTGCAACGGCTCTTACTCCGCCAACGCAACCATTCGATACAGGTCAATCCATCGATTGCCCATGGCCAGGCATACAGAACGGGACCCATCTACGCCCCCTGTCCGAAGCCATGGTGAGTCTGGGGATTTCGGGATACCGTGGCCCTGATTCGTGATGTTGCAGAGAGATTCCCGTGCTGCCTCTTCTGGCCCAGCTGGTGGCCCCCCCCATCCAAAGCGGGCCCGTGCGCCTGCCGGGGCCCGATGCTGGAGAGCAGCGGCTTGACCGCAAACGGCCCGCGCCGAAGCTGGACGTGCAGCCGCTGGAGCAGGCGCCGCCGATCACACCTGCACCAAGCCCAACCCCTGGTCTAGCCCCCAGCCCGGCCCCCTCGCCCACCATCCGCAAGGACCTGCCCGAGGTGCGGGGCCTCAAGCGCTACGGCGCCTTGGAGCTCACCAAGATCTTCCAGCCCTGTCTGGCGATCGCCGATCCGGGCGAGCGGCTCAAGGCCTGCGCCGCCAGCCTCACCGCCCGCCTGGTAGCCGATGGCTACGTCAACAGCCGGGTCTTCGCCGAAACCAAGCCCGCACCGGGCTATCTCGATGTGGTCGAAGGCCGCATCGTTGAGGTGCGCGTCATCGCCAAGGATGCCTGGCTCAGCCGCCGGGTGACCCGCCTGCTGCGGCCCCTCCAGGGGGACGTGCTCAACCTGGCGGAGGTGGAACGTCAGCTGCGGCTGCTTCAACGGCAGGGCGGCGTCAAGAGCATCCGCAGCAACCTCTCCCGCCTCGGCAGCGACCCCACCCAGGCGGTGCTCACGGTCAACGTGGAGCTGGGCAAGCAGCCGCTCCAGGGCGATTTCTCCGTCCGCAACGACGGCTCCAACGGCTCCGGCGAAGGCCGGGCCGTGGGCACCTTGGTGAAGGGGGGCCTGGTCACGCCAGGAGATGTGCTGCTGCTCTACGGCGAGCTTGATGTCGCCAACAACCCCTTCCCCAATCTGGGGGCGGTGATCAGCTCCGCCAGCTACACCTATCCCCTCACCGATCAGCTCAACCTCACCGGCTCCTTCGGCTACAGCCGCCGCAACCTGGTCGAGCTGACCCCGCCGGCTGACCAGTTCAGCACCCGCCAGTTCCAGGGCCTGGGCCAGCTGGAGTGGGTGTTCAAGGAAACCCTCACCCAGCGCTTTGCAGCCTTCGCGGGGCTGAGCCTCAACCGCAGCACCACCTTCCTGGCCGGTAACGCTCTACCCACCATCCTTCCCGAGGTGGTGCGCACGCCCCAGACCGGCTACCTGCGGGTGGGCCTGAGCGGCAGCGGCCTCACCAACTCCGTGGGTTGGAGCGGCAACGTCTACGCCCTGCAAGGGATCGGCGCCTTCTCCCCCAGCAACCAGATCAATGAGCTGGCGCAGGTGGGCATCTCCCCTGGGCAGGCCACCGCCGTTGGAACCCTGATCTCGGCCGCCTGGGGATTCGCTCCCAACTGGCAACTGAACCTGCGGGCCGCAGGTCAGGTGGCCGGCAACCCGCTCACCTCCTCGATGCAATTCACCCTCGGCTCCGATGTGGGCCTGCGGGGTCTGCCGGGCCAGTTGATCAGCGGCGACAACGGCTGGCTCGGCACCAGTGAGCTGGTCTGGACGTTCTGGCAGAAGAAGAAACAGGCGCTGCAGCTGGTGCCCTTCTTCGGCTACGGCGGGGTCAACACCCGTCTGCAGGGCCGCAGTTTCACCCAGGACGTGGGCTCAGGGGGGGTCCTGGCCCGCTGGCTGGCGGGGGACAACTGGAGCTTTGAGGCGGGCTGGGCGAACCAGTTCGCCACCAACACCCTGTTTGGTCCCTGGACCAACTGGAGCCTGGGCAAGGGCTTCTACGGCAAAGTTCAATACCGCTTCTGAGCCCGGCCATGGCACGCCCCATAAAGCGCTTCAAGCGCCTGGGCCAGGCCCTGAGACTGGCGGCCCCCTACGGCGTCGCCGCCCTGGTGGTGCTGGCCCTGCGCGCCAGCGGCATCGCCGAGACGGGCAGCCTGCTCCTCTATGACCTGGTCACCGTGAAGCGGCCGGCCCCGTCGGGGGCCACCACGCCGATCACCCTGATCGGCATCACCGAAAAGGACATCGCCACCTATGGCTGGCCGATCGACGACCGCCTGCTCTGCGACGCGATCGACCAATTGAGCCGCGACGGCGCCCGGGCCATCGCCCTCGACATCTACCGCGACAAAGGGGTCGGCCCCCGCCAGGAATGCCTGCGCCAGCGGGCCCGCACCAATCCCAAGCTGGTGTCGATCTTCAACGTGGCCGAATCGATCGGCCCGATCCCGGGCACCCCGCCCCAGCGCCGGTCGTTCAATGATCTGGTGCTGGACCCCGACGGGGTGGTGCGGCGGAATCTCGTGCACGTAACCGGCCAGGACGAGGCCACCGTGGCCCTGCCCCTGCGCCTGGTGGAGGTGTACCGGGGCGAGGCCCGCCTGCGCCAGCGGCTGGAGTCCTCCCCCGACTCCCTGGACCGACTGCATCCCAATTCCGGCGGCTACTTGAGTGCGGATGACAGTGGCCTGCAGCAGATGCTCCTGTTCCGCCAACCGGGCACCTTCCCCTCCGCCTCCCTGAACCAGTTGCTGCGCCACCAGGTGCCCCTGGAGCAGATCAAAGGACGGATCGTGCTGATCGGCAGCACCGCCCCCTCCCTGCGGGACCTTTTCCTGGTGCCCCACAGCCGCTTTGTGCTCGATCCGGAGGGCCGCCAGACCCAGATCAGCGGCATGGAACTGCACGCCAACCGGACCGGCGACCTGCTGGCGATGGCCGAGGGCGCCAGCCCTGCCCTCTCGGCCCTGCCGGGCTGGAGCGGCAACCTGCTGCTGCTGCTGGGGCTCGGCCTGGGGGTGGTGCTGGGGGAACGGTTCACCACCCTGCGCCGCAGCATCATCGTGGTGACCCTGGTGGCGGCGGTGGGCCTGGGGGCTTCCGTCGGCCTGCTGTGGTGGAAGGGGATCTGGGTGCAGACCGCCCTGCCCCTGGCGGGCCTGGGGTTGATGGCGGCGGCCGCCTGGCTGCGTCGGGGGGCCGCCAGCCAGCAGCAGCGCCAGCAGTTCCAGCGCCTGCTGGGCCAGACCACCTCACCGGCGGTGGCCCAGCAGCTCTGGGCCCAGCGGGAGGAACTGCTCAGCGACGGGCGCTTCGAGGGCCGCCAGCTGCCGGTCACCGTGGTCTTCTCCGACACCCGCAACTTCACAACCGTGTCGGAGCGGCTCAGCCCCTCCGATCTGCTGGCCTGGTTGAACCGGGGCATGGCCCTCTGCGTGCCGGCCATCACCCAGCGGGGCGGCATGGTGAACAAGTTCACCGGCGACGGCTTTCTGGCGGTGTTCGGCGCGCCCGTGGGCAAAGGCGAGCTGGCGGATGCGGTGGAAGCGATCGAGGCCTGCCTGGCGATCCAGAGCGGCCTGGAGCAGCTCAACCGGGAGCTGGCCGCCGACGGTGCCCCCGAGATGCGGCTACGGATCGGCGTCCACTCCGGCGCCGTGCTGGCGGGCTCCATGGGCAGCAGTGAGCGGCTGGAATACGCCGTCATCGGTGACACCGTCAACTGCGCCTCGCGGCTCGAGAGCTACGAGAAAAACCGGCAGAACAACCTCTGCCGGGTGCTCGTCTCCTCCTCCACCCGCGATCTGCTGCCGCCCGAGCAGACCGCATCCTTGCTCTGGGAGAACTGGGGCCACCTCCAGGTGAAGGGGCGCCAGGAACCCCTGGACATCTGGGAGCTCAAAGGCAGCGCACCGGCAGCGTTGCCGGCCAGTCCGCCCCCATGACGTCCTCAAGGCCAAAGGTCTTGGCCAGCTCGGCGCGGCCCACCTGGGAGCCGCAAAGCCCCTTGAGCTTCTGCAACCCGCTCTGGAGGGTGCGGTCGGCCGGGGTCACGTCCGTGACCAGCAGGCTCAGGGCCGGGGGCGACACCGATTCAACAAAGCTGAGGGGATCGCTGGAAACCGGTGCGGGGTCGCCGCAGCGATAGGACGACTCCCACACCTCCGCCCCCTTGAGGCTGCCGACCGCCAGCAGGGTCACCCCCGACGGGGCTGCGGCCAGTTCCCGCTTGACGGCGGGTCCGCTGGGTGTGCCCCCTGGGCCCTGGGGCCTGAACAGCACCTGCAGCGGCCGGGGGTTGGCGGTGGGCCCCTCCAGCAGGGCGATGGTGAGGGCCGGCCCGGGGGCAAAGACGCTGTTGGTGGGCACCAGATGGGCCAGCACCCGGGCGGCGCACTCACCGCGGGTGCCGCCACCGATGCGGCGGCCGGGGAAGCTGCTGCGCAGACTGGGTTGGGCCAGGGCGGCGGTGCCATCGGCGAGCAGGGACAGGGCCGCCAATGCCCCCAGCCCGAGGCGGACGGTTCTTGGGTTGATCATGGCCAACACCGCGTCAGCGGCGAACCTCAAGGTGCTTGCCTTCTCAGATTCGCACCAGTGACTCAGATTGGCAAAGTCGGCTCAGATTCGCAGCAGAATCACCGTCCACGCCAACTTGCAGGTGAGATGGAGAGCCTGATCCACCGACAGGCGGTAGAGCTTGCGGCACTTGCCGATGTCGATCAGGGAGTGGGCGATCCACTCGGCCAAACCCAGCAACGGCACCCCAGTGATGGCCCCCACCAGGAAGCCGTGGATAGCGGCATGGGACGCGAGCCACCAATACCAAGGAAGCGTGACATCATGGCCCCGACATTTCTCGGTGGCCATCCGGTCGCTCTGAAGGCCAAAATCCCCGAGGAAATGTCCCATGGCGAGCATCAGGAACACGTTCAGCCCAGAAACGTGATGGGACGGGTCAGGGAACATGGGGGCGGCCGACCGGCCCATCCAGGATGCCTCGCCATGGCCTAAGCCGCCATGCATCTTCTCGAACGCCTGCTGCTGGCCCTGGGACTTGCCGCAGCATTGGTGCTGCTGCGGCTGCTGGGCAACCGCCATCTCCGCGGCCTCGTGTCACCACCAATCCGGCTGCCGCTGGTGGCGATTGCGGTGTGGCTGATCAGCAGCAGTGTGCCCGTGACGTTGCTGCCGCCAGCGCTGCGGCCGTGGTGGTCGATCATGGCCGAGCTGGTGATCGGCTACGGCCTGATTGTCCTGGGGGAATGGACGATCCTGGAACTTCCGGCGTCCATCGGGTTCTGGGGAAAACCACCCAAAATCGTGCGCGATCTTGGCCTCCTGGCGGTGGGGGCCACCCTCACGGTGACGGTGGTCCAGCAGCAGGCCCGCATCAATGTGGTGGGCCTGGTCACCACCTCGGCGGTGCTGACCGCCGTGATCGGCCTGGCGGCCCAGGAAACCCTCAAAGACCTGTTCGCCGGCATCAGCCTGCAACTGGCCGTTCCCTTCCGCGAGGGTGACTGGATCGAAATCAGCGGGTATCGGGGCCAGGTGACCTCCCTAACGCTGATGAACACCCTGCTGGCAAGCATGGACGGGGCCCACCAGGTGGTCCCCAACAGCAAGGTGGCCCAGGAGGTGCTGCGCCGCTACGGGCCCGCGGATCCGATCGGCAACCGCTTTCACATCGGCCTCGACTATGGCCTTCCCCCTGCCCAGGCCAGGGACCTGCTGCTGCTGGTGATTCGCCAGCACCCCACGGTGTTGAGCACCCCGGAACCGATGGTGTGGGTGGGCTCCTTCGAGGAGAGCGTTGTCGCCTACGAGATGTTGGTTTGGCAGCCGTTCTGCGGCGATATCGGCCGCTACCAGCTGCGCAGCGAACTGCTGGAGCAGATCTGGTATGCCCTCCATCGGGCAGGCCACACGGTGCCCTACCCGGTGCGGGAACTGCGGCCCAAACGGCCGCCCCCGCCGGGCATGGATGTGGCCCTGGCCTCCCTGGAGCAGCGGCTGCGGCTGCTGCGTTCGAACCAGCTCTTCGCGGCTCTCTCCGAGGCGCAATTCAATGACCTGGCCGCCCTCAGCGTGATCCGCCAGTTCGGCCCCGGTGAAACGATCGTGCGCGAGGGGGACGCCGGTGATTCGCTGTATCAGCTGGTGCAGGGCCAGGTGGAGGTGCTCAAGGCCAGTCCCGATGGCCAGGCCCGGTCCATGGCTGTCCTGGGGGCCGGCCAGATCTTCGGCGAAATGACCCTCTGCCTGGATGCCCCCCGGAGCGCCACTGTGCGAGCCCTGGGGGAATGTCTCCTGCTGGAGGTGAGCCGCCATGCCCTTCAACCCCTACTCCATGCCGATGAGCGCCTGCTGGAGGAGCTGGCCCTGCTGGTGGGGGCCCGGCGCGCCGCCCAGGAGCGGCTCGAAAAGGAACTCACTCCGCTGCCGGACAATCAGCTGTTCGAGCGCATGCGGCAGCTGTTCAGTTCCCTGCTCAGCGACTGAGTTCAGCGGGCACAGAAACGCACCTGCAGGGCGATGCGGTCCGTGGGGGCCGGCAGTTCGGCCGGGTCAAAGGGCGGTGCCCCGTCGGCCACCATCGCCCGCATCAGCACCGGCCGCCCCCCCCCTTCCACCAGCACCTCCACGGGAGCCAGGCGCGTAAGGCCGATGGCCGTCGCCAGCTCGCGGGCCTGCCCAAGGGCCTCTTGATACGCAGCCCGCAGCAGGATGCGGCGGGTTTCGGCATCGCCGCGGCGGTCGGCCTCGGCCGCCACCGGCGCCAGACGCACCCCCGGCAGAGCGCCCACTCCACGGATCAGGGCCTGCAGGCTCTGGGGCGGCACCTGGCCTCCCACCTGCAGGCTGGCCGTCACCTGGGCG
Source organism: Synechococcaceae cyanobacterium ELA445 (assembly GCA_037134455.1). Lineage (GTDB taxonomy): Bacteria > Cyanobacteriota > Cyanobacteriia > PCC-6307 > Cyanobiaceae > ATX-6F1. The sequence continues at coordinate 35,451 of JBAXME010000016.1, read as the reverse complement.
GGCGAACGGGGTGCCGCAGGCCGCTGCCAGGTGCTGGGGGAGGTGACCTCCAGCTCCTGAACCCCGAGGTTCTGGAGCCCCTGGCGCACCGCCCCCAGCCGTTCCTGCAGCAGGGCTAATGCCCCATCGGCCGAAGCCGCCTCCGCCTCAATCCCCAGGGAGACCCGCAGGCGCTCGGTGGGGCGCTTGCGTTCCGCCGAACCGCGGGCCTCCAGCAGGGTGCCGTCGCAGCGCAACTGGATCTGGCCTTCGGCCCGGGCCGGCAGGGCCATCAGCGGAAACAACGCCGGCGCCAGCAGGCCCAGCAGCAGCAAGCGGGGAGCGAAGCGTGGCATCAGCGACCGGCAATCGGGTCCACGCTATGGCCAACTCAGAGATGATCCATCTGGGTGAGCTGCTGGCTGGTGAACGACAGCTTCTGCCCCAATTCGCGGCTCAGGGCCAGCAGCAGGGCGTTGGTGGCGTCGGGATCGCTGCGGCGCAGCGCATCGAAGGCCCTGCGGGAGAGGACCAGGCAACTGCCGTCCACATCGGCACGGATGGTGGCCGAGCGCGCCTGGCCTGAGAGGAAGGCGACCTCGCCGAAGCACATGCCGGGGCCGAACGTGGCCAACCTGGACTCCAGCATGTGGCGGTTGCCATCCTCCAGCTGAATCGTGGTGGTGAAACGGCCGGCACGCACGAGGAACAGTTCATCACCGGCGTCACCGCCCCTAAAGACCGGTTCGCCGGCCCCGAACTCACGCCGCTGCAAACAGTTGGCAACCCTGCTGCGGTCCTCGGGTTCCAGCAGGCCAAGGAAACCGAAGTTCGACGCAGCGTCGAGGGTGATCGCAGGCTCCTCCCCCCCCCACTCCAGGGTGGCGAGAAAGAGATCCTCGGCCCGCTCGATCGCCTGGTCGAGGTTGCCGCAAAAGATCGAGTCCCCATCCTTGCCAAGGGTTGTCTGCAACTCCGCCAGGTCGAGGTGGGCACAACGGGACAGGAGGATGGCCAGACCCTGGCGGCGAAAGATCAGCAGCTGTTCGGCCAGCAACAGCCGTGATTCCTGGGGCAGCTCGATCACATGGGCCAGGTCGAGCATCAGCACCCGGGACTCACTGAGGCCGCCGGTCAGTTCGGCCACCAGCCTCTCGAGGGCAGCGAACTCAAGGATGCCCTGCACATGGACGACCCGGATGGCGTTGCCGGAGTTGCGCAGGGCCTCCAGATCCCGGGGGGAACGCCAGCGCCTCGACTGCCGCAGGGAGGCGGCGTAGGAGCGGCGCACGGTGGAGGTGCTCTGGGGGTACTGGCTGAACAGGCTCAGCCCCAGGCGCTCGGACAGCTCGTTGCAGACGGCGATGCCGCGCACACTGTTGCCGAGGGCATCCAGGGGCGGGGAGTAGATGGCGATGCCAAGGCGGCCCGGCACCACCGCCAGGATGCCGCCGCCGACTCCGCTCTTGGCGGGCATGCCCACGTCGTGGAGCCACTGGCCGGCGAAGTCGTAGGTGCCGCAACTGGCCATCAGGGCCAGCACCCGCGTGGTGATCGCTGGGCTGAGGGGCTGGGCTCCGGTGAAGGGATTGCGGCCCTGGCAGGCCAGGGTGGCCGCCATCACCGCCAGATCCCGGCAAGACACCTGGATTGAGCACTGGCGGAAGTAAAGATCCAGGGCCGGCTCAGGGTCGGACTCGATGATGTTGAAATTGCGCAACAGATGGCCAATGGAGCGGTTGCGATGCCCCGTCTCCCGCTCGGAGAGATAGACCGCCTCATCAACAGCCAGGCGGTGGCCCGCCAGCTCCGCAAAGAAATCGAGCACCTGGTCCTCGGCGTGCTCCGGATCGTGGCAGGCGATCTGGGCGGTGCTGGCAATCGCCCCCGCGTTGATCATCGGGTTGCGGGGACGACCCGTGTCGGGATCGAGGCTGATGGCGTTGAAGGCCTCACCGGAGGGCTCCACGCCCACCTTGGTGACCATCCGCTCCGGCGAGAGAAGCTTCAGGGCCAGGCCATAGACAAACGGCTTGGAAATTGACTGGATTGTGAAGGATTTGTCGGTGTCGCCAACGCTGTACAACCGACCATCAACAGTGGCAATAACAATGCCAAAATCGCTGGGGTCAGCCTTGGCGAGCTCGGGAATGTAATCAGCTGGTGCACCATCGAGCAGCGGGGAATAGCGCTGGTGCAGTTCATCAATAACGCCCTGAATCACATTGCTGCATGTTGCTGTATTTACCACGCCTGGATCACTTTTTGCACCGTCGACCGGTGTCCAACGCTCCGCCATGATCTAAGCCCGTGCGGGCCAGAAACGTAGCAACGGCGACCCTTAAGCCCTTCAAACCAGCCTTGGAAGCGACACACCGCCACCACCCGGGCCGGCCACAATGCCCCAGGAAGTGACCCATCTGGAACCCGTTGGCATGAGCCCCGCATCCGTCCACCAGGCACTCTCCGATCTGCTGCGCGCCGTGCTGCCGGAGCACGGGTCAGAGGTGATCCTCGGGGCCGGCGAGCTCCTGTTCGCCGAAGGCGACCCCAGCGATTCCATCTACCTGCTCAACCAGGGCGAGATGAGGGTCTTCATCCAGAACCGTTCGGGCGATGAACTGGACGTGGCCTGCCTCATGCCCGGCAGCGTCATCGGCGAGATGTCCCTCTACGGCGAATTGCGGCGGTCCGCCTCCTGTGAAAGCCTCTCGGCCCCCTGCGTGCTGGCGCAAATCAGCAACCAAGACACCTTGCGCCTGATCGATCACGATCCCAGCCTGCGGCACCGGTTGATGGAGGAGCTGGCCCTCCGCTGTCGCAACATGCTCGATTACGTCGACGAATTCAGCTATCTCACGCAGCTGGTCAGTTCCGGCGATTTCGATGCGGTCAAGACCCACCTGGGCAGCCCCGGATGGGAGGGGGACCGCACCGTGCAAGCGGCACGGGAATCGTTCTCCAACATGCTCGACCGCATCCGCCAACGGGAGGCGGAGCTGCAGACCAAGATCGAGTCTTTGACGATCCAGATTGACCACGCCCGGGCCGCGCGCGAGGTGTCCACCATCGTCGATGACCATTCCTTCCAGGACATGGTTGAAAACTCAAGCGCACTGCGGGAGCACCTGCACAAATCTGACTGACGGCGGTTGGCCTTGCCGAAGCACTCAGTGGGCGCCCACCCGCTCGGTGATCAGGTGCACGGCTGTGAACAGCGTGGAGCCGAAAACGAACCAACTGAAGGAGGAGCGACTGGCGGCAGGGAGTTCGGTGCGGAAGACCTGGAACATGATGATGCCCGCCAGCAAGGACATGAAGGCGATCACCAGAACGGGCGGCAGCACCCTTGCCAGGGCCAGCACCAGGGCCACCGTCAGGAACACCGACACGCTGCGGGGGACGAAGCGATGGAATGCCTTCGCGTCCTCCTCGTAGAGCCCCAACATCACCAGGCCGAGGTGAAACACAAACGTGACCAGGTAGAGAATCCGATCAACCGGGCCCGCCAGATGACTGAACTGGAACGGCAGCGTCAGGATCACCAAGCTGGCGTAGAGGCAGAACACACCGGAGGCCACCTTGAAATCAAGTGAACGCTCCATGCCATGGGCATGGATGAACCCCCACTCCTCATGCACCTTGCTGCGCTGATTCACCAAATGAAGGCAGAGATGCTGCAGCCCCTTGAACAGCACAAGCCCAAAGAGAGCGAGCACATAGGCGTTGAGATAGCTGCCCTGGATGGTCTCATCAAAGACCTTGAGTTCAGGAATCAGCACGAGAAACACATAGGCAGCCGCCATGCCGCCGGAAATCGAGCGCACGGCCGTGCCGAATTGATGGCTCTTGGGCTGGTCCTCGTCGCTGTTCTGGTCGATCCAGTGGCTGATCAGGGGGGCCTGATAGGCCAGCAGGATCAGGGCGGCGTAGAGCACCAGCAACCCGGCCGGGCTGCCATCGCCCCAGCTCCAGCCGCCAAGGGGGGCCGCAGCGGTGTGATCAAGCGGAATCGGTGGGGAGGGGGCGGCCAAGGGGAGGAAGATGATCACAGAGGGGCGTGAAGAACCGCGCTCTCAGGGGCGCAGTTCCAGGATCGACTGCGCCACTTTGGCGAGCCCCAAGTTGAGGGGGTGCGAAGGCTCCTGGAGGCTGAACAGCCCGCTGCCTCCATAGCGCATGATTCCATCGGACTGGGGCAGAACCCCCAAGCAGGGCTCCCCATAGGTGGTCTCGACCATCTTGGTGAGTTCGTCCCTATCGAGCGATTCGAGGGCCTTGTTCACCAGCAGGCGCAGCTTGGGCACACCGAGCTTGCGGGCCACATCAATCGTGACCGCCGTTCCCTGGTAATCCTGCCGGTCAGGGCGAAGCACCATCAACAGCAGATCGGAGACAATGATCGAGTAGAGGCTGGATTTAGCCAGACCGGGATGGGTATCGATCAGGAGGATATCGAGGCCCGCACTGCGCGTGAACTCACGAAAGATGTCCACCAGCTGCTCCATCGTGTATCCCTCCTTCACAACTTCGGCGATTTCTGAGGGATTGGGACTACCGGCAAGGAGATAGATGCGTCCGTCCCATGGGAACGGATCAGGGGTTACATCCAGAAACGCCTCCTTGACGGGCATTCGGTGGTAGAGAATGTCGTTGAGTGTTGTTTTCGGTTCATCCTGGCCAAACAGAATGTGGATGCCAGGAGAAGGCAGGTCGGTGTCCACAACCCCCACCTTGAGCCCCTGCTGGGCGAAGCAGGTGGCCAGAATAGCGGTGGCGTTCGATTTGCCCGTTCCCCCACGGTAACTGTGGGTGGTCACGATCATCGGCTTCGCCATCGTGGTCGATCTGCCTAGACCAGGCTTGCTGAGGCAGGAACTCTATCCCGCCACCTGACACTTTGTGAGCGCAACTTCTATCCCAGCGCTCTAAGCGATTACTACTCCATTCCACCGCACTGCCCTACCTCCATCTGTAGCAACCGAGGCTTTTAGCCGAGCCGGCCCCCTCAGCAGAAGGCCTCCATTTGGATTCAGAGCCCCTCAAAGCGCACGTTCAGATTGAGCTTGCCTGGAGCAAGCGCCGTGGACTGCAGCACCAGCGCTGCAGCCTTGCCGGCTGGGGTGCCATCCACCGTGGTGCCGGCCGGCGGGTCCAGCACCAGGTTGAAACCCCAGGCCCCGACCACGGTGTTACTGGTGCGCTCTTTGTAGCCCTGGGCTGACAGGCTGGTCTTGACCTTGTCGAGCAAGGCCTCCGGGGTGCCCGCCAGCTGGCCATTGAGGCTGGTTTGGCCCACGGCATTGGCCGAGAACAGGGTGCTGAGGCCCCCGGGCAACTTCAGCCCCTTGAGCAGGGTGCCGGCAGGGGCAGCAAGGCCCGCCGTGGCGCCCAGCACCAAGGAAAGGCCAATCGCAGGAAGGCTCCAGAGACGGTTCATCGGCATCAAGTCATCACCCCCCCCTCAACTTAGGGACGACATTCGAATTCTTCAGCCGTCCAGCTCCTGACGCAACAGTTGCCGGGCCTGCTCCAGGGCACCATCAAGGGCGGCCGCATCGCGCCCCCCGGCCTGGGCCAGGTTCGGACGGCCCCCACCCCCACCGCCCACCAGCCTGGCGATGGCACCGATGAAGGCCCCGGCCTTCGGGCCGGCAGCGATGACAGCGGGGCCGAAGGCCGCCACGAGGCTGAGCTTGTCGGGTTCGGCCGGATCACCCACGCCCCCCAGCACCACAGCAGCGGCCTCCCCGAGCGGCTCCTGCAACCGCAGGGCCGCCCCCTGGAGGGCCCCGGCCTCCACCCCATCAAGCCGGGCCACCAACAACTGGAACGGTGCTCCGCCGGAGGTGGCCCCCACCTCCTCCACCTGCGTCGCCAGGGCTGCCGACTTGGCCAGGGCCAATTCGGTGCGGACCGCAGCCAGCGCCTTGGTGCTGGCCTTGAGTTCCTCCTGCAGGGCCCCCACCCGCTCAACGATCTCGCCGGGCTGCACCTTGAAGCGCTCCCCCAGCTGGCGCACCACCGCCTCACGCTCGTTGAGGTAGGCGAGCACCGCCGGGCCGGCCACCGCCTCGATCCGCCGGATGCCGGCGGCGACGCCTGTTTCGGAGACGATCTTGAACAGGCCGATCTCGGCCGTGTTGGCCACGTGGGTGCCGCCGCAGAGCTCCATCGACACCCCGGGCACGTCGACGACCCGCACCAGCTCGGCGTACTTCTCCCCGAACATGGCCACGGCACCGGCGGCCTTGGCCCGCCCAATCTCCATCTCGCGCACCTCCAGCCCATGGGCGGCTGCGATCCAGCCGTTGATCAGCGCCTCGATCCGCTCCAGTTCCGCCACCGTGACCGCCCGGGGGCTGTGGAAGTCGAACCGCAGCCGATCAAAATCCACCAGGGAGCCGGCCTGGGCGATGGCCGGATCCACCACCTGCTTGAGGGCCGCCTGCAGCAGGTGGGTGGCCGTGTGGTGGGCCTGGAGTCGGCGGCGACAGGCGCCGTCCACCCGGGCGGTCACCAGATCACCAACAGCCAGGGATCCCCGGTCGATCCGGCCGCTGTGCACGAACACACTGCGGTTACGGCCCACCGACTCAATGCGCACGATCAGACCGGCGCCATCGGCCCCATCGCCGCTGAGCAGCCCCCGGTCGCCCACCTGACCGCCCCCCTCGCCATAGAAGGGGGTGGAATCCAGCACCAACTGCACCGCATCGCCGGCCCCAGCCCGGGTGGCCGGTGCACCGTTCACCACCAGCGCCAGCACACAGGCCGGATACTCCAGGGCTCGGTAGCCATGGAAGGCGGTGGGCTCCAGCTCGCCCACCACCTGCTCGATCGCCCCCTGCACGGTGAGGTCGATGCTCACCGCCGCGGCCTTGGCCCGCTGGCGCTGGGCCTCCATCGCCGCCTCGAAGCCCGCCAGATCCACCGTGAGGCCGTGCTCCTCCGCGATCTCCTCGGTGAGTTCCAGGGGGAAGCCATAGGTGTCGTAGAGCTCAAAGGCCTGGGCTCCGCTGATGCGCTCCGGCCGGGCAGCCAGCACCTCCGCCAGCAACTTCTCGCCCCGCTCCAGGGTTTCGAGGAAGCGCTCCTCCTCCCGCACCAACTCGGCGAGGATCGCCTCGCGCCGCTCCACCAGCTGGGGATAGGCACCGGCCATCAGGGCGATCGACGCCTCCCCCATGGCCGTCAGGAACGGCTTGTCGATGCCCAGGAGCCGTCCGTGGCGCACCACCCGCCGCAGCAGGCGCCGCAGGATGTAGCCGCGGCCGAGATTGGAGGCCACGACCCCATCGCCGATCAATTGGGTGATGGCGCGGCTGTGGTCGCCAATCACCTTCAGGGAGGTTTTGCCCTTCCCATCGAGCCCGTGGTAGTCGACCCCCGCGAGGGCCGCCGCCGTTTCGATCAGGGGAAAGATCAGATCGGTTTCGTAGTTGTTGGGCACCCCCTGCAGGATTTGAGCCATGCGCTCAAGCCCCAGGCCCGTGTCGATGTTGCGCGCCTCCAGCGGCGTCAAGGTGCCCGCCGCGTCGCGGTTGGACTCCATGAACACCAGGTTGTAGAACTCGATGAAGCGGCCGTCGTCCTCCAGGTCGATCGCGTCATCGCCCCGCTCGGGGTGGAAGTCGTAGTAGATCTCCGAGCAGGGGCCGCAGGGGCCGGTGGGGCCCGAGGCCCAGAAATTGTCGGCCTCGTCCATGCGGACGATCCGCTTGGGGTTCACCCCCACCCGATCGCGCCAGATGGCCGCCGCCTCGTCGTCCTCGCGGAAGACACTCACCACCAGATGCCTGGGATCGAGGCCAAACACCCCGGTGCTCAGCTCCCAGGCCCACGCGATCGCCTGCTCCTTGAAATAGTCCCCGAAGGAGAAGTTGCCCAGCATCTCGAAGAACGTGTGGTGACGGGCGGTGCGGCCCACGTTCTCGATGTCGTTGGTGCGGATGCACTTCTGGGCCGTGGTGGCCCGGGGGGCCGGCCGGGGCGCCTGGCCAAGGAACACCGGCTTGAACGGCAGCATGCCGGCGATCGTGAGCAGCACGGTGGGGTCGTCAGGCACCAGGGAACTGCTGGCCATCCGCCGGTGGCCCCGCTGCTCGAAGAAGCTCAGGAACGCCTCGCGGATCTCCGCCCCCGAACGGGGCCTGGGGCGGTTGGCCGCGGAGTGGTCTGTGGAGATGGCAACAGCCATGGCCTCGAACGTGCAAACAACACCCTGGAAAGGGCATGATCGCCCAGCACAGGACCTGCGCCGCGACGCCACCCCCCTTGCTCGAGCCCCCCGCTCCCCCCGAGCCGCGCGAGCACCTGCGGCTGCGTTCCCTCGGCTGGGCGCTGCTGGCGGGACTGACGGCGGGTGCCCTCGGTCTGACCATGGGGCTGGAACCGGCCCTTCGGGCGGGCGGCAGCGGCCTCTTCTATGGTCTTCTCGCCTTTCACCTGCAGCGGGTGGATCCGGGCGACAGCCATCTCCAGGCCGGTCTGGTGGGCGCGGTCTGTGGCATCCACAGCCTGGGCCTTCCCCTTTCCCTCACCGGCACACCGGCCGAGGTCCTGCCAGGACTGATGATGGCGCTGCTGCGGGCCTGGTTGCCGTTGATCGGCGCCGCCCTGGTGCTCTACGCCGGCCGCGGCCGTCTCCTGCCCCCATGAGCCTGCTGCACGCCACCTGGCTCCGTGCCCACACAACCCGGCGGCCCGGCCTGTTGCTCTGGGCCGACACCTGGCGGGTGGCGGCGCCGGTGACCCCGGAACGGGAGGTGCCGATGCACCCCCTCAGCCTGGATCAGGACGAGCTGGGGGAGTGGCTGGAGGAGCAGGGGCTGTGGTCAGAGGCCTTCCGTCCCGCCGTCGCCACCCTCACCCTGCCCAGCCGCAGCCAGGCCGCCCGGGGCAAAAAGCAGGTGGAAGGCGCCGCCTGGAGCGGCCTGCCCCTGCAGGCGGGGGAGCCGATCCCCAAAACCGTGGAATGGTGGCCCTGGCAGGTGGAAGGCCTGTGGCTGGAGCCCGCCGCGGCCGGGGCCTGGCTGGGTCAGCTGCCCCTCTCCGGCGACCATCCCGACCTGGCGGATGAGCTGCGCTGGTGGAGCCATCTGCAGCGCTGGGTGCTGAGCCTGATCGCCCGCGGGCGCTGGCTGCCCCAGGTGGAGCCGGCCCCGGAGGGTCGGGTGGCCCGCTGGCGGCCGCTGCTGAACCGGGAGGACGACCGGCGCCGGCTTGAGGACATGGCCTCCCAGTTGCCCCAGGTGGCCGTGGCCGCCTCCGGCATGGCCACCCCCCTGGGGCTGCCACCGGTGGCGGACCTGGCCTGCCGGCGTCCCGGCTCCAGCCGGCTGGTGGTGGTGGGCCTGCTGGACGATCTGGTGGACAGCCAGCTGCGCGCAGGCTTCCCGTTGGATCCCACCGGGCTCGATCCCCTGCTGGCGGCCTGGCAACAGGCCCTCGGACCCGGGCCCGGCCGCCTGAACCTCAACCCTGAAGACGCCGAGCGCCTCGACGGAGCCACCCACCACTGGCGCGAGGCGGTGGCGGGCCGGGTGGCTCCGGCCCGGGCCTGCATCGAACTGTTCACCCCCCCCGAGGGCCAGGAGCTGTGGGATCTGCACTTCAGCCTGCAGGCGGAGGCGGACCCCGCCCTGCGGCTGGCGGCCGGGGCGGTGTGGGCCAGCACCGAGCGGCAGCTGATGCTGGGGGAGATCGAAGTGGACCAGCCGGGCGAACTGCTGCTCGAGGGCCTGGGGCGGGCCCTGCAGGTGTTCGAGCCGATCGCCCGGGGGCTGGATGCCTCCGCCCCCGATGCCATGGCGCTCACCCCCGCCGAAGCCTTCGTGCTGGTGCGCACCGCCACCACCAAGCTGCGGGACGCGGGCGTCGGCGTGGTGCTGCCGCCGAGCCTCAGCGGCGGCCTGGCCAGCCGTCTGGGGCTCTCGATCCAGGCGGAGCTGCCAGCGAAATCGCGGGGGTTCAGCCTTGGCGAAACCCTGGAATGGAGCTGGGAGTTGATGATCGGCGGGGTCACCCTCACCCTCAAGGATCTGGAGCGGTTGGCGGGCAAGCGCAGCCCGCTGGTGCAGCACAAGGGGGCCTGGATCGAACTGCGTCCCGGCGATCTGCGCAACGCCGAGAAGTTCTGCGCCCTCGATCCCGCCCTCAGCCTCGATGACGCCCTGCGCCTCACCGGCAACGAGGGGGAAACCCTGCAGCGGTTGCCGGTGCACCGGTTCACCGCCGGGCCACGGCTGCAGGCGGTGCTGGAGCAGTACCACCAGCAGAAGGCCCCCGATCCCCTGCCCGCCCCCGAGGGTTTCGCCGGCCAGCTGCGTCCCTACCAGGAGCGGGGCCTGGGCTGGCTCGCCTTCCTGCACCGCTTCGACCAGGGGGCCTGCCTGGCGGACGACATGGGCCTGGGCAAGACGATCCAGTTGCTGGCCTTCCTGCAGCACCTGAAGGCGGAGCAGGAACTCAAACGCCCGGTGCTGCTGGTGGCCCCCACCTCCGTGCTCACCAACTGGAAGCGGGAAGCGGCGGGCTTCACGCCCGAACTGGCCGTGATCGAGCACTACGGGCCCAGGCGTCCGGCCAGCGAAGCCGCCCTCAAGAAGGCGTTGGACGGGGTGGACCTGGTACTCACCAGCTACGGCCTGCTGCAGCGGGACAGCGAGCTGCTCTCGGGCTTCAACTGGCAGGGGGTGGTGATCGATGAGGCCCAGGCGATCAAGAACCCCAGCGCCAAGCAGAGCCAGGCAGCCCGCGGTCTGGCCCGATCCGGCAAGCACAACCGCTTCCGCATCGCCCTCACCGGCACGCCCGTGGAGAACCGGGTCAGTGAACTGTGGGCCCTGATGGATTTCCTCAACCCGAAGGTGCTGGGGGAGGAGGAGTTCTTCCGCCAGCGCTACCGGTTGCCGATCGAGCGCTACGGCGATTCGGCCTCCCTGCGGGACCTCAAGGCCCGGGTGGGGCCGTTCATCCTGCGGCGCCTGAAGACCGACCGCTCGATCATCGACGACCTGCCCGAGAAGGTGGAACTCACCGAGTGGGTGGGCCTGAGCGGTGAGCAGGAGAAGCTCTACCGCAAAACGGTGGACGACACCCTCGATGCCATCGCCCGCGCGCCCCTGGGCCAGAAACACGGCCAGGTGCTGGGGCTGCTCACCAAGCTCAAACAAATCTGCAACCACCCGGCGCTTGCGCTCAAGGAGGGCTCCGTAGGCGAAGGCTTTGGGGCCCGTTCGGCCAAACTGCAGCGGCTGGAGGAGATCGTCGAGGAGGTGATCGAGGCGGGTGATCGGGCCCTGCTGTTCACCCAGTTCGCCGAGTGGGGCCACCTGCTCCAGGCCCATCTGCAGAAGCGCTTCCGCCAGGAGGTGCCCTTCCTCTACGGCAGCAGCAGCAAGGGCGAGCGGCAGGCGATGGTGGACCGCTTCCAGGAGGACCCCCGCGGCCCCCAGCTGTTCCTGCTCTCCCTCAAGGCGGGGGGCGTGGGCCTCAACCTCACCCGGGCCAGCCACGTGTTCCACGTGGACCGCTGGTGGAACCCAGCCGTGGAGAACCAGGCCACCGACCGGGCCTACCGCATCGGCCAGGAAAACCGGGTGCTGGTGCACAAGTTCGTCACCAGCGGCTCGGTGGAGGAAAAAATCGACCGCATGATCCGTGAGAAAGCCAAGCTGGCCGAGGACATCGTCGGCAGCGGCGAGGAGTGGCTGGGGGGACTCGACCCCGGCCAGCTACGGGATCTGGTGGCCCTGGAGGGCTGATTCCACGCCGTTCGGCGCACGAGGGCAGCCAGGCGCATCGATCACAACATGGCCCCCAGGCCCGCCGCCAGGTCCTGGGTCAGGTGGGCCACCGCCTGGCGCCGCTGCGCGCGGTAGGCCGGCAGCCTCCCGCTGACGTCGATCGAGGCCCCCACCGTGATCCGGGCACGCCGCAGGGCGAGCCGCGGCAGCGGCGGTGGGGGGCCTCCATCGGCAAGGCGGTACACCAGGGTGAACAGCAGCAGCAGGGTCTCGCCGAAGCGATCGGCGTTCAGGCGGTCGCGCACATAGGTGCCGCTGACGGCCACGAAGGACTCCACCATGCGCATGTGCCACATCGCCCGGTCCGCTTCCGTGGCCGCCCGGTCCGCCAGGCCCCGTTCCACGGCGGGGAGGGCGGCCCGGTCTGCGCCCTCGGGACAGTGGATCCACTCCCAACCCGCCTGCTCGATCCGCCGACAGCGGTCGTTCAAGCTTCCGTTCGCCGCCAGGCCAAAGCTGGCCTCCGACACCGCCAGGGCCACCTCCAGCAGATGCCCTAGCCGCTCCCCCCGGTTGGCTTCGCTGATCGGCGTCCCATCGGCGAAGCTCACGCGGTAGAGCTGGCCATAGAAGCGCTCCAGCCGCACCAGCAGCCAGTCAGCCACGGCCGTCAGCCGGGGATAGAGCAAAGCCAGCTGGGCCCCCTCGTTGGGGCCGGAGGGCGCCGGGCTCGCTGGGGTGGGCAGGCCACAGGCCCGCTCCAGATCGGCCAGCACCCGATCCGCCGCCGAGGCGATCGGAGCCACGTAGTGGTAGTGAATGCCCAGGGGCACCACCTCCACCGCCGCGGTGCGCCCAGCCGCAGCGAGGTCTTCCACGGCCCAGAAGGCGATCTGGGCCACCCCAGGCTCCAGGGGACTGATCACGTCGCTGAGGCCATTGGTGGCCCCCTCCGGGGCAGCCGCCAGGGGGAAGGAGGCCTCCACCATCAATTCCCGGGCGGCCCGCAGGCCCTTGAGGTCCAACTTGCCCCGCTGGATCGAGCTGCCCCCCAGCCGCGAGAAGATCCAGCCCACGCCGCTGCCGGCCCACAGGGGGATGCCGCGGTCGTAGAGAAAGTGGGAGTGGGTGGGGGCCCGCAGACGCACGCCCTGGGCCCGGGCCGCCCTGGGCAGCAGGCTCCAGAGCAGGGCCGAGAGGCACAGGGGATCGCTGGTCTGGGGGTGGCGGAAGGCCAGCAGCAGGCGCACCTCCCCCCGCTGGAAGCGCGCCACCTGATCCACCAACCGCTCCAGATGGTCCGCCTCCACGGCATCGATGCCCTCCAGGAACCGCAGCAGCAGCGGCAGGACCGGCCGCAGCAGCCGGGGCAGCCAGGGCAGCAGGCGCGGGGGCAGGAAGTCGAGGGGGGGTTGGACCTGCATCGCCATTCAGACGGTGGCGGCAAGGCGCCGTTGGCGGCGGGCCATGGCGTGGACGGCCCCAGAGCGATCAGGCTAGGTGCGCTGGGCCCCCGGGTCGGCATACTTCATGGCAGCACGGCATTGCGGCCCAAGCGGCCCCGCCCATGACGGCCACCCCCGCCAGCCTCACCACCACCCTGGGCAACGAGGGCCTGGGCCAGCAGCCCTGGTGGGTGGAGCAGTGGATGGAGCTGATCAACTCCTACCGCTACAAGAAACGGCTCGAGCGCGCCTGGACCTACGCCCGCTCCGGCAACGTGCTCTCGATCCGCTTCGAGGGGCGCCGGGTCCATGCGCGGGTGCAGGGCACCGAGGAGGAGCCCTACAAGGTGAAGCTGTGGCTCGACACCCTCAGCGACGAGGACTGGGGCTATGTGCTCGAAGCCCTCGGCCAGAAGGCCCGCTGGTCCGCCCAGCTGCTGGCAGGCGTCATGCCCCAGGACATCGAGAGAGCCTTCGCCGCCAGTGGCCGCCGGCTGTTCCCCTTCAAGCTGCAGGAGGTGCGCAGCGAGTGCACCTGCCCCGACAAGGCGAACCCCTGCAAACACACCAGCGCCGTCTACTACCTGATGGGGGAGCGCTTCAGCGAAGACCCCTTCGTGCTGTTCCAGTTGCGGGGCCGCAGCCGTGGTCAGCTGCTGGCCAACCTGGCGGAAAAGCGGCGCCAGCAACTCAGTGCCAAGGCCACCCCCAGCAGCGCCCCCCATCCCCTCCATCCAGCCATCGCCGGTCCTGGCCGCTGGTGGCGCTACGCCGCCGCCCTCGATCCCGATCTGGTGGTGATCACCCCGGCGATGGAGGGGGACAGCGGCCTTGATGAAGCGGGCGACCTGCCCCTGGCCGCCGAACCCCTCTTCCCTGACGCCAATCGGCTCTTCCTCGACCACCTCAAGGCCCAGGGTGCAGAGCTGGGCCAGAAGGCCATGGCCCAGGCCATGGGCAGTGGCTGATGCCCCCTGGTTGACCCCGGAGCGCCTGGGGCTCACCGCCCTGCTGCTGGAATCCCACCGGCGGTCCTTTGGCCGGCCGCTGCTGGCGGGCCACGGGCCCGGGCGCTCCCGGCGGCTGGCGGCCCAGGAACTGTTCGCCGGCGCCGAGGTGGTGCTGGCCCATGGCGGCGGCCGCGATCCACAGCTGATCTACGCGAATGGGGCGGCCCTGCGGCTGTGGCGTCGCCCCTGGGGCGCGATGGTGGGGATGCCCTCGCGGCTGACGGCGGAGCCCCAGGAGCGCAACGCCCGGCAACGGCTCCTGGAGAGCGCCCTGCAGCTGGAGGCGATCCGCGGCTACACCGGCGTCCGCATCGACAGCCACGGGCGCCGCTTCATGATCGACAACGCCCGCCTCTGGACCCTCTGGGACGAGGAGGGCCGGGGCTGCGGCCAGGCGGCCGCCTTCAGCCGCTGGTGGTGGATCTGAGGCGGATCGGGCGGTTCTTTCGACCCGCCGGTGGTGGGGGCCGAACCGCTTCGTGAGCGCCGTACCGGCCCGGCCGGTTCTCCCCCTCGGAGGCCATGAACGCTCGGGGCACAGTGACATCACGGGTGAAGCGTTCTCACCCCGCTCACACCAAACACCCGAGGACAAACCATGCTGACCCTTCGCCAATCCCCCTTCGATCTCTTTGAGCGCCTTGAGCAACAGGTGGTCCAGGCCGAGCGCGTGCCTGCCGCTGAAGTGCGCGAAGGCGCACAGGCCTACACGATCGTGCTGGAACTGCCCGGCGTGGACAAGGCCACCATCGACGTCAAGGCCACCGACCGCTCCCTGGTGATCAGCGCCGAGCGCAAGGCCGAAACACTCCAGCGCTCCGAAGGCGCTGGCGGTTCTGAGGCGGGCCCGCTGCACAGCGAATTCCGTTACGGCACCTGGAGCCGCAGCTTCCGCTTCCCCGGCGGGCTGCAGCGCGAGGGCCTGGAGGCCCACTACCGCGATGGTCTGCTCACCGTCACCGCCCCCAAAGCCCAGACCACGACCACCGTTTCGGTGAAGGTGGAGGACTGAAGCGTCAAGGCGCACTGGGCTGGAACCCGGTCAAATGAGACGGAACACGGTTAGGTACCAGCCCCGGCTTCAGCCGGGGCTTTTTGATGGCGGCGATCCCAGCCTCGCCGGCTCACTCGGTGTCGTCGTGGGCGAAGCGGCTGTAGAGGAAATCGAGGGCCTGGTTGCGGAGGTCGTAGTAAACGGGATCCTCCATAATTTCCTCCCGGTTGCGGGGCCTGGGGAACTTGATGTCCAGGATCTCGCCGATGGTGGCCGCTGGTCCGTTGGTCATCATCACCAGACGGTCGGCGAGGAACAGGGCCTCATCGATGTCATGGGTGATCATCAACACCGTGCACTTCTGGGTGTTCCAGATTGTGAGCAGTTCTTCCTGGAGCTCCTCCTTGGTGATCGCATCGAGAGCGCCGAACGGCTCATCGAGAATCAGCACTTCCGGCCGGATGGCGAGGGCCCGGGCGATGGCCACCCGCTGTTTCATGCCACCGGAGAGTTGCAGGATCTTCTTGTCGGCCGCCTCGGTGAGGCCCACCATGGCGAGGTGCTCGCGGGTGATCTCCCGCTTCTCCCGTTCCGGCAGGTTCGGCTTGACCGAATCGATCGCCAGGTAAACGTTTTGGTAGGCGGTGAACCAGGGCAGCAGGGCATACCCCTGGAACACCACCATGCGATCGGGGCCCGGCTTGGTGATCGTGTTGCCGTGCAGCACCACCCGACCCTCGGTGGGGGTGGCGAAACCGGACACCAGATTCAGCAGGGTGGACTTACCGCAACCGGAGTGGCCGATCACGCACATGAACTCCCCTTGGTTCACCCCCATGTTGATCGGATCGAGCACGGGGTAGGGGCCCTTGGCGGTGGGGTAGACCTTGGTGACCCCTTCGAAGCGCAGAAAGGCCTCTGCGGAGGGGGGCGGTGGGCCGTCTGTGGGGCTCTGGAGCAGGGTGTTGGGGGCCATGGCGGTGGAGGAACGGCGGGGAAGGGCGGAGGGAAGGGGAAAGGCGGTTGGTCAGAGGGCTCAGATCGGTTGCATCAGCTCCGACGGGGTGGCGCCAGGGGAATCTCGGCGATGCTGAAATCGCGCTTGATCGACTGCTCGTTGAGGTAGCCGATCGGGTCTTCGGCGTTGAAGACCTTGCCATCGAACAGTTCGATGCCCTGGCGTTGATAACTGATCGCGTCCAGACCCAGCTCCCGGGCAGCGGTGCTGAACACCCCCACCTGGCAGACCCGTTCGAGGATCTCCACCCAGTTGCGCGGCAGCGGGATGTCACCCCAGCGGGCCATCTGGGTCATCATCCAGAGGTGCTCCGTTCGGCTGGGCCGGTTCAGCCCCTCCCCGAAGAAGAGGTGGTGGGGCACCGCCGCTTCGCTCTCCGGGCCGGCGCGATCCACCTCGGGGCTGGCTTCGCTGAAGCGGATCAGCTCGGGTTTGATCCCCAGGTAGCGGCGATCGCTGAGCAGCTGGCTCAACTCGCCCCAGTGGGCCGGGTCGGCGCAGTACTGACAGGCCTCCAACAACGCCTTGGTGAGGGCGATGTGCGTGTTGGGGTAGGTGATCGCCCAGTCTTCGCGCACACCCAGCACCTTGCCGGGGTGGCCGGGCCAGATCGCCAGGTCGCCCGCCACCGCAATCCCATGGCCGTCACGGATGGCCCGGTCCAGCCAGGGGGCACCGACGCAATAGCCATCGATGCTGCCGTCCTTGAGGTCGGCGAGCATCTGGGCCGGGGGCAGGGCCTGCAGGTGCACGTCCCTGTCGGGATCGATGCCGTTGGCCGCCAGCCAGTAGCGCAGCAGCAGGTTGTGCATCGAGGCCTGATGCACGATCCCCATGGTGTGGGGTTCGCGCTCATGGCCCTTGAGGTAGGCGCGGTAGTCCTCCACGGTGCGCACGCCCTGCTCCGCCAGACGGCGACCCAGGGTGATGCCGTTGCCATTGCGGCTGAGGGTGAGCGCGGTGACGATCGGCAGGGGAGCACCGCCATGGCCACCGGCCGTCATCCAGGTGGGCATCCCCGCCGGCATCAGGGAAGCGTCCAGGGTGCCGTCCACCAGGCCGTCGACGATGCCGCGCCAGGTGGTTTCGCGGATCAGCTGCACCTCATCGAGGCCATGCTTGGCGAACAGGCCATGGGCTTCGGCCACCGCCAGCGGGGCACTGGCGGCGAGGGGCAGGAAGCCCAGATCCAGGTTCACCTTCTCCAGGCCATGGCGGGCCACGGTGGCGTGGGGCCGGGCGCGCCACTGCTTGACCCGCTTCTGGCGGTTGAGGAAGTAGATGATCTCCGAGCGCAGGCTGTAGTAGCTGGGGTGGTGCACCACCTCCAGCCGGGCCCGGGGCCGGGGGATGTCCACCTCGAGGATGCCACCGATGTTGGAGCCCGGCCCGTTGGTGAGCATCACGATGCGATCCGAGAGCAGCACCGCCTCGTCCACGTCGTGGGTGACCATCACGGCGGTGAGTTCGTGCTCGTTGCAGATCTGCATCAGCTTCTCCTGCAGATTGCCCCGGGTAAGGGCATCGAGGGCGCCGAAGGGTTCATCGAGCAGCAGCAACTTGGGGCGGATCGCCAGGGCGCGGGCAATCGCCACCCGCTGACGCATGCCTCCCGAGAGCTGCTGGGGCAACTTGTCGACGGCAGGACCCAGGCCCACCATGTCGAGGTGTTCCTGCACCAGCCCATCCCGTTCGGCGCGGGGCAGATCACCCATCACCTCGTCGATCGCCAGGGCCACGTTCTCGCGCACCGTGAGCCAGGGCAGCAGCGAGTAGTTCTGAAACACCACCATCTTGTCGGGACCGGGGCGCTTGATGGTTTCGCCATCGAGCAGCACGGTGCCTTCGCTGGGCAGGTCAAGGCCGGCAATCATGTTGAGCAAGGTGGACTTGCCGCAACCGGAGTGGCCGATCAGGGAAATGAACTCCCCCTTGCGAATTTGAAGATCAATGCCTTGAAGGGCCAGATAGGTGCCGCCGCCGCGGAGATCGAAACTCTTGTCGATCGATTGAACATCTACCAGTGCGGTCATCGTTGGGACTCCTGGGGTAGGGGGGAAGCAGCTAAGGGGGAACAGGAGGCCATCACTGGCCAGGAGAGATGCGGGTCTGCAGCCAGGCCATGAGGCGATCCAGGATCAGACCGATGGCGCCGATCCAGATCACGCCAAGCACGATCTCGCCCACGTAGTTCTGCTGGTAGGCATCCCAGATGAAGAAGCCGATGCCAAGGGTGCCGGGCATCACGATCTCGGCGGCGATGATCGCCAGCCAGGCCAGGCCGATGGAGATGCGCAGGCCGGTGAAGATGTAGGGGAGGGCCGAAGGAATCAGCACCTTGGTGAAGAAACGCCGGCTCGACATCTGCAGCACCAACGCCACATTGCGGTAGTCCTGGGGGATCTGGCGCACCCCTTCGGCGGTGTTGATCAGAATCGGCCAGATGGCCGTGATGAAGATCACGAAGATGGCGGCGGGCTGGTTCTTCTGGAACAGCACCAGGGCGATCGGCACCCAGGCCAGGGGCGCCACCATGCGCAGGAACTGGAACAGGGGATCGAAGGCGCGGTTGATGGTGGGCTTGAGGCCGATCGTGATGCCCACGGCAATGCCCACCAGGGCGGCGAGGGTATAGCCCTGGGCCACCCGGCTGAGGCTGGCCAGGGTTTGCCAGAACAGGCCTTTGTCGAGGCCACCGCGGTCATAGAAGGGGTAGAAAATGAGAATGCGCGTGCGCTCTTCGGTAAACAGGCTGGTGGGTGCCGGCAAGGCGATCACTCCCGCCATCGAGAGCAGTTGCCAGAGCAACACGAAGCCGCCGGTGCCCAGCAGTGGGGGCAGCCAGTTGCCGGAGCTGCGGGTCAGCCAGCCCAGGGGACTCGCGTTGGACCCCTTGCGGGGGGAGGGGATGGGAACCATGGAAGAAAACTCCTGGAAAAGGATGGGGAACAGGTGGTGAAACGAAGGAACTCAGGGGCGTTGGCTGGGAGCCCAGGCCCGCGGCGTCATTTCTTGATCTTCTGGCCGTCGAGGTAGGCCTTCGGATTCGCCGGGTCGTAGACGACGCCATCGAAGAAGGTCTCCTTGCCGCGACTGGAGCCCGTAGGGATGTCGGCGGCAGGAACTCCCAGCTCAGTCGCCGCCTGGATCCAGAGATCCTCACGGGTCACCTTGTCGTTGATCGCCTGGGCCTGCTCAACCGTGTCGAGAATGCCGGGGTAGAACTTCCAGCGCAGGGCTTCCAGCAGGAACCAGAGGGTGAGGCTCTTGTAGGGGTAGGAGATCACACCCCGATCACTCGCCCAATAGAGCGGTCCCATGGCGGGGTTGGACTCAGGTGTGCCGGCGGCGCCCATCAGGTACTCACCCTTGAGGGCCTGCTCCAGCACGGGGGCCGGGATGTTGTACCACTTGCGCGAGCTGAGGATCTTGGCGGCCTCGGCCTTGTTTTCGGGTTTGTCGAGCCATTGCTGGGCCTCGATCACCCCCTTGATCAGGGCAACGGCGGCTTTGGGGTGCTTGTCGACCCAATCGGATCGCACCGCCAGGTACTCCTCGGGGTGAGACTTCCAGATCTGGGCGGTGGTGGCCGCCAGGTAACCCACCTTGTCCTTGACGATGCGCGAGGGCCAGGGGTCACCGGTGGAGAAGGCCTGCATCGTGCCGTTCTTCATCCCCTGGAGGGTTTCGGTGGCGGGCACCGTCAAAAGTTCCACCTGCTTGTCGGGATCCACGCCGCCGGCCGCCAGCCAGTAGCGGATCCAGATCTCCTGGTTGGCCTTCGGGAAGGTGTAGGAGGCCTTGAACTTGCTGCCCGTCTTCTGGGCAAACGAATCGAAGAAGCCCGGCGAGGTCTTCTTGAGATCGACGCTGAGGTTGCCATCCTTGACGCCGTTGGAGGCGGCAATGCCGTTGCCCTGGCTCATCAGCATCGCCAGCACCACCATCGGCACCTTCTTGCCATCGGTGATCGCACCTTCGCTGATCATCTGCGGCATCGGCATCTGCCATTGGCCGCCATCAATGCCGCCGCCGGCGGAGCCGAGCACCACGTTGTCGCGGGCGGAAGGCCAGCTGGCCTGCTTGGTGAGATTCACCTCCAGGCCATGCTTGGCGAAGAAGCCCTTCTCCACCGCCACCACCAGCGGAGCGGCCTCAAGAATGGGGATGAAGCCGAGGCTGATGGTGGTGGTTTCAAGGTTTGCGTTGGTGGGAGCCGTGGCAGGAGCACCCGTGCCTGCGCTGCCTCCTCCAGGTTCGGGCGGGTTGCCGAGGCAGCCGGTGAGCAACGATGTGCCCAGCATGGCGCTGCCCATGAGGGCGAGAAAACGGCGACGTTTGGTCATCGAAAAAAGCGCAAAAGGAGAGGGAAGCGACAGATCATGTCGCCAAATGAAGGGAAGTTCGTAGTGGCCTACAAAACCCCAGAGAGCGAAGGAGAAGGGGTAAATGTTGACGGTAAAAAGTGTGGCCCTAGGGATGGATCATGGGTCACCGTTGCGGCGGTCGAGAGAACGTAATGGCTGGACGAGACGGTTGGGTATTTTGCTAACGCAGGATTACGAATGGCACCGATCAGCGCAGCCAATGATTCCAACCCTGCGGCCTGGATCGGCCCCAATGGGCCCGCCCCCCGAATCCCCCTAGCTTCTGCACCCAGCTGCCACCCATTCCCCCTCTGCCCGCCCAGTTGACGCCCGAGTCCGGTCCGCCCGAGGGCCCACGGCCCGGCCTATCCCCCTACCGGGGACAGAGCCTGGGCCTGGCCAGCCGCCACGGCAAGGAGCGGGCAATCGCCCGGCCGTTCCGAATCGCCCTGGGGCTTGAGCTGGTGCTGGCGGAGGGGTTTGACACCGACAGCCTCGGCACCTTCAGCGGCGAGAGGCCCAGGGCAAACTCAGCGGAACGCACCTGCCTGCTCAAGGCCCAGGCGGCCATGGAGCACACCGGCCTGGACCTGGGGCTGGCCAGTGAGGGCAGTTTTGGGCCCCACCCCGCCCTGCCGTTCCTGGCCTGCGGCAGCGAGTGCATGACCTTCGTGGACCGCCACCGCGGCCTGGTGATCCAGGAGCGGTTGCTGGCCCGCCGCACCAACTTCGACCATCGCTCCGTGGGGCCCGGCGACGACCTGGGCGACTGGCTGGCACGGGTGGGCTTTCCCCGCCACGGCCTGATCGTGCGCCCCCACCTGCCTGGGGGGGACCCCCTGATCCTCAAAGACCTGGCGGATCATCGGGCCTTGGAGCGGGCCATCCACCGGTGCGCAGCGGGCTCCAGCGATGGCCGGGCGTGGCTGGAAACGGACATGCGTGCCCACCGCAACCCCACCCGCATGGCCTCGATCCGTCAGCTGGCCTTCCGGCTGGCCCGCCGCATCGCCACCCCCTGCCCGGCCTGCACCGCCCCCGGTTGGGGAACGGTGGGCACGGTGACAGGGCTCCCCTGCTCCTGGTGCGGCCATCCCACCTCGCTGACGGCAAAGGAAGTCTTCGCCTGCGGAGCCTGCGGGCACCGGCAGGAGCTGCCGCGCTCCGATGGGTTGAGGGTGGCTGATCCGGGGCAGTGCCCCCTCTGCAATCCCTGAGTCGCCGGCACGGGATTGGTTGTGGCGACAACCCATGCATGTATTCGGTTATCGATCGATCTCCTCAAGACCCCCTACCTTCGCCCACTCCTGGAAACCCGTTCCGGTGGGGCCGTTTCGGCGACCCCCACCGGAATTTTTTTGTCCGCCTGGACCCCATCGATCTGATCAGGGGAAGTCATCAATGGGCCTGCCCGGAGCCGGAAGGGCCTATCTACAGTTGGTTTCACGCGCCAGATCCACCGAGAGGCTCCGCCATGCCAGCCGCCATCAGCGTCGCCCCGCCCCGGCTGTCCCTCCAGTGCGAGGCCATCGGGCCCGACACCACCACCATCCGCTCCCTCGACTGGGACCGCAGCCGCTTCGATATTGAGTTCGGCCTGCGCAATGGCACCACCTACAACGCCTTCCTGGTGCGGGGGGAGCGCACCGCCTTGGTGGACACCAGCCACGCCAAGTTCCGGGACACCTGGCTGCCGTTGCTCACCGGGCAGATCGATCCCACCTCGATCGACTACCTGATCGTCTCCCACACCGAACCGGACCATTCCGGCCTGATCGGCGACCTGCTGGAGCTAAACCCGGAGATCGAGATCGTGGCCTCCAAGGTGGCGATCACCTTTCTGGCCGATCAGGTGCACAGGCCGTTCAAGAGTCGGGCGGTGAAGAGCGGTGAGGAGCTTGACCTGGGCACCAATCCCACGAGCGGGGTACGGCACCGCTTTGAGTTCCTGAGTGCCCCCAACCTCCATTGGCCCGACACGATCTTCTCCTTCGACCACGGCACCGGCATCCTCTACACCTGCGATGCCTTCGGCCTCCATTACTGCGGTGATGACGTCTTCGACGTGGACCCAGGGGCCATCGCGCCGGATTTTCGCTTCTACTACGACTGCCTGATGGGCCCCAATGCCCGCAGCGTGCTGCAGGCCCTCAAGCGCATGGACTCCCTGCCGGAGATCACCACGATCGCCACCGGCCACGGCCCCCTGCTACGGGATCACCTCAGCCTGTGGATCGGTGATTACCGCGACTGGAGTAGCCAACGCAGCGCCGGTGAGACCTACGCCGCCGTTTGCTATGTGAGCCAATACGGCTTCTGTGATCGCCTTTCCCAGGCGATCGCCCGCGGCATTGGCAAGACGGAGGCCCAGGTACAGCTGGTGGACCTGCGGGCCACCGACCCCCAGGAGCTCGCGGCCCTGATCGGCGAGGCCAGCGCCGTGGTGGTGCCCACCTGGCCCACCAGCCCCGATGCCGACATCCAAAGGTCGGTGGGCACGTTGCTGGCGGCCCTGAAAGCGAAGCAATGGGTGGCGCTCTACGACGCCTATGGCGGCAATGACGAGCCGATTGACAGCATCGCCACCCAACTGCGCAGCCTCGGCCTCAAGGAGGCCTTCGCGCCCCTGCGCATCCGCCAGGTGCCCGACGGCAACGACTACCAGCGGTGTGAAGAAGCCGGCACCGACCTGGGCCAGCTGCTCACCCGCGACCGCACGATCGCGGCGATGAAAAGCCTCGACAACGACCTGGACCGGGCCCTCGGACGCCTCAGCGGCGGCCTGTACATCGTCACCGCCCGCCAGGAGGAACGCAGCAGCGCCATGGTGGCCAGCTGGGTCAACCAGGCCAGCTTCGACCCCCCTGGCATCTCGATCGCCGTGGCCAAGGACCGGGCGATTGAGGCCCTGATGCAGGTGGGCGACCGTTTCGTGCTCAACATCCTGCGAGAGGACAACCACCAGCAGCTGCTGCGCCACTTCCTCAAGCGCTTCCCGCCGGGGGCCGACCGCTTTGCCGGCGTGGCCACCCTCGACGGAGCCGCTAAAGGTGGTCCCGTGCTGAGTGAGGCCCTGGCCTTCCTGGGCTGCCGCGTGGCCCAGCGGATGGAGGGCCCCGACCACTGGATTATCTACGCCGAGGTGGAGGAGGGCACGGTCTCCGACAGCGAAGCCTCCACCGCCGTTCACCACCGCAAAGTGGGGAACCACTACTGATGATGGACTCCCGGCGCGTCATCCTGCTGCCCCTGGAGCCCGGGCTGCTCTGTCTGCGGGGCCTCAGCCCCAAACGCCTCCGCTTTGAAGTGGAGTACGGCCTCGAGCGGGGGACCACCGCCAACGCCTTCCTGTTCACCGCCGGGTCCAATGCCTCCGGTCAGGCCGTGCCGCCGGTGCTGGTGCACCCCCCCGGCGACTCCTTCGCCGCCCCGTTCCTGGAACAGCTGGCCACCTTGGTGCCCGCCGATGCCGCCCTCAAAGTAGTGGTGGGCCACATCAACCCCAACCGGGTGGGGCTGCTGCGCCGGCTGGCGGCCCGCTGGCCGGCCCTGATGCTGGTGGCCTCCAACGCCGGCGCCCGCCTGGTGGGCGAGCTGTGGGAGCAGCGCCGCCCCGCCAGCGACGACAGCCCCGACGAGGTGATCCCGCCCCTGCCGCCGATCGATGTGGTCAAACAGGAGGTGAGCCGCGAACTGGCCAACGGCCTGCGCCTCACCCTGATTCCCGTGCCCACGCCCCGCTGGCCCGGGGCCCTGGTGGCCTTCGAGGAGCGCACCGGCCTGCTGATCAGCGGCAAGTTTTTCGCCGCCCACGTCTGCAGCGAAGCCTTCGCCGAGGCCAGCCCGGTGAGCACGGCTGAGGACCGGCGCTACTTCTATGACTGCCTGATGGCCCCCATGGCCCGCCAGGTGGAAACCGTGGTCGACCGGCTGGATGAACTGCCGATCCGCACCATCGCCCCCGGCCACGGACCGGCCATCAGCGACAGCTGGCGCAGCCTGCTGGCCGACTACCGCCGCTGGGGGGAAAACCAGGAGAAGGCGAAGCTGGCGGTGGCCCTGCTCTATGCCAGCGCCTATGGCAACACGGCCACCCTTGCCGACGCCCTGGCCCAGGGGGTGTCCCGCGCGGGGGTGCGCGTCGAAAGCATCAACTGCGAGTTCGCCCCCGCCGAGCAGCTGCTGGCGGCGATCAAGGGTTGCGATGCCGTGCTGATCGGCTCCCCCACCCTGGGGGGCCATGCCCCCACCCCGATCGTCTCGGCCCTGGGCACCCTGTTGGCGGAGGGCGACCGGGACAAACCGGTGGGGGTGTTCGGCAGCTTCGGCTGGAGCGGCGAGGCGATCGACCTGCTGGAAAGCAAGCTGCGCGATGGCGGATTCCGCTTCGCCTTCGAGCCGATCCGGGTGAAGTTCAGCCCCGATCCCCCCACCCTCAAGGGTCTGGAGGAAACGGGAACGGCCCTGGCCCGGCAGCTGCTCAAGGGCCAGCGCAAGCAGCAACTGCGCAGTGGCGGCCTGGGGGAAAGCCTCAGCAATCCGGCGATGCTGGCCCTGGGGCGCGTGGTGGGGCCCCTGTGCGTGGTCACGGCATGCAAGGGGGAAGGGGCGGGCCGGATCAGTGGCGCCATGGTGGCCAGCTGGGTGGCCCAGGCCAGCTTCAGCCCGCCGGGGGTGACCGTGGCGGTGGCCAAGGACCGGGCCGTGGAGGAGCTGATGCATGTGGGCGACCGCTTCGCCCTCAACGTGCTGGCTGAAGGCCGCGAGAACGGACCAATGAAGCAGTTCCTGCAGCCGTTCGAGCCGGGCGCCGATCGGTTCGCAGGCCTTCAGCTGGAGGAGAGCCCCAGCGGCCAGCCCGTGTTGCCCGAGGCCCTGGCCTGGCTGGAGGCCACCGTGAGCCAGCGGATGGAGTGCGGCGACCACTGGCTGCTCTACGCCCAGGTGAGCAATGGTGGCCTGCTGGATCCGCTGTCACTCACGGCCGTGCACCAGCGCCGCAGTGGCGCCTTCTACTGAGCCCGGCCCCAGGGCCCAAGCTCAGCGGGGCAGCGGCACGACAGGAAGGGGCGAACGGGCCTGGCGGAAACAGGGGGCCTGATACAGCTCCTGTTGGCGGAGGTTCTCCAGGCGCGGGAGCTCCCCGGACAGGCCGTAGCGGATCACAAACAGCTGGTCGAACTCCATCGGGCCGATGGGGGGGAACGAAGACAGCCCGAGCCCCCTGGCCAACTCAGGCATCCGTTGGTGCTCCCAGAACAGCACCACGTTGCCCTTGGCATAGGCCGGAGAGGACAGGATGTCCCGACCGTCCTGGAAGGAGTTCTCCAGCGAGGCCTGGGCTATGGAAATGTTGACGCCGGTGGCAATGGCCAGGGGCACGGCGCTCTGGTAACTGCGGGCGTTCTTGGTGGTGACTGGATCGAGGAAGAAGGTGCGGATGTGGGTGGGGGCCCCGAAGCAGGCGGGGATCAGGCGAGCCAGGTTGATCGCCCGCAGGAGGCCGTTGGGGGAAAGGTTGAAGTTGCCATCCCCGGAGGCCGCCTTGTCGCCGTGGCGCAGCAGGATCACCTGACGGGGGAGGGCATCGGCGGGCCCACCGGCGGACACCAGGACAAAGGGGCCCAGCAGCAGGGCCAGCCATGCTCGAACCATCCGACGGCCGAAGCGGGGCCGCTGGGGAATGGGGCCAGTGCCGCGGCGGTCGAGGGTCATGAAATCCCGGCATCGAGTGGGGCCCGGTCACCATGATCCATGGCGACCCTGGCCCATGGTGACGCTGGAGACGGCCACCCCAGGATGGAAGGGCGTTGACTACCGTGACCGCGAAGTCATCAAGGCGAAGTCGAAACGACTTCGTGTAAGCTTCCGATCATCCTTCACCCATTCCCATGGACCTCTCCCAGCCCGGCACCCAGGCCAATCTCGAGGCCGCCTTCGGCGGCGAGAGCATGGCCAACCGCAAATACCTCTTCTTCGCCGATGTGGCCAAGCAACTCGGCAACCCCGAACTGGCCAAACTCTTCCGCGACACCGCCGCCCAGGAAACCGAGCACGCCTTCGCCCACTTCCGCCTGCTCCACCCGAAGTTGGTGGTGGCCGATCCCACCGCCCTCTCCGAGGAACAGAAGCAGACCGTGCTTGGCCGCTGTCTGGAGTTGGCGATCGAAGGGGAAACCTACGAGTACACCACCATGTACCCGGAGTTCGCCGCCCAGGCCCGCAGCGACCGGGACAGCGGCGCCGAGGCCGAATTCAACGAACAGATCGCTGAATCAAGCGAGCATGCCGGCATCTTCCGCAAGGCCGCCAGCAACTTCGGCCTGCTCGTCCCCATCGAGCACCACCACGCCGATCGCTACACCGTGGCCCTCGAAGCCCTCCAGGGCAAAGGAACGGCCGCCGAAGGCGAGCCGGTGGCAGGCCAGTGGATCTGCAAGGTCTGTTCGATGATCTACGACCCCATCGCCGGCGACCCGGATTCGGGCATCGCCCCGGGCACCCCCTTCGAGGCCATCCCCGACGACTGGTCCTGCCCAATCTGCGGCACCCGCAAGGCCAACTTCATTCCCTACAGGGAACCCGAGCTGGTGGCGTCCTGACCCCTGCGGGGCCCACTCACCGCAGGGCCCCAAAGCCCGACCACCATGGGAACACCCATGGATTGCCAGTCCCTTCCTTGACCGACCTGTTCACCCCCCTGCGGCTTGGCCCCCTGGAGCTGCCCAACCGGGTGCTGATGGCACCCCTCACCCGCGCCCGCGCCGAGGAGGGCCACGTGCCGGGGCCCCTGATGGCGGAGTACTACGGCCAGCGGGCTTCGGCCGGGCTGATCATCGCCGAGGCCACCATGGCCATGGAGGGGAACTCCTGCTTCATCAACGAGCCCGGCATCCACTCGGCGGCCCAGGTGGAGGGCTGGAAGCTCACCACCGAAGCGGTGCACAGGCGGGGCGGCCGAATCGTGCTGCAGATCTGGCACGGGGGTCGCGCCTGCCATCCGCTGCTCAATGGCGGCCGAATGCCCGTGGCCCCCAGCGCCATCGCCATCAGCGGCGATGAAATCCACACCCCCGAGGGCAAGAAGGCCTACGTGGTGCCCCGGGAGCTCTCTGACGATGAATTGCCTGCCATCGTCGAGGGTTTCCGGCTGGCGGCCCGCCATGCCATCGCCGCCGGCTTCGATGGGGTCGAGGTGCACGGCGCCAACGGCTACCTGCTCGATGCCTTCCTGCGCGACGGCAGCAACCACCGATCCGGCCCCTACGGCGGCCCGATCGCCAACCGGGCCCGACTGCTGCTGGAGGTGATCGAAGCGGTGCGGGGCGAAGCCGAATTGGTGGGGCTGCGGATCTCGCCCCTCAACAGCTACAACGCCATGGTCGACAGCGATCCGGTGGGCCTGGCCCGTTGGCTGGCGGAACGGCTCAACGACAGCGGCCTCGATTTCCTCGACCTGATGCGGGGCGATTTCTTGCAGCAGCAGCAGGGCGATCTGCTCACGCCCGTGCGCGAGCGCTTCAAGGGCGTGCTGATCGCCAACATGGGATACAGCGGCGAAGAGGCCAACGCCGCCATCGGCGCCGGGGCGATCGATGCGGTGGCCTTCGGCACCGCCTTCCTGGCCAACCCCGACCTGCCCGAGCGGCTTCGCCAGGCAGCGCCGCTCAATGCCCCCGATCCAGCCACCTTCTACAGCCCCGGTCCTGCGGGTTACACCGACTACCCCTTCCTGCCGTGACCACCCTCTCCAGCATCGGCCAGCCGCCCGTCTTCCGCCCGGGGGCCGACCGCTTCCACAGCCAGCTGGACTGGCTCGATAGTTGGCACAGCTTCTCCTTCTCCCACCACTACGACCCGGCCTGGATGGGCTTCGGACCGTTGCGGGTGATCAACGACGACAGCATCGCCGCCGGCAAGGGCTTCGGCCTGCACCCCCACAACGACATGGAGATCATCACCGTGATGGTGGAGGGGGAACTGAGCCATCGCGATTCGATCGGCAATGGCGCGGTGCTCCGGGCCGGCGAGGTGCAACGGATGAGTGCCGGCACCGGAATCGTGCACAGCGAGATGAACCATGGAACGGCCCCCTGCCGGCTGCTCCAGGTCTGGATCGAGCCCAGCAGCGTCGGCATCCCCCCCAGCTACGAGCAGAAGCCCTTCCCGGTAGGCAGCGCCTGGACGACCCTGCTGGATCCAGATCGCCAGGCTGGGGCCCTGGCGATCCACCGTCCCGTACGGCTGTGGCGGGCGCGGCCGCAGGCACACGAGCGGCTGGAACTGCCCCTGGCGGCCGGCCGCAGCTACTGGATGCAACTGATCGAGGGCACCGTGGCCCTGGAGAGTTGCGGCCAGGCACCCCAGAGCCTGACCCGCGGTGATGGCTACGGCTTCCACACGGGCGACACCAGCGGCAACCCAGCCGCCACGGGGAGCCTCACGGCCACTGGCGTTGGCGGCGCCGATCTCCTGCTGTTCGAACTGGATTGAAGCGACGGATGCAGCACGGATCGGTGGTCTCCGGCTAAAAAGAAAACTCATGAACCTGTTATGCCATGGTCGAAGGGAGTCTGCGGCTACCCGCACTGGCCCGGGTTCACCAGGCCCTCGAGCCCAGGCGCCCCGAACCCAAGCGCTGGGTGGTGCGCTACAGGGGCTTTGTGCTGATCCCCCAGGACGACCTCAGCTGGCTGGTGCGGCCCGAGAGGAGCCCCATGCGTGTTCTGCCCTTCCGAACCCCGGCCAGCTCGATCGCCGACGTCAAGGCCCTGGTGGACTGGAGACTGGACGACGCTCAGGCCGCCTGAGGCGGCGGCGGGGTGGGGCCACTGGCCTGAAAGGGCAGCACCAAGGTGGCCCAGCGGTCAGGGCGCTCGGGGCGGACCCGACGGGACCGACGAACGCCAAAAGGCACCCGGATCACATTGGTGCCCTCCGTCAGCAGGGTTTCACCGCGGCTGGTGGAATGTTGCAGGGGGGCGATCACCGGAGGAAGATCCACCGATCGGGCCGGAAATCGGCTGTCGCCTGAAGATTTGTCGTCGCCCTTCATGATCCCCATCGATGAAGTGGTGGCATCCGAACCACCCCGCAATGACAGAGGATACGGTGCCTGTTGTGCGCGGAATGTAGCGCCTTCTGGCAAGAAAGCACCGTTCATTCCCACCATCACGCCGGCGTAAGTTCTGGCACAGCCAAATCCTCCACCGACGGGCAGGTGCAGACGAGGTTTCGATCGCCGTAGGCGTTATCGATGCGGGCCACGGCGGGCCAGATCTTGTTGGCCCGAAGATCGGGCGTGGGGAAGGCGGCCTGCTGCCGTCCGTAGGGGCGATCCCAGTGGTCGGCGGTGACCGCCGCCAGGGTGTGGGGGGCCCGCTTGAGCGGATTGTCCAGGGGATCGCTGGCCCCCGATTCGATCGCCGCCACCTCGGCGCGGATGGCCACCATGGCGGCGCAGAAACGATCCAGTTCGGCCAGGGGTTCGCTCTCGGTGGGCTCCACCATCACGGTGCCGGCCACGGGCCAGCTGACGGTGGGGGCGTGGAAGCCGTAATCCATCAGCCGCTTGGCCAGGTCGTCCACCTCGATGCCGGCGCTGCGCTTGAGCGGCCGCAGGTCAAGGATGCACTCGTGGGCCACACGGCCGTTGGTGCCGCGGAACAGCACCGGGTAGTGGGGCTCCATCCGCTCGGCAATCACGTTGGCGGAAAGCAGGGCCACACTGCTGGCCTCCCGCAGTCCGGCGCCGCCCATCATGCGGATGAACATCCAGCTGATCGGCAGGATGCTGGCGCTGCCCCAGGGGGCCGCCGACACAGGACCGATGGCCTCCACACCGCCGCAGGACGCCAGGGGGTGGCCCGGCAGGAAGGGGGCCAGATGGGAGGCCACGCCAATGGGCCCCACCCCGGGGCCGCCGCCGCCGTGGGGGATGCAGAAGGTCTTGTGGAGGTTGAGATGGCAGACATCGGCGCCGTAGAGACCCGGTTTGGCCAGCCCCACCTGGGCGTTGAGGTTGGCGCCATCGAGGTACACCTGGCCGCCATGGCGGTGCATGACATCACAGAGATGGCGGATGCCGGTTTCAAACACCCCATGGGTGGAGGGATAGGTGATCATCACCGCCGCCAGCCGATCGGCATGGGCGGTCGCCTTGGCCTCCAGATCCGCCAGATCGATGTTGCCCTGGTCGTCGCAGGCCACGGCCACCACCTGCATGCCGGCCATCACCGCGCTGGCGGGATTGGTGCCGTGGGCACTGGTGGGGATCAGGCAGACCGTGCGTTGGGCCTCGCCGCGGCTGCGGTGCCAGGCCCGAATCACCAGCAGGCCGGCGTACTCCCCCTGGGAGCCGGCGTTGGGCTGGAGCGAAACGGCAGCGAAACCCGTGATCGCCGCCAGCCAACCCTCCAAATCGTCCACCAGGCGGCGGTAACCGGCCGTCTGGGGGGCGGGCGCGAAAGGATGGATCCCAGCGAAGGCGGGCCAGCTCACCGGCAACAGCTCGGCGGCGGCATTGAGCTTCATGGTGCAGCTGCCCAGGGGGATCATGCCGTGCACCAACGAAAGGTCCTTGCTGGCAAGCCGCTGCACATAACGCAGCAGCTCGCTCTCGCAGCGGTGGCGGTGGAACACCTCCTGCTGGAGCCAGGCCCCCTGGCGCAGGGGTAGCCCCGCCAGCAGCTGACGCTCCGGCTCGTCGGCGCTGAGGCCAGCCTCCACCTGCTGGAGGAATGCAGCAGCCGAGGGGAGGGGCGTCCCATCGGCCAGGGCCCCCAACAGGGCGTCGAGTTCGGCCGGATCACTCAGCTCATCGAGGCTGATGACCAAACGGGAGGGCCCCTGGGCGCGGAGGTTGAAGCCGGCCCGCTCGGCCCGCTCGATCAGCTCCGCCGCCCGGGGGGTTGGCACGCTGATGGTGTCGAAACCGGGGCCCGATTCGGGGGCGAGGCCGAGCCGCTCCAGACCCAGGGCCAGGGCAGCCCGCAGCCGCAGCAGCTGGCGGGCGATGGCGGCGAGGCCATCGGGGCCGTGATGCACGGCGTAGAAGCCTGCCAGCACCGCCAGCAGCACCTGGGCCGTACAGATGTTGCTGGTGGCCTTGTCGCGGCGAATGTGCTGCTCGCGGGTCTGGAGCGCCAGCCGCAGGGCCACGTTGCCCTCGGCATCGAGGGAGCGGCCCACCAAGCGGCCAGGGATCTGGCGCTTGTGGGCCTCCGTGGTGGCGAAGAAGGCGGCATGGGGCCCCCCAAAACCCAGGGGCACCCCGAAGCGTTGGGCACTGCCCACGGCGATGTCGGCACCGAGGGCGCCTACGGGCTCCAGCAGCACCTGGGCGAGGGGGTCGATCGCCACCGTGGCCAGGGCTCCCACACCATGGGCGGCGGCGATCACCTCTTGGGGATCCCAGAGGCGTCCATCCCGGCCCGGCAGCTGCAGCAGCACCCCGAACACCTCAGGTCCGAAGGTGAACGTGGCCGGGTCGGCCACCACCAGTTCAATGCCCAGGGGCTCAGCCCTGGTGTGCAGCACCGCCAGGGTCTGGGGCAGCACCTGCCCGTCCACCAGGAAGCGGACGGCCTCCGGGCGCCTGCAGGCGCCGCGGCTGAGGGCCATGGCCTCAGCGGCGGCGGTGCCCTCATCCAGCAGGGAGGCGTTGGCGATCGGCAGGCCGGTGAGCTCGCTGATCAGGGTCTGGAAATTGAGCAGGGCCTCCAGCCGCCCCTGGGCGATTTCCGCCTGATACGGGGTGTAGGCGGTGTACCAGCAGGGGTTCTCGAACACATGGCGCTGCAGAACCGCCGGCGTGGCCGTGCCGTGGTAGCCGAGGCCGATCAGGCTGCGGCGCACCTGGTTCGTGGCGGCGATGGCGGCCAGTTCGGCCAAAGCCTCCCGTTCACCACAACCGGTGGGCAGCCCGGCTGCCGCCTCGGAGGGATCCAGCAGAATGTCGGCCGGCACGACCTCGGCCACGAAGGATTCCAGATCCCTGGCCCCCAGCTCCCGCAGCATCTGCTGTTGTTCGGCTTGGGAGGGACCGATGTGACGGCCCACGAAGGGGCTGAGCGCTGCGGCGGGGGAAAGGGGCCCGCCCTGGGGGCCCGCGCCAGGGGACCCTACAGGGAAGGAGGAGGGCGAGGAGGAGAGTGCGGCGGTTCCTGCGGTCACGTCCTCGACCCTGAAGATCGTGGATCCTAAGGAATTCTTACGAAGGGGCGCCGCCGGGAGGCCGCCGGCGCAGGCGGCTCAACGGGGCTCCCTGGGGGCCTCAGGCTCCCTCCACCTTGGCGCCGTAGGCGGCGCCATCCAGCAGATCGCCCATCTGGTCAGGATCGTTGGGACGCAGCACCAACAGCCAGCCCTCGCCATAGGGATCGTTCTGCAGCTCCTCGGGGCTAGCCAGCACCGCCTCGTTGCGGGCCTCCACCGTGCCGCTGAGCGGGGCATACATCTCCTCCACCGCCTTGACCGATTCCACCGATCCGAACGAGGTGCCCCGCTCCAGCTCGGTGCCGAGCTCCGGCAGCTCCACAAAGACGATGTCACCGAGTTGATCGACGGCAAAGGCACTGATGCCGATCCGCACCAGGTCGCCCTCGGCGCGGGCGTATTCGTGGCTGTCGGCGAAGCGGAGACCGTCGGGAACGCTGGGGGCCATTGCGGCGCGGGGCGATCAGGTGCCCCCCAGTGTGGCCGACGAAGCACGCAGGGGCTCCAGGGCGGTCAGCGCCCGTTCCAGAGCCAGCTCGATGTGGCCCCGGTGGGTGCCCCCCTGGGCGAAGAGCACGTAGGGCTCCCGCAGGGGGCCGTCGGCGGAGAACTCGCTGGTGCTGCCGTCGATAAACGTGCCGCCGGCCATCACCAATTCACTGGCGTAGCCGGGCATGGGGGCCGGCACCGGATCGAGATAGGAGCCCACGGGTGAGCAGGCCTGGAAGGCCCTGCAGACCACCTGCAGCGGCGCGGCGCTGCCTAAGCGCACCGCCTGGATCACATCGCTGCGGTGGCCGCCCACCAAAGGATTCACCGGATAGCCGAGGTCCTCGAACACCGCCGCCACCAGCTCGGTACCGATCAGGGCCTCGGCCACCATCTGGGGCGCCAGGAACAACCCCTGGAACAGCAGCCGGTTGAGATCGAAGCTGGTGCCCCCCTCGCTGCCGATTCCGGGCGCCGTGAGGCGGCAGCAGGCCTGCTCCACCAACTCGGCTCGGCCGGCCACGTAACCACCGGTGGGGGCGATGGTGCCCCCCAGGTTCTTGATCAGGGAGCCGGCGATCAGGTCGGCGCCGACGGCCGTGGGCTCCTGCTCCTCCACCAGTTCGCCGTAGCAGTTGTCCACAAAGCAGACGCAGTCAGGGGCCAGGGCCTTGACCCGCTCGACCAGCCGGCCGATCTCGGCCACCGCCAGGGACGGTCGCCAGCTGTAGCCACAGCTGCGCTGGATCAGCACCAGCCGGGTGGGCACCGCCAGGGCATCCCCAAGGGCCCCCTCATCAACGGAGCCATCGCTCAACAGGGGCAACTCGTCGTAGCGGATGCCGAACTCCGCCAGGGAGCCCTGGCCACGGCCCCGCAGGCCGATCACCTCCTCCAGGGTGTCGTAGGGACGACCGGTGATCGCCAGCATCCGATCCCCCGGGCGCAGCACGCCGAACAGGGCGGCGGCGATGGCATGGGTGCCGCTGACGAACTGGAGGCGCACGGCGGCCGCCTCCGCCCCGAGCACCCGGGCGAACACCCGGTCGAGCACCTCCCGGCCAAGGTCGCCGTGGCCATACCCACTGACGGAGGCGAAGTGGTGGACCCCAAGCCGCTCGGCGGCGAAGGCCGCCAGCACCCTCTCCAGCCGCGGCCGCACGGCGGCGGTGCGCAGGGCGGCCCATGGCGCGGTGCGCTCCATCGCCGCGGCCACCCGATCGGCCGCCCAGCCCGTGCCCATGAACTCCTCTCCATCGCCGCAGCCATCGTGCCGGGGCGGGGTGAGCTGCACCGTTAGATTTTTTCCACGCATCAACGCTGAAGTTTCTTGGTCGCCGTCCCTACTGAAGGAAGCCGTTTGTCCGAGGTCCAGGAGGCCCGGATGCTCGACGCCATTGCAGCGCCCCGCCAGCCCCTGCCGCGCCAGCAGAGGATCTACAAGCTCGGCACCACGGGCTTCATGCTCGCCATCCACGTGGGAGCCGTCTTCGCCCTGCTCCCCTGGTATTGGAGCTGGCAGGCGGTGGTGGCCCTGGCGGTCCTCTACTGGACCACGGTGATCGGCGTCACCCTGGGGTTGCACCGGCTGGTGGCCCACCGCAGCTTCGTGGCCCCGAAATGGCTGGAGCGCACCCTGGTGGTGATGGGCACCCTGGCCTGCCAGAGCGGACCGATCGAGTGGGTGGGGCTGCACCGGCACCACCACAAGTTCTCGGATCAACCCAACGACCACCACGACGCCGCCCGGGGCCTGTGGTGGGCCCACAGCGACTGGATGCTGCACCAAATCCCGGCGGTGGCCCATGTGGAGCGCTTCACCGGTGACCTGCAGCAGGATCCCTTCTACCGCTGGCTGGACCGCTGGTTCCTGCTGCTGCAGATCCCCCTGGGGGCCGCCCTCTACTGGTACGGCCAGCACGCGGGTGTGCGCGGCGGCGGCCTGGGACTGGTGCTGTGGGCCATCCCCCTGCGCCTGGTGCTGGTGTACCACGTCACCTGGCTGGTGAACTCCGCCACCCACGCCTTCGGCTACCGCAACTTCAACTGCCCTGACCTGTCACGCAACTGCTGGTGGGTGGCGATCCTCTCCTTCGGCGAGGGCTGGCACAACAACCACCACGCCCACCCCTCCAGCGCCCGCCACGGCCTGCGCTGGTTCGAGTTCGACATCACCTGGCAGC